>JACKDF010000002.1 GCA_020633655.1 Deferribacteres bacterium
CCACGCTCAAATTCGGGCCCTTCTGCAAGCTCAGGGTCCGAATTTGCATGTTTTTCTACAATCTCGTCAGAGTTTATTCAATTTTTTTATGATTTCTGAAACTACTGACGAATATGAAATTTCGCTATGACACAAATTGCAATTGCCCTTGTAAGGAATTGGGCGATTTTTGTTTCACAAAAAGGACGAAAAAGGGAAATTTCTGTTTAACCTTATTAATTCATAAATACCAAGCTTGGACAAGGGGGCCCCTTTGCTCATAATTAGCTTTACATAATACAGGAATAAACAAGGTTCATTGGATTTCAATGGGAGATGAGGTTCTCTTCAGTTGTTTGTTGTTCGGCAGCAGTTACGATGTTCGCAAAATCGGCAGCGCTGCGTGCTGTAACCAATTTTGCCCGTAATTCTCTCGCACCATGGATGCCACTAATATACTTCGCCACGTGTTTGCGAAAGAGAATCAAACCATAATCACCTTCATAAAATTCGAGATTGGCTGCGAGGTGTCGCCGAATCATGGTTAATTTCTCAGCAAGGGTTACGTCCTCTGCATTTTTCCCGGCAAAAATCCATGGATTCCCGATGGCAGCCCGGGCTATCATCACCGCATCACAGCCGGTATGGTCCCGCATACGCTTTATGTCCGCGACCGAAGTCACATCGCCATTGCCGATGACTGGAATCTGTGCCATACTTTTAATCTCCGCAATGGCATCCCAATTGGCCTGCCCTTGGTACGCTTGTTTTTTGGTACGACCGTGCACTGCCACAAGTTGGGCTCCGTTTTCCTGCATTGCGCGTACAACATCACGGTAATTCAAGCTATCGTGGTCCCAGCCAAGGCGGATTTTCCCCGTAACCGGAAATGGCAACTCACGGCTTAAAAGATTAAAGATATGCCCGATTTTGGAGGGATCTTTCAACAGAGCTGCGCCCGCTCCTTTTCCGGAAACTTTTTTCACCGAGCACCCCATGTTAATGTCGATAATGTCCGGTTGCAATTCGGAAATGCGCTTGGCGGCTTCGAGAATAACTTCAGGATTAGCACCAAAAATCTGGAAAACGACGGGCCGTTCCTCTGTTGCATAGCGCAGCATTCGCAATGATTTTTGGTTGTCGCGAATGATAGCTTCTGTGGAAACAAATTCTGAATAACTCATTGCCGAGCCCAATTCACGGCAAATTGAACGGTAGGGCAGATCAGAAAAACCAGCCATCGGCGCCAGAATTACATGACCGTAAACCGGGATCGGGCCAACGTGAAAAGAAGGCGTTTTTGTTTTATGATTCATACAGCTATTTTTTTGAATGGAAAGTAACTCGACCCACGCTGCGTCGTGTGCGTCCTGAATGAAAAAAATGAGCGCCTATTATATAAAATAACTGGAAATAATGCAAGCATCCTCAGTTTTGTTTGTTCGTGGCATTTATTTTGTAAAAAAATGTCGATGATTTGAAAAGAGGCTAAAATTCCTTGACTCTTGGAGCGATTTCATTAAATTATTTAGCGGTTTTATGAAATCCGGACTGGAAGGCACTAAGTATGAAAAATCATTTAAAAATTTTTTTAGTATGTCTCGCTCTCGCTTCGGGGTTGCTTTTTGCTGATTCCATACTGAAAAGATTTGATGTAAATCCGGGATACAACAAAGTAACTGTTATTTGGGAAACTGCAGAAGAAACCGGTATTAAGGGCTATGAGCTGCAAAGAGGCTTAACGGAAACCAGTTTTTCACGGCTCACCTATATGGATTGTAAAAACGACAATCAGTCATCTCACAAATATGAGTATGAAGATATGTCCGTTTTCAAAACATCAACTGCTGGAGCCCGGACTTATTACTATCGAATTAAAATTGAAAAAACAGACGGGAGCTTTGAACTCTCAGCAGTAGAAAAGGTCGTGCCCACCGTTTCAAGCGCACGTCAGACCTGGGGTAGTATTAAAGCGATGTTTCGTTAAACTTCCCTCACCAGCCCGGTCAGTGAAACAAACGCTGACACTTCAGGAATCGGGGAGTTGAGGATATCAGTAAAAAATTTTGGCAGCCAAATGGTTGCCTTTTTTGTTTCTACACAAAGGTAATTGATAAAAGAATGAAACGAACTTCACAGCTTTTATTTGTAATCTATCTTTTAGTCGTGTTGATTGCCGGCATGCTTGCACCGGATTATTACATAATTACCCGCAATACAATTTCTGAATTGGGTGCACAAGGCTTTCCCAATGCCTGGTTAATGCGCGCGGGATTTTTTATTCTGGGGAGCGCAGTAACTGCAATGGTTTTTGCTTTGAGCAAAACAAAACGATGGAGTTTCTTACAGGCATCTGCATTGATGGGACTCCTCATATATGCCGGCGCTCTTTTTATTTTGGGCTGGTGGTCCGACAAGAATTTCTTCGTACTGGATCACAATCTGGATTCATTCCTGCATGAATTTTTCTATCGCATATCGTTGCTCTTTTTTCTGCTATCGGTGACTTTGAATGCCATGGTCGTCAAGGACAAAAATTTTATAATTCTCAGTGTTTTTACCTTTTGCGCCGTGCTCATCTTGCGTTATCTTTTTTCTGAATTTGTGGATTATCAGGGCATTACGGAGCGAATGATGCAGGTTGTGGTTGTTTATTGGCTTTTAAAATTAAATTCTGTGCCGGAATATTTCTTTAGCAAGATTGAAAATGATATGGGAAAAATTGCGAGCACTTTGGTGAAATAATCGAATTTAAAGAAAATTTTCGGATTCGTTCTGCACAAAAAATTCAAAAGAAGACCGGGCAATTGAATCCTTTTTACAAATCCAAAGTCTGCCATGGATAACCAGACAAAGCAAGAATTGATGACTTACCTTTCGAGGTATATCACCCAGAATAAACTCGACCGTATTGAGGAAGTATTGCAAAACCGGACACGCTACATCGCGGTTGTGACCGACGATTTGTACCATACCCACAATGCAAGCGCTGTCATTCGATCGTGTGAGTGCTTTGGAATCCAGGACCTTTATGCGATCGAAAATACCAACATATTTCAAATGCATAAAGCCATCACCTCAGGCGCTGGTAAATGGATTGACATCCTTCGTTTCCCCGAAAAAGGGGAAGAAAATATTAAAATGTGTGTGCGTGAGTTGCGGCGGAAAAAATACCGGATAGCGGTTACGACACTTGAAGAAAATTCAGTTACACCCGATGAAATTTCGCTGGATGAACCTGTCGCCCTCGTTTTTGGAAATGAGGAGGTCGGCGTAAATCCACTGCTTTTAAAAGAAGCGGATATCCATGTGAAAATTCCGATGTACGGTTTTACACAGAGCTTCAATATCTCGGTGAGTGCGGCATTGCTGGTCTCCCCGTTGATCGAACGGCTGCATAAATCAGGGATTGAATGGCAGCTCTCGGAGCAGGAAATATTTGATTTGCGCCTCGATTGGATTCGCAGGGTGGAGGGGAGCAATTCTCGAAAAATGGAATTGTTGGAGAAGCATTTTTTTGAACATAGATAAAAATTGGAGAGAGAAAAATGGCAAAGAGCGATTTGCTGCAGGCTTATTGGCAAAATAAAACTGTACTTATAACCGGGGCTTCTTCCGGACTTGGTATCGCGATTACAAAAGCATTGGCACCGTATCACGTCACCTTTGGTTTGCTAAGCCGGCGAAAAGATAAAATGGTCGAGCTTGCCGAGTCGCTTAGCCAGGGCAACAGCCGTTTCTGGATTCGCGTGTGCGATGTGCAGGATCGTGAGGATGTTTACGAAGCGGTGAATGAATTTAAAGAGTATGCAGGCCGTATCGATGTGGTGTGGGTGAATGCTGGAGTGGGCGCCAAATCCAATCTGTTCAAATGGGAATGGGAGTCCTTTGAATCCTGCATGCAAACAAATCTGATGGGAGCGGTTTACACCACGAAAGCTTCTCTGGAAGTCATGATTCCACAAAATCATGGGGCCATAGTCGCAATCAGTTCTGTTGCTTCAATGCGAGGTTTGCCGGGCAGTAGTGCGTACAGCATGACAAAAATCGCGCTCAACACGATGATGGAAAGCCTCGCCACACAAGCGAGAGATATTCAGTTTACTTCCATTTTGCCCGGGTGGGTTGAAACCCCAATGACTGCAGGTCGGAAAAATTTATGGTGGCTCATTCCTGCTGACAAAGCAGCGCAGAAAATGATAACCGCTGTGGCGAGAAAGAAATTTAAATATATTTACCCCTGGCAAATGTTTCTGTTATACCATGCCATGCGCAGCCTGCCCACCGGATTTTATATAAAAGCAGCCAGAAAATTGTTCATGGGGAAAAAGAAATAAGCGTTTTTCATTACCTTGTCCCCGGGGCCCATGCAGTACCAACTCCGACGTGACTGTCGAAAAAGTGATAAACCGGACGTTGAGCTGGCCTGCACTGAGTAAATTCGAAGTGTCGAAACGGCTGGTTCTACGCTCAAATTCGGGCCCATCGGCATGCTCAGGGTCCGAATTTGCATGTTTTTCGACGGTCTCGTCAGGTTTTTTTTCTTCGGTTTTTGAAACTCCTATTGAGCAAGCTTGGCGCATTGGGTTTTTCGTAATGTTCTAAAATTGCCGTCTTAAATTTAAACTCCATGAGTGAAGTTTGTGGTCGCCGACAAAGGTTGTCCCGCGATTGTAATACTTGTCCTCCTCCTGCATCAGCATGACTTCGGAACCCATGTAGTCGCCTTCTTCGCTGTAAAATTGAGAAATGATGGTTTCAGCTATCAGCAAAAATTTCCCCTTTAAATTTCCCATAAGCGTATGCTCAGCCTGCCAATTCAAGAAGTCATTTTTTTCATTCCAGGGTTGTATCTCCCACTCATGCCGAACGTCCGGTTCCAGTGGATCCGCCAATTCAATCCAGCTTTCATATAGCCAAAGATGATCGTGATGTTCGATGCGAAGCGTGCCCTCTGCAGCGAAGACGACATCGCTTTCGTTGGTGTATTTTCCCTCAACTTCCCATGTACCTGGTGTAAGAATCAAAGTGTGTTTCATCCATGTATCCTGTGACGATTCGAATGCGCTGTACTTTCATTTATTCAAGCATTTTTGAGATTTTCGACTATCCTGCAAAGGGATCAGTCTCAATCTTGGTGTTTATGAATTAACAGGTTAGAGCTGTTCCTGCAATTGCTGCATTTCCTCTATTCGCTGATCTAACTTTTGCAGCGCACGCGCATATTTGTCCTCTGCCTGAATCCTGTATGCTATTTCAAAATTTTCCCTGGCTTCGTCAAACTGATTTGTGACCATGTATCCAAGGCCAAGGTTATAATATGCTTTATCGACCTTGTTGCGACTGTGTTTATATTTTTCCACAGCAGATTGGAAAATTGTGATGGCTTCATCCCAATCGCCAATTTTCGCCATATCGTAGCCATGTTTTAGCTCAGGCATTTTATCGTCCATGGCAAAGGAGACGGCTACATTTTCGGTGTAGGGTGCAATTTTGTGCATAAAATTAGTTACGATATGTTCGCGACAGCGGTTGAAAAGTGCTTTGTCATCAATTTCCTCCGGCCTTTTATCGTCGCGGTATTGTGTCTGGGATACCGATTTATCCAGTTTGTTGATGGCAATGATTTTTCCGGTTTGCAAATCGACGACACGCAAAGTGACAGTGACTTTAGCTGTGCCTTTGCGTTGCCATTTTACGGTCGTTTTGCCGCTTTTTTTATCGAACTCATCCTCGTGGGACAGATCTTCCGCATAGTCGTATTCCGAGACATTTCCAAATATGAGTGCTGCGGCACCGATAAGCTTTCCGACTTCAACGGCCGTCGATTCGTCGACGTAACCCGAAAGCGTAAGGGAGTGCTCCTCCAGAATCCGGTCAAGATGCTGGCGGTCAAGCACTTCGAACCTTCTCGATTGAAAAAGAGCAATAGTTAGATCGTCTGTCAGTTGTCTGCTGCCTCTGCCGGTTATTTCGCCTATAGCGATTTTGTTAATATTTTTCAGATTTATTTCCGCTGGTCGAGTGACCGGCACAGTCACGCTGCTGGAGCTGCACGCGCTGATAAACATCACGATGGACAAGTGCAGGAAAATTGTCTGAATTCTTCTGGAAATCTGCATAAATTACTCCTATCTTAAAGACGATGTATATCCCATAGTTCGTCGCGAGAGTAGGTTTAATAAATAAATGAGTGAGTTGCAATTTAAAAAATAGAAGCAGGAATATGGATATCAAACAACAATACATACAGGAAATTGTTGAAAATAGAGACAGCGGTGCCAGTGAATTAGCACGGCGTTGCCTGGAGATCGTCACGGATATCATTTGGAAAATTCAAACCAATGGTGTCGCTGAAATGAAAAGCGAAATTATCGACTTCGCGCATGCATTGCAGGCCGCCCGGCCAAGCATGTCTCCCATAAAAAATTTATTGCAAACCTGGCTTGATAATTTACAAACCTTACCCACTTTTACACTGCAGGAATTCCGCCTGGAGGCTATGAAAACGGCGGAAGATTTAATCGAAAGCTCAAAAAGGGCAGTCGATGAGGCTGCAACAACTCTGTCGCAGCTCATCAAACCCAACAGCAGGATAATGACTTACAGTTACAGTTCGACGGTTTTTTCGCTTATAAAAATATGCCGCAACTCCGGTATTCAGTTGTTTATTCCGGAAAGCAGGCCCCTTTGCGAGGGGGCACGTCTTGCCGAAACGACAGCAAAGTTGGGCGTGGATACGACAGTAATAACCGAGAGCCAAATCGGTTTGATCGTGCCTAAAGTTGACCTGGTTGTTGTTGGTGCTGACACTGTTTTTAAAAATGGTGACGTGGTGAATAAAGCAGGCACAAGCCTCATCGCTATGGCGGCTCACGCAGCGAATAAACCATTTTACGTGGCCTTTGAAAAATTCAAACAAGCAAACGCGGAGGAGCACTCAGTGGAGTTGGAGAGTATGGCTGAATCGGAGCTGGGTTTAAAAGAGCAAGCCAACTTGCGTGTTTTTAATTATTATTTTGATATTACACCAGCGCACTACATTACTGCCTGGATAACCGAAGATGGAGTGAGGTTGAATCGATGAAATCGTACAAACGAACGCATGTCGTGCTGATCACCAGCGTTCTTCTTTTTTTAGCGCTCCTGGCGTGTTCACAACAAAAAAATGCACCTGATAAATCGCAGCAAACCGTTCTTCTGGTCTCAATCGATGGATTTCGCTGGGATTATTTTCAAAAATGTGCAACACCGCATTTTGATAGCCTTGCAAAAGCGGGTGTGAAAGCCGATGGCTTGATTCCTGTTTTTCCTTCCTTAACCTTTCCAAACCATTATTCGATCATAACCGGACTTTATGCAGAAAATCACGGGATTATTTCCAATTATATGTATGATCCGGTAACACAGGATTCGTTTTCTATTAAACGGGAGTCAACAATACTCAATCCTGTCTGGTGGGGTGGTGAGCCGCTTTGGAACACAGCGGAGAAGCAGGGCTTGCGGGCTGCTTCTTTTTTCTGGGCTGGTTCGGAGACAGCTATCGATGGGTTGCACCCTTCGATGTACAAAAAATATGACGACGACATTCCCGATAAAACCCGAATCGATTCCGTGCTTTCCTGGCTGGCTTATCCCGAGAGCAAACGACCACGTTTCATAACGCTTTATTTCAGTTTTATTGATCATCTTGGGCACCGGTACGGTCCGGATTCTCCGGAGATCGTTCAGGGTATCAGTCGAATGGATAGTCTCATTGGTTACCTCGGTGATGGTTTAAAACGGGTGCCGCAAGAGGTAAATCTTGTTGTCGTTAGTGACCACGGAATGGCTGAGACCAGTACCGACCGAATTATTGAAATCGATGATTACATTGATCTTAATGATGTGAGCTATGCAGATTGGTACATTGTGAGTACAGTATTGCCAAAAGATGGCAAGCGGGATGTTCTGTATGATAAATTGTACAATGCACACCCGAACCTGCATGTTTTCAAAAAAGAAGATATCCCGGCACGCTTTCATTTTCAAAATAATGCACGTATTCATCCCCTGGTGCTTATTGCGGATACTGGGTGGGAGGTTATGACAAAAGCCCGGGCGCAACGCCGCAGGCAATATAAAAAATTCGGGGGTGCACACGGTTACGACAATATGGATAAACGCATGCACGGAATTTTTCTGGCATCGGGTCCAGCATTTCAGAAAGATATGCAGGTTTCTTCATTTCAAAACGTCCATATCTACGATCTCATTTGTTCTGTCCTGAATATAACTCCAGCACAAAATGATGGTCAATTGGACTCGGTCAAATATTTCTCTGCGAACCCGGATTGACCACACTTCTGAAGGCGCTCATCTCCAAATTAAGAGCCTGAATTCTGGTGAAATGATGCTCATCTTGGCGAATTCGAGTTCCTTTTGGAGAATTCCGTTATGGTGATCCTTTAAATTCAACACTCAATGATCAACAAACAATTTTCAATATTCAAATTTTTTAGGCTTGGAAATTGTAAATTGAGTGTTGATTATTGGAAATTACTTCACTTCAAAATGACCATTTTTCGGGTTTGTAAAAATGACCCGGAGCGCATCTGCAGAAAATATAGTCCTGAGGCCATACGCTGGCCTGCCTCGTTCATTCCATCCCACGTTAAATCGTGGTAGCCTGCCGCCATCTCACCTTGCACTAATGTTCGTACTAATCGACCTAATTGATCGAAGACTACTATGTGCACGTGTTCGTTTTGCGGCATGCTAAACCGGATATGCGTTTCCGGATTGAAGGGATTGGGATAATTCTGTGCTAAATGAAATTCATTTGGCACATCTGCCACGTTCGCCGTGTTTTCGGCAACAAATTCCATTGTTCCGCTAATGATTTTCAGCAATTTGGGGGTTCTTGCATTCTGAGCAGGCAAAGTGTATTGCTGGTATTCACCTAAATTGAGCTTGAGACCAGCGTCTTCATCCACAAGATACAGGTTTTTACTGTTATCAAAATTTCCTGTGCGATCAAAATTCAACTCGATGGATTGCCCGGGAATGTTTGATTGTATGGCCAAGGTCCATATCTGATTTGGCTCTTGCATGTCGCGCATGTCTGCACAGAAGCTTTCTGCAGGTTGCTGCCATTCGCTGTGCGGGAAGGAAACGGAGACATAGTTGCCTATGGCTGGCGGCTCTGCCATATCAAAAGCGTCAACAGTATTGGATGCATTGCCCAATAATCCTGCCCAATTGTGTTGATCTGTATAATTTCCCGCGGTTGCAGCAATTTTTAATGCCCATTCGCCCTCGTTGTAGCGGGTCACCAAAGCTGCAGTTTTTTGCGCATGGCTTTCCGTTGCCATGGGTTGAAATACGAGATAAATGGGCGCATTCGTATTTTCGGCGGTGACGTAAAGGGCATAGCCTTGCCACGGTTGTAAAACATCCGTGATATCCCAACCAGCTGCGTAAGAACGCAAAGTAAGGATGGAATTCGAATTGATCAAATTGAGCGAACTTTTATGAACCGGGAATGCAAATGGCGATGCAATAAAGTTCCATCCAACATTTAGAGCGATCGTGTCAGGGCAAATCGTGCGGACGGTTGTGCCCGGACCGGCTCCGGGAACAATATTTTCTTTGCGGGTAATAATAAAATAAGAACGACCGGGTATAAAATCTCTTGCTGAATAACCTTCAACCCAGGGACTGCCTTCATGGCCGGAAATATAGTCGAAGAAACGCCATTGGGTGTCATTGTATTCGCCTAAATCATCTCCTAAAACTGCAGCAATCTTGGGATTGTCGAGGGAATACGGCACAGAAAACATCTGATAATTCGTCAACTCTTCACCCGACTTCAATGGTACCGGGTTGCCTGAATTATCGATAGGCCGGTCGTCGGGTTCGGCAATGCGCGTGCGAACAGGAAACCAGGTTTCTTCATTATCGATGGAACAGTCCAAAGTTTCTGTTGGACCGTAAGCAATCTGGCCAAATTGATCTGCTGCAACCACACGATATTCAAGGCCGCGGCGTGTCATGGCGCCTTGGGGAATAGTGACAACAAACAAGTCAGAATCATCGATGCGATGTGCCTGAGCCGGTGGTTCTTCTGCTTGTGCACCTCCAAACCGGTAGTATACTGTTGCCTCGGATATATCCGTTTCATCTGTGATTAGTACCGTGTCCTGATAGGCCACCCCCACTGTTCCGATAAGATTTCCGTGTGGTCGAAGACGAGTTATATGCGGCGAACATCCGTCGAATTGGTAGGGAATTCCAGCCAGGTTGCTGATACTCGAGTTGCCAGTGGAATCCACCAGCCACACATAAAGATTGCCTTTGCCACATTCGATTGTATTAAACGGAATTTGTACCGTGACCGTATCAGCGTGCACGCCAAGATCCCGGCTTACATCGAAATCGGCAACCGAACCAGGCCGCGTGCCATATTTCCACCGGACAACCGAAACATCGTTGTGTCCTGTACGCTTTGTTTTTGGCAGCCAGAATGTGAGCTTAAAGGGATTTGTGCGACCAAACCAGCTCGTTGGCGCAATAGAGCGATCAATGGAATCAGGTACACCCGGTACGGTAACATCGTAGGTTATTGTTTTAAAAACCGGATCAAAAAAACCGGAGTTTCCCGCACCATCAACAAACCAAAAATAACCATAATAACGGCCATCGGGTAGGCGTTGTCCAGGATTCGAGCGATAGCGAAACGGCAGGTACACACAGGTCGTGGAATCGGTGATTTTTCGAATGCCACCGCCAATTCCAAGATCGTCAACTTTGTCTGGTGCAACATTCAGCGTATCGAGTTTCCAGCGAATTTCTGCTATGCCACTGCCACCACTGTCGGTGATGGGTTGCCAGCAAATGCGAATACTGTCCGCATTGGTGTAGCCGGGATAGACGCCCGACCAGTTGATGGAAAGACCGGGAATTTGCGGCGGAGGATCGTTATCAATACCTCGGCCCAGAACCACAACTTTTGCGTCTTTTTGTGTCGCATCCGAATTCTGCAGGCGAATATAATTACCGAGATAATTAAGCACTTTTGTCGGTTTGAATTTTACAGCAACTGTTGTAGAGCCACCGGGTGCAATACTTCTTTGAACCGAATTAACCGAGAAAACTGTTGGATCTGTGCTGGATTCTGAGAAAATATAAAGTGTATCGCTAAGTGCCGGATCCTCGGCCGGAATATTTTCAATGTGAATGAGTTGGGTTGAATCTCCCCCAAGCTCAACATTGCCAAATCGCAGCGTATCCGGAGTTATGCTTATTTTTGCACCGTGGGATGTACCAGTGACCGGTATGGTGTAAATACTTGGACGCAATTGCGGTATGGTGATCGTAACCTGTCCCTCAAAATAGGAGCGGAGTTTGGTATCAATTCCAATATTAATGATGATTGAGCTGTTGCTTTGAATAGCCTGATTATGGACAATTTTTGATAGAGTAAAAGGCGCCGGTATCGTCATGCTTTCTATGATGAGAGAGTCGCAGCCGGGATTGGAGATTCGCAGAGGAACCGGTGTAACATTTCCGGCGACAAACCGGCCAAGATCGATTTCCATTTTATCAAAAACCACTTCCGGTCTACAGATTTCCAGCGTGGTCTCGGAAATTGTGGTATCCATGACCACATCCTCAGCGGAAGTTGCCCCGGAGATGCGGAAAAAATAGACACCGTCCCCGCTGCTAGGCAGATTGCTGCTGATGGTAAACTCACCCTGCCATAGTGTATCGCTTTCCCAGGCCCCCCGTGCGGGAAGGGAAAGGTTAAAGTCAGCAGTTGTCAGGCTATAATCGATATCCGGATCGATGTCGGTATTCATGCTACGGTCGAATTTCAATTCGATGGTCACATCACCGATACTGGCTTTGTGCGTTAGTTTGCCATTCAGCAGGAAGACGTGTTCCACAATTTGTGGTTTGTCCTGGGAAAATGTCTGGCTCAATGGCAGCAAAACGAGTGATAAAAAATAAATGAATTTATGTGGTATTCTCATTTTTAGTTCCTTGCAGGAATTCAATCTATAAAATCAGGTATTCATAGCAATGGCAGGGATTTAGTTCCCACCCGAAAGTGGCGGTGGTCCGGGAAGCTGAGTCGGAGTTGGTGGCTGATCCTCGGGGGGATTGTCTCCGCCTTGCGTTGTCAATATGCCAACACCTACACCACCGGCCAGGGCAAGACCAACCAGAGCCCATTTTTTCTTGCTGGACTTTTTGCTGAGTGTCGTGCTCGTTCGAGTTGAATTGTTTGCAAGCGGTGCGGAGCTTGTACGTATGAGCAAGTCGGCCATTTTGTTCATGGCGGCGGAGAGGTCGTCAATAGAACCGGGAACGTTTTTCGATACCCGGTTTAAAACTTTGCCGGATTTTGTGTGTGTTGCCTGAATTGTGACAAAGTAACCGCTATAGGTGGAGTTTATTTGTCCATGCACAATGAAATGGGAGCGCAGGGCATACCCAAGCTTTCGCGCACAGGTGATATCACTGCAATTGGTTTGGCCAATTCGCTGATCGGAGAGTGCGTTGAGCACGGTTTGCATATCAACGGGCATAAGCTGGCTATTGCGTTTAAGACCTTGCAACAAGGCGTATGCAGGTTTTAAGGCATCCTGGCCTGCGATGTCTGTGGCAAAAGGGAGAACCGCGATTTTATAGGTTTTCCCGGGAGGAAGTTGAGCGCAAAGTGAGGTGGAAATAATAAGAAATAATGCGGGAATTAGCAGTATTTTCGTGATTCTTCCATGATGCATGTTCAATACTCCTGCTTCTTGTTTATTTTGCAAAAATGCTGGTGAAGCTTTTCGTTTCTGTGCTAAGGTGAATGCTGATTTCTTTTCATCTGCGCCTCATTTTCCAGCATTTGAAAAGTTGTGCTGACCTCCCTGACCAGCCAAGGTATTCGAATTTTAAGATTTTTCACCTGAAATTATACTTCAATTATAAATATCCACTTTTAAATATTATGCGCAAAAAGCCCTCTTTTATTTTAAGAAATATTCGTTGAAATTAACGTCCGAATGGATGTTGTTTGCGATTTGAATATTTATTATACTCGCTTTGAGCTGCATAATCCTTATTTGGGATACCAATGAAAAAACAGAAAAACATTCTTATCGTTCAGTGTGGAAAAACATATTCTGAACTATACGATCATCATGGTGATTTTGACGATTGGTTGATTGCCGGAATGGGTGTGGATCCGTTGTCATGCACTTCGATCCGGGTTTACGAAGGGGAAAAACTACCTGAGCCTGATACCGTCGCTGGCGCGCTTCTTTCCGGTTCCCACGACATGGTTACCAAGAGAACAGATTGGATTGAATATGTAGCTGACTGGGTACGAGCGGCCGTCTCTGCGAAAATCCCATTGTTGGGTGTGTGTTTTGGGCATCAATTACTGGCTTCTGCGCTCGGGGGAAGAGTCGGTTATAATCCAAATGGGCTGGAGTTTGGAACGGTAGCCATAGAACGGAAAAATTTCGAAGAAAAGGACGCTTTGTTTGATGAATTACCGAGCACCTTCAAGGCACATGTTTCCCATGCACAATCGGTACTTGAATTGCCACCACGAGCGATCTGCCTGGCTTCCAGTACCCTAGATTCACACCAGGCATTTCGTTTTGGTGAAGTAACGTGGGGTGTGCAGTTCCATCCGGAATATACCTCCATCGTTACCCGGGAATATATTCGGCAATCTGAAAAGCATTTACGCCGGCAAGGTGCGGATGTGCAGCTCATGTTGCAACAGGTGCGGGAAACACCCGAAAGCGTGAAAATCCTGCACAATTTTCTTGCTGTAGTGCAGGGAGCATCTTCCTAGTCTGATTGCCGTGGTGGCGCTATTGAGTTTTATTTCCCCTCAAAAAAGCTGTTATACTCGTTTGCAACGATTATTCAATCGACTGGGTATATTTTCGCATCAAAATTCTACACTTACACCGATTGATGGTAAAATTCCAAGCTCAGCTTTGTCACTGATTTTTCGTGCCCAGAAATCGTATTGCGGCTTTCGGGGCAACAGGTTGTTATAGACATTCTGCACATCCGTAAAGGCGATGAGTGTCCAGTTCGCAAAGTTGAAACGTCTATCGATGCGCAGATCGAGGACATGCCCAGGATCAAGTCTGGATTGCAGATAGTCTTGTGGCAAGTTTTGAATGAGCCCATTGTTTTCTTCAGGTAGATAAACATGTGTGTAGGGAGAACCCGTATAAAAACGAAATTTGCCGCTTACTTCCCAATTCGCTCCAAATTTATAACCTCCTGAAATATTCAAAATAAATCGCTGATCGTATTGGCCAGGATACGTTTCTCCGTTTCGTGCGGTATATTCACTTTTACTGTAAGCCAGACTGATCTGACCGTAGAGCGGTGTTTCCGATAGCTTTTTCTGCAATTGCAGTTCAAAACCATAAGCTTGTCCTTCGCCTTCCGAGACTAAAGGGATATAACCAAAAGATTGAAAGTTGTCTTCACGCCCACCATAACCAACACCAGTGTTCGTCAAAATAAGGTAGGCAAGCTCCGGAGTAGCGCCAGCGGGTAGGTTGCTGTACTTTTTAAAATAAGTCTCGAAAGACAAGTTCGTGTCTTCCATGAGCAGGTGATTGATTCCGGCAACAAGCATATCATTTCGCAGCGGTTTGAGCTGGCGGTTCACGGGATTGAGCACCCACACATAGGAAGGGGCCTGTTCATAACGCCCGATGCTGGTTTTGAATTTGGTTGTAGTGCTCAAATGCGCAATTGCTGAAAATCGTGCCGTTGTGTGAAATTTTTCTTCAATAAAATTATAATAGTCGCCTCGCAACCCCAGGTGCACTTCAAATTTGTTGGCAAACTTGCGTTCTATTTCCAGGTAGGAGGACAATTTATAATCTGCTGTATCCACTGCGATGGTGTTGGGTAAATGAAGGAGTTCGAGAGGAACCTGCCTGCCGTTGCGGTCGTAGATTGTATCCGCAAAAGTTGTCGTATTCTCATTGCCGACCCGTTTAAGGCCAAGACCTGCGGACAGTCCATTTGCCTCCGATAAACGGAAATAACTATCGACTTTCAGCGTGAATTCATTTTCCGTCGCCTTGCTGCGGAAATATTCCTGTTCGGTGGAATCGATCTGTCGAAAGCGATAAGCATTGTTGTTATTTCCTGCAATGAAATCCACAAACCCCTCTGAAAATAACCTGCGATACTTAATGCCACTGATAAATTGGTCCTGCTCGTTGCCCATAATGCCCGCATTGGTCACTCTGTTTTCCAGTGTCGATTGGTCACGATCAACGCGATCTACTGCTAAAAGTGACATAAGACTCAGCTGCGAAGTCGGGCTCAGATCGTAATGGGCGAAAAAATTGTAATCTGTGTAAACAGGCACGAATGGCAAGCCCAGGGCTTTGAAGATGATATCAAGGTAACTCCGCCGTGCAGAGAACAAATAACTGCCTTTATTTCTGATAGGGCCTTCGAGGTTGAGGCCAAATTGGGTGGCTGAAATAGTCGCTTTTCCACCGAGCCTGTCATTTCTTCCCGGACGTGTGTCGATGGACAGCACCGACGACATTTTGTCACCGTATTTTACAGCGAAACCACCCGTGGAAAATTCCATGTTTTCAACGAAATCCAGGTTGAGAAAGCTCAGCGTACCACTGCTTAGTCCCTGATTCCCAAAATGATTAATATTCGGCACCTCAAGTCCGTTGATGAGATAAAGATTCTCCGAGGGCCCGCCGCCACGCACCAGCAAATCATTTCTCCCGCCATCATTGATGACGGCCACACCGGGCAGCGTTGCTGCCGTTCGAACGACATCCTCAAAACCACCGGGGAAGCGACGAATTTCTTCGCGGGAGAGCAGCGTTGTGCTGACAGGTGCAAGATTAGCCTGAGTGAAATATCCTGCAGTTACTGTGATCGTTTCACCAGCAACTGTCGAAGGCACGAGGCTGACATTGACAGTTGCCGGGCTGCTCAGGTTGACAATGATGTCCGTTTTTAATAATACTTCGTAGCCAATGTAACTGAATTGCAGGCGATATGTGCCCGGCTGCAGCTTGTCGATGCGAAAGTTCCCGGAAGTATCTGTCGATACACCACGCAATGTTCCCGGAATTGAGACATTCACACCGATCAGGTGTTCCTGCGTCTTTGCATCTTTCACATGCCCGACGATAACGCCGTTATTTTGCGCGAATAATTCCCCGGCCAGAGTTAGGAGAAGTGATATGAGTAAAAGCGTTTTTTTCATTTTTCTCTATGAGATTTTGTAATTGTGAATTCTATCTGTTATAACCCGCTTTATTCAAACAATGCTGAACGTGTACGATGGGGGCTGTGTTAAAACATGTAACGCGACATTTATGTCGTAAGTTTAAGCTCAAAAATGAGTGACATAAATGTCGCGTTACGGCCATTAAATCATGTTTTGACACAGCCCCCAATCTTGGTGTTTATAAATAAAGCAAGATAAGTGATTTGTATAAGTCTTGTGATTAGTCCTGATTCTTCACAAGTCGCGCCCTTTGCCTGAATCACGAATTTCTCTAAGCGACTCCGGATAAGGTTCAAAATAAGCTTGCTGTGCTAAGTAATGCTCGTTAAAGCGTGCGATCCAGGCGCGCAAAACGCTGAGCAATGCTGATAAAGGCAATTTCTTCTGACGGTATTTTTCCAGTGCATCGAGAAACCAGGCTTTTTCCTCTGCATTTAAATTCTTGGAGAAATAACCAAATCCATGCAACAGGACATTGATGTGGGAGCCGACATGGGGTAGTCGGCTGAACACGCGTGCCAGCTCGGCTTCGTACTCCTCTGTTACGGTAGAAAAGGTTTTTTTCTCTGAATTTGCCGCAATTTGCCCCAGACGCCGCATCGCTTTTTGATTATATGCCATGAAAATGAATTTATTTTTTGCCTGAAACGAGACCAGCTCTTTCATTGAACCGGAATTTTTCACCTGTCTGAAGCGGGCGACAGCAAAAATACGTGTGAGAAAATGTTCACGAATTCGGAAATTGCGTAGCCGTCCTTCCTCTTCCACTGCAAGATGGGGGAATTTATCCAGAACAGCCTTGGCGAAAAAACCAATGCTGTTGGCCATTGGTTGGCCTTTTTCGGAGTAGACACGGACGTCTTTCGGTCCGCAGGAGGGACTGCGGCTTTTCAGAATAAAACCATCAATTTGTGTTAAGGTTGTCAAAAATTTTTGCGAAAACTCATGCATTGGTTTTGTTAAATCCGAGTTCGTAGCTGGCTGAATAAGTCTGAAATCTCCCGCTTTCGACACGATGCGAATGGGTTCCCGTGGTGTGCCAAGTCCCAATTCAACCTCAGGACAAACCGGGATAAATTCAACCAGATCCCGCAAATTACGAATAAATTCATCGGCGATGATCTGACCGTTGAACCGGCATGCTTCGTGTTCAATGCATGTGCTGATAACGATTCGTGGTTTAAGTGGCTGATCCATGACACCTCACTTTGAGAATAGAGACTAATTTTCGACAAATATATCTTTTTGTCTAAATAATGTCAATGTTTTTCTACTGGATTAATTTTCATCCTGGTTGCAGAGGTACGACCCTGGATTAGGCAGATGATATCCTCTGTCCATCCTTAATTCTATGAATACATGAAAAAATCAGGTTAGTAAAATTTTGGATAATTTAATAGGTCAATTCCGGCAAATTTTTAACCGGAATCCACTTCAATTAGCCTCAAAAATAAATGGATTTTGCTTCACCGGCTTTTGGCTCTGAAAAAACATTTTAAAATGAAGTTCCGCGAAGCATAATGACGAAAAAAAAGCATTTCCGGATGGTTACTAATTAAATTGTCTCTATCCTGCTTTAACGATTTGATGTCATTAAATTGACAATTGGTCTGTCTAATTAAATATTGACAATTTTTAGACAATTTCTTATAATCTCCCATGCAAAAAGAACATGCTTATACAATTCGCGTCGTTGCGGAGCAGTCTGGCTTGAGTCAACATATCATCCGCATGTGGGAGCGACGTTACACGGCTGTAAATCCCAAACGCACGGAGACAAACCGCCGTCTTTACTCCGCTCAGGATATCGAGAAGTTGCGTTTGCTGCGTGTCGCCACTGCAGCAGGGCACAATATCAGTCGGATTGCGCATTTGTCCATTGTGGAACTACGGGACATCACTTCCCGGTTATCGACAGACAAAACACCAATTGGCGGTGTGGAGGTCTTGTCACAGCGAACAAATTGGGCTGGGGCAGAAGAATTCTTGCATAAATCCCTGCAATGTGTCGAACGGTTCAACGATCGGGAATTAAGGAAAATTTTACTGCAGGCATCCGTTCACTTGAGCCTTCCGGACCTGATGGATAAACTAATCGCTCCATTTATGATGAAGGTTGGCGAAAATTGGCAAAACGGGTCTTTTCGCATTGCCCATGAACACCTGGCTACAGCGGTCGTCAAGTGGTTCCTGGCCCATCTTCGGTCTGCAGACGATAGCGCCGGTTTTTCTCCGGCAGCAATAGTCGCCACCCCGGCGGGGCAACTGCATGAAATCGGTGCCTTAATGGCTTCGATGACGGCAATGTCCGAGGGATGGAATACTGTGTATTTGGGCACTGATTTGCCGGTACAGGAAATTGCGCTGGCAGCGCTGGAGAAAAAAGCGCGGGCGATTCTGCTAAGCCTTATATACCCGGTGGATGATCCTTTTATGGCGGACGAAATTCAAAAACTTTCCGGTTTGCTTCATGATAAAACCACGATCATCGTTGGAGGCCAGGCTGCGAAAGCCTACAAAAACAAACTTTCATCCAGTCGCACTATTGTGTTGGAGAGTTTATCCGAGTTCCGTGAGCAACTTCGGGAACTTCGCCAACAAATTCAGCCATAACATGCTCAATTTGCCCTTGGAAAAGATCAGGTTTCGCATGGTATCTGAGCATCATCCCGGTTCCTGAGCTTGCGGTCGGAACAACCGTTCCACCAGCAACACTGTGGATAAAATCTGAAAATCCTTACAAAATTTATTTGAAAAACGCATGAAGATTCCTGTTAACCGAATAACACTGTGCAATAAAAACAGCCTCAATTTTGAGGGCGATTACGTACTCTACTGGATGATCGCCAATAGACGCACCACGTGGAATTACAGTCTGCAACATGCCGCGGATTATGCCGATTTACTGCAAAAACCCCTCGTCATCCTGGAGGCTTTGCGTTGCGGATACCCGTGGGCCAGCGATCGTTTGCACAAGTTTATCATCGATGGCATGGTGGCCAACCAGCAGGCACTGGCGCACAAACCAGTCACTTATTATCCCTATATTGAACCCGAAGCTGGTGCTGGCAAAGGATTGCTGGCGTCCCTGGCTTCAAGGGCATGTGTCGTCATTACGGATGATTTCCCCGCATTTATGCTCCCCGCAATGATAAATGCAGCGGCGCAGCAGGTTCCTGTCCGAATGGAAAAAGTCGATTCCAATGGCCTGTTGCCAATGCGTTCCTGTGCAGAAGTCTTTCCGACAGCATACGCCTTCCGTCGTTATATTCAAAAAAACTTGGCGCAGCATCTCGGCGATTTCCCGGAGGCGGATCCTTTGGATGGGCGGTATATCCCGTCGCCTTACAACCTTGAAGCTTCTATAACGAGGCGATGGCCGCAAGCGGATTTGCACAGCTTTCAAAAGAATGCACAGCACTTACAAAATCTGCCAATCGACCACTCCGTGGTGACAGTGGATGAACTGGGCGGGGCACTCGAAGCATCTTCGACCCTTCAGCGTTTTCTCGATAGTCGCTTAGCCAAATATTCTGAATTGCGCAATCAGGTTCAGACCGAAGTCACGAGTGGTTTGTCTCCTTATTTGCATTTCGGGCACATCAGTGTGCACGAAATTTTTCAAAGCGTTGCAATGGGTGAAAACTGGTCGCCGGAGATGCTGGCACCCACCACACGCGGCAATCGCGAGGGGTGGTGGGGAATGAGCGCGGCAGCGGAGGCTTTTCTGGATGAACTGATAACCTGGCGCGAGCTTGGATTTAATATGTGCACCAACAATTCAAAATATGCCGCTTATGAGTCCCTCCCCCACTGGGCGCTCACCACACTGGCTGAGCACGAACAGGACGTACGGCCGTATGTTTATACGTTGCAGGATTTTGAACAAGCGCAAACCCACGATGCCCTGTGGAATGCAGCCCAGGTGCAACTCGTGCGTGAAGGCCGGATTCATAATTATTTGCGCATGGTATGGGGGAAGAAAATCCTTGAATGGACGTCTTCACCCCGCGAAGCCCTGGCTGTGATGATCGAACTGAACAACAAATATGCACTGGATGGCCGTGATCCCAATTCCTACAGCGGAATATTTTGGGTGCTTGGCCGTTATGACCGCGCCTGGGGGCCAGAACGTCCGGTGTTTGGGAAAATTCGCTACATGAGCTCGGATAATACCCGGCGCAAAATGCAGGTGGATGATTATATTCGAAAATATTCTTGATGCTTGCCACCCCTTGACCTTTTCTCCTTTCCTTCCTTCTCGAACTGTTTCTGATACCCCGATTGAAAGAACACAACGCATCGTTAAATAGGTGAGTTGCATTATTTGTACTCGATGCTAAACGAATAGTGTAAAAATGAATGCGGAGTGGTAGATTTTTTAAACGCAAAGTCGCCGGGGTACAGAGTTCCGCAGAGATTTATAATAAGATGCTTTACGTCTTAGCGTTAAATCCCACTCGTTGTGTTGGGGGTCTCACCTATTAATGTGGTTTAGCTGGTGCAACAGTGTGCACAAAGTATCCCTGCGCCACGATGCGTTTCAGTTAATACCGGGATTTCAAGCATTAATCTTCTATTTTTATCTTGCTTTAAAGTTTTATTTTTACAAAAATAAAGATGAAATAAGTCAACTTTGCTCTTCGGCAGACATTTATATGCTAAAGCCATCCATTCTTAGTCGGGGAGGAATAAGTAAGCACTAAATAAAAAAGGATAAATATGGCACAAAGGAATAGACTTACAACAAATTCAGATGAAACAGATATTGCTTCTTTGTTGTCTGGTGATAACGTTTTTTCAATCCCATATTTTCAAAGAGCATACAAATGGAAAACGGATCGAATTAAACAACTCAATGAAGATATTTTAAACATTGTTGACGAAACTGTGGATTTTCACTTTTTAGGTGCAATAATAATACATGGAAGAAGAGCAACTCCATCTGATCCTGATGTCTTTGATGTAATTGATGGTCAGCAAAGAATAACTACACTTTACTTATACATTTCAGCTGTTGTAAGGACTTTGTCGAAAAATAAAAAATATTCGGAAGCAGCAGGAATTTTTCAGAAGTATTTATTCATTGGGCGGAGAACTAATCTTGGATCTAATCTCAAGTTACATTCATGTAAAGAAGATCGAAATCAACTTAATTATGTGATAAAAGATATTTTATCTGATCCAAATTTTGAAAAAGAAATATCAGGAACAAAACCTAAATTCCTCAAACCCACTGGCAAGGATCGGGGTGTTCTGAGAAACAATTACAGATCAATATTAAGATTCCTCGATGAACAAATCGAGCAAGGTGGAATTGAAAGACTTACAAAAATTTATCAAGTAATTCTAAGTTCTATAACTCTTGTGCAAATAGATGTTTGGGATCCTACAAATGGACCAAAAATATTCGATAGTTTAAATTCGAAGCAAGAACCTATGACAATAGGGGATTTAGTCCGTAATGAAATTTTTATGAGAGTTGCTGATCAACCACCAGATGAAATTGACTCAATTGATGAGCATAATTGGCAACCTTTCTACAAAAATTTTCAACAGAATGGAGTTAACTTATTTGAAAACTATTTTTTTCCATATGGTTTAATACAAGACCCCAATTTAAAAAAATCAGAAGTTTATAATTCGTTGCGAGATAAATGGAGTTCAATAAAAGAGCCTGAGAAAATAATCGAAGACTTGGAATATTATCAAAATGCATTCATTGATCTGATATCTGGTTCAAATTTACAGGGGCATAAGATGAAAATAGCGGCTAAACTTAGAGACTTATATCTTTCTCATGCTCCAAGCTCAACGTATCCATTTTTAATGCAGCTGTCTAACTATTTGAAAGAATTAAAAATTAGTGATGCAGATTTTATTGAAATTATAGATATCCTTGAATCATTTTTAGTGAGAAGAGCAGTTTGTGGTTTAGAACCAACAGGTTTGCATGCTGTTTTTAAGCGTTTATGGAAAGATTGTCAAAATAACCCAACACCTGATTTAGTTAAAGCAACTATAAAAAAGCATAGAACAGTTCCATGGCCTAACAATAAAGAATTTGGAAATATGCTCAAAGTACGACCTTTATATGGATCAGGAATTACAAAATATCTGCTTTTTGCTTATGATCGCGAGCTTGCTGGTGATATCCCTGAGGATATACCCTGGATTGAACATATTTTGCCTGATAAACCGGACAAGGCATGGTATCAATTTTTTACAGAAGAAGAACACGAAACTTTAAAGGACGTTCTTGCAAACCTAATTCCATTATCCGAAGAAATGAATAGGAACCTTTCAAACAAAGTATATAGTATTAAAATGATAAAATATAAACAAGATTCTATGTATAAAAGTGCAAGATTATTAGCTGAAGAAAATATAGAATGGAACCCAACAAACCTTAGAAAACGAGCTACTATTTTAGAGGATTGGGCATTAAATAGATGGCCTCATTATTGATCTAAACTTCTAACAAAACTGAATTTAACCGTCTGAGAATGAGTTCAGATTTCTGAGTTTCTTGCAGCGATTATACCAGCTTATGCTTAACCGTTACTTAGTTTAAAAAACCTCAACCAATATTGTTATGAAAAAAAACAGTAAAATCCTCTTCATCGGTGGAACCGGCATTATCAGTTCCGCCTGTTCCGAACTGGCCATCGCTCGTGGGATGGATTTGTATCATTTAAACCGCGGCAAAAGCGTCGGAATCCGCAAAATCGAAGGTGCGAAAACGATTATCGCCGATATTCGAAATTTAGAGGACGCGCAAAAGGCGCTTGGGGAGGAGGAATTCGATGCCGTTGTTGATTGGATTTCCTTTGAGCCACACCATATTCGAAATGCGGTACAGTTGTTTGCCGGCAAAACCAAACAATACGTCTTTATCAGTTCTGCCTCCATTTACCAAACCCCGCCGGAAAAACTTCCCATTACGGAAGCAACACCCCTCGACAATCCCTTTTGGGAATATTCACGTAACAAAATCGCCTGTGAAAATCTTCTGCGGGAGGAATTCAGGAAAAGCGGATTTCCCTGCACCATCGTTCGGCCATCCCACACCTACGATAAAACCTTGCTCCCGATTACAGGAGGATATACCGCACTCAAGCGTATGAAAAATGGCTTACCGGTCGTCGTCCACGGCGACGGGACCTCGATCTGGACGCTGACTCATCACAGGGATTTTGCTGTGGGTCTCATCGGATTGTTGGGCAATCCGGCTACGATTAATGAAGCCTTCCATATCACCTCGGAGGAGTGGCTTTCCTGGAACACAATCTACAAAATTTTGGCCGCGGAAATGGGTGTTGAACCCAATCTGGTACACGTGCCTTCAGCGGTGATTGCACGCTATGACAAAGAAATTGGCGATGGTTTATTGGGCGATAAAACCCACAGCATGATTTTTGACAACGCAAAGATCAAGGGTTTCGTGCCGGAGTTTAATTGCCGAATTCCCTTTCGCCAGGGTGCCAAAGAAATTGTGAAATGGTATACGGAAAATCAACAGGCCCAAAATTTTGATAAACGAATCGACAGTTTGATGGATGTAATTATACGGGATTATTCCTAATCCTACTCGTTCTCGTAATCGTAATCGGCTTTTAAAAAGAGATGAGAGCGGGACGTCGGCAATGAGCACAAGTAGGAAGGCAGGTTCAAAAATCGCATGATAAAATGAAGAGTTTCCATATTCATACGCAATCAGGCCACAAGGGCCTGGGCTACGCATTGTTAAATTGCGGACATCTGTAGCCTTGCCCCTTGTGGGCAAAAAAAAGGAAATCATAATGAAACAAAAAATACTTATCACCGGCACAAATCGTGGACTTGGCCTTGCATTGACCAGGATCTATCTTTCTCAGGGGCACGAGGTTTTTACCATCAACCGCAGGCAAGGCGATGTTTTGCAATCCTTAAAAAATGAATACACTGACCAGCTCAAACTATACATCGGCGATGTGGCCGATGAAATCTCAATTGAAAATGCCGTCAGAACGATCGAAAAAGAAACGGATTCTATCGATATGCTCATCAATAATGCTGCCGTACTTTTCCCTGCTGATAATGTGCCAATCGAAAAGGTCGATTTTTCGGTTTATGGAGCGACTTACGACGTGAATGCTGTCGGACCATTGCGAGTCGTCAAATACGCGTTGCCGCTGGTACGAAAGGGCATGGGAAAACGCATTGTCAATATTTCTTCCGAGGCCGGTTCTGTCACGGATTCCTGGCGAAAGAGCGAATACGCTTATTGCATGTCGAAGTCGGCACTAAATATGGCAAGCAGCATTCTGCAAAATTATGTGAAAAAAGACGAGATAAAGGTACTCGCCGTACATCCCGGCTGGTTCAGCTCCGACATGGGCACCAGCGCCGCGCCAATCACACCGGATGAATCAGCCGTAAAAGTTGTCAGATTGCTCGAGAAAACATTTGCTTTGGATGGACCGATGTATTTTGATCTTGATGGCAAGGAAATGCAGTGGTAGTGCTGTTTCAGATATGGTGGAGAAATGCAAAAACGAATTGAATTTATATTCTGGACGCTTTTTTTGATTTTGGGTTTTGCCTTTCACAGCCAACTTCTCGCCTGGCCAAAGGCATTGTTCAGGACGGTTGGTATCGTGCTTTTATTTGCCGTGGTTGCCTATGCTAATATTAAATTCCTTATCCCCAATTTTCTTAACCGAAAAGGTTATATCTGGTACATTTTAAATATCCTGGCGATTTTGTTCATCGTGCCATATTTGTTTTCGCACACCAATTTCCTGTTTTCGTTTGATTTTCGTATCGAATTTCATTCGGTCCATCAACAGGAATCGGAACTGCTGATATCAAGAACACCGGAACAGTTTAAATTTGTTTTTATGTTTCTGGTGACGGCTTTTATTATCGCTCTCAGTATTGCCTATCGTGTGACACTGGATTATATCGAGAAACAGCAGCAAAAACTGGAAATGGAAAAACTGAAATTACAGGCGGAACTCAGCTTATTACGCACACAGATGAATCCGCATTTTTTTCTCAACGCCATAAACGGACTCTACGCCCTATCACGTTTATCCCCCCAAAAGACTGGTGAATACATAACAAAATTAGGTGAGATGTTGCGCTATCTTACTTATGAATGCAGTAAAAATAATGTCCTTTTATCGCAAGAAATCGACTATATAAAGAACTTTATCTATTTCCAGAAAACCAGGGATGAAACCGTTTCTGTAACATGGGAAGAGGAGATCGAGAATGCTCAGTTTAAAATTGAACCCATGATTTTAATGCCCTTCGTTGAAAACGCATTCAAGCACAGTTATTGCGAATCGGGGGAAACAGCGGCGGTTGTTAAAATTAAAATTAAACAGGAGAAATCGTCATTTCGCTTCTTATGCGAAAATACCGTTCCGGATCATCCTGCGGAATCCGTCCGTAGACAAAGTGGGGGACTGGGTATAAAAAACGTGGAAGAACGTCTGCGGGTCGTTTGCCGGAATAATTTCACACTGAAATACGGTCAAACAAACAGGACATTTAAAGTGGAGTTAGAATTTACGCATGCTGGATAACACACCCATAAAATGCGCAATTGTCGATGATGAAAAACTGGCACGTGATTTACTGCAGGATTTAATTCAGGCAGAAAAGGATCTTCAAATTTCTGGCGTGTTTCGTGCCACATCGGCATTAAAGGACTTTCTCGAAACGGTTCAAATTGATGTTCTTTTTTTGGATATTCAAATGCCCGGGCAGACAGGAATCGATTTTCTCAAACAGGCGGAGATTGCCCCAAAGGTTGTGTTCACGACGGCGTATGCGGAATATGCCGTGGATGGTTTTGATCTTGCAGCATTCGATTACCTGGTGAAGCCAATCACCGAAGAACGATTTAAAAAGTGTATCAAGAAACTGAGACAGGTTCTGCTCACTGAAAGGAAAGCGGAAGCATACGAACTTGTCGCGAATAAAAATGATGCCGGTTTTTTTTATTTGAAATCCGGGGCGACTGAATACAAAATAGCCTACAATGAAATCTTGCTTTTGGAGGCGGCCGGGGAATATATCAAGTACACGACGCAAAATAAAAAGTATCTCGTCCTGGGGTCATTAAAAAAAATAGCAGAAATTCTGCCCTCATCGATGTTTTTACAAGTGCACCGATCCTACATTGTGCCCATTGCAGAGATTAAAGGACGCGACCATTACAATCTCATCCTAAAAAATAATCTCGTTGTTCCCATCGGGAAAACCTACCGTAAAGAGGTAATTCGTCAGTTATTTTCTACTTAATTCTCCTGTTATAAATCTCTTGAAAAACGCTGGTGACAGGCGTGCAGTATGCGCAATTGCCTTATTTCATGCGCATAGAGAGCCTAAAGTCTCCACTACAAACTTCTGAACTATATCTCCATTTTTTGCCATTGACTGATCATTCATTTCCATTCACTGAGGCACACTTGTGCGTTGAAAGCAAATTCCTATTTTAGCCGCAACTTGTGGTTTACTAACGAAAACTGTGAATGGAATTATGCAGAAATCAAACAAAATAAAACGAAAAATAAGTGTCGTGGCTGGAATGGTTACCATTCTTGTTGTCAGCATGGTCGTCATAAATTCGCGAGAAAATGATGCTACGAGCAGTACCAGCGATTCGCCCAAATCCATACCGGTTCTGGTAAAAACTGTTGAAGTCCGGTTAAGTGATTTTACACCGGTTCTGAATACGACGGGACAGATCCATGCAAAAAACAAGGTTGAAATTTATGCCGATGTCACCGGTACACTTCTGAAAACACCTTCGCCCTTCAAGGCAGGGAATTCGTTTAAAACAGGTCAAATCCTGCTAAAAATCGACAGTCGTGAAAAACAACTCGCTGTTGAATCATCCAAAGCTGATTTTTTTGGCCAATTGATCGCCCTGCTGCCCGACATACAAAATGATTTTCCCGAAAGCTATAATGCATGGAAAACTTACATTGAAAATTATTCCACCACCAGACCTATTGCCCGGTTACCAGAGCCCCATTCTGAAAAAGAGAAATACTTTCTCGCGTCGCGCAAGGTCGATTTCCACTATTTATCGATTAAAAGTAGTGAAGTCAATCTTGGCAAATACACCATAGTAGCGCCTTTTGATGGCGTGATTCTACAGGGGGATCAAAATCCCGGCGGGCTGGTGAGAAATGGCCAGAAACTCGGCGAAATCATGCAAGTCGGAATTTTTGAAG
The DNA here is from genome assembly GCA_020633655.1 of Deferribacteres bacterium. GTDB lineage: Bacteria > Zhuqueibacterota > Zhuqueibacteria > Zhuqueibacterales > Geothermadaptataceae > Bioreactorimicrobium. The sequence goes on from JACKDF010000002.1 coordinate 27,502, forward strand.
TGCATATGGATGTGGCTGTTGATCGATTAAACGCCATAACTATCGGTAGCCCTGTTTCTATTGGTTTACCCTCTGGTTCCCAGCCTGTAAAAAGCAAAATCACCCGCATCGGTAAGGCTGTGGATAAAAGCACACAAACTGTCACACTCTATGCTGAAATACGAAATCCCAACAATTTGATAGACGGCCTTTGGGTCGATGTCCGGATTGCATTGCCGGAAATTAGAAATACGTTTCGCATCGATCGTAACTATCTCACCGAAAATGGAGATCTGCTTCAGGTCGATGCCGGGAAATTGCGATTTCTATCACCAGGCATTGCCGCATTCCAGGAAAATCAAGCGATACTCACCGGTATTCCGCAAGGCACCCACATTGTGAACCAGCTTCTTCCCGGGGCTTTTCCCGGAATGCGTGTTAAAAAAGCCGGGGACGTGTCACGATGAAAAGTATCGTAAATTATTTTATCAAATATCACATATCAGCAGATTTGCTCATAATGCTGATAGCAGTTTTAGGGCTAATGTCCCTGAGCACGATGACGACAAGCCGTTTCCCGGAAATTAAAACTGATAAAATAACGATTGAAACGGTCATGCCAGGCGCCTCACCACAGGAAATGGAAAATGGAATCACCCTGAAAATCGAAAATGAATTGCAGGGAATTACCGGCATAAAAAAAATCACCTCTCAATCAAAGGAAAATTTATCGCTAGTTAGCGTGACGCTCGAGAATAGCGCTGATGCCAATAAAGCACTGCGTGATATTAAAAATGCTGTAGATGGCATCACCACTTTTCCGGTAGACGCAGAAAAACCAGTCACTTCTTTGAAAGAACTAAAAGACATGGCTGCCACGCTGGCATTGTATGGCGATGTTAGTCACAGCCAACTAAAATCGTTGGCAGAATTCATTAAACAAGATTTACTCGCAAAACCTGAAATCGCCGATGTTTCGTTGGTCGGAGCGCGGAATCCGGAAATTGAAATCGCTTTAAGCCAGACCAGTTTGCAGCGGCATAACCTGACTTTTAGCCAGGTAGCACAGGCCATTGCTAATAAAAATACCAATCTCACCGCCGGAACAATTGAAGCGGCCAATCAGGAACTCACCATTCGGGCAGCAGGCAAGCACTTCTTTGCCAGAGAATTGCAAGAAATCGTTGTAAAAAATACCCCTTCCGGCGGTCCGATTTATTTACGCGATATTGCCGTTCTCAGCGATGGTTGGCAAGATGGAGCCGCAGATATCTATTTCAATGGCACACCGGCAATTAATATTAACGTCATGACCACAACCCAGCTGGATATTTCCAAAGGTGCGGCAAAAGCGATAGCTTACATGCAGGTATTTAATGCACAGCAAAAAAACGTTCAATTGGCATTGGTCATGGACGGCAGTATTGTTGTTCAGCAGCGGGCGGATTTACTTTTAGAGAATGGACTGCTTGGCATGGTGCTGGTGATGCTTGTGTTGGGATTTTTTCTCAACATCAGGTTAGCCTTCTGGGTGGCATTGAGTATTCCCATTTCTATGTTGGGCATGTTTGTCCTTGCGCCGTATTGGGGGGTCAATATTAACATGTTTTCGCTTTTTGGGCTTATTCTGGCCATCGGTATTTTAGTGGACGACGGCATTGTTATTTCCGAGAACATTTTTAAGAAATACGAGAATGGTATGTCAGCCAGCCTTGCTGCATGGGAAGGGCTGCGCGAAGTCAGCACTTCAGTCATTGTGGCTGTGGTAACAACCTGTATTTTCTTTAGCGTTTTCTTTTTTATGGAAGGAACCATCGGCGGTTTTGTAGCGCATGTGGGTTTTACCGTGGTTGTTACACTGCTTGTCTCTTTGGTAGAAGCTTTCCTGATTTTGCCTGCGCATATCGCCCATTCCAAAGCCCTGTCGCGGGGAAGACAGCCAAACCGAGTTGAGCGACTGGCCAACAGGATTTTTTCTTTTCTGAAATCACGATGGTATGAGCCAGCATTGCGGTTCTGCCTGAATCGCCGCTGGATCGCGATTGGACTTTTTACCGGGCTGTTCATGGGGGCTATCGGGTTGTTAGCCAGCGGCTGGTTACCTTTTACCTTTTTTCCCATTGTGGATGAAGATGCTCAAATTATAAAAATTGAGCTGCCGGCCGGGACAACAAAGGAGAAAACGAAGGAGCTCATCACGCAAATTGAACAAGTTACACATGTAGTAAATGACGAATACAAGGCACAAAGAGCCGATGGCAAAGATGTTATCCTGCACCATGTTACGCAAGTGGGGCCGGAAGAGAACAAAGCCACGCTGACGCTTTATTTGCTCGATGGTGAAACACGTAATCTTGAAAGTTTTCGAATCGCCAATGCAATACAGAATAAGTGTGATTTTTTATCAGAAACTGAAAGCACGGCATTTGGGAACCCGTCATTTTTTGGTTCAGCCATTTCCATCTCATTAATGGGACATGATTTTGCCGAACTGGTAGAAGCCGCGCAAAAAATAACCCGAAGTTTAACTAAAAAATTTCCTGAATTAAAAAACATTACAGACTCCAACGAAATAAGCGGCAGGGAATTTCATATCGAGCTGACACCGCAGGCTAAAGCAATTGGGCTTTCCCTGCGTGAAGTGACACAGGAACTGCGTTATGGTATTCTTGGTTATGAAGTGCAAACGTTGCAACGAGGACTGGATGAAGTACGTGTTAATGTGCGCTACGATTCCGATGACATCGATAGTTATAGCGATTTGGAAAATCTTAAAATTCGGTTAGGAAACAATGAATACCGCTTGAAATCTATCGCCAATTTAGTTCCGGTGCGTTCGACGCGGATTATCCACCATGAAAATGGAATGCCTGTTATTACGGTTACGGCTGACCAGGTTGACCCCTATGCGTCGACCACCGTCATGCAATCGCAAGTTGAAATTGAGGTGCTATCGGAAATGCGCCAACGCTACCCGAATATCCGTTTCACATTTGGCGGGCAGAGCGAATCGGCGATGGAGACAGTCGCCTCGGCCCAGGCAGCGGTTCCTGTTGTGCTTTTATTGATATTTATTTCGATCGTCATCAATTTCCGCTCATTTAAGCAGGCGATTGTTGTGCTCCTGCTCATTCCTTTTGCTTTCATCGGTATTGCACTTGGACATATAATCCACGGAATTTCTCTTTCCATTTTATCTTTATACGGCATAATCGCTGTTGCCGGCATTATCATCAATGACTCGCTGGTTTTTGTCAGCCGGATGAATGATGTACTGCAACAAGGAGCACCTTTCGTCGAAGCTGTCTTCGAGGCGGGGCTCTCACGATTTCGTGCCATCGTACTCACATCCATTACCACAATTGCCGGGTTAGCGCCCCTGATTTTCGAAACCAGCCTGCAAGCCAAATTGATGGTTCCGATGGCAATCTCGCTCGCTTATGGTTTAGCTGCTGCCACATTTATCACTTTATTGCTGCTACCAGCTCTTTTGAAATTACAAAACAGTTTTTCCAAATGGTTGCATTGGTTGTGGGAAGGTGAAACGATTTCCGATGAATTGGTTGAGCCGGCGGTGATTGAGTTAAATCGTTTGAGAACGGAAGCGACGCAAAGCAAATAAGAATATGGAAATTTTAACAATAGTAATTCTCAGGTAACTGAAATGCCTCAACACTTTATTAAATACACCTTCCTTTTTTCTCTCCTTTTCGTGAGACAGATTTTTAGTCAGACCCCGAGTGAAATCAATCTGGATGATGTGGTAAAAATAGCCATTAAACACAATCATGATATGAAGATTTCGCGGAACGAATATGAAGCGGCAAAAAATGACGCAACATTAGCCAACGCCGGACTACTGCCGAATATTGATATTTCCGGGAGTTATGCACGCTCCATCATGGACACAAAAACAGAATTTACCGGTGGCCTGCCTTCCTCGAATGTACCGGGAGCGGAAACTAAAATGTACAGCGCCAAAGTTGAAATTTCACGGACAGTTTTTGATGGATTTTACTCCATCAATAAATACAGTCAGCTAAAAAAACAAGCCGCTTTATCCAATGTTGGTTTAAAATCAACCCTGTCGAATACCATTGCATCCGTTTGGAAGGCCTGGTTTAATTTGGTTTCGGCACGTAATGATTATCAAATTTCCAAAGAGACCTACCTTATTTCTAAAGAACGCCTGAAGAAAATCGACAGAGAATTGCACTTCGGACAAGGAAAAGAAACAGAAAAATTAAATGCGATGAGCGCTGTAAATGCGGATACGCTGCAAGTGATAAGAGCATACCACACCATGTTACAGACGCTCGATGATCTGAATGTGCTCCTCGGATTAGATACGCTTAAACAGGAGATGACTTATTCACCCGTTATCGAACTGACACACCTGGACCAAACAACGCTTCACAGCAATTTGTTAAAGAACAATGTGTCGTTGCATCAGGCAAAATTGAATTCAGAGGTAGCAGAGTTTTCCTACTCTATGAGCAAAGCCAATTATTACCCGCGAGTTTCATTGAGTGCCGGATACGGATATGATAAGCAGGATTATGACGCCGGGATAATGAGCTTTAATGAAACGTCCGGTTTTTCGATAGGCGTCATGCTTTCTTATACACTCTTCGATTGGGGAAAAACCAAAAATGACGTGCAAAAGGCCAGACTGAACGTGGTAAATTCACGTTCCAGTTTGGAGAAAACCAATATGCAAATCGAAAAAGATTTTGAACAAGCCTGGCGCGATTACCAGCTGCAATTGACCGTGATAGGACTGGAAGAAAAGAATCTGGAAATTGAAAAAGACCGATTTAAACGTATTGAAATGCACTACTATTTGGGGCAAAATAGCAACCTCGAATTCCGTGACGCGCAATTAAGTCTCGCCCGTTCCAGGAATAAATTCATGGATGCAAAAATAGACGCCAAATTCGCCGAATTGGAATTGCTGAAAATGACGGGTTTGCTTATCCGAAATACAAAACACAAAAACGACTGACCAACAGAAGAAGATGCTTATGTATATTCCGGGCAAAGTTTTAAAATTAGTTTTTATGTTCGCACTTTGTAATACAACTTTCGCACAAAACAAAATTACGATTAGTGGTTTTATTAGGGATGCCGGCAGTGGTGAAGCCTTGATCGGGGCGAATATCGCAATAAAGGGCACGAACAAAGGCACTGCATCCAATGAATATGGATTTTATTCTCTATCAATCCCGGAAGGGGAGTTCAGCATCATTTTTCGATACATCGGTTACGAAACGATTGAAAAGGTTGTTGATCTCTCTGAAAAATATACGCTGAACATAGAACTTCAGCCTGTTGCCGTGGAGGGGGAAGAAATTGTGGTCACGGCAATGCAGGAAGACAAGAACGTTAAAAGTCTGGAAATGAGTGTTGCCACCCTGGACATGAGAGCGATCCCAAAGGTACCTGTCGTTTTAGGCGAAGGTGATATTTTGAAGAGTATTCAGCTACTTCCCGGAGTCACAACAGGCCGTGAAAATGCTTCGGGATTTAACGTGCGAGGCGGTGCAACCGATCAGAATCTGATTTTATTGGATGAATCACCTATTTACAATTCCGCTCATTTGCTCGGTTTTTTCTCAATTTTTAATTCTGATGCAATCAAAGATGTGCAGCTCTATAAAGGTGGAATACCGGCGCAATATGGCGGGCGATTATCGTCTGTGTTGGATGTCAGACAAAACGAAGGCAATAACAAATCATTTCATGGCGCCGGTGGGCTAGGCCTGATCTCCAGTCGTTTGTTGTTGGAAGGCCCCATTCAAAAAGACAGAGGCTCATTTTTAATTGCCGGCAGGCGTTCTTATGGTGATCTTTTGTTGAAGGCTGCGAATGTCCTCCATGACAATTCAGTTTATTTTTATGATTTAAATTTTAAGGGAAATTGGGCGATTGGGACCAAAAATCACTTTTATGCATCGGGGTATCTCGGTGAAGATAAGCTGCAAATGGGTGAAAGTTTTACAAATGCCTGGGGTAATGATGCGGTGACTCTGCGGTGGAACCATTTGTTTAGTGACCAGCTGTTTTCTAATTTTTCAGGGATTTTCAGCGACTATCAATATTCGTTGGATATGTTCCACCGTGGATTGAACTGGGAGGCGCATATCGTAAATTACAATCTAAAAAGCGACTTCTCCTGGTATATTAACGATCGCCATCAGTTGGACTTTGGTGCAGGGATGTTATATTACGAATTTCAACCGGGGCAAATTACTCCAATTGATGATTCATCAGTTCAAGAAACCATTCTGGATAAAAAATTTGCTTTGGAACCTGCACTATATTTGAGCAACAATCATAAGATATCCAATAAATTGAGCATGCAATATGGCTTACGATTTACATCCTTTTTGCGGTTAGGCGAGCAAACCATTTACCAATATGAAAATGATGCACCTATCCTGTATAATCCCGATCTCGGCATACATAGCAATGGCGTGGTCGTGGACAGTACTGCATATCTACCTGGCGATATTATTAAATCATTTTTGGGTTTTGAACCACGTTTTTCTACCCGTTATACCCTTAATGAGCAAAGCTGTGTTAAATTTAGTTATAACCGCACTCGCCAGTACATTCACTTGATCTCAAATAACACATCGCCAACACCTCTCGATATGTGGACTCCAAGCGGCCCTTACATCGAACCGCAAATAGCGGATCAATTTGCAATTGGTTACTTCCGTAATTTTGACAACAATGTCTACGAATCATCGCTTGAACTCTATTATAAATCTATGCAGAACCAACTTGATTATGTTGATGGGGCTGATCTTGTCTTAAATAATAATTTGGAAACAGAAATCCTGGCCGGTGAAGGCAGGGCTTATGGCGCTGAGGTATACTTTAAAAAAAATAAGGGTAAGCTCACTGGTTGGTTGAGCTACACCCTCTCCAGAACCGAAAGACGCGTGCCGGGAATTTCTGCTGATGACCCGGGGATAAATGCTGGTGAGTTCTATCCGTCAAATTATGATAAAACCCATGATCTTTCGATTACTTTTATTTTTGAACTGAAAAAAGGTTGGTCCTTGTCTGGAAATTTTGTTTATGCCAGCGGTACGCCCACAACATATCCGGCGAGCAAATATGAGTTTTCAGGGTTAATTCTTCCTCAGTACGAAGACCGTAACCAGCAGCGCCTTCCTGCATATCATCGTCTGGATATTGGTGCCACAATGTATGATAAACTGGGAGGCGACTGGGTTTTTAGTATTTACAATGTGTACAATCGAAAAAATGCATACGCAGTTCAGTTTGAACAAAATCCTGACGAGCCTACGAAAACTCAGGCTGTTAAAACGTATGTTTTTGGCATCGTGCCGAGTATCAGTTACAGTTTCCAATTCTAGTATGAGGTTCTAAAAGTATGATAAAGTTTCCATACGTGCTGCTCATCATTTTCATTTTGATGTTTAGCGCTTGCGAAGAAATAATACAAATCGAGCTGGATGACGGTGTTACACGTTTGGTTGTGGAAGGCCGCATTGAAAAGCTAAAAGGAAGTCGAAACGGGTATCAGCGAATAATATTATCAACGACGGATAATTATTTCAGTCAGGTTAGTCCACCCTCAGTAAATGATGCCAAAGTCATAGTATACGATGACTTTGGAAACTCATATCCTTTCACCGAGTCTGCAACGCAGCCCGGTGTTTATGAAACAGATAGCCTTTTTGCAGAAGTGTTCCGAACATACACGTTGATTATTGACTATGATGGGGAGACCTACAGTGGAGAAGTAAGAATGCTTTCTGTCCCGCCTATCGATTCTATCTATCAGGAATTTCAGGAAGATACACGCTCGTTCGGCAATAGAGGAGATGACTCGCCGGAAGGATATATTGCAATGGTTGATTTTACTGATCCTGCAGGAGCACAGAATTATTACCAATGGGAAATTCTTCTGGATGGTGAGTTCCAGATTGAAGCCGATCCTGCTAACCTGTTTCTCCGGTTACAAAATGATGAATTTTTTGATGGACAAAAAGTAATTGGCCATCAACCGGACAATACACTGTTTCTTGATCCCGGTCAAGCTGTTGTGATTCGTCAAATTGCCCTTTCACAGCTGGCTTACGACTACTATTCATTACTATTTAGTCAATCTGCGGAACGTGGTGTTTTTGACACGCCGCCAGCAACTGTTAGAGGAAATGTACAGAATATTACCGATCCGGGTCATTATCCCCTCGGTTATTTTAGTGCAGCAGAAGTAGCCGAAGCCTATTTAATAATTTTTTAACACCGTTATTTATCCACTTTATACCAGAAAAACGGGAGTTGTCACTTTCGTGGATCAATAACAATTCAAGATAATTAAAATAAATTAATTTTGCGCGCCCAAATTCAACAGAAACGACCAAACAAATTTGAGGAATTTTGCCCATGAAAAAGAATCGAAAAATTCGAATCCATCGGATATATTTACATTTAGCGCTTAAAAAAAGTTTGTACTTCAGTTTTTTCTCACTGCTGTTTTATAAGGCATCAACTATCGCTGCGGTGCCTGCTGAGAAAAATGATATTAAAGGTTATGTTATCGACAAAGAAAGCGGCGAGGCTCTGCCTTACGCCAACGTCATTTTGTCCGGCACGTATCGCGGTACGGCGACAAACACCGATGGCTATTTTGTTCTCAGTGCACCGGCGGAACTGTGTTCCTTGACGGTTCATTTCATCGGTTATGCCAAGCACCAGGTTGTGATTGACAACTCGAAAAAGCCCCCAAAGTTGGTACAATCTTATACCGTGACTGAAATTGAGTCAAAAACGGAATGGAATAAAAAAGACATTATTAAACGAAAGGCTCCTGCAGAGTTCCGTGACGATTTTCTGTATATCAGCATGCAATCCGCTGCTATTCAGGGTGAGGAAGTCACCGTGACGGCTGAAAAATATGAGATGTGGAAAAGTTCCGAGGAAGTCGCGCAAGTCACCTTTTCACCGCGGCAAATCAGTGCACTTCCAAGTATTGGCGAACCGGATATTTTCCGTTCTTTGCAATTGCTGCCGGGCATTAGCGGTGTCAGCGACGGTTCTGCGGGATTGTACGTCCGTGGTGGCACACCGGATCAAAACCTGGTACTTTTGGATGGCATGACCGTTTACCATGTGGATCACTTTTTCGGATTTTTTAGTGCGTTCAATGCAGATGCGATAAAAGATGTGCAGGTTTATAAAGGCGGGTACCCGGCGAAATATGGCGGGCGGCTTTCAAGCGTTGTCGAGCTCACCGGTAAAACAGGTGACTCCAACCAGAAGCGCCTTGGCGTCGGACTTAATTTAATGAGCGCGAACGTCCTTGGTGAAGTGCCACTCCTCAATGGCATGGGAAGCTGGATCATTTCTGCCCGCCGCTCTTACAGCGATTTAATTGGCAGCCCGATGTACAACAAGCTGTTCGACTTTCTTTCTGATACGGAACCTGAAACACCACAAGGCTTTGGCGGTCCCGGTGGACGCGGTGTACAGCAAGAGGAAGTGCGACCGGATTTTTATTTTTATGATTTGAACAGTAAACTTTCTCTCCTCCCGACATCGCGGGATATTCTTGCCCTGAGTTTTTACAGTGGCAGGGATAACATGCATGATCTGCAGGAAATGGGAAATTTACGATTTGGCGGAGGAGAAACGACAGGAACCCGGGGGAGAGACGAAACCACAGATTGGGGCAACACCGGAATCAGTTTGAAATGGTCGCACCGCTGGCACGACCGCTTCAATTCCAACTTTCTCCTCGCTCGCTCAAGCTACTTTAGTGATCATGTGACCAACCTGAGTTTTTCTACAACCACCGAAGATACCTCCGATGTTTTGCGTGGACGTGGCAATTTTGCATCCCAGGAGAACAATGCCATCGATGATTTTTCACTGCGATTTGACAACGATTGGCAGATCAATAATTCGTATCAATTGGAGTTTGGAATCGGAGCCAAGAATATCGAAACCGATTACATTGCGACTGTCAGTGATACGTTTAATGTCTTCGAGAGCCAGGGTGCATCGCACCAGCTCTCGTTTCATTTACAGAGCAAATTGAACTTCTTTGAAAGACTTGATATATCCGCCGGAATACGCAGTGTTTATTATGATCGATCGGCATCTTATTACACAGAACCACGCCTTTCATTGCAATTCACTGTGACTGATCGCTTGAAAGCCAAGGCTGCGGCTGGTCGGTTCACTCAATTTATTCATCGCATTGTTAATGAAGATGTCCTTGAAGGCAGCCGGGATTTTTGGCTTGTTGCTGATGAGAATCTGGAACCTGGACGGGCAGGCCATTTAATTGTCGGACTCGAATACGATACGCCCGGCTACCTGTTTTCTATAGAAGGATACAATAAAAACATGGAAAACTTGCTCGAATTCTCACGACGCTTTCAGGATCGGGCGGATTTTGGCGGGCTGTTTTTCTTCGGTTCCGGTGTATCGCGTGGTGTGGAATTCCTGGCGCAAAAGAAATACGACGCCTTCAACGGTTGGATAAGCTACACACTGGGAGATATCGAACATAAGTTCCCGAACCTCAATAATGGTGAACCATTCCCGGCCAGTCATGAACGAACCCATGAAACAAAAGCAGTCGGTACCTACAGTTGGGGGCGCTGGAATTTTGCCGCGACCTGGGTATTCGCTTCAGGCCAGCCCTACACAGCTCCCGAAGGCCAGTACAACCTTGATTTATTGGGAGACAACACCCGGAGCTATTATCACGTCAGTGATAAGAACGCCAACCACCTGCCCGATTACCATCGCATGGATATCAGTGCATCCTATAAAATGGCGGTGAAAAATGAACACGGATTTGATGGTGAATTGGGTCTGTCGATTTTCAATCTTTATAATCACAATAACGTCTGGTACCGCAAGTACGATCTTGAAGTCTCGCCAATCGTTATAACGGATGTTTCGATGCTTGGCATTACACCGACACTGTATGTCAAAGTGAAATTTTGATTGATAAACAGGTCTGATTAAACCTGGCTGGCACTTAAGCATTCTACAAGAGTAGTGCAAAAATTGAATAAAAAAATGATACTCATTCACGCTCGGGGCTGAGTTAAAACATGAAATCAACAAATATTTATGCAACTTTCTGTATTTGCAGCAATTTACTTCTAAAATCCCATCTCGGGAGGGGACAGATCAGCGAAAAAAGCGAAGCATTTTTTCGTGGTCAGGGGTGGGTTCGGCGTATCATTGACTCGTTCGTACTAATTCTTACGCTCGAACCTAACCTACCCCGAGCCCTTGCGGGCCCACCCCTTCCAGCAGGGGAATTGACTGGCGATCGCTTCGCTCCGCCATTTTTTCACGCACACAAATACGCATATACATCAAATAGCATATTTATGCACTTAAATTATGTTTTGACTCAGCCCCATTCGTGATTGGGTAGAAAGGAAAACCAATGAAATTATCTCATATTTCTATTCTGGGTTTGTTACTAGGCATTTCTGCATGCGAAAGCGATTCTCTCCTGCAACCGGCAGATGATGTGCTGGTTGTACAAGCCTATCTTTATGCCAACGAACCGGTCGATGACATCCGGTTGACAACCATGTTACCGCTCGACGCGACTGAAGATGCCGTAATGCCTCCGGTAAATACTGCAACTGTTAGATTGTTAAAAAATGACCAGATTTACGAACTGACATCTTCCACAGGTGACAGCGGCTATTATCACTATGAAGGAACGGATCTGACCGTGCAAGCCGGGGATCAATTTAAACTGGAAATCGAATTTAATGGTGAAACCGTGACCGGCGAAACGACCGTGCCGGGAGAAACCGTAAATGCCGCTATTTCTGTAACGACTTTATCCATTCCAGCTCCACAGGACATCTTTATGAGTGGTATAAGTATGGATGATTTCACGGTGACAATTACGTGGGATAACGAAGAAAACGACTACTTTTATGTAACCACAGAAAACCTGGAAGATGATCCCGAACCGGTGAATGAAGACTTTGGTGGATTTATGCGCATGCGTCAGTTTCCACCTTCCCGCAGTACAGAACTCACGCTAAACGCGTTGCAATTCACCCACCTCGGCACTTACGAAATAAAGGTCTATCGCGTCAACAAGGAATATGCTGATCTCTACGATTCACAAGATCAGGATTCGCGTAGTTTGAACGAACCATTGAGCAATATCGTAAACGGGCTTGGCATCTTTAGTGCCTTTAACAGCAATGCGAACAGTCTGCAGTTGGAGGCGACCGAATACTAAATCCGGAATGCGGTGAGTATTTTTAGGATTCCTTCCCGGGGACTCCTTTCTCACCCTTTCCTGCGAAACGTCAAACAATAATGATGAAACGTATTACTCACCCAGGCATAGCGGTAGCCAAATGGCGAAAGCCGCTGATCGTCCTGACACCAGAATTGTTCACCGCAGTAAATGTAATCCTCTTTGAGTGCAGCAACAATATCCCAGGCCAGTGGATAAATCACCCCTTTTTTCTTCACATTTTTCACGATGATAGTGAAATATCCCCCCGGTTTTAATTTCAGCGCGACGTGATGATAAATTTTTGCGAGTAATTTTATAAACTCAAGGTAATCGGCAATATTTCCGGCATCGTTGGGATCTTCGCTGTACCAGCGCTGCAGACCGGCAGCTTTGCGTTTTTGCTGGGTTTCCGCACCACGCATGCGCAGCATGTCCCAGTACGGCGGGCTGGTGATGGCATAGTCGAGCATCGGAAATTCAGTGTAGGATTTTGCCTCTACCGCATCGCCGGTGACCAGTGCAATTTGTGCGTTTGCGGCAAAGCGTGCCTTTGCAATTTCCACGAATTCCGGATTTAGTTCGATGCCAGCAGCATGTCGTCCACAATTGGCCGCCGCAAGGAGTGAAGAACCGGTGCCGGCCATTGGATCGAGCACCCATTCACCGCGGGAGGTGAAGTTTTGTATATACCGTTCGACGAGATCTTCCGGGAATTTTGCCGGATGCAATAAAACACCTTTCTCACGGCGTGGCGGCCGGTGGATATACCAGTTTTCGGTAAAGTCATTGGCCTTTGTGCTCTTTGGAAGCGTTGATTTGGTCTTTTCCTCCGGCCAGGGAAGTTCGAATGTAAGTTGGCGTGGCAGTTCTTTTTCCTTGCGAAAATGCAAAAAATACGTTACGGTGTTCCGGGGTGCCCAGCCGTTTTGCTTTTCAGCCTGCTCTTCTTCGCTGTATGCCCGGCAGCCGATCTTTTCATCCTTTTGCACGAAAAATTCACTAAACCATTTTGTAATCTCCCAGGCAATGGGCTGGCTGCCGTTCTCCCCATGAATGTTCTGTGCAGCAATGGTGATATATTTTTGCTCGCCGAGGTTTTTTCGACACCAGGTAATTAATCCATCGATCTGTGTTTTGGCGCCGAACAGTTTATCGCGGGAATTGATATCGGTGAGATCGATATAGACATAATCTGCAGCTTGTTTTGAATCGATATTTGAAATGGCGATGTAACTACGGTCCTCAGGTAGTTCTTTTTGATTTCTTTCGATAAGCTCAGTGGGATAGACGCCAACATGTCCAGAGTGACCGTTCTCATAGTTGGATTTTGTAAAAAAGCGTATGAAATCAGGCAATGGAGAATTTTCCAATACAAACCAGCTTTTTTGAAATTGCAACCATTCGCGACTTGTCAGTTCATTCATGCGATTTTTGGGGTCAACAGCATTCATTAATAATGATTTCTCCCGGTTTCATGTTTGGAAATTGGTTGACTGTTGTTGATTTGTAATCGGCTTTGACAATATTCAAAATAAAAAAGAAATTCCAGAACTTTGTACCCTGTCTACATTTTCAAAGGTTCAGGAAAGCAGGAAAGTAGAGAATCCAGTTGAATAACGCAAGTATGGGGGATTATTTTGAGAGCAAAAGAAATCGTATGCCTGGCCATTTTACCCGAGGACGTTGAGCGTGCTTTTCACAAAGTTCTGCACTCACAAAAACAGATAGACGCACAGACAGTCGTCAATTCCTTGCAGCATATGGAAAAAGAAATCTGTCGCGAAGCTGTTCTCCTGTCCTTGAGTCGATTTTTACGCACACATGGTCTCGCTCACAGTACTCATCCGCACATTGGTGAGAATTGTATCACCATTCACGGCAAAATTATTCATCTCGTATTTTTTGCTGTATCGGGGAGCAAACTTGCCGTTGAAGAACTGGTTGAATGCCTGGTTTTACTCGATCCTGCGCTTTGGCAACGAAAAGAAAATTTTCATCGCTTTCTTTTTCTGTTTGTTAATGAGGCATTCAACATAACCCTGCACATTCAACTGTCCGCCCTTCACTCAGGCCATATTCATTCTCAGGATTTTCATCTGGCATTTGCTGAACATCGACTCTTTTTGACCGCAGCACCTACTGTGGCTGAATGCCGTAAAAAATTTCAACTCATTCCAAAAGGATCCGTTTGCCTGCAAGCGCCCTGGGGATTGGAGGAAGCCATGTTGGGTGCACGCAATAAAATTCTCACACCGTTTATGGCTGTTTTTGACTGGCATGGTGTCTAAAAAGCGGTTTTTTTGTGATGTTGTGAAGACTTCAGAGCAATGATAGGTAATGCATATTCAATTTTTTGCAGGCTGTATGCTGTGTTCGTATAAATTAAATGTCATAATAAAATGAATGTTGAATAAGAGGCGAGAGCATTCATTTATAATCCATATTCAATTGAAACCAAATCTCAATATTTTCTGTGAAAAAGTGAATTAAATAGAAAGACACAATCGATGTAAAAAATGTAAGCTACTCAGTTTTTAACCCGGAGAAATCATGATCGAACAACACACCATCCAGAAACTCCACATCACAATCACATTTATTCTTTTCGTTTTTGCTCAAACAGCCGGTGCCGGACTGAAATCGGATTTTGGGAAGGTCGATAAGGCATTTCTGCAGATGACTGTATATCCCGAAGACACGGCCGCAGTTGCAGTGAAAATTTTTGATTATGGAAATGTAGAAATTGTCGTTGACCGGCGCTTTGAAATGTATTTTGAACACCACTATCAAATCAAAATATTGAAAGATGCCGGAAAACGTTACGCCGATCTTGTGATCCCCTACTGGCATGAGGACAAAATTACGTCCTTGCAGGCGCAAACCATTTTACCAAACGGAAAGAAGCAAAAAGTTGATAAGAAGTCTATTTTTGATGAAGAAACAAAAGGGAACTGGAAAGTTAAAAAGGTCGCCTTTCCAAAAGTTTCTCCAGGTGCAATCATTGAAATCAAATACGAATTGCATAGCGACTATATTACAAATCTTGAACCCTGGGTCTTTCAATCTGATATTCCGGTGGTTGAGTCAAAAGTGTTTCTGAAAATGTTGCCCGGATTTAGCTATAATGTCAAAATAGGCAATGATCCTTTTCATATGGTTGAACAAAGTGAAGAACAATACAGTTCGATTTCCAGAGGGAGTGCGAGGATCACAAAACAATTTGTCTATTCCGCTACAAACTTGCCTGCAGTTCGGCCGGAACCCTACATGAGTTCACTGAAGAATTATCGTGCGCGGGTTGATTTTCTCATTTACGGATATCGTGATCAATATACCAGTTTCCAATTTGCTAAAGATCGCCAAACCCTGGTGAACGAGTTGCTCGATGGGAACCACCGGCATTTTCTTAAACCGTCAGGTGATGTGAAAGATTTAGTTTCTGAAGTCATTGCTGTGGACACCGGACGCAATCAGAAAATCGAGAGTATTTTTAACTATGTGCGGGATAATTTTGATCTGGAGACAACATACGATCATGGAGCGTACGTAAAAAGAAGACAGGATGAAGTACTGCATGACAAAAGAGCCACCAGTTCCGAACGGAATATGCTCCTGTTAAGTATGTTGCGCGCTGCAGGTTTGGAGGCAGAACCTGTTCTCATTTCCACCTGGTCCAATGGCTGGATCGATCCCGGATTTCCTTTTCTAACACAGTTTAACCGCAGTATCGTTGCTGTGAAAAAAGGTTCGAAATACCAGCTTCTGGACGCCAGTGACCGGATGAGCACTGTGGAGCAACTTCCTGACGAAGATTTGACGATTCGCGGTCTGATGCTCAAAAAAGAAGACGCTAGCATGGTTCCGATCCCCAATGAAGGAATTCGCAGTAGAGAAACGATTGAATCGGTAATTGACCTGCGGGCAGATGGGAGTTTGTCTGGAACAACGAATCTTGTGTCGATAGGCTACGCGGCAGTCGACAGAAATTATGATTTGGAAAATAGCGATACGGTGGAAAAGTTTATTCGGGAAGAATATGGCGAGGATATAGATGGCTTTGAGGTGCAAACCTGCGATTCCCTTCTTCGCGCTCTTCCAAGAGATACTTTGGAAACAGAGTTTAGTTTTAAAACAGGCGCAATCGCCGAGTTGATCGATGATGAAATCTATCTGCAACCGCTTCTTTTTTATGCACAGAAGGAGAATATCTTTAAAACGGAAAAAAGAAATTTTCCTGTTGAATTCGGCTATCTCTCAAAATCCGTCGAGCTCAATCATATCAATTTACCACCTTCTTTCGAGGTTGTTGAGTTGCCTGATCCTGTTTTAGTAAACAGTGAATTTTTTACCTACCGCTATACAATCGTTGCAACCCCGGGTAATGACCGCCAGTTAACTGCAACACGTTATTTTCAATTAAAAAAAGATTACATTCGGCCCTCTGATTATAGTCGCTTGCGGCAATACTGGGCTCGTCTGGTCGATGGTGATCAGATTCAGCTTATTTTGAGAAAAAATGCGAATTGATTAATTTGAGACTGGAAATACCGTGAAAATAAATTTAAAAATTGTCGTATTCTTTGCCGTTGCTGTTAGCCGTGTTTTTGGACAAACTTATATCAATGAATCCCGGATTCTCTCCAGCAAAACAACAATCCTCATCGAGGATGAAGATAAAATTACTGTGCAGGAAAAAAGCCGAATAGTCATCGCTGAGGAGGATAAAAAAGATTACGCCGGGGATCAATTCACCGAATCAAAATTTGCACGTCTGAAGAAAATGGATGCTATGCTCATCGGTGTCGACGGCCAGAAAATTAAGAGCCTTGATGAGGACGATATTCAGGAGAGCAGTATTTCCTATTATTCAATTTACAATGAACACAAAACCAAATTCTATTCGCTGGCCCATCCGCAATTGCCTTATATCGTGGAAAAATACAAAGAGTACGAGTTGAAATCTCTGTTTTTCCTACCCCATTGGGATCCACAATGGGGTGGTGTAAACGTCGAAAATGCCTCGCTGGAAATCATCGTTGAAAAGCCGGTAAAATTTAAACATGTCAATATTGGTGGAGTTGATGGCCCGCAGATTTCGGTGGACGACTCAGGTAATAAACACTATATCTGGCAAGTGAAAAATGTTGCTGCCTATAAAACAGAATACCGGCGTGCACCAGAAGCCATGTTTCAAGTCGGTGTGAAGCTTTTCGCGGAAGAATTCTCACTGGACGGCTACCACGGCTCAAGCGCCAGTTGGGAAAAATTTGGTAACTGGTATGCCGATCTGGTCGGAACACGCTCGCAGTTCCCTGTTGCCATAGATGAATTCAGGAAATATCTGTCCCTACCGGTACGCGAACGGATTCAATGCATTTATCGATATTTGCAGGAAAAAACGCGATATGTGCAAATTTACATGGGAATTGATGGTTGGCAACCACACCCTGTGGTGGATATTCATAAAAATCAGTATGGTGATTGCAAGGATTTATCCATTTACATGATTGCTATGCTGGAGCAGGCTGGCGTAAAAGCCTATCCTGCGCTTGCTCTGCCGCGTTCTTATGGCTGGGTGGATGAGCGCTATCCGGGAAACCAGTTTAACCATTGTATCGCGGTTGTCCCTCTTCCTGAGGATACTTTATGGCTTGAATGCACTTCTGATGTGGCTGCTTATAATGATGCGACAGCCAGCCTTGAAGGTGTAAATCTCCTGTTTGTAAAAAAAGGAGAAAGTCGGTTAATTCGCACCCCATTGAGTTCAGCTGATGCCAATAAATCTGTATTCAAGGCAGATGTGAAACTCACTGCAGGCCGTAAAGCCGAGCTGCATGGAAAGGCGCTTTTTTACGGGAATCGCGCGGCTTTTGTCCGGGGAGCCTTATGGACACTTGAACCGGATAAGCAAAAAAAATGGCTGGCGAGTATTTTTGCGGAGAATGCCGGGGATGTAAAAATTACAACTCTGAACATCATTAATAGGAAAGAAACTGATGCGCCATTGGAGCTCGAATTTAATGTCCTCATGAATTATTTTGCAAGAAAAGCTGGACAGCGCTTGATTTTTACACCACGGTTGTTTCACACTGTAGCCTATGATGGTGAGGCGCCGGAAAACCGAACAATGCCGCTTCTTAACAGTGGTCGTTTTATGGATTTGGACACAATTTCATTTTCCATCCCTTTCGGTTTTGAACCGAAGCAACAGAGCGATACCGATTCACTTATTTCCCCATTTGGTTCTTTTCGGTGCAGCAAGACATCTTCTCCCGAAAAGATCACCTGGACAAGCAGCTTTCGATTAAATGCCCGTGAAGTTCCCCTGGAAGTCTACCCCGAATATCACAATTTTATGAATGATGCGCAAAAAATGAGCGAAGCCAAACTGGTGTTGATGAAAATACGGTAGTACTTTATTTTTAAATGTTTAGGAAATGGATCAAATTATCGATGAAGGTTGTGGGAACGTAGACCACGGAGAATGGCGAGTTCTGTATTTACGAAGGATGGACGTTTTTAATTTATTGACGATTTACGGACATCTCTTTTAGCATAGTTTCCCTTTCATTATACTCCTGAGACAGAGATACCAGCAGTATCTCTGTCATAATCATTTCCTCACGGCCGTTTTGGAAACTTGCCGAAATTTGGCTTGCGCTTTTCGTTGAACGCATTACGTCCTTCCTGTCCTTCTTCGGTCATATAAAACAAGAGAGTTGCATTGCCCGCAAGCTCCTGCAAACCTGCCTGGCCGTCGCAATCCGCGTTCAGCGCTGATTTCAGACAGCGTATGGCGAGGGGTGAATTGGCTAATATTTCCCGGCACCATTGCACGGTTTCTTCCTCGAGTTTTTCATAGGGGACAACCGTGTTGACCAATCCCATTTCCAATGCTTGTTGCGCATTGTACTGCCGGCAGAGATACCATATTTCCCGTGCTTTTTTCTGGCCGACGATGCGTGCCATGTAACTTGCCCCCCAGCCGCCATCAAAGGAACCGACTTTGGGACCTGTCTGTTGGAATATTGCGTTGTCTGCAGCAATGGTTAAATCGCACATCATGTGCAGTACGTGGCCGCCGCCGACAGCATAGCCGGCAACCATGGCGATCACCGGTTTCGGGCAGGTTCGGATATCACGCTGAAAATCGAGGACGTTTAGACGGTGCACACCCTGGTTGTCCACATAACCGGCGTCACCACGGATGCTTTGATCGCCCCCGGAACAGAATGCTTTTTCGCCCTCACCTGTGAGAATGATGACACCGATTTCTGCATCATCCCTGGCATTATCGAGGGCGTTGATCATTTCCTTGACTGTCAGGGGGCGAAATGCGTTGCGTACACGCGGCCGGTTAATGGTGATTTTTGCGATACCCTCGGCTTTGTGATACTTTATATCCGTGTATTCTCCGGCTGTTTTCCATTCAATAGAACTCATAGATTTCCTCCGTCAGTGAAAAAATTCTGAATAATTTCTGTATAAATTTTTGATTTTTCAAAATGAACATTATGCCCGCATTGCTGAATAATTTTATGCTGACTATTCGGGATTTGCGATTGCACCAAGGCGTTCAATCGGCAAAATTTATCGTCCCGGGCACCTGTTATCAAAAGGACTGGATTTGTGATATTTCGTAATTTGGGCCACAGATTTGGCATGTTGCCGGTTCCCATCCTTGCCAGACTCATTGCCAATTTTTCTGGTGAATTATCTTTTCGGTGTGCTTTCAATTTTTCGAGATCTGAATGGGATTTTAAAGTGGCAAACAAAGGCAAGTCGTACCAAAATTCCAGAAAAGCTTCCATGCCCATTGAGATTAATTTGTCGGCTAATTTTGCGTCATGCAGGCGTCTTTCCTTTTGCTCGCTCTCGCTCTGCAGCCCGGGAGAAGCGGATTCGAGCACAATTTTACGGAGTCGATCGGGAAAATGCCCTGTCAGATAAAAGCCCAGCCGGCCACCCATGGAATAACCAACCAAGTTCGTTTTGTCAATTTGCAATTTATCTAAAAGCTCGATCACCAAAGCAGCGCATTCTCGCATGCTGTAGTTTTGTTTTGCCACATTGAGGCTTTGTCCATGTCCTGGCAGATCGATGAGCAGGCAGCAAAAATCCTCAGAAAGCGCTTGCGCAATTGCCAGCCAGTCAAGCGCTGAGCCCATAAATCCATGCAAAAAGAGAATAGTAGGTTTTTGGAAATTCCCGATTAAAAAATAGGCGAGACCCGATGGGGAAAATTGATTTTTTATGTGTTGTGTGCTTCCCGAAAATGCGGAATGTGGGATGTCGGCGTCGACTGCTGAGGATTTGTTATTTTTCAGTTTTTCAACCATCGAGAAGCGCTATAATTTCTTTCTGTATTTGCTGGTGAATATTCCAGTTTTCTTTTCGATCGGTGAATATTTCTATGAGCGTTGATCTACCTGATTCAACAGCGTGCTGAAATATTGTTAAAAACTCATTTGCACTCGTCGGAGCGAAGTATTGCAATGAAAACATCGCTGCCGCCTGCTGAAAATTAAGTTCATGGGGCGTACCGAAATAAGTTTCAAAATGCGATGTTTGCAGTGCGACCGGAAGAAAATGAAAAATTCCTCCGCCGTGGTTATTAAGAAGAATAACGATCATTGGATACTCGGAATGCGACACAAGGTGCAGTGAATTGAGATCATGAAGAATGGTTAGATCACCCAATAACACCGTTACCGGTTTCTGCAATCCTGCTGCAAAACCAGCGGCAGTTGCGAGGTTACCATCGATGCCACTGGCGCCTCGATTGGCCGTAATTTGCAATTTATTTTTTGTCAGTCCGGCAAACATATCCACATCACGAATGGGCATGCTGTTACCAAGAAAAATACCGCTTTCCTGTGCGGCTATTTGTGATAATTTGTGGGCAATGAAAGGTTCTGTCAGTTCTTCATTTTTCTTAAAAACATCGGCGATATGGTTCTTTAGTAGCGCATGAGCCTGATTGAGTTCGGCCTGCGGTTGTGAAAAGATGAGATGTCCCGCCAGCGCCTGACAAAAAGCGGTGATCGGCATGTCGAACCGGTGTGTTACTTTGTGCGATTCATCGCGGCGAAAGGGATGGTCCACAACGACGATATAATTTTCCAATTCCGATTGAGAAATAAACTGCTGCACACGTTTTGAAACAATGCGATCACCAAGTTGAATGATGGTATCCGGCTGAAATGTTTTTCGACATTTTTGTGAAAGCAACAATTGGTCAAAATATGGCAGAAAGGGTTCTGATAATTCGCCAACCCGCACACTGGACTGTATATCGAGTGCGACAGGCCAGTTCAATTCCCTGCAAAATTCCAGTGCAGCCTGCCGGTCGGGTTCTTTTCGTATCTGGCCAAGAATTACAAGGCCGGAAATGGATGAATTGATTGCTGTTGCAGCAGATTTCGCCGCATCCTCGCCCATCGATTTTTGTGCAGCAGTATATTGTGTAAATGGTGAGCTGTTTTTGAGCCAGTGTGCAAGTCCGGAAAGGCTGGCTCCATGTCCGGGTTCATTTGCTGATGGCGCGAGGGGCTCACGAAACATGCAATTGATGTGCACTGGTCCAGCAGGTGAACGCTGTGCCTGGAAAATTGCCTGATCGATGGTTGTAAGCACAAATTCAGGTGCGATCTCTGTTGTGGGGCAGGGGAGATCGCACTGCCAACGAGTGTAAGTTCCATAGATATGCGGTTGATAAATAGTTTGGTTGGCGCCGGAATCCCGTAATTCAGGCGGGCGGTCTGAAGTCAGAATGATTAGCGGCAGATTCTCCACGCTTGCCTCAACAATCGCAGGCAGGTAATTAGCTGCAGCTGTCCCCGATGTGCAAATGAGAACTGCAGGTTGTCCTGTCGCCCTGGCATACCCGACTGCGAAGTATCCCGCAGCCCGTTCATCGTAAAAAATTTGTGTTTTGGCCCAGTGATTTTCTGCTGCTGCCAGGGTGAGCGGGGTAGAGCGGGAGCCGGGGGAGATACAGAATTGGTCTATACCACTGCGCACCAATTCTTCGATGAGCAGGGTGCTCCAAAAGGCATTGAGCGTTGGCGATTGCTGAATCATCGGGAGGTTATGGCTTTCATGAAATTGGCGATTTTGTTTTCGATTTCCTCCCATTCTGCGGCGGCCTCGGAGCCTTCTACGATCCCTGCTCCGGAAAACAGGGATAGGGTATTTCCTTTGACCAATCCCGAGCGAATGGCCACGACGAATTCGGCCACGTCACGACTGATATAACCAACAGGTGCCGCGTACCAACCCCGGTCGAAATGCTCTAATTGTCGAATAGCGGCGATTGCTTTTGCTTTGGGGATGCCGCCAACCGCGGGGGTTGGGTGCATCAGTTTTATGATATGCGCATCATTAATATCAGGAGCTAATACGCCCTGCAACCGACAGAGCAGGTGTTGCACTTGCGTCAGTTGCAACAACGAGAGTCGGTCATCGGTGTCAACATTCTCGCAGATTTCAAGCAAATTTTTTTGAATACTGTCCAAAACATAGCGGTGTTCGCGGATATCTTTCTCGCAGTTGAGTAAATCTCGACCATATTTTTCGGCCTCTTCAGGTGTGGCTCCATAGGGCCTTGTGCCAGCGATGGCTTCACTTTTTATAAGTCTGCCTTTCCGCATATAAAGCAGCTCCGGTGATCCGCCGAGAAATGCCGAATTTTCTTCGAATTGAAATAGGAAGTAGAACAGTTTACTATTATTTTTCCGAAGTGTGCTAATCAATTCAACAGGATCGATGCTCGTTTTAAAATCAAAAACGGATTTTCTGGCAAGGACAACTTTATCAAGTGAACTCTTTTTAAAAGCATGCAATGCCGAGGAGATATTTTTTGCCCAGGCTTCCTCATGCGGAATGTCGGTCCGCTTCATAAATTCCGGACTGAAGGCATCCTTTCCATTACTGGACTGGATGTGCTGCGCATCGTTTTGAAAAAGATTATTCAGAATTTGTTTTGCTTTTTCAGCGTTGTTGAAGTTGCAGATGAGAAATGTTTCCTCAGTGTTCCGATGAATCTCTATAGCCGGAATGATGAACCGGTAAGCACCAAAACTCTGCCAGGTGGCATCGTTTTCAAAGCATTCGTAGAAACGCAATCCCCCATAAAAACGCAGGTCCGGGCAATTTTGTGAAAGTATGTTCTGCATCCGCTGAAAAAGTGATACATAGTCGACATCGATTTCGGCTGAAAGCTTATAGATAGAACCAATACCTGCCATTTCAAAATCGGTGTCCCGGTCAGCCCAATAAAGTTTTGTCTGCTCGTTCTGGTTGCGTAACCAGGCCAATAGATTGACATTTTTTATCCAGATTTTTATGCGATGAAAGGCAAGGGGTGAGGTTTTGGGGGAAAGTTTGTCGATTTGATTCTGTACGATGAACGCTGCTTCCTGAAGTGTCAGCGGTTCCTGGAGATTTACCTCTGTTGTGCAGTCCTGATGTGTCGGCATGTTAGCTTTGTGCATTTGATTGTTCAAAATCGTATTCAGGATTTTTCGGATTACCGTTTGTCTGTTATTTTAAGGTACATTTTCGTGAAATTACATGTTTTAGAAAAAATGAAATTACGTATTTCCAAATGAAAAAGCAACAAAGGCTTTGCAACTTAATTTGAATGCAGTGTGAAGAATGGGACGTTATTTTCAAGAGAAAAATGTGGGGAACAGTGAGCTCTCTGAAAAAAATGCTTTAATCAGCTTTCGTCATTCAATGTTCAAAGTGAACGATGGGCAGTAGCTATCCCCTGCCTGTCTCATCATGAGGTTTATGAATAAAGCAGGTTAAAAAACAAAAACTCCTGCTTGAAATAGCAGGAGTTTCTTTCAGGAATAAATCGGGATTAAAAACAGTAATCAGGCACTCAGATTTGACAGAGCAATGTTTGTATTGGGGAAGATACGAAAAATATTGTCCATCTTTGTGAGTTTTAAAAAATCGTTGACGCGACCGTTGGGACAGCAGATAGAAACTTCACCTTCCCCATCCATAGCGTGTAAAGCATCGATGATAAAACTCAATCCACGTGTATCGATATAGAGAATTTCCGATAAATCGATGAGAATTTTATCGATACCCGAGGTAATAATCGATTGTATATTTTTGAAAAAATACGAGCTATTTGTAACGTCCAACCGGCGTGTATTCGGTTTCAGGACGGTTATATTATCCGTTTTGCGAACAGTCATTTATTTATCCTTTCTCTCCTACCGGAAATGTCATATATAAAAATAAACGTTTGTGGAAACGTAATTAGGCAATGAATTGTTCCAGGTTGTTGGATTTTATTGTATATTTTGCGTGGTGAGGGTACAGCCGTTGTGTTAAAAAAATCGAAAGGAAAAATAAAACACATTTAACGTTTTCGCAACAAAAAAATATGATGAATTCCTTTTATCCGGTGTAAAACGGAGTATTGAAAACAATAGAACAGGAAAATTTCTGAACATTGAAACTGGCAAAACATGAAAATATCGATGATTTCAGGCTCGTCCAGCAAGCCTGTACTGGAAACGAAGCCGCATTTAATCAGCTTATGGACAAGTACATGCCTCTGTGTTACCGGTTTGCCAGGAAGTATGGGCATAGTCCAGAGGACAGTGCGGATGCTATTCAAGAGACGTTTTTAGCAGCATATAAAGCCCTGGATAAATTTGATCCGAATTACAAATTTTCCACGTGGATTATCACAATTCTACTCAACCGGCTGTCGAACAAGCGGCGTGCATTGCGGCGTGCGAGACGTTATTTCTTTCATGATGAAAACCTAACGCCCGATGAAAATATGCGCGCAAAAATGAGTGTCCCGACTCCGCAAGAGGACGTGGAAAATGCGGAGTTACAGAGGAAGCTCGAACGTGCTATCCAAAAATTGCCGCACCGTTTGCGATCCGTTTTTATTTTGTTTGAAATTGAGCATGTAAAAATAAAAGAAATTGCTGAAATGCTGGATATTCCGGAAGGTACGGTCATGTCGCGGCTGCACAATGCGCGACAGCAATTGCGTTCGCATTTGCAGGAATATTTCAACAGTTGATGCCAGAGGAAAACGCTATGAATTTACAATCATTTGAAATGGAAGTGCATGCTCTTCTCGATGGAAGACGGCTTGAGCTTACCCCGGAAGCGCAGAAATTTATGCAGCAAAATTCTGAAGCTGGCACCTTGTATTCTCAGCTCACTGCGATTCAATCGGCAGCAGGTCATTTGCCCGAGCATGAATTGGTTGCCGTGGATTTGCTGGCTCTTAAAAGGAAGGTGCTAAAACGAACCGGTTCAGCTCAGAATTCACTATATACCATACTTGAGCGCGTTCATAATATGCATCGGGCACGCGTCTTCTCTGTAGCGAGTATGTGTGCTGTTGCTGTACTGTTGCTGGTTTGGTTTTGGCCGGCAAATCCCTCGAACTCACTTGAGCAGGATTACGAATTTTATCTCCAGGAACATCAGATGGGTTCCACGGTGATGTTGGTTGCTGAATATGGTGGAAATGATTGAACTGTTAACGATTATGACGCAAATGAATTTTAAACTGAAGTGCAGGCTGTTTGCCTTGCATATACTATTACTCTCCTCGCTCATTCTACTGCCTTTGCGTGCGCAGGTTGGGGCACAGCGTCTGGATAAACATACAGCACAGCAATTGATCGACAATCTGCAGCATGCCTCAGAAAATGAGGCGTATTCCGGTACGCTTACGGTGCAGGATTTCTTTGGGAAAAGTGAGACGAGCCAATGGAAAATCGATGTTTGGCCGACGCATCGTGCTGTTTACCAACTTTTCGATGAAAAGGCAGACAGCGTGGTGCTCGTTCTCGTCCGTGATCAGGAAAAATTGTATTTCAAACCCTCCGGCAGAAAGCAAAATCGTCTCATTCGCCGCTATATTCACTCGTGGTTTCGCCAGATGCACTTATTCAGTGATCCCGATCTGTTAACACAGAATTATCAGTTCGATCTCAGTGACGGAGAAGAACATCGTGGTCGAATAACAAAATTTCTCCAGGTTTCTCCGCTGTACGACGGACGGTCTGATCTGTCAATACGATTTGACGCGGAAAATTACTTTCTCTATTCCCTTACAAGAAAATTCGCTTCCGATTCAACCGGAATTGGAACCTATAAACGACAATGGCAGGATCTGAATTTTGCTGTTCCGGATACTGCGATTTTTCAGGAAGCAATCGCCGGCACTGAACTCTGGGATGAGAAACGTCCGGAACCACAAAATTTTACAAATCTAACCCAATTTCTGGCTCATTCAAAAGCTGATTTTCTCTTGCCTCAATACGCGCCAACAGGTTTTAAATTGCAATTCATTCGACAACTTGAGCATCGCAATATCAACATTTTACACTTTTTATACTCCGATGGTTTGAGCACAATATCCCTTTTTCAGGACAAAGAAGGACACAAACCCAGAAAAAGACGTCCACCTGAACTGGAGATAATCAATGTGATTGCTGGTGAAAAAGATAAAATCCATTATCGATTGATCAGCGAAATTACTACAGCGGAATTGGAGCACATGGAAAATCAATTGTTTTCTGTCAAAAGAGAGTCGGGATTTTCATTATGGTTGTGGGGAACCGGTTTGGGTGTGTTCGTTGGAATAAATTTTATCTTTTGGTTTGTGCTCATTTGGAGAAAAAAACATTAATTGGCTGTGAAAAATTTTACCTTTGGTAAATCATTTTCGGCATACAATCGGTTTTAAAAAATAAAGCAGTAACGCATACATAATTACGGATTTATAAAAATGAAAGAACAAATGACTATCAAAATTCTCAAAGTAGCTTCTGTACTTGCCATGTTTACCCTGTTGTACGCTTGTGGTTCGGGTGAAAATGAAAACCGCGCGCAAAATGGTCGTGGCATGGAAGGGATGGGACCGGGCACGGAAAAAGCTGCAATCCCGGTTCAAACTGCCGTTGTGAAGCGTGGTGATATTTCTACTTTTCTCCTCCACACAACAACGATCGAGGCAGAAAAAGTTGTCGATGTGGTGTCGAAGGTCGCTGGCCATGTTGTAAAATTAGCAGTTGAAGAAGGTATGCAGGTTAAAAAAGGCCAGATTTTAGCACAATTGAACGAAGCTGAATTAAAAATTGACCTGCTGCAAGCAAAGGTGCGCATGGAAACCGACAAAAATGCTCTCGACCGGGCACAGGATATGTTGTCAAAAAACCTGATTGCCAAAGAGAATTTCGACACGGTGCAAATGCAATATGAAAGTTCAAAAGCAGCGTATGAAGCGGCACGGTTGAAAGTTGAGTATACGGAAGTGGAAGCACCTATTTCCGGTGTCATTTCAAATCGTCACATTGAGCTGGGGCAGCGAGTTAATGCAAACGAAATATTGTTCACCATAGCTGATTTCAACCCGTTGCGTGCACGAATTTATGTGCCGGAAAAAGATATCGCCCGGGTTTTTGTTGGACAGGAAGCCATCATCAAAGTGGATGCTTTGGCAGACAGGGAATTTACCGGAAAAGTGACGATGATCAGTCCGGTTGTTGACCCTACTAACGGAACGGTAAAAGTGACCATCGATATTGACGGGGCTCAGAAATGGCTCAAGCCAGGTATGTTTGCCTCCATCTACATCACTACGGAGAAACATGAAAATACCTTGCTCATTCCGAAAAAAGCTTTGCTCCTCGAGAGCGAAACAGATCAAGTTTATGTGATGCAGGATGGAAGGGCACACAAAGTGGCGCTCACCATCGGTTTTTCTTCCGGTGATAATGTGGAAGTCCTCGATGGATTGCAGGAAGGGCAGCAGGTGGTAACCATTGGACAGGATGGTTTACGCGAAGGTTTGCCAATTAAAGTGCCCGGCGAACAAATCGTGCCGGAAGAAACTGTAACGCAAGCCGGAATTCCTGAGCAGCCGCAGAAACCGCAAAAAAATTTAAAACAACAGGAAACTGTAACCAAAACTTCCCCGGTACAGCAGGATCGGCCAAAAGAAAAACGCCCGGTTCCAATGGATGAACCGAAAGTGACTCCGAGCCAACCGCAAAAAACGGAGCCCTCAGCTCAGGTTGACATGGAGATGTTGAAGCAGCTTGAAACGGAAATTTTGGAATCACGATTCGGGCGCCGGTTCTATGATATGCGCGTTAGTGAAGACCCTACAATTGAAACCGATCCGGTAAAGAAAATGGCTTACTTTAAAGAGTTCGTTGGTACCATGCTTGGGCGTATTTCCGAACGTTCTCCGGAAGTGGCGGAGGCCTTCGAAGCCGAAGTTGCCAAAGATCCGGAGATGGAAACGAATTTATTAAAACAATACCGTTTCCTTCGTGATCGCATGCGCACTATGCGTGGCGGACCGGGACAATAAACACTATCCAAATCCACTATCCAATTCCAATGTCAATTTTTCAAAGAACTTAACTGGATAATTTTATGTCGATTCCAGAATTTGCCGTAAAACGACCAATCACGATGCTGATGATTATTGTCAGCGTCCTTGTCATAGGGCTGCTCAGTCTGAACAGGCTGCCCCTCACTTTTTTCCCTGAATTTTCCTCTTCGCATTTGCGCATCGACGTGCCCTATCCTTCTTCTTCACCGCAGGAAGTCGAACGCTTGATAACCAAGCCCATTGAAGATATGATGGGAACGGTAACCAATCTCGAAAGCATGTCGAGCTCCTCCTCAGGCTCAGGTAGTAATGTAAATCTTGAATTTGTGGCCGGCACAGATATGGATTTGGCCTCCGTGGAAGTGCGCGACCGCATTGACCGTGTCCGTTCACTTTTGCCCGATGATGTTGAGCGTGTCAATATTCGTCGCTGGCAAACGACGGATATGCCCGTTTTCCAGTTTAGTGTGGCATGGAACAAAGGGAGTGACGCTCTTTACGACCTGGTCAACAAGATTCTCATTCCACAATTGCAGCGCATCGAAGGCGTTGCCAATGTTGATATTCGTGGCATGGATGAACGCAAAGTACTCGTGGAGCTTGATCTCGAACGCATGCGGGCGCATCAGCTTGACTTTTTTCAATTGGCTTCGAGTTTACGGCAAAACAATATTAACGTCGCTGGTGGTACCGTCATGCAGGGTGGACGCGAATTTTCCGTGCGCACTATCGGCGAATACCGCACGGTCGAAGAAATTGCCGAAACGCCGATTCGTGGCAGCAGTCTTGTGTTGCGTGATGTTGCCTCTGTGAAATTTGCCTTTCCCGAGAAAACCCGTTTTGGCCGCCTGAATAAAAGCAATGCCGTGGATTTGCAGGTGTATAAAGCCAGCACCGCGAATGTTATCGATGTGGCTGAAAAAAGCCTGCAATTCCTGAATGAATTAAAACAGGAAAGCAAATACAAAGGTGTGGAGATTCAGGTCTACCGGGACCAATCAGATGAAATCAAAACAAGCCTTCTCAATTTAACAATATCCGGTTTGCTGGGAGCGGTGCTAGCCGTGCTCATTCTTTATTTTTTCCTGCGCAAAGTCCGAAGTACAATCATCATCGCCATGGCCATTCCAATTTCCATTATCACCACGTTTTTGCTTATTTACCTTCTACGCATGGCACCGTTCAATTCAACAATCACCATCAATATCGTATCTTTATCCGGTTTGATGTTCGCTGTTGGCATGCTCGTCGATCCTGCTGTTGTGGTGCTGGAGAATATCTTCCGCCACAAGCAGGAAGAGAAATTGAATGCCATCGATGCAGCCATCGTCGGGGCAAAAGAAGTCGCCGTCGCTGTCACCGCGGCTGTACTCACGACGGTTATTGTCTTTGTGCCCATGCTGTTTATGGAAGGGGGTGGCTTCGGCCGCTGGATGGGGGATTTTGGTGTCGCCATCTGCGTCGCGTCGATTGCCAGTTTGTTGATGAGTTTAACATTGATTCCTCTGGCTTCCTCCTTTTTGTTTACTGGTGAGGAAAAACAGAAAAATAAACTCATTGCCGGTTTAAGTGACGGTTACGCGAAAATTATCGGCCGCCTTGTGCGTTTCCCGGTTTCTCTGGTTGTGCTCCTGTTCGGTATCGGACTTTTGTGGGGCACCTGGTACCTGAAAGACCTGATCGACCGCGATTGGATGCCGCGCACTCCCTCACGCCGCATGGATTTAGGCATGGAAATCGATCGCAATTTTTCCATCGATGAGGTGCATGTCATGTTTGACTCCCTGGAAAATATTTTATTGAAAAATAAACAGAAATTCGAAATCGATAATGTCGCAACCGATTATCGCAAGCGCGGTGGCCGGCTGACAATTTATTTCATCCCGGAAGAAGATGGCCAGAAAAACACCACAGAACTTTATGACGAAATTCGGGCCAGTTTACCGGAGTTCGCCGGGGTTGAGTTTCAGGTTGGCCGGCGCCATGGTCGCGGTGGCAACGAAGAAGGCGTGTCCATCGAGCTCAAGGGTGAAAGCCTTTCCGTATTGCGCACCTTTTCCGAAGAAATTCGCCATCGCCTGCAGGGCATTGACGGCATTAAAGATATCGATACATCCCTCGAGCGTGGGGATGAGGAATTGCAGGTGACCGTCGATCGCGTGCGCTCACAAAATATTGGTCTCTCCGCACAGGATGTTGCACGATCGATCTCTTCCGCTCTCGGTGGACGGTCAACCTCGCGCTTCAAAGCGCAGGACAGGGAAGTGGACATTCTCATGCAATTGGCGGAAGAAGACCGTACCAACCGGCAGCAACTTGAAAATATGGCGCTGCAGAATAGCGAACAAAATATGGTGCAGGTGTCCTCCGTCGCTGATATGCAGCTTCGCAAAGGACCGCAAACAATAGAGCGGGAAGACCGCCGGTCCACGGTGACGGTTTTTGCCAATACCGACAGCCGCGGGATGTTTTCCGTAAGCCGGGAAATCAACAAACGCCTTGCCGATCTCAACCTGCCACCGGGGTACAGCTGGTCCCTGGGCAGAAATTTCCAGGAAATGCAGCAAGGTGAGCAGGATTCAATGTTTGCCATTTGGCTTGCCGTGATTCTGATTTACATCGTCATGGCCTCCCTCTTTGAATCGTTTATTCATCCGTTTACAATCATGTTCTCCGTGCCCTTCGCACTGTCCGGTGTTTTTCTCATGTTCTGGCTCACGGACACGAACCTGACGACGATGGGCTGGTTAGGCATTCTCGTGGTGTGCGGACTTGTGGTCAACAACGGCATCATTCTCATCGACGCCATAAACAAACGGCGGCGGTCAGGATTCTCCCGCACCGAAGCGATCATCATCGGTGGAAAAAATCGGGTTCGGCCAATTCTCATGACCACACTTACCACGATTCTTGGCCTGGCTCCCCTCGTTATTCCGGCAATGTTCCCGCAATTTTTTGGGCCACAGGAAGGACGGTCGGGTATGTATAGTCCGGTCGGAATTGCCATCGTTGGCGGACTGGTAACCAGTACCCCGCTGACGCTTTTTATAATCCCCGTCGTGTACGTTTTTCTCGATGATCTGACACGCTGGGCGAAAAATGTACTCGATAACACGCTGAAGCGTTCCCGGCTCACAACCGCCACGCAAGAAAGTTGAGGAAGCTCTGACAGGGTTTCAAACCCTGCCAGAGTTGGACTTTTTTTTAATAAATACTCAAACCATACTAAAGTATTGACTTATGAAAATTGTTAATTTTTCCATTACACGGCCGGTAACGATTACCATGTTTACCGTTGCCGCTGTTATTTTCGGATATGTTGCATTCGACCGTCTTCCCATTAACCTTTTGCCGGATATTTCTTATCCTTCGCTCACCGTTCGTACGGAATACACAGGTACAGCTCCGGGTGAAATGGAGTACCTGATTTCCAAACCCGTGGAGGAAGCGGTGGGTGTCGTCTCCGGTGTCGTGCGCACCAGCTCCATTTCCCGGCCGGGTATTTCTGACGTCACTCTCGAGTTCGAATGGGGCACCAATATGGATTTTGCCTCTTTGGATGTACGTGAAAAAATGGACCTGCTCAATTTACCCCAGGATGCGGAAAAACCCATTCTCCTGCGCTTTGATCCCTCCCTCGATCCAATCATGCGTATCGCATTGGCAGGACAGGAATCGTTGATTTCGTTGCGACTGCTGGCGGAAGAACGCATTAAACAGGATCTGGAATCGCTGGATGGTGTTGCCTCGGTGCTGGTTTCCGGCGGACTGGAAGAGGAAATTCAGGTGAATTTGAATGAGGGAAAACTGGCATCCCTCGGCATCTCTATCAATTCGGTCATCACCCGTTTGGCGCAGGAAAATGTCAATCTCACCGGTGGCACTTTAAAAGACGGTGAAGCTGAATTTCTCGTCCGCACTTTAAATGAGTTCACGACTGTGGAAGAAATGAATGACATCGTTGTGATCATGAAAAATGGGGTGCCCGTGCTTTTAAAGGATATTGCCGACATCCGCAAAAGCCACAAAGAGCGCAAGGTGATCACCCATCTCAATGGGGCGGAGTCGGTGGAAATTGCCATCTACAAAGAAGCCGATAAAAACACTGTACTCGTCGCAGATGGGGTGAAGCAGCGTTTGTTTAACATTGTCGATGAATTCAAAGCCTACGATGTACCTATCGATGTCACGATCATTAACGACCAGTCACAATTTATCCAGAGCTCCGTCGACGAAGTGATGAACACCGCAATTTGGGGTGGGATTTTCGCGGTCATCGTGCTGTTTCTTTTCCTGCGCAGCCTGAAAAGCACGACCATTATCAGTCTGGCGATTCCCATTTCGGTCATCGTTACTTTTTTCTGCATGTACCTTGCGGATGTTTCCCTCAATATCATGTCCCTTGGC
Source organism: Deferribacteres bacterium (assembly GCA_020633655.1). Lineage (GTDB taxonomy): Bacteria > Zhuqueibacterota > Zhuqueibacteria > Zhuqueibacterales > Geothermadaptataceae > Bioreactorimicrobium. The sequence continues at coordinate 60,570 of JACKDF010000002.1, forward strand.
GGCCTTGCCCTTGGTGTGGGGATGCTGGTGGATAATGCTATCGTTGTGCTCGAAGCCATTGACCGCTATCGAGGGCAGGGGATGGGCATTGCCGAAGCCGCAAGCAAAGGAGCGAGCGAGGTTGGCACTGCGGTTATCGCTTCAACCCTGACGACGATTTGCGTCTTTGTGCCTATCATTTTTGTGGAAGGCATTGCCGGGCAGTTGTTCAACGACCAGGCTCTTGCCGTTACTTTTTCCCTTGCAGCCTCGCTCTTTGTCGCGCTCACCCTTATTCCCATGTTGTCGGCACGGGAGTATAAGTCGGGCACAACCGAGGAAGGTGCAGCCTCAGGCTCAAAAAGCCGCAATGTCGCGCATACAATTTTTGTCGCCGCCCCGGCAATCGTGCTCTCCTTCATTGGTAAAATCATCCACTTGGTGGCGAAAATTCTTGATCGGATTTTCGCACCGGTTATGAATACCTTTGACCGCGGATTGCAGGCCTTGCTCGATTTCTATCCTGTGTTTCTGGAAAAGGTTTTAAACCGTCGTCTGCTTCTCATTTCTTCCACTGTCCTGTTGTTTATTTTGAGCCTGTTTGGCATTGGATTTATCGGTACCGAACTCATTCCCGAGATCAGTCAGGGTGAATTTTTTATCGATATTAAAATGCCGATTGGCACGCCGGTGGAAGAAACCGACCGCACGGTAAACGCCATTGCTTTGGCGGTTCAGCCAATAGATAATATCGCCAGTGTTTATGCCGTCGCCGGCACCGCAGCGCAGATGGGATTCAGCTCTACAGAGGAACGGGAGAATCTTGGACAAATTCACGTGCGCCTGAACGAAGGTTTGGTAGGCGAAGTGGAAAACGATGTCATGGAAAAAATCCGCCAGAAACTGGAGGAAATTCCTGGAATCGAGTACAAGTTTTCCCGCCCGACTTTATTCAGCTTCAGCACCCCGGTGGAGGTGGAAGTGCGGGGTTACAATCTGCAGGAACTGGAGCGATTGAGCCTGCAATTGACCCAGGACATGCGCACGATTGACGGTTTGGTGGACGTGAAAGCCAGCACCGAGGGTGGTAATCCCGAGGTGCAGATCGTATTCAACCGCAAGCGTGTGGCGCAGATGGGACTCGATGTCTCCACAATCGGCCAGATTGTGCGCCGCAAGGTGCAGGGCGAAGTGGCAACAGAGTTTACCCGCCAGGACCGCAAAGTCGATATCCGTGTGCGTGATCAGGAAGAATTCCGCCGCAACGTGGATGACCTGCACCGCATGGCGGTGAATCCCCAGGGCGAGGTGCCGATTCCCCTGGCTTCGGTTGCCGATATTGTTCTCGAAAAAGGTCCCAGCGAGATTCGCCGCGTCGACCAGGAGCGGGTCGCGCTGATTACCGCCAACATCAGTGGTCGTGATCTCGGCAGTATTGCCCAGGATATTCAGGGGAAGATCGATCAAATCCAACTGCCGCCGGACTTTCGCATTAAAATCAGCGGCCAGCAGCGGGAAATGGCCACCAGTTTCGACAGCATGAAACTGGCCATTGCCCTGGCGGTATTTCTCGTTTATCTGGTGATGGCCTCGCAGTTTGAGTCCCTGGTGCAGCCGTTTATCATCATGTTTACTATTCCTTTTGCGCTCATTGGCGTTGTACTGACACTGCTGGTGACGCAGACGCCGATCAGTGTAGTTGTGCTTATCGGGGTGATTATGCTGGCGGGAATTGTGGTGAATAATGCCATTGTGCTGGTGGATTATATCAACCAGTTGCGCAAGGAAGGCAAGGAAAAGCGGGAAGCGATTAAACTCGCCGGCCAGGTGCGCTTGCGCCCGATTCTCATGACCACGCTGACGACAGTACTTGGCCTGCTGCCCATGGCTCTCGGCCTCGGCGAAGGCGCCGAACTGCGCACTCCCCTTGCCATTACCGTCATTGGCGGTTTATTGGTTGGCACGCTGCTCACGCTGGTGGTCATTCCCACAGTTTATGATGCAGTGGTAAAAGAGAAACAATAAACAATAAACAATACCCAATAATCAATGCTCAATTTTCAATTGTAATTTGAAAATTGAGTGTTGTTTATTGAATATTGTGTGTTGAATTTTTTCTTATTTTCCTGCCAGTTTTTCTTCCACTCATTCCAGGTTTCTTTTAAATTCGACATAAAGGGGAAATTGCTCCGCCAGTACCCGCCAGTGTTCTGCTGCTTGCTCAAACAAACCGCGCGCGGTGTCTGTGTCGTCTTTCTTTTCGTACACCAAACCCAGGTTAATTAATGAAATGGCGAGTCCGTATCTTAAATTTCACAGTCCGGTGATTTTTTTGGAGCAGGGAGTTCAATATTAAACCTCTGATGGAAAAATTTTTTGCAACGCAATGGGAAAATGCTGATCTTATGGTAAAATAAACATCCGGTGTAAATCAACATGCCGTCGTTATTTTTCATAAGGAGGAGAGGCGTTTTGTACAAAACCAGGCGATCATCAGCTATTAATATTTTAAAATGGCCCATTTTTCTGTGGCTTTCGCTATTGTTTTTAACGGCATGTCTGGAAAATCCTGCCCGGCCACGACCGGAAGAGGAAGACCCACCAACGACAGAAGAGAATCCGCCAGCGGATACCACCGGGAATGGTGAAACGGGTTTTGTGTGGCCGATAGTGGAGCCAGGCGAAAAACACCTGAACGCGGAACGCTTCACAACACTCGATCAGAAAATAGCGAATGGCGACTACGGGCAAATCAGCAGTCTGCTGGTTGTGCGGGACAGTGCATTGGTTTTTGAATCCTATTATCGGGGCTGGAGCGCGACGAGCCTGCATCCCGTTTATTCGGTTACGAAAAGCATTGCTTCCGGGCTCATCGGAATTGCCCACGACCGGGATTTGATTTCCACAGTGCAGGACCCGATTTACACCTGGCTTTTCCCCTACAAAAACAACGCAAATCCAGATGAGCGCAAGGACCGGATTACGCTGGAACACGTGCTCAAGATGCGCGCCGGGTTTGCCTGGGATGAATGGAGTGTGCCCTATGGAACAGCCGCGAATCCCTTAAACCAGATGATGTCCAGCCGCGATTGGCTGCAATTCGTTTTCGATTTTCCCATGGCCGCAGAACCCGGAGACGAATTTGCCTACAACAGCGGGTGTTCCGTGATGCTTTCCGGCATTTTGAATGAGGCAACAGAGACCACGACACGCGCCTTTGCAGTTCAGTATTTGTTCGATCCTCTCGACATCGGCAATTTTGGCTGGGACGCTGCGACCAATGGCATGCACAACACTGGTTTTGGCCTGCGCATGCTGCCACGGGATATGGCGAAGATCGGTCAGTTGTATTTGCAGGATGGTATCTGGGAGGGCGAACGGATTCTACCCTCCAACTGGATACACAACTCCTGGCAGCGTTACACGACGTTTGAGAATGGAACCGGCTATGGCTATCAGTGGTGGATAATGAGCCTGGAATTTGAAGGTCAACATTATGATGTGCCCTATGCGGATGGCTGGGGACAGCAGTACATTTTTGTGTTGCCGGACTGGAATATGGTTGTTGTCAGCACGGCGGAGAAGTACAGCGGTGAATCGTCGCCAATACGGGAAATTATTCGGGATTTTATTGTTGCAGCGGTGGAAGATTAGAAAAGATAAATCTGTTGCATTGCATGATCAGGTCTTCTATTTTTAGTAAAATTTAAGTAGCAACTGCTCAACGGGAAAATTCGTGCAGCACACCTTCCATCCAGCCATTCATAAGTGGTTCCAAAATAATTTCGAAAAACCAAGTCCGCCACAACAGCAGGGTTGGCCGGTTATTGCTGCCGGGGAGAATGCACTGATACTGGCGCCAACCGGCTCAGGCAAAACCCTCACGGCGTTCCTTGCCTGCATCGACAACCTTTTACACGATCTGCTCGATAAAAACTGGCCGCAGAACAGCGTGCACACGCTTTACATCTCACCCCTGAAAGCACTCAATAACGACATACAACGCAACCTGCAGGCTCCGTTGCACGGTATTCGAGAGCAGGCGGAAAAACAAGGCCTGGACCTTCCGGAAATTCGCACACTGGTACGCACCGGAGATACGCCCTCCAACGTGCGCCAGTCGATGTTGCGCAAACCACCGCACATACTTATCACTACACCGGAATCGCTTTATCTTTTGCTCACTTCCGAGCGCGGCCGTGAAATATTTCGCCGCCTGCGTTATCTCATTATCGATGAAATTCACGCAATTTGTAACAACAAGCGGGGGGTGCATCTCAGTCTGTCGCTGGAGCGCCTGATGCCTTTGTGCGAGCAAGAACCAGTGCGTATCGGACTTTCCGCAACACAACGGCCTTTGGAACGCATCGCGGCTTTTCTCGGCGGACAAACGTTGGAAAAAACTGGTGAGAATTACACGCCTCGTCCGGTTCGCATTATCGATTGCGGGCAGCGCAAAGACATGGATATTCGGGTGATTGCACCCGTTGGCGGCTACGGCAATCTCGAGGATGCGAGCGCCTGGAGTGCCATCATTGAGCAATTGTATTCGTTGATTTTACAGCACAAAACCACACTCATTTTCGTTCTCTCCCGGGCGCAGGCGGAGCGCGTGACACGGCGGATTAATGATTTGCATGCGAAAAAGCTGGCAGACAGAGAAACGGACCCTGAGCTTGCCGAAGGGCACGTTTCTCACACAATAAACGTTCCTGTTTCGACAGGCTCAACATCCACAATCGTTTCGACAAGCTCAACGTCCGCTGGTTTTGAATCAACACAACTGGTGCGTGCACACCATGGCAGCCTGTCGCGGGAGGTGCGTTTTGAAGTGGAAAGTGCACTGAAAAAAGGCAAACTGAGTGGGGTTGTGGCAACGGCTTCGCTGGAGCTCGGGATCGATATCGGCAGTATTGATTTGGTCGTGCAACTGGATGCACCGACGAGTGTTTCCTCAGCTTTGCAGCGCATCGGACGCAGTGGCCACGTGCTCAGCGCCACCAGCAAAGGACGTATTCTCCCGCTTTATCAGAGCGAGCTTCCTCACGCAGTCGCTATAACGGAAGCTATTTTGGAGGCAGAGGTTGAGGAAACGCTCATCCCCGAACTCTGTCTTGATGTGCTGTCACAGCAAATTTTAGCGGAAGTGGCGGTGCAGGACTGGTCGCGTAACGCGCTTTTCGATCTTTTTCGCCACAGTTATTGCTATCGCAATCTGACAACAGCCAGTTTTAATCGTGTCATAGAAATGTTAGGTGGAGCCTATGAAGAAACGCAAATTCGTTCGCTGCAACCGCGTTTAACCTGGGATAAAGTCAATGACAAACTCATCGCCCGGCGCGGTGCTCGTTTACTGGCGACGATGAACGGCGGTACCATCCCGGACCGCGGCTTGTACGATGTTTATTTGCAGGATGCGAATGTCCGTGTTGGCCAGGTCGACGAAGAATTTGTCTTTGAGCGCAAGGTGGGGGAGACATTCTATCTTGGCACCAGCGAATGGCGCATTGAAACCATCGCCCAGGACCGCATTGTCGTGGCCCCGGTACGCGCCATCGTACCGATGCCACCATTCTGGAAAAGCGATTATGGCATTCCCCGCGATTTTAATACCATGCAGCGGGTCGGTGCTTTTTTACGGGAATTGTTGGAGGATGAGGCGGCAACCGATGCTTTTGACCATGGTCTAGTGGATACCTCCGATGGTGCAGGGGATATCCACTGTACCATCAATAGCGCGAAGGCGTCCCGCCGAGTAATTCAGCGTAATGATCAAACTTCCACTCGGCGAGGACGCCTTTGTTCCAGTCGAATGGGGGAGTCCATTATCGATCCGGAAATTACACAAAGTTTGCATGATTTTGTCGATAGCCAACTGGATTTTTCCGGTGCGATTGCAACCGACAGGCGCATCGTTTTTGAATATTTCCACGACAGTGCGCAGCAACCGATGCTGTACATTCAGGCGCCATTTGGTGGTCGGGTTAACCAGGCCTGGGCCATCGCTCTGGCAACTTATCTTGGAAAAAAATATTCGATCGAAATACAATACAGTTTCAACGATGACGGCCTGCTTTTTCGCCTCTTGGAGAGCGACGATTTTATTCCTGCTCAGGAGATTTGCGCTATTCCACCGCAGCAACTGGAGGACTACATCATTGCCGGCTTGCCCGAGGCGCCGGTGTTTATGGTACTCTTTCGCTATAATGCCGGAAGTTCACTGCTGCTCACACGCTCTCGTGCTGGTAAACGCATTCCCTTGTGGCTGCAACGCCTGCGCACGGCCGACCTCATGCAAAATATCCGGCAGTACCCTGATTTTCCAATACTGCTGGAGACCTATCGTGACTGCCTTGAGAATGTGCTCGATGTCCGCAATTTAAAAATCGCCATCGAACAAATTCAAAGCGGTGAAATCGAGGTTGTGAGTGTGCAAACGCTCGGGCCATCCCCCATGGCCAATGGCTTGATGTACAAATTTCTCGAGCGTAATTTGTACGAAATAGACCGCAATCGTGGTGCTGCGAGCGGTGGAGAAGTGCATCAGCAGGCTCTCGCCGAAATTTTGCAAAGTGGTGAGATACCAGCCATTATTACGCTTGAATTGGTTGAAAAACTTGAACGTCGCTTGCAACATCTGGTGCATGAACTGAAGGCAAAATTGACGGAAGACATTTTTGCGATTCTCGATAAATTGGGGCCGCTCTCCGTCGAAGCATTGCAACAGCGCAGTCATGTGCAGGTTATGGATGCATTGGCGGAATTACAGCAAGCCGGACGCATTGTGCAGCACAATGATGAGTGGCAGACGCAAACCTGCGTTGATAAATTACACAATACAACAATCGAAGAAAAAACGCGTTTTGTTGTGCAGCGGCTTTTGCAAAACCATGGCCCGATGACAGGGAAGGCGATTCTAAACCAGCTCCCCGGTTACACGCCTGAAATCGTGTTGAAAACGCTGGAGACATTAGCTGAAAAACGCCTCGTCTTGCATGGTCAAATGATTGAAGAGGATACGGATAGCTATTGGTGCGATCGCCACAATTTCACTACGCTTTACCGGCAGGCAATTGCCGCACGCCGACAATCGGATGGTATTGCGACCTCGGAACAGTTTTACCGATTTCTCCTGCAATGGCATCACATTACCACTCCGGCGAAAGGATTGGATGAACTTGTGGAACGTTACCGTGGTTATCGTTTTGCTTCTTCTGCCTTTGAGCGCGAGATTGTGCGCACCCGGTTTCCAGAGGAGAATCAAACGAGCACTCACCTGCAGGAATTTTCCGAGGCGCTTGCCCATGGTGACGTCATCCAGCGCATGCACCGCAGCACAGACAAGAGTCCGCGCATGTGCAGTTTTCACCGTCGTGGTGAGGGGCATTTGTTCTTTTCGAAAAATGTGCTGTTAGAAAAGAAAAATGACCTGGATGCATCTGCACAGAGTGTATTTGCCTTCTTACAGGAAAATGGCGCCAGTCTTTTTGATGATTTAATTGCCGGCACGGAACTAAGCCGCAGCCAGATTTTAGATGCCCTGAAATTACTTGTCGAAAACGAACTGCTTTCCTGTGATGAGGAGCAATCTTTGCAATATGTTCTGGGAATACAACAGACAGGTGAAGCATCGAAACCGCAATCCAATGCACTCTTTCCCGACCAGCCCTGGCGGGCGCGATCTCATGGACGTAGGCGAGGCGTCCGTTCAGGATTTTCGCAATTTAAACACCAGCAGAAAAAACTGCGTGGCCGTTGGTTTCTCACAACTTCGTTTGCTGTGCACGGCAAAGAAATAACGCAGGAACTCCTTGCTGAAAAGCAGGCGCGTTTGCTGTTGCAGCGCTACGGTGTACTCGTCAAAGAATGGTATCGCCGGGAAAATGGACTTTTGCCGTGGTATCGGCTGTTTGCGGCCTTGAAACGGCTGGAATGGCAGGGAGAGATTCGTCGCGGATATTTTGTGCACGGATTGTCGGGAGTGCAATACGCTCTTCCGCAGGCGGTGCAGTTGCTGGAGAAAATTCAGCAGAAAAGTGAGAATTTTGAACATTCTGTTGTGCTGATCAGTACCGGGGATCCAGCTTTACCCTTCGGCGGTATGCTGCAATGGAATGTGCGTTCGCTGCAGAATGAAAATGTTGCCATTACCCGTTCTTTTTCCAATCATCTTTTGCTTTCTGAAAGCAAACCAATCCTTTATTTAGAAAATTTTGCCCGACGAATCTATTCCCTTTCGGGTATGTCCGAGGGCCAGCTACCGGAGTTTATCATGCATTTAAAATCATGGTTGCGTATGCCCTCCGTCTTGCGACCTGTGAAAAACGTAACAATCGAATCAATCGATGCACAACCCGCTGCAAAACATGGCTGGGCATCGCATTTTACACAATCCGGTTTTGAGCAAAGTGATACAATGCTCGTTTTATGGCCTTCTGCAGTCTAGTCGAATGTCAAATTTAAAATTGTGAGGTATCAAATGCGCCATTCTGGTTTCTGCGTTTCTCTGCAGAAGATCGGAATCCCACAATAATTGCCACGCAGTCCAATTTTTTCTTATTCAAAAAACATGTGGCTCACCAATGGGAGGCCGGCATTGAAAAAAACGCAAACCGGCATGACGACTTCGAGTATAGTATTGACAAATTCAAATTTGAGAAAACACTTGCTATCGATGTTCATGAATAAAGTTATAGAAAATATTTTGTTGTAAATTATCAAAAGAATTATGGAATCACTGAGGACAACAGTTCAAAACAAAGGAAATGTCATGGCAATAAAACGTATGGATAACGTTGGCATCGTTGTTGAAGACCTCGATACCGCGATTGAATTTTTTACTGAGCTTGGTCTTGAGCTGGTGGGACGCGCCCCAATCGAAGGAGAATGGGCAGATGGGGTCACTGGATTGCGCGACATGCGCGTCGAGATTGCCATGATGCGTACACCAGACGGTCATAGTCAAATAGAGCTGTCCAGATTCCTGGCACCGCCAGTTGTTGCAGATCACCGTAACAACCCGGTGAATTCTCTTGGATACCTGCGAATCATGTTCGCCGTAGAGGACATCGATGACACACTCGAGCGGCTCGGTCGGATTGGCGCGAAACTCGTCGGCAGGGTGGTCCAGTACAAAACTTCATATCGCCTCTGCTACATCCGTGGGCCTGAATCAATTCTCATTGGTCTGGCGCAAGAGCTCGTTCAGCCTGCTTCTGAATGAAGATTTATGGTTGACATCAAGACTTGATGCGGTGCACATTTGAGAATTTAATTGCCAATTGCGCAAGCGTCACCAAATGGGTGCATTTGTGAACACAGCATTATACGTCTTTGATGCTGTGCTGCCGCTTGTCTCAATGGGAAAATCAAAGCAAAATTGAAGATGAATCAAATAATTTAGGGAAGATATTATGCAGAAAATGGTTACAGAACCTCACAACCTGAAAACTCATGCGCGCTATGAATCTATTTTTGCGATTCTCATCGCGCTTTTTGTGACCTTTGTTGTGTTGACAAACACGGTTGGCGTCAAACTTTTTACGCTCTACGGTTATACTTTCGGTGTCAGTATTTTCTGGTATCCACTGACTTTTTTGATCACCGATATTACCTCTGAAATCTATGGAGCAAAGCGCGCGAGTTTTATGGTTGTCGTGGGGTTTTCCATGAGTGTGTTATTGCTGTTTTTTTCACTGCTTGGAATTTCCCTCCCCTCTGCGGAGTTTTATGCCGGGGATGAGGCATATGTTACGATTTTCGGGCCGGTATGGCGCCTGCTTTTTGCTTCGATGGCAGCCTATCTTTTGGCCCAGCTAATCGATGTGCGGCTTTTCCATTTTTGGAAAAAATTGACAAAAGGCAAGCACTTATGGTTGCGCAATAACGGTTCAACGATTATTTCTCAACTTATCGATTCGCTCACCGTGAATATCATTTTCCTGTATAAAAATCCTGTCGTTTTCACCGGTGATTTCGCCGACGTGCTGGCAGTAGCGATGAACGTTTATGTATTCAAAGTACTCATCGCCTTGCTTGACACACCGCTTTGCTATGCCGGCGTGCGTTTATTTGAAAAATTGACGGGTGTGAAAGGGGATGAGGTGATGTAGGTAACTAATTCCTTGCTTCTCCACCACCGATTTCTTATTATGGTAACGTTACCGTAAACGTTAACGAAGCGCGCAATCCATATCGAGGAAGGTGGATGGCTGTTACTATAAAAGATATCGCGGCACAGGCTGGTGTCTCTGCAATTACCGTCTCACGTGCTTTAAATGATAAGCCGGATATCAATACCGATACCAAAAAACGCATACTTGCCATTGCCGATGAGCTGGGTTATGTGCCCAATGAATTAGCCAAGAGTCTCGTCACCCGCCGCACCAACGTCATCGCTATACTCATGCCCGGTGTTTCAGACCTGCTTTCCACTGAAAAACTCGATGCTATCAACGCGGTCTGCTTTGACGCAGGTTACACGACTTTATTTTGCAATACCAAAAATTCTGCGGCTATTGAGCTCGAATTCCTGCGGCAAATTCAATCAAAACGTGTCGATGGCCTATTGATGTTCCCAACACAAAGGGGGCGGGACTATATTGCTGAACTCCAAAAACTGACTATTCCTTACGTCTTCATGAATCGTTTTTCCAATGAACTCGATTGCGATTATGTGAAGAATGATAACGTTTACGGAAGCTATATTGCTGTGCAGCACTTACTTGAAAAAGGTTATCGACGCATCAACTATCTGTGCGCTCGTCCACACACGACGACAGGTTTGGAGCGCGTTACCGGTGGGTGCAATGCGGTAAAGGATGCTGGCTTTCCGGAAAACGTCTTCACGATCACGCACATTGAAGAATCCATTCAGGCCTGTTACGATCTCGTTCAGGCGCATGCGAAAGCGAGTGATTTACCGGACGCCTACATGGTTTGGAACGATACGCTGGCGCTTGGGGTGCAAAAAGCTTTGCTGGAGCTGGAAATCCGTATTCCGCAGGACGTCGCGCTGGTCGGATACGATGACCTTGTATTTGCTGAATACATGGTGCCACCGCTGACGACGGTGAAGCAGCAGAATTATGAACTGGGTGAACAAGCTGCAGAAATTCTCATTAGGAAAATTGAGAAAAAAATGCCGCCCGAGGAAAAGATGCAAATTGAATTAAAACCGCAACTGATACCCAGAAAATCGACTTAATAGGCTCATGAAAATAAAATATGTTTTACCATTCATTGTATTCGTGTTCGCGTGGCACTTTTTCTCTCCCCGGGTGCATTGCAGCAATGATGGCCATAAGATGAGTTTAGCACACGATGGATTTATTACTATTGATAAAAAACGGATTTTTATTCTGGGCACTTATCACCTGCCACATGGTGAGGCGCCCTATCGAACACTGGCGGAGAATGGATTTAATCTTGTTCGGACACCACTCGAGCAGAAAGCACTTGCGGAGGCGTTGCAAAATAATCTTTTTACCTGGAGTGGTATTGGGCACCTTGAGCTTTCTGCGGCGTCTGAAAAAGTTGAGGCGTTTCAGGAGAGAATTAGGCGCTGGAAAAACCATCCGGCCCTGCTGTTCTGGGAGCTGGAAGACGAGCCTGCTTTTACCTGGCGCTCAGCTGAACCACGTGTGAAACCGGAAGCACTGATTTTCACTTATAATCTCGTGAAAAAGGAAGATCCCGATCATTTTGTTTATTTGAATCATGCACCGGTTAATTTAGTCAGCACATTGCAGAAATACAATCCCAGCGCCGACGTCCTTGCATGTGATGTGTACCCCGTTATTCCCTACGGTATTCGACCCTCATATGCACTATTTGACGATGGCTTGCAAGGCGATCTCCTCAATACCAGCATGAGTCAGGTCGGAGAATATGTGGATAAACTGAAGCGTGTCTCTTCCAATAAGCCTCTTTTGCTTATTCTGCAGGGATTTGCCTGGGAAATGTTGCGCAAGGAAGGCGATCGCGACAGCAGTATGGTGCTTTACCCCGATTATAAGCAATTGCGTTTCATGGCTTACAATGCGATCATCCACGGTGTGAATGGCTTGCTTTTTTGGGGGACGTCCTATACACCGCCTGAGGCACCGTTTTGGAAGGATCTGTTTAAACTGACGAAGGAATTGCACAAGTTGCACGAGGTGTTATCTGCACCAGCAGTGCCAAATTTTATAACAACCGAATATAATGAGATGGGCCACAGTGTCGATGCTGGCGTGGAAATACTTACGAAAAAAGTGGGAGATGATTTTTACTTAATCACTGCCAACGCCGATCGTAATCCGGTGAAAGTTACGCTCGGCGGTTTGCAAGAATTTATGGTTATGGAATCCACTGCAGAGGGGCAAAGTACTGATGTGCACAATGGTTCATTTACTGAAATCTATGAAGCCTTTGCCTTAAAGGTATTTTTGTTAAAAAAATAATTCATAATTACATCAGAAGAATACTGTTATGCCGAAAAGTAAAGCATGAATTTAGCGAATGCTGGCTTTTCGTTGTATGACAGGAAGCACAAAAAAAGAGGTGGGATGTGAATTTACATTGGTTAGATATTGTCATGCTCGTCATGTACATGATCGGTATGCTCGTGCTGGGCTGGTGGTTCTCCAAGAAAAATACGAATACGGAAGAATATTTCGTTGGTGGACGCTCTTACGCTGGATGGGTGATTGGATTGAGCCTTGTGGGAACATCGATTAGCTCGATTACGTTTCTTGCATACCCTGCCGACGCTTTCAAAACAGCGTGGCTGCGATTTTTACCCAACTTGATGATGCCCCTGGGCATTCTCATTGCAACTCGCCTCTTTCTTCCCTTTTTCCGTCATAAAAATATTACCTCCGCGTACGAATACCTGGAAGATCGTTTTGGTCCGTCCATTCGCGTGTATGGTTCGATCACGTTTGTTTTTGGGCAACTGGTTCGCGTCAGCATCATTCTTTATTTAATTTCTTTGGTCTTGCACGAAATGTTGGGCGTCGATCCTGTGCTGAGCATTCTCATTGCCGGTGGCTTCGTTGCAATTTACACGGTAATTGGCGGTATCGACGCAGTAATTTGGACAGACGTTATACAGACGATTGTTCTCATGCTGGGTGGCATCATCAGTTTGATCGTTATTATTAATTTGCTCCCTGGAGGCTTGGGGCAAATTTTCTCTGTCGCTTTTGCCGATGGCAAATTTGGCCTTTCGGAATTGCAAAACGGTCAGTTGGTTCCTTCGCCCTGGGGACTCTCTTTTCAGGAAAAAACGGTTTCCATGATGCTGCTCCTCGGTCTGGTAAACTGGCTCACGGAATACAGCAGCAACCAAAATGTTGTACAGCGTTATGCCGCGTCGAAAAGCATCAAAGAAGCACGCAAAGCTATGTGGATCGGTGTTTCTACCAGCTTGCCGATTTGGACATTTTACATGTTCCTGGGCACTTCGATGTACGTTCTTTTTAAGGTGTTTCCAACCATTGAAAGTGCCGAAGTGCTATCGGGAGTACGCAAGGCAGAACAGATTTTTCCATTCTTTATTATGAATTACCTGCCACCGGGAATTACCGGACTGGTTATCGCGGCCGCGCTGGCAGCAGCGATGTCCTCGCTGGATTCAAGTATCAATGCGATCGCTACCGTTTCTGTGACTGATTTTTACCGGCGATACTTTGCTCCCAACCGGGAAGACCGGCATTATCTGAAAGCAGCCTGGAGCATTGCCGGAGCAGCGGCAGCGTTCATGATTGGCGGCGCTATTATTCTGTCGAAAACGGATTCACGAACCATGCAGGATACGGCAACAATCCTGGTTTCACTTCTGGGTGGAGGCTTGCTGGGTATGTATTTGCTGGGATTCCTGACGCGAAAGGGGGATGCGCGTTCCGTCTGGTTCGGAATTGTGTTTACGATGGCTTTTACCGGGTGGACAATTCTGGCAAAAAACAACATGGTGCCCGAAATGTTGCAAGCCCCTTTCGATTTATACTACACGGGTATTTTTGGCAATTTGATCATGTTTCTGGTTGGTTATTTATTCGGATTGGTTTGGAAGTCTAAAGATCGGAATTTGCAAAACTTAACCGTTTGGGATTAACTGGCAGCAACCGAAATAGTCCGGAATCTTTTTGGGAAGCATTTTTTCAAAGAAAAATATTTTAATATTGCATATGATGCAAACGATTTCACAATTTACCGATATTCAAAAGCACCAGAGAAACGACTCCGCTTGTTCCCTTAAAATAATTTTGATATGGAGAATCCTGTAGTGAATAAAAAAACGAAATCCCCGGAAAAATACGGGGGAACCTGGCCGACAATGGTTACACCATTTGATGAAAATTTAAAAATTGATTTCGGTGTTAACAAAGAAATCGTTGAATGGTACCTGCGATTTGATATCGGTGGCCTGTATCCACATTGCCTTTCCAGTGAGATGTATTTTTTGTCAGCTGAAGAGAGCGTTCAATTGGTCACCGAAACAGTGAAAACAGTTGGTGACCGTACCAATGTTGTCGCTACGGCAAACCTGGGCGAATCGCAGGAACAGCATATTGAATTTGCCCGGCGCATTGCAGACACTGGCGTCGATGCATTGATGTTGCTGGTGCCGTCTTTTTTGCAGACGGACAACGAAATGGAAAAGTACTTTTTGACCATGGCAGAAAAGTTGGATTTACCCTTAGGAATTTATGAATGCCCGGTGCCGCGCCGATTCCATTTGAGTGTTCCGCTTGTAAAGAAATTGGCTGAAACCGGTCGTTTCGTTGCTTATAAAGAAACGAGTTGCCAATTCGAAAAAATTATGGCGCTGCACGACGTGACAAAAAACACACCCATGTCGCTTTTGCAGGCAAATGCACCGTACCTGCTCGATGTATGTCGGCGCGGTGTACCTGGATCGATGAATATTGCCTCAATCTGGTTAGCGGACATCGTTGCTACAGTTATTCGATTGGCACAGGCGCAGGATCCTATGGCGGAAAGCTTGCATGCAAAACTTTGCAATCTGGAAATGGTGCAAAGAAGCGGGCATCCGGTAAGTTCAAAATATCTGCTTGCCAAACGTGGACTGCCCATTGGCATTCATTCACGCACCGGGGATTCGGGTTTTAGTGCAGAAGTCAAAACAAGTATCGATTATATCATGCGCGATTTTATAACGCCTGAGGGCGATTTAATATTGTAGAAAAAAACACTGACGAGACTGTCGAAAAACATGCAAATTCGGACCCCGAGCTTCCCGAAGTCGGACCCTGACCTTCCCGAAGGCGGACCCTGAGCTTGCCGAAGGGCGCGAATTTGAGCGTGGAACCGGACGTTTCGACACTTCGGCTTTACTCAGTGCAGGCAGGCTCAACGTCCGGTTTATCCCATTTTCGACAGCATCGACGGGGTCTAAATCCTGTCTGTGTTTGTATTGCACAACAATAAAAGGAATTCCAATGAATTTGAAGGAAAAAATAGTTAGTCTGAATCAGGCAATTAAAATTCGTGCCCAATGGAAAGCGGCGAATGAAAAAGTCGTTTTTACCAACGGGTGTTTTGATATTTTACATCCTGGGCACGTTTTATATTTAAATGAAGCGCGTTTGATGGGTGATCATATGATTCTCGGTCTTAATACGGACGCCTCGGTGAAACGCTTGAAAGGACCGACGCGACCGATTCAATCAGAAAACGATCGTGCCATTGTTGCATCCGGCTTATGGGCCATCGATCTCATCGTCTTGTTCGATGAGGACACCCCTTTTAATCTGATCACAACTTTAATGCCCGATGTGCTTGTAAAAGGCGGCGATTATACCTTCGATACCATCGTCGGAGCGCCGGAAGTAGCCGCTGCCGGTGGTGAAGTACGAACCATCGATTTTGTCGAAGGAAAATCAACAACACGTATAATATCTAAAATGACAGAAAAGTAGCCGGAATACCGAAGTAAGTATTATAGCACTCGGAAAAATTCCGCTTTGCAAAGTGAAATAGAAACCCTGAACCCTGTAACCTTTAACTTGTAACCTGAAACCTCAAACCCAAAGCCCGAAACCTCATGACACCAGAAAAATTGAATTCTCTTTTCGATCGAATAAAAGAAACACGTATCGCCGTAATCGGTGATTTCTGCCTTGATGTTTATTGGGAAATTGACATGTCGACCTCAGAAATTTCCATCGAGACCGGCCTGCCAACTTACCCTGTTCGAACGCAACGATATTCCCTCGGTGGTGCTGGAAATGTTGTTGCAAATCTCGCAGCCCTTGGAGTGAAAGAAATTTCCGCTTTTGCCGTCCTTGGCCATGATATGTTTGCTAGCGAATTGCTTGCCCAGCTAAATCAATTCGGGGTGAATTTAAAAGGTATCCAATTTCAAAACGTGGAGTGGGATACGCCTGTTTACATTAAACGGATTCGCGATGGCAAAGAACGCAGTCGAATTGATTTCAGTAATTTCAATAGGTTGCAGGACGCAGTGGCGGAGAAGATTATCGTGGCACTGCAAAAAAATTTGGCACACTTTGACATTGTTATTGTCAATCAACAACTCATTCATGGATTGCACTCGCCTCACTTTCGACAGCTTCTCGCGGCGCTCATCAAAACGAATAAAGAAAAATTATTTTTGCTGGACAGCCGTGATTGCGGAAATGATTATGATGGAAGCATCCGGAAAATAAATGAGCATGAAGCCATGAGTTTATGCGGGGAGCAGGCTGCGCCAGATACAAAAATCAGCGAACAAAAAGTCACAGAAGCAGCTAGAGAATTAGCAAAACGCTGGCAGGAAGTTTTTTTTATAACGCGTGGGGAAAATGGCCTTTTTGTTGTGGATAATGACACCGTAACCGAAATACCAGCCGTTATCGTGCAGGGGGAAGTTGATACTGTTGGCGCTGGTGATACAATGCTTGCTGCTATTGCAGCTACACTGGCAGCGGGCGGGAGTTTTCAGGATGCAGGTGAGTTAGGGGCACTTGCTACAGCGATCACCGTAAAAAAACTCCATCAGTGCGGGACAGCATCACCGCAGGAAATAAAGGTATTGCAGGAGACGCAAGGCGTTGTTTAACAAGTGTGTCGAAATGCATGCAACCGGTCGGTCCTTCTCTGATACATCTATTCTAAAAATTCACCAATTACGTACCTAATCCTAAAAGAATACGAATTTATTATGGCATCTATATTTGATAAATTTCCCGGCCGCCAGGGCCTGCTTGAAAAACCAGTTGTTGTAGAAAACACAAATGGTAATGTAATTATTGTGCGCGAATTTGATCGCAGCGCCTTATCTGTCGGTCTTTTTGATTTCGACGGAACTATTTCAGATGAACGTGTGGGTTGGCCAAATCTGATGGTGGCTAGCAATATGGCTTTTCTCATCGCTTTGTCCTCGCCGCAACTACCCCATAAAACTGCAGAAAAAATGGTGATTGAAGATATCG
Organism: Deferribacteres bacterium; assembly: GCA_020633655.1. Classification (GTDB taxonomy): domain Bacteria; phylum Zhuqueibacterota; class Zhuqueibacteria; order Zhuqueibacterales; family Geothermadaptataceae; genus Bioreactorimicrobium. The sequence continues at coordinate 77,990 of JACKDF010000002.1, forward strand.
AAAAAACCATTGGTATTCCGACTTACATGCAGATGAAACGCTTGCGCACCATGATCGAAAACAGCGGTTATACCGGCCAGGAACTGGATCCGAAAATGTTCAAGGATGCTTACAATGATGCACTCGTCAGTATGGTTGCCAGCCGTCGTGCAAAACTTGGAACCGGTGAAATGACACGCGATGATTTGCTCATTCCCGGCGCTGCCGAACTGTTACCGCAATTGCAAAAAAAGCTGCCCAAGGGCATATATCTCGCCAGCGGCACCGATGAGACCGCAGTAATGGAAAGCGTCGAAGAACTCGGTTTTTCGAAATATTTCCCCCGGGAGCGTATTGTTGGCGCGGGCACCCTGGCGCCGGAAAAGGATGCCAAGGAAGCGGTGATCAACAATATGCTGCACAATAAAGGCATTCGCGGGGAGGAATTGTTGACGTTTGGTGATGGCTTCCCCGAGGTTTTGTATACACATCTCGCTGGCGGAGTCGCTGTGGGTGTTGTGAGCCGGGACAAGAGCCATTACGAGCACCAGGGGCATTTTACGATTGAGCAAAAGGAACAGCGGCTCATAAACGCCGGTGCCCATATCATCGTGCGAAATCCTTTTGAAAATGTGCAGTTACTGCTTGAGACGATCTTTACGGGACATGACGTTCGGAACTAATTTATTTGGAGAACCACCCTTGAAAAACAAAAAAACGTTGCACGTCATCAGCAATTCTCACTGGGACCGGGAATGGGGGTATCCCTTCGAAGAAACCCGTCTTCTTCTTTTAGATTTTGTCGATGAACTCCTCGATTTGCTGGATAACGATCCCGATTTCCAGTCGTTCACTTTCGATTCGCAAATGCTGGCGCTGCTTGACTATCTTGAATTGCGTCCGGAAAATCTTGATCGGGTAGAGAAGCATGTGCGCAGTGGCAGGCTTATTATCGGTCCGTGGTATTCGCTGCCGGAAGAATATCTCGTTAATGGCGAGTCGCTGGTGCGCAATCTCATCGTCGGGCATCGCAAAGCGTCGGAGTTTGGCGCGGTGTCGAAAATCGGCTACACGCCGTTCAGTTATGGCCAAACTTCTCAAATAGCCCAGATTTACAACGGGTTTGGCATCGATACGATTATCTTTTATCGCGGTATCAACACGCCGAAAAGCGAATTTTTACTGGAAGGCCCGGACGGCTCACGACTTCTCGGCATGCGCTTCGGTTGCCTGAGCCGTTTCAGCTACTATTTTTACATCTACCGCCAGGTACGTTATGGCATGGACAGAGATGACTGGTTCTACCGCTGGGATCGCGGTGCCGCACCCTTCCGCATGGCTAACGATTCCCGGCCGCGGGAGCATTATTACATTCTCAACGATCAGAAAAAACAGTGGAATACGGACATTATCCCCGAACAAATAAAGCAACTCATCGCGGATGAATCGGAACATTTCACCACCAGCCACATCGCCTGCATGCAGGGATTCGATGCATCTAATCCGGACCCGAAAGAATCGGACTTGATTAAACTGTGCCAGCAAGCGGCGCCGGAACATGAAATCAAACTGTCCAATTTGAGTGATTATATGAATGCCATGCGTGCGGAAATCGGAGAGTTGGAACCGTTGACTGGCGAAAGCCGTGATCCCGGTGCAGTCGGTAAATGGACGCATTTGTACGGCGATGTCATCAGTGCCCGCACCCGCTTGAAACTCGCCAACCATCGGGCTGAGCTGGATATTCAGCGATGCGCTGAACCGTGGAGCGCCATCGGCGCCTGGACTGGTGGACAATATTATCGCACCGCACTCGAACGTGCCTGGATTTTATTGCTGAAAAACCATCCGCACGACACCCTCACCGGTGGGGGAATTGACCAGATGGAAAAAGATTCGCTTTTCCGTGCGGACCAGATCAACATCATTTCCCAGGGCGTGATGCGTCGCGGTATGCAGCAGGTACAGCGGCAAATCAATAACGGTGATTTAACCGAAAAAGACAGTGTGTTAACCGTGTTCAATTCGACGCCCTTTCCACGGCAGGGCGTTATCTCAGCATTGGTTGATATGCCCGCCGAAACAGGATTTGAGGCATTCAGCATTTGTTCACCGCAAGGTGAGCGAAAGGAAATGCAGGTGAAAAGTGAATTTCCTTTTGGCACCCTTATTCGCAATCTACAGGACATTTCCCTCGAATTGCGCTCGCAGCGGGTGCATTGCCATTTCGAGACCGATGCTATTCCGGCCTTTGGCTACAAAACCTACCATCTGGTGCGCGAGCAGAAAAACGCCTTCGTTCCCGGTTCGATTCTGCAAGAAACCAATGTTCTGGAAAACGAAAACCTGCGCGCAAAATTCAACAGCGATGGCACTCTTGATCTAACCCACAAAAAGAGCGGCCACACTTTCACCGGGTTGCATTTTCTCGAAGACAGTGGCGAAGCCGGGCATTCGTGGATTCACAAAAAACCGGATACCAATCAGATCATCACCTCTCATGGCTGTGCATCGACGATTTCGGTGGAAGAAGCCGGGCCACTGCTTGCCACGATTCGCATCGACTATCACATGCACATTCCCGTCGGCATTGAAAATGCGATGAATGCACAGGACCGCAGTGAATTTCGCAATGATGTGCGCCGCAGCAGCGTAATGCGCACGCTCGTAGTCAGCAGCTATTTCACCCTGCGCAAAGGCGCCCAGCGTCTCGATGTTACAACCAAACTCAACAACACCTGCCGTGATCACCGCTTGCGTGTCGTTTTTCCTACCCGACTCGAAACCGATGCCACACACGCTGAAATCAGCTACGATGTGGTGGCCCGCGACATTCACGTCAAAGAAGGCAATGCCTACTACGGCAAAGAAAATCCAACCTATCCCATGCACCGCTTTGTCGATATGACCGACGGCAAAATCGGGCTGGCTGTGCTCAACACAGGCATCCGTGAATACGAGGCCATGGATACAACAGACAGACCGCTGGCAATCACTTTATTGCGTGCTTTTGTCTATCGCAACTGCCCGGTTATCGGCCGCTATGAGGTGCATCCGGAAATGGAACTGGCACAATGCCCCGGGGAGTTGGAATGGACGTACGCGCTCTATCCCCACGAAGGCGACTGGCATAATGGCGTCTACCAACAGGCGGAAGATTTAAACATGCCTTTGGAAGTCGCACAAGCTGGCGCGCAACCCGGGACGTTGCCAAAGGAAGCGAGCTTTTTCGAGTTGCAAGGCGACAACCTGCAATTTTCTGCGCTCAAACAAGCGGAAGACCGGCCTGACTCATGGATAGTACGAGTGTTCAATCCGACAGATTCTCCGGTAAACGGCAACCTCACATTCATGCAGGAAGTGAAGTCAGCCTGGTTGTGTAATCTGAACGAAGAGCGACAGCATGAAGTGGAGGTAGCATCACACAGCATTCCCTTAACTATTGCGAAGAAAAAAATCGAGACGATTGAATTTGTGTTAAAAAATAAATAGACTTGCTTACCTATGACCGATGGGGGCTGAGTCAAAATATGATTTATTGAGCGTAACTCGACATTTATGTCGAAAGCTTAGCCTCAAAAATGAGCGACATGAATGTCGCGTTACGTCTTTTGGCTAAGCCCCCATCCGTACCCGATTTAGTGGGAAAGTACGGGAATTCGCCAGAATTCGGGTTCGTGAATTCTGGCGAATTCAGCTACGGAGAACGAATGAAAATTTCTGTCTACATAGCCACAAGTCTCGACGGATTCATCGCCCGTAAAAACGGTGATTTGGACTGGCTGCCCGGTTCGGACGGCCAGGGTGACCATTCTGAAGATTATGGTTATGCAAAATTTATCGAAACCATCGATATGCTGGTGATGGGGCGCAATACGTTTGAAAAAGTGCTGTTGTTTGGTCAGTGGCCTTACGGGGACAGACGGTGCGTTGTGTTAACATCCCGGGATTTAACGATTCCTGAAAACATGGCTGCACACGCCCTCGCGCGCAATGCACAACCCAAAGAATTGATCAGCGAACTGGAGGAGATGGGCGTGCAGCGCGTCTGGCTCGATGGGGGCAAAACAATTCAGCATTTTCTCCGTGAAGGATGGGTGGATGAACTGATAATCACCCGCGTGCCCGTTCTCATTGGCAACGGGATTCCACTTTTTGGTCATACTTTAAATGATATAAACTTACAGCATATTGAAACCGTTTCATTTGAAAGCGGATTTGTGCAGAGTCGGTATGCTTTTGTGAGAAAACCAGAAGTAAATTGAAGTGAATAAGCGTTTAACCAGGTGCGACGCACTTTCTTCCAATAGGCCTGCTAATTTTTGATGATGTCTGGAAATTTCGGTATGAAATGCGTCGCACCTTTTATGGAGAGAGCGAATTATGAAAAAGTCAATTTCTGTATTAGGCAAGTTTGTAATTGGTTTTTTAGTCGGGTTCATTATTTTTCGATTCATATCCTGCACACCCGAAACGAAAACGGCGGACAAGAAAATGCATGAAAGTGTACTGAAATCTGAATTTGTTTTTGAGCTGGAAAATGCGCCAACACCGGAATGCCATGCATCGACAGTCGCTGAGTCGAAAGAAGGCCTGGTAGCAGCCTGGTTTGCCGGCACAAAGGAAAAAAACAAAGACGTCGGTATCTGGGTTTCACGTCTGGAAGGGACGAACTGGACGGCGCCGGTTGAAGTCGTGAATGGGGTGCAGGACGATGGCACACGTTACCCGTGCTGGAACCCGGTTCTGTTTCAGCCTGAAGACCATTCTCTGATGCTTTTCTACAAAGTCGGCCCAAGCCCGCGGGAATGGTGGGGCATGCTGGTCACTTCAGACGATGGTGGCAAAACATGGTCCGCACCAGAAAAACTACCTGAAGGCATACTTGGCCCAATCAAAAATAAACCTGTGCAACTGGCCAACGGCGATTTACTTTGTCCCACAAGTACCGAGCACGACGGCTGGAGAGTGCAAATTGAGCGTACAGCGGATTTCGGTAAAACATGGACGACAACGGGTGATTTGAATGACGGTAAAGAAATCGGCGCAATTCAACCATCGATATTATTCCATGCAGATAGTCAATTGCAAATCCTGTGCAGGACGAAAAACGAATTTATCTCCGAAAGCTGGTCCAATGACAATGGCGAAACCTGGAGCCCGATGACGATGACAGACCTGCCAAATCCCAACTCCGGTATAGACGCAGTCACATTGAAAGATGGCCGCCAACTTCTCATTTACAATCCAACAAACGGCGATTGGGGCGCTCGCGTGCCGTTGAGCGTGGCGATTTCACCCGATGGCAAAAAATGGACACGCGTCTTCGACCTGGAACCGGTAACGAACCCTGATACCGTGGACGATGAAGAGTATTCCTATCCGGGCGTTATTCAGACTGCGGATGGATTGGTGCATATTGTGTATACCTGGAATCGTAAATCTGTGCGGCATGTTGTGCTCGATCCGGCGAAGTTGGAGGGTGTTGAATAAGTTTTTTTGAACACAGATGGGACGGATGAAGCGGATTGGTTTTGTACCGGGAAAGAATTGAGTTGTTGAGGTTTTTTGCGATACTCAAATAATCTGGGGTGGTGTCAAAAATCGTATAAAAAATTGAAAAAAACTCTGACAGGGTTCCGAACCCTGTCAGAGTTGGCACTACTCAATTTCAGGATGAACCGTATGAAAAAAATACTCCTATTGTTCGGCGTTATTTTTCTTTCTCATCCGTCCTTACTAGCCCAGCAATGGCGCCTTGTCGGACTGGATGGAAGAAAAGTGAATGAAATTAAATCAGATCCACAAGATGCAAGTATACTTTATGCAAGCTGCACTAGCAGCATCACAAATGGAAACAAAGGCGGCTTATACAAAAGCACAGATGGCGGAGCTACCTGGGAAGTTCTAATTGATGATAATATCAAGTATTTTGCGATTCATCCAGACAGCTCAAATATCATGTATGCTTGCCGTGGGTATCGTGTTTTCAAAACGACCGACGGCTGGAAAAACTGGTTTTATGCTGATTCCGGAGCTTATGATGTAACAAAGCCTTCAGACATGTTTGGCCCACTGGTTATTAACCCTGATAATCCTGATGAGTTGCTCATGTCAAAAACTACGGGTGCTTTTTGGCCAACCAGGATTTTGTACAAAAGCGAAGATGGTGGTAGTAACTGGAGGGAACTGGCGTTCCCTCCTCATGGTGCTTCTGCTATGGTAGCGGATCCGTTTCTTGAAAACACAGTATACGCTGGAGACAAAGCGACCATCTATGCATATAAAAGTACCGATTTTGGAGAGAGTTGGGAGCAATGGCAGGACCCGGGATCAGATGGACGCGATGTAGAAGATATAGGAGTCGTATCCATAGATTCGATTATCTATCATTTTATGGTACGTGGCCTATCGGGATTTTTCATTTCTCAAGATGGGGGAAAAACGTGGGTACAAAATAATTCTGGTCTTCCACATGGTAGTATACTTACAAAAGTATGTACAGGAATATCTTCAATTTTTATAATAAGACGGAAATTAGCTTCAAGTGAATCGGGGATTTATGAAAGTCAAATTAAAAAAATAAGTTGGAAGGTCGTTGGGAATGACTATGATTTTCAAGGCCTTGGCGTTGTTGCTTTGTACTATTCGTCTTATTTTAATAAGCTGTTCGCAGGAACCGACAATGGATTATATACCTACGATCCGACCCTGAATATAAAATCAAATGCAACTTCGGCTCTTTCATTCTTTTCATTAAAACAAAATCACCCCAATCCATTTCGTGAGACCACAACCATAGAATACGAACTCACTCGCCCGGCACATGTCGTATTGGATTTATTCGATATAACAGGAAAAAGAATCAAACGTATGGTGAATGCACAAAAAACACAGGGAATTCATAATGTGAACTTTTCAGCAGACCAACTCAGCGCAGGCGTTTATTTTTATAGAATAGTCGTAGATTCAGTTTCGGAAATAAAGAAACTTTTGGTACTCAAATAATTCTAATTTCAGGAGGAATCGTATGAAAAAAATACTCCTATTGTTAGTCATTATATTTCTTTCTCATCCGTTTTTGCGAGCCCAGCAGTGGCGCTTTGTTGGACTGGAAGGAAGATCAATTGAGCCTGCTAAAACCAGTCTCATTAAAGATGGACTGTGTACTTTTTTGTCGAGCCACGACAGCAATAATAAGAGAGATGGCAAACAATCAGGAAAAGATGAAAGGTTCAGAGTTTCTATTAATTCAGGTTCAGTTATTGATAGTGTAATCGTAACCAATTTTGATGGCCTTAAATTTAAATATACCTATACATATGATTTAAATGGAAAATTGATTTCTATTCTCTCTGAAATATTTAAGGAAATAAACTGGGAAAATTTATCGCGATGGAGTTACATTTACGATTCAAACGGAAATAAAATTGCAGAATTAAGTGAGAATTGGGATGGAAGCCTATGGGTGAATTCTAGACAATATGCTTACACATACGATCCAAATGAGAACATAATTTCTTCTTTATCCAAAAGATGGGTAGTTAACAACTGGGTGAATTATTACAGGTATACTTATGTGTATAATTCAAATAAAGAAATTTTATTTCATTTAATTGAACGATGGGAAGGAAGTAGTTGGATAAACATTCATGGATATAGTTACTCATTTGATTCGAACGGAAATATTGCCTCCGAGATATTTCAAGAAGGGGTTGGGAGTGAACTAATAAATAATACTAGATATATCTTCTCGTATGATTCAAGCCAGAATTTAATTTTGAAGACTGAAGGGAATTGGGATGGAAGCATGTGGCAAAATTATTACAGATATTCTTTCACCTATGACCAAAACTGGAATAAAGTTTTCTCATTAACTGAAGCTTGGGATGGAAGCGACTGGATACGGAAAGGCAGATATGTGTATTCCTATGATTTAAACGGAAGTCTTACTATCGAATTGTACGAAAAATGGCTCGCTAGTCAGTGGATAAATTATTTTCGAACAACTTTCACTTATGATTCAAACGGTTCTCTGACATTTGGTTTATCTTCGTATTGGGATGAAGGGGAATGGAAACCAAATCAGAGGAATTTCAACCTTAGTGATTCTTACGACAGAACGTATTCCTACCAAGGGGTAGAAATAAATATATTTTACAGCACATCAACAAATATTCGAACGAATAATACACTTAATTTGAATTATTCACTAACTCAAAACTATCCCAATCCTTTTGATGGGCAGACGACCATTCGTTACTTTATTCCCTGGCAATGTCAAGTCCAACTCAAAATATTTGACATTCTGGGGCGAGATATCAAAACTTTAGTAAACCAGGAACAGCAAGCAGGGAGTTATGAAGTTGGTTTTAATATGACAGGCATTCCAAACGGGATATATTTTTATAAATTGCATGCTGGTCGTTTTATACAAACAAGGAAAATGATATTACAATAGGGTAAATTTCTAATCTCAGGAGGCAACCGTATGAAAAAGGTACTCCAAATTCTAATCATTATTTTTCTTTCTCATCCTTCTTTGCAAGCTCAGCAATGGGAATATTCCGGGCTGGTTGAAAGCAATTACCCGGTGAGTCAAATAGTTGTGGCGCCAGATTCCAATGCTACAATTTATGCCATCTCTAAAGGGCTTGACCGGAGTATTGATGGTGGCAGTACATGGAAGACACTTATAGACGAGAAATGCACTCATGTCGCTGTTGACCCACTTCATCCTGAGATTCTTTATGTTTCTTCAGAAGGGAAAATATTAAAATCAGGTGATAGTGGGGGAAGTTGGTCTGATGTCAGTCCGGATATGACTGTTTATTCCAACTCAATAGGGCACATCGCAATTGACCCAGTTCAAACAGATACAATTTATGTAGGAATCTACAACCGATGGTGGCCTGGGGGATTCTATCGGAGTTTCAATGGCGGTGTGAGTTGGGATTCGTTGTGGGCTGCAGCTTCAATAGTAACAATTGACCCTGTCGACAGGCATAATATCTTTGTAAATAAATTTTCTTCGCAAGGCCTATGGAAAAGCAGCGATTTTGGAGTAAACTGGAAAACAATGAACACTGAATGGGCTACCATAAGAGGCATTGCTATTATTCCTGAAGATCCTAAAAGGATACTAATCGGAACCTACAAAAATGGCTTTTATCTTACACTTGATAATGGAAATTCATGGGAGCAAAAAAATGCAGGGTTAGATTCCTTAGTTCGGATAAAAAATATGCAAAGAGTAGATGGTCAATTTTTTGTTGCTTTGACAATTTTGGATGAGTTCGAGCAATATAAAAGTTCCGGTGGATATACAAGTCCTATTGACACAATAAATTGGAAACCGATCGGAGACCCGGATTATTTCAAAGATATTAGCGCTATCTCAATCGCATATTCAAGGAGCTATGACAAGATTTTTGTCGGAACAGATTTAGGCGGTATTTATTCATATACGAAAACGAGTGTAGGCATAAAAAAAGATGAAATAGAGAATTTCTCCCGAGTTTTTCTTGAGCAAAATTATCCCAATCCTGTTAACCAAAATACAACAATTCGATACTCAATTCCAATATCAGGAAATGTCAAGCTTAGAGTATTCGATGTGCGGGGGAGAGAAATTGCAACTTTGGTAAATCGTATGCAGGAAACAGGGAGCTATGTAGTTGGCTTTAATACAACAGGTTTACCGAATGGGATCTATTTTTATAAATTTCAGACGGATGGCTTTGTCCAAACAAAGAAAATGATGCTTATTCGATAATGAAATTTTTTCTTAATAGATAATATGACTTATCATTATTAAAAAGGAGTGAACCATGGATCGAAAATTATTAACAAATATTATTCGGGTTAGCATTGTTTGGTTATCCATGTTTGTAGCTGTAGCATTTCCGCAGCAATCTGGTTATGACAAACCAATAAAGCAAGGTTATTGGAAGGGTAATTTAGTTAGATATGTTGCCAATGAACTATGTATTTTCAAGAACGATGGCATTTTAAAATCTAATATAGAACATCTTTTGCTCCCTTATCATGGAAAGCTAAAAAGAGAATTTGATAAGTTCAATTTTTCTGTTGTTTCTTTTCCGGATACAGTTAATGTCCTTGATGTAGTGAAAAAACTAGCCAATTCACAGTTTATTAAAGCTATTGAACCCAATCTTATTCACACTATATTTTATACACCAAATGACCCTGATTTTCTCGCAGGTAAACAGTGGGGCCTCTATAATTACGGTCAAAATCCGCCTAATGGCACTTATGATGCCGACATAGACATATTAAAAGCATGGGATATTTCAATGGGGAATTGGGAGATTAAGGCTGGAGTAATGGATTCAGGGATACCATTGGATCAAAATGGCACTCATTCACACACTGATCTCAACGATCAAGCAAGGTTTTTATTGGGATTAAATTTTGTCGATGGTTTATCAGTTAAAGATGGGTATGGGCACGGGACGCATGTGCTGGGTATTATTGGTGCTGAAACAAACAATAATGAAGGAATAGCAGGTGTGGCGAATCGATGCCGATATTTGGTCATTAAGTCAATAGATAATACTGGATATGGTAATGATGAAGATTTTCGAGATGGTGTTTTATATGCAGTGGATAATGGTGTTGATATTATCAATTATAGCGCAGGAAATCCGGATAGCTGGGTTGCTACTACTGCCCAAATTGAAGCTGTTAACTATGCTCGCGATAACGATGTACTTCTTATAGCATCAGCAGGAAATGAAGGTGCCCCCTCAAGCGTACGATATCCAGCAGCCTTTGCAGGAACTTATGATAATGTTATCTGTGTTTCTTCTACGGATGCGGATGACAATATATCCGATTTTAGCAATTATAATCAATATCAAACAACTGTTTTCGCCCCAGGTGGTCAGGGTCTCCCTCACAGTGATAACGATATTTATTCAACTCTTCCAGGTTATGGAAATGATCCAAGTTATGGCTATATGGCTGGAACATCACAAGCTGCTCCATTTGTTTCCGGTGTTGCTGCATTGATTTTATCAATAAAATCTACACTTTCCCCATTACAAGTAAAAACGATTCTAGTAACGACAGCCGATGATTTATCTGGGCCCCCACAGGGACGCCTCAACGCCTATGAAGCTTTAAAATACACTATCGAAAACCATGGCGGAGTTATTGGCGGCAATGGCGCGACAGTTACTTTTCATGAAGACATCACTATTAATAGCGGTGTTGAGCTGACCATCGCTTCCGGGACGACAGTCGAGTTTAAACCTGATAAAAAGCTCATTGTAAAAGGCACCCTCAATGCGGATGACGTAGAGTTTGAATCCACTTCAAGCTATGGCGAATGGGGCGGGCTCGTTTTTGACGGCAGTTCATGCTCCTCTTCAGAGCTTTATGAATGCACGATTGAGAATGCCACAGTCGGTATTGCAATTACAGGATCAAACGCATCACCGACAATTGAAAAATGCCTTGTTCAGAATTGTGATAGTTACCCTTTAAAATTAACATCGGATTGCACACCAAATATTTACAACAACAAATTCTATAGTAATAGTTCTCCTGCAGTGTACATCTCCTCAGCAGACGGTGATTTTAGCGATAATGAATTTCGCACTTCCAGCGGCACGGCCTATGGCGTTTATGTTACTGGTGCCAGCTCGGCGCCCGATTTTGATTCAAACGAAGGAATAAATGGCAATCTTTTCGATCTCTCAGCGATTTCTTCCCATGGAGCATACATCGCAGGCGGTTACCCGGAATTTGGTGACAATGGCCCCCATGACGGTTTAAATGATTTTATAAATCGAGGTACTGATAAGTACATTTATAATAATACCGGAAGTACGGTTGACGCAGAAGTGAATTATTGGGGAGGCACGCCACAATCAACCTGGTTTAGTGGCAGTGTCGATTTTTCACCCTATGAATCATCAGCAAACGGCGCTGGGCCAACATGGAAAGTAGCCTCGAATCCTTATGCGACAGGGGTTGATTTATTTGAAGAAGGGAAATATGACCAAGCTTTGGCAGAGTTAAAATCTACCTTGCTGCAGAATTCAGAGCTGGAAAACGCGCCCGGCGCTGTTTTTAAAATGGCGAAATCGGCGCTTAAATTAGGCAGGCTTGCAAGCGAGGCAGATTTCTTACATGATTTGCTCAATTCATCAAATAGTGAAGTTCGTTACATATCTCGTGCGTGGTTGGCGTATTTATATGCAATGCTTGGGGATGCAGAAGAGGCGGAAAAGCTTGCACTACAAGCACCGGAAGGAACGAGGGCACAAAGAGCGGAACTTTTATCCGTGGTAAGCTATTATATCACAACAGGTAAAGAAAAATCCGCTGAACGTATCGCACAGTTAATGCGTGAAAAATATAGGGATGATTACCTGGAGTTTGATTTGGAAGTCGCTTTGAAAACGAAGATCGATTTTCCAAAAAGTTTGGGAAAAACAGTCGCGGATGTACCGGAATCCTTCCATTTTATTAATTATCCCAATCCATTCAATCCTGCGACGACAATTCAGTTCTATCTGCCTGAAGAGAAAACAGTCACATTGCAAATATTTGATATTCGAGGGCGACTGATACATACGCTATTTGATAGGGAAATGACAACGGGGATACATTCTGTTCGCTGGAATGGAAAGAATAGTATGGGTCATGAGATATCCGCGGGTTTGTATTTTGCAAAATTAAAAACAAATGACAGGATAGATACGATTAAATTGCTGCTGGTGCGTTAGGCCGATTCAATTATCACTCCCATTTCGTATGAAAGTGGTACAAGCGAGTTGATCGAAGCAAACTTCTATTTGTACTTGGCATAAAATTTATTAATCTAAAAAACACTGTAAAGTGTTGTAAAATTCGGACAAACAACGTTAACCTGTTTTATTCATGCGTTGCGTGGTGTTCGTGATGGGCAGGGGATATCCCCTGCCCAATCTTGGTGTTTATGAATAAAGCAAGTTAAGTGACTTTTTATTAATCCTAAAAGACGAATACATGAACAACCTCACAAAAATCGAAAATCAAATTCTACAAGAAATGCTGCAAAGACGACCGGATTTGCAAGATGCTGTACCGGCGCTTTTACAATTGCACGGTGCGCTTGTGGCATCCTACGATGCTGGTGGCAAATTTCTAATCTGCGGCAACGGTGGCAGCCATGCCGATGCAGTGCACATCGCCGGTGAACTGGCAAAGAGTTTCGAACGGCTGCGCCCGGTACCGGCTGAATTTGCAGAAAAAATCCGACCTTTGCCATTCGGTGAAGACCTGGCACAATATCTCGAAGTTGGTCTGCCAGCCATTGCGTTGGGGACCAGTGGGCCTCTGAAAACTGCAATTGAAAACGACTCGCCCATGCGCGATATCGCTTTCGCACAGGAAGCTTATGCGCTGATAAAACCGGAGGATGTGCTCATGGGCATTTCGACCTCGGGCAATGCCGGCAATTGCTTGATGGCGCTCTCTGTGGCCAAAGCCAGTGGCGCAAAAACTGTTTCGCTCACCGGACAGAAAGGCGGAAAAATGGCTGCCTTTGCCGACATCGCCTTGAAAGCGCCAGGCGATTCTGTCAAAGTCATTCAGGAAGGGCACCTCGTGCTTTACCACACGATGTGCGCGATGATTGAAGCCCACTATTTTGAGGAGAAACGTTAGAAGGTTTGAACGTGGTAATGTGTGAAAGTTGAAACGTTCACACTTTCGCACCTTCAAACCTTCTAACTAAAATTTGAACCATGAAATCAATGATTACGAAAATTTTTCGCTTTATACTTCGAATCACCCTTGTGCTGGCAGTCCTTTGGGTGGTTTTATTTGCGCTTCACAAATGGCGTAATAGCGACATCACCAAACCACCCTTCGGTTATCCCTCGGAAAAATTTCTCTTTGCTGCCCATTATCTTGGATTTGAACCGTTGGTAAACTTGAAGCCGGACGTCCCGCCAGAGATCAAGGAATTTAAAAATATTGTTTATAAAGAAGTGGACAGCCTGCAACTGGCGCTGGATATCTATCAGCCAGCAGATATGACTGCCCCACGACCGGCCATTGTATTTATTCACGGCGGTTCGTGGAACTGGGGACACCGCTCGGATTATCTCGTTTATCTCATCGATTTCGCAAAAAGAGGCTGGGTGACGGCAACGGTGAGCTATCGCTTGCGCAAACAGGCCCAGTTCCCGGCCGCAGTTGAGGATGTGAAGTGCGCTATAAAGTGGATAAAAAATCACGCGGCGGAATACAACATCGATCCGGACAACATTGCTCTTGTCGGCGGTTCCGCAGGCGCCCACCTGGCGATGCTGACAGCTTTCACTGCCGGAACAGAAGATTTTTCTGTAGATTGTGGCAAGGACACGACGACAACTGCAGTGAAAGCCATCGTCGATATTTACGGACCGGTGGATTTGACCGTCGATTATGCGGTTTCCAATAAAAACGTGCAGAAATTCCTGGGTGGAACCTACGAAAAAATCCCGGAAGTTTTTACGACAGCCTCGCCACAAACTTATTTATCAAAAGATATTCCGCCAACCCTCATTTTGCACGGCACCATCGATACACTTGTGCCCATTGAGCAATCGGAAAGCTTGTTTGCCCAACTGCAGGCGTTGGGTGTTGTCGTCGAGTTTTACACGCTCCCAGGCTGGCCACATGCTATGGACATCGCGCAAAATTCAAACCGCTATATGCAATATGTGATGACTGAATTTTTTAAAAAGACTATTCCTGTAGAAAAATAAAACCAAAAACCGGAGGAGAGCGCATTGAAACACGCGAATCAGGTGCACACGACCAAATTGAAAAAAATCCATTTGCTAAAATTTATTGGCTTCATCGGGGTCATATTCTTTTTCCTCATCGGATGTGGGACTGCGGAAGCCGGTGCAGCCAACACCGGTGGATCCAGTCCCCTGGACCAGTATGTTGCTAAACCGGACGCCAGCTTCAAGTACGAGCTCCGCAACTCAATTGAGGGCGACGGCTACAAAACCCATGTTGTCTACATGGTATCCGGAACATGGCTGACAACGGCGGAAGTCAAAGATCCGGTTTGGTGGCACTGGGTCACAATCGTCGTACCGGATTCGCTTGCGAGTGATACAAGTTTGCTTTTTATCACCGGGGGCAGCCGGCGAAATCAAATGCCGGACAAAGCCGATGAAAGCTTTGTTAAAATCGCGCTTGCAACCGGCTCGGTCGTGACAGCGCTGCACAATGTTCCCAACCAACCGCTCGAATTTGTCGGCGATAGTTACGGCCCGCGTAAGGAGGATGAAATCATCTCCTATGCATGGCGTCAGTATCTCGAAGCGGGTGCAACCGAAGAAGCCTCCCGTTGGCTGCCACGCTTGCCGATGACCAATGCAGCGGTTCGCACCATGGATGTTGTTTCGGAATTAAGCCCCAAGTTAACTGGACGTACCATTGATAAGTTTGTTGTTGCTGGTGGCTCGAAGCGTGGTTGGACGACCTGGACGACGGCTATCGCAGACAAGCGTGTCGTTGCCATTATGCCGATCGTTATCGATATGCTGAATCTGATTCCGTCCTTTGAGCACCACTGGCAGGTTTATGGCTTCTGGGCTCCAGCCGTGGGTGATTATGTCAGCGAAGGCGTTATGGAGTGGCAGAATTCGCAAGAATACCAAAAACTGATGAATGTTGTGGAACCCTATAATTTCCGCGACCGTTTGACCATGCCAAAGCTGCTCATCAATGCCTCCGGTGACCAGTTTTTTCTGCCGGATTCCTGGCAATTTTACTGGAAGGATCTCAAAGGCGAAAAGCATATCCGCTACGTGCCCAATGCCAATCATTCACTTCGTCGCTCTGACGCCATCGAAACTGTAGCGGCCTTTCACCATGCGATCATCAACAACAAAACACGTCCCGATTTTGACTGGATCGTGAAGGATGGGGCTATTGAACTCACAACAAATACTGATCAACCACCGACCTCGATTACCCTTTGGCAGGCGACAAATGCCACAGCGCGGGATTTTCGTGTGGAGACGATCGGCAGAACCTGGACTTCAGCACCGGTTGAACTGCGGGAGGATGGAAAGTACAAAATTCGCGTCGACGCACCGGAAAATGGCTGGACAGCGTTCTTCGCTGAGCTCACTTTCCCTGAATTAAAAGATATCCCGTTGAAATTCAGTACGGGTGTTGTCGTCGTGCCCGATGTTTTGCCGTATCCACGGTATGAGTCGCCGGCACCGCAAGGAACGCCGGTTTCAGGAAAAAAGGATTAACCAAATCGATCCCTTGATTGGTTAAAAAACGCGTAGCCCGCCCCCTTGTGGGGCGCATCCCGGCCAGGTGATGATATAAGGTATGGCAGGCTACAAGAGTCTGGGATGTATGCAGGCCACAAGGGCCTGGGCTACGATTTAAACGGACACAATCAGCACAGTTCGGATTTTGTCGGATTATGAAATAGGATTATTTATGTTTTTCCTTATCCAAAATATCACCCAAAAATTTTCATTCAAATTCATGAGGTCAATAAATGGAAGCCCAAAAATTACCCAATGCACCGGACAAAGCGGTTTTGCCGGTTATCGGTGTATTCGCTACCTGTGATCCACGGATCGATAAGGATTCGCGCCAGAGAGCACAAAATATCGTTAAAATGGCAGCGGATATACTTGCGAAAAATGTGAAATCTGTTGATCAGCAACCAATTCCTGTGGTTTATAGTGATGTGTTGGTGGATGGTGAAAAGGAAGCCGATACCGTTGCACGTCAATTTAAAGACAAAGGTGTTTCATCCATCGTTTGTGTGCCGGATACCTGGGCCTTCCCACAGCTGACCGTGCTCAGTTTATTGAGCCATTTCCCTTCGGATACACCGTTTAATATGACCTGTGGCAATTCCGGTCCACGACCTGGTGTGGTTTTTACGCATGCGGTTTCCGGGGCTATCTCACAGTATGGCGGGTTGGTACATATCAACGTCGGCAACTGGCCGGATACCGGGTTGAATCCGGTGATGAGTGAAAAAACCGCAAAGGACCTCATCGATTGGGCTTATGCTGCCATCACCTACCAGGGTTTGAAAGGCCGCCGGGTTGTTGTGTTTGGCCATGATTCCATGGGAATGGAGACTGCCCTCGCGAACGTGCTGCCGATTCGCAACCAGTTCGGCATCGAAATAACACGCCTGGATATGAAACTGCTCGCAGACATGCTGCAGAAAAAAGCTTATGATGAAGGGGAGTTAAAGCAATTGCGCAGCTGGCTGGATGAATCTGTTGGTGGTGGGATCGAACTGCATAACACTGAACAGGAAAAGAAGTTTAACGACAGCCTGGCCATGTATCTCATTATGCGCGATTTGATGAAAGATTTGAATGCGGTGGGTGGTGGTTTTATGAGCCAGCTTGAATGGGGTTCCGACCACCGTGGTTTACCATTACCGGTCGCCGATACCATGGAATCGCTCTTCAATTCGACTTTTGACCATAACGGTCGCAAGGCACCTCTGCCTTTTGCCACCGAGGCCGATGTGCAAGGTTTGTTGACTATGCTGTTTATGACGCATCTCTCTGCTGGAAATCCACCATTGTTCATGGATTTTCGTAAAGTATGGGAGGACTGGGAAATCGCCGATTTGGCTGAAAAATTAGGCATTAAGCTTTTCGGCAGCACCTTGTGGGAAAAACGCGGTTTTGTCGATGGTGATAATTCAGGCTCCGCAGCTTTTGACTGGGCAGCAAAACCGGGCGCAAGTATCGAAGAAATCATGAAAGGAATTCATTTACCGCAGGCTGATCTGGGTTATTTCCCGGGTGGCGGAAACTCGGTTACATTTTTTTCTCCGGGAGGTATTGAAGGCATCGCAGCTCGGTTGGCCTATAGTTCGCTGTCCGGCATGTATTCGATGATTTGGGACGAAGCAGAAACACAGGAATTACCCCAGAAATTGGCGCAGGCGGTTGCTGATACCTCGACGCCCATCTGGCCGCACACCTTCGTAACACCCAAGCATGCGACAATGACGGAGTACAAACAATTTGCCCCGGCAAACCATTTTCATATGACATGGAATCTCAGCGCAGCACGCTTTCAATACTGGATGGATTTGGCAAATGTACTGTCCGTTACCCCATGGCAGGCGATGCCGTCGTTCCGGGAAGGTATCGATCGGCCGCAACCGCTGCTGTATTTGGTGAACGGTGGTGAAGATACGACGAAACGTTTGCGTCGTCGTGGGTAATTTTGCCGTGTTAATTTCACGAGGGAAAATAAATCCTTGGAAATAGGATAAAAAATGTTCTCGTTCCGGTAGGATAACTCGTATTTGCTATGGCGATTTGCATTAATTTTGTTTAATAATTTCGTCGCTGGACGTCATGCCGTATTCGATGTTTTTTATCGAATTACGGCATCTCCCCGTTCTCGGTAGGCTCTTGGATATTCCGGTACGCTGAAAAACAAGCGACCAGAATGACTGACCTCGAATATTACTTTTGCAAATTAATATACGTGTGATTAGTAACTACTCAATCTGATTTGGAGAGAAATGGTCCCTGAGCCTGTAGAAGGGCCCATTTCTCTCATGATGTAGCGCTGCTCCCGCTTCGACAAGCTCAGCGTCCGCTAGTGGCTGAATAGTTAGTGCGATTCAGCCATATTTTCACAAACTCACAAAACCAGGAGTTTGGATGCAAAAAAGTACCAAAATCATTCTTGCGCTTCTTTTTTTTGTTTTTATTGTTGGCGGTGCAATTGGTATACTCAGCTATATATTGATCAATAAATCACTGCCGCAATACGAAGGAGAAGTGAATTTCCCGGCTCTCAATACACCTGCGGAAGTTCTCTGGGATCAATTTGCCGTACCGCATATTAAAGCGCAGGACGATCTGGATTTGTTTCGAGTGCTTGGTTATGTGCATGCTCAGGAGCGCTTGTGGCAGATGGATTTTTTTCGCAGGGCAGGGGAAGGGCAATTGAGTGAGATATTTGGCACCGATGCGCTGGCAACCGATAAACTCATGCGTACCTGGGGATTGAAAAACATCGCACGTATGACCGTCGATAGCCTGTCCGAAGAATCCCGCAAAGTTCTGACAGCCTATTGTGAAGGAGTCAATCATTTCATTGAGAGCAACACAGCACGTCTTCCCATAGAATTTTCCTTGCTCGGTTACAAACCACGTTCCTGGGAACCTATCGATACCATCACCATTCAAAAAGTCGTCGCGATGCGGTTGAGCCAGGCGTGGCATGTGGAATTGACATTTTACCAGATTGCGCAAAAATTTGGCCTGCAGGCAGCTTTGGAGCTGTTTCCGGATTATCCACATTCCACTGGAAACTTTGGCCTGGATTCGGGTGAAAAAACACAAATCGTTGCCAGTACACAAACAGCTATTGCGGAGGCAGCCAGGTTTGCTGACTGGATCGACCAGTCAGCCGTGAGCAATAGCTGGGTGGTATCGGGAACAAAAAGCCCCAGTGGTAAACCCATTTTAGCCAATGATCCACATCTTGAATTAAGCGCACCCTGTTTTTGGTTCGAGGCCCACCTGAGTTCCCCTTCCTATGATGTCGCTGGCATGTCGATTCCCGGTATTCCCGGTATTGTCATTGGACATAACAACGCAATTGCCTGGGGATTCACCAATGGCATGATCGATGACGTCGATTTTTATTTTGAGAAAATAAATCCACAGGACAAGGATAGTTATTGGCGCGCAAATGGTTATCAGAAGTTTGTTTTTTCTGCAGAAAAAATCGACGTCAAGGGAGAAATGGACCCGGTTTTCCTCGATGTTCGCACCAGCGATATCGGCCCGGTTGTATCGGATATTCATCCGCTAACCGAGGCTGATTCCATCGCCATAAGCATGCGTTGGACTGGCGCTGCCTTCTCCGACGATCTTTTGGCGATACTACAACTGAACCGTGCCCAAAACAGGACTGATTTCAGTACAGCATTACAGCATTTTGGTGCGCCATGCCAGAACGTTTCTTACGCCGACACCAGCGGTACGATCGGATTTCATATGGCTGGCCTCATTCCCATCCGCCGTGATAAAAAGAGTGATCTTCTCTATAATGCGTGGGAAAACCGGGGCGATTGGTTGCGATACATCCCCTGGGACCGAATGCCGCAACAATGGAATCCGGGCGAACAGTTCGTTGTCAATGCAAATCATAATGTTGCAGGAGCACGCTTTCCCTGGTATTTAACGAATGCCTGGGAGCCGGACAGCCGTGCGCGTCGCATCACGCAATTACTGCAATCGAAGGATAAATTTAATGTCGATGATTTCCAGAAAATGCAAATGGATGAGAAATCTTTGCATGCGGCGGATATCATTAATGAGTTTAAAAAATACATCCATCCGGATGATTTGAAAGAGGAAAACCAGCAAATCTGGCAATTGCTTATGGAATGGCATGGAGAGATGAACACCGTCAGCGCTGGTGCGACAATCTTTGAAAACCTGGTCATTCAGTTGTTGCAGGAAGCTTTACAGGATCAGCTTGAGCCGGTGTTGTATCAGGAATTTATGCGTCGAACCAACATTCCTGTACGTGCATTGGAAAGTTTGATCACCAAACCAAACGCAATTTGGTGGGATGACAGCACTACGGAGGAAAAGGAAAAACTACCGGAAATTCTCTTACGTGCATTTGAACGTATGTGTGACAAACTCAGGCAGCAAGGCGATGGTCCAGGATTCTGGGAATGGGGACAAATGCACCGTGTTACCATGCGTCATCCTATCGGCCAGCTCCCGCCGTTCGATTATATTTTCGATCGCGGCGAATACAATATCGGTGGATCGGCAAGCACGATCAGCAAAGCAGAGTACCGGTTTACAAAACCATTCGCTGTGGATGTTGGCGCTTCCATGCGTCAGATTGTCGATCTCGCACAACCGAATGTAGCCCACACCATTGTCCCCGGCGGCCAATCTGGTCAGCCTTTCTCTGACCATTATGACGATCAGATTGCCATGTGGCGGCAGGGGAAATATAAATCCGTGTCACTTTTGCAGGACAGCCTTTCTGTGGAAGGGTTCAGGGTGCAGCGGTTTCGGTAGGATTGTGTGTTTGATCAGCAATTCCACAAGCGTGGATAAATAATAGCTTTCAGTTATAAAATTTATTTTGGCTCTTCAAATTGAAAACCAGTCACCTTTTTTCCCGCTTTGATGAGGCTTTTATCAAAGGTTGCGAATTTATTGATGGCTTGTGACTTTGATAAATGCAATGCGTCAGCAAAATCAGGTTCCGATTTGTGCCATTGATGCGCATTCTGTACTAAAAGTTGATCTTCCACAACGACATTTGCAAGGCCAAAGAGAGATTCAAAGGCCTCAATAATTTCTAGTGGATTAAACTTGCAGGCGTAACGAAGCACCCATTCAGTTTCTAATAGAACAGTTGTTGTTATGTATATAATCTCTCGTGCAAATAACGATTTTGCTTTGGCGAATTGCGTTCGGTCATCTGCCTTCAGGAAACGGACTATCACATTTGTATCAACAGAGGTCATTTTTCTCCATAGCTCATTTATAATCGCACCTTCCATTTCTTCGAGAGTAATTGGCTTGCCTGAATATCTCAAAATACCAACCACCTGCTCAAGTTTTGTCTCCTTGAAAAGCTGGGCAGGTTTTAACAAGATGCCATCGCCTGTATCGATGATGGCCAGTTCTTGTCCGATTTCCCATTTATAAATATCCCGTAGATTTTTAGGAATGATCACTTGCCCTTTGCTGGACATTTTTGTTTTCTGCATTTATACTTCGTTTAATGAAGTAAGACTTTTGTAATAAAATAATGTATTGACCGTAAATTAATACATGGTTTTGTAATTTTTAGCCTATAACGAATACGGTTGAACGCGAACAATGAATTTATTTCAATAATACAAAATGCACGAATCTCTTTCATTGGGAAACTGCTGACCGATATATCGGACAAGTGCATCTAATTGACAATTGATTAAATTTTTGGACGCCAGGTTTGCTCGAAACAGGGAAATCCTCTATATACCAATCATGAATCCGTTGATTCAAAGGATGATTAACAGGACATTTCCAGCAACAGAAACGAGGATGAATCAACGGCGTTGGAACATGAAAAACATGGAGAATACAATGAAATTACTGCAAACGGTCATTCACGAAATCGAATCTGCCTCTGAGCTCGATAAAATCATTAATGAGAACGACAATGTTATGGTATGCTGTGGCCGTATGGGGCCAATGTGTGTACCGGTTTACGATACAATGGAAGAACTCGAAGAAGAACGCCCGAACATTAAATTTTATTCGATGGCATTTGATACACCGGAAGCCACACCCATTCGCACCGCACCTATGTGCCGGAATTTTATGGGCTTGCCATTTACAGTTTACTACAAAAACGGCGAAATGGTCGAGGCGACTTCCAGTATCCAAAACAGAAACCAGATTACCACAATCCTTGATAAACATTTTAGCGAATAAACAGACCAATGGATGAAATATATGATGTAATGATTTTGGGTGCCGGCGCGGCTGGTTTAACCGCAGGCATCTATTCATCCCGGGCAAAATTAAACACCCTTATTCTCAACGATGGCGCTATTGGCGGGCAGCTGGTGCTTACCAATGAAATCGCCAATTATCCGGGAGTGGAGACAACCAAAGGCTTTGTCCTGGCGAATACGATGAAAAAACAGGCCAAGGACTTTGGGTGCAAAATAAAATCAAACATAAAAGTAGCTGAGTATCACCTCGAGGGGGATGTGAAAAGTGTAAAGCTCGACGATGGTCGAGAGTTTCATGCCCGCAGCGTCATTCTCGCACCCGGTGGTCGTCCCCGTTCCCTGAATATCCCCGGTGAAGACGAATTCAAAGGGACGGGCGTATCCTATTGTTCCACGTGCGATGGTGAATTTTTTACAGACAAGGAATTGATCGTTGTCGGTGGAGGGAATTCTGCTTTGGAAGAAGCGGTGGCATTGACAAAGTATGCGACAAAAATCACAATCGTGCACCAATTCGATCACTTCCAGGCATTTGAGCATGCCGTGCGTGAAGCGAAAAACAATCCCAAAATCAATTTCGTTATGGAATCAGAACCGCGTGCTTTTTTCGGCGAGGAGAAATTGAATCGTGTTAAGGTGGAGCACTTGCCGACAGGCGAAACATCGGAAATAAATGTTGATGGTGTCTTCATATTTGTTGGTTATCTGCCCAACACGGAATCGCTGAAAGGACATGTGCAGTTGAATGAGCGCAACGAAATTGTGGTTGACACGGAAATGAAAACGAATGTGCCGGGTGTTTTCGCCGCCGGCGACTGCATAGTGAAGCGTTACCGCCAGGTAACGACGGCTGTGGCAGACGGAACAATTGCAGCGTTGAGCGTTGCAGAATATATAAGAAATGCAAAATAGGGTATTCGTCGGCTTTTCTTGCAATACATCTTGCGATACACGATTTGAACGATGGGCAGTGGATATCCCCTGCCTAATCTTTGTGTTTATGAGTTAAGCAGGTAAGGTTCAATGAGAAAAGCGATAGCCTCGTTCCCAGATATCTTATTTTTTATGCGATATTTATTACATTCAACTGCAGTTACTTTTTTGTGTCATCGATAGTGATTTTGCCAGGAGGCAGAATTGATCTTCGTAAGACAGAGTTGATAAAACCCCCGGGTTCCGTAGAATACAAATTAAATAAAGACAACGACCATGAAAGAAAGACTTCAATTTTTTCCAATTACAATTTTTGCCATAATTATGGGACTTTCGGGATTAACGATTGTCTTTGGCAAGTTTTATCACATGCAATGGTTACCGAAAATTTTCTATGATAGTCTTTTGTTCTTTACAACCGGCTTGTTTCTCTTTTTTCTCTTCACTTATGGCCGCAAAGCAATCGTCTATTTTGAAGAAGTCAAGAAGGATTTCCATCATAAAATACGGATAAATTTCTTCTCGGCTATTTCAATATCTTTTATTCTGCTATCCATAGCTTTTATGACGTATTGGCCATTTCTCTCGCTCATTCTGTGGTGGGTGGGGGTCGTGCTGCATACGATTTTTATGCTTTACACACTGAGCTTTTGGATACGTGATAATTTTGAGATTCATGCGATGAATCCCGCCTGGTTTATTCCCATAGTTGGCAATATCCTGGTGCCGGTTGCCGGGGTGGAATACCTGCCCAAGGCATTTTCATTTTTCTATTTTTCTGTTGGCTTTTTCTTCTGGATCATCCTTTTTACGATTTTCTTGTACCGGGCTATTTTTCATCATCAGTTGCCACAAAAATTTATCCCGACGCTTTTTATCCTTATAGCACCGCCGGCAGTTGGTTTTATCGCCTACATTCGCATTGCGCAAAGCTGGGATAGTTTTGCTGTTTTTATGCTGTTCATCGCCTACTTTTTTGTCGCACTGCTCCTGTTTTTATATGATAGCTTTAAGAATCTCAAATTTTTTATTTCCTGGTGGGCATTTACATTCCCGATGATGGCAATAACCCTGGCCTCCGTCGTGGCCTATCAGGTTTCGAGTATTGTTCTCTATAAATACTTGTCTTTTGTGATGTTCGTTTTCGCCTTGTTTACGATTCTATTCGTCGCGTGGAAGACCATGGAGAAAGTACTTCAAGGCGAGATTTGTGTGAATGAAGATTAATTTTAAATGAGATAAGTAGCATCTACTCTGACAGGTTTTTAAACCCTGTCAGAGCTGACTCTACTGGCAAAATAGAAAAGGCATTAAAAATGAAAACAAAAATAATAGTCATAGCATCGGTGATTCTCGGATTTGTCCTCGGAATCTTTTTTTCAGGTGTGGTTCTCTCAGTTTCCTCGGGAGAGATGATGGTCAAAGAATTTAAAAGTCCCTATGATTTTGACAAAACAGTCGAAGTTGTCGCCCAACGCATTAATACAAAAAGCGGTTGGCATGTTACCGACATCATCGATCAGAATAAAGCGGTAACGGAAAATGGTGGTTTCGATATCGGCAATTTCAAAATCATTAAATATTGCCACGGCGCTTATTCAGCGAAAATGTTACAAGCCGACGACAGAAAAATTATCGGCACGATGATGCCGAAATCCTTTGCGGTTTATGAAAAAACAGACGGGCAGGTGTTCGTTGCCACAATGAATGGTGCGATTATGGGAAAGCTTTTTGGTGGCGAAACCGAGAAGCTGATTGAAGAAGTTTCCCTCGAAGTGGAAGACATGATGCGTTTTATTAATCTTAAATATACGTTGTTTTAATAGAAATTTTAAATAAATTTCATGATGCAAAAGTAAAGGAAGTAAGTAACATGATTGAATGGATTAAAACTGGATCAGACTTTGATCAGATACAAGCAAAACAGGACGATCTGGATATCCTGTTTTTTTATGGTGATTTTTCCGATGCGGCTAAACGTGCATTAACAGAACTGGAAGAATTTGCCAAAGAAAACGACAAAACTAAAATTTACGGAGTCGACGTAGCTAAAAACAAAGATGTGCACAAGCACCTCGGCGTTAAAAGTGTGCCCACCGTAGTGATGATGCAAAAGGGTAAGGTCAGTGAAACCATTGAAGGCGTGCAAAGCGCACAATATTATGCTCGCGCCTTCACCGGTGCAAGTCCAGCGTTGCGCAAAGCCTCCACTGGTTCCGACAAGTCTGCTGCACCACGTGTGGTGGTTTACAGCACACCGACCTGTCCGGCATGCAATAACGCCAAAGCCCATTTTCGCCGCAAAGGCGTGCGCTTCCGCGACGTGGATGTATCCCGGGATCAGTCGGCAGCCGATGCTATGGTGAGCCGCAGTGGACAGATGGGGGTACCGCAAATTGATATCAACGGCCAGCTCATCGTTGGATTTGACCAGGCTCGAATTGATCGCTTATTGAATATTTAATAGTGGAGATGACAAGATGAAAATCAAACCGATTAACGGACGTATACTGATTCAACCAGTTGAAAAACAAAGCACCACTGCAGGTGGTATATATATTCCGGATACGGCAAAAGAAAAAGTATACGAAGGGAAAATTATCGATATGCCAAAAGATGTTTCCGATGAAGTAGTGGTTGGTGATATCGTGGTATACAAAGAATACAGCGGTTCGGAAATTACCATCGAAGGTGAGAAGTATCTGCTGGTTACTGTTGATGATCTACTGGCAAAATACGTTACAACAGATGAGATTCCGGATTAAGGTTGTTTGTTTTTTTTAGCTGAAAAATAAATCGAATGATTTATTTTAAAAGCCCTGTATTTGCAGGGCTTTTTGTTTTGTATATGATCCCGGGGCCCATAGTTTAAGCTCAAATTTTCCAGGGGAAAATCGTCCTACATTTCCGTTGCAATTGGGAAAAAATTCCGTTTATTGGTACATACAATCCCCTTCACTTTGTTTTGAAATGTGTAAAAGTGTGAAGCAACCAGGATGCATGACAAGGACACTGCAATGCCTGATTTCACCGATTCTACTGCCCAATTTTCGAAACCTTGCAACGATAGCCTCCTTGCCATTCTCAGTCATACTTTTCGATTCGTAATGAATTTTAAAAATTTCAAGTAAATGAAGTTCAAAAAGAGAAAAAAATCCCGCCCTGATTCCATCGTTCGTTTTAATAATTATCTCTGGAAAAAAATATTTTCCCCCTGGCCATAACCATTTTAGCCTGCATTACCTAATCCATCGGGATTTGTTGGGATACCCAGGCAAATTCTGAATATTTATTCAAAGCAGGCATACATACCACACTTTCCTGATTATTTTTGATTCTTGTTTATTTGCATGATCGTCATTTTGCTTCGCCGGCCTTCGGCTCGGCAAGCTTTTGGCCAAAACGAAGTTCTGTGGAAGCAAAATCCACCTTTGTCAACCTCAACTATTTATAGATTCTTGATTTCAATATAGTGGAACGACAAAAAAAGCATTTCCGGATGGATACAAATATTTGATTTTTTATAACCTAATCGTTTAAAATAAAGAAATATAAAGGAGTATAAAAATGGCGAATGGAGATAAAAAAGCAGATCTCGCTGGCCCTGGTGTCAGCACCTATGAAGAAGTTGAAAAAGTCTTACCAATTGACTATAACCCCTTGCTCCCCCCTTTAAAACGAATGGATGCACTCTACACCGTAAAACAGTATATCGAAGACAATCTTTGCAAAGAGCTCAATCTGCACATGGTGCAAGTACCGCTCATCGTTGATACCGATAGTGGCGTGAACGACTATCTTGACCGCGATGGCTCACGCACACCCGTTGATTTTGAGTGCGGATTGGGACTGGAGAAAAAGATAAAAGCGCAGGTTGTACAGGCTGCGACGAAATGGAAACGGGTTGCGCTCAAGCAATTCGACTGCAATGTGGGCGAGGGAATTTGTACGGATATGAAAGCCGTGCGCAAGGATTATTTCCTCGACCATGACCATTCCAGTTATGTTGACCAGTGGGACTGGGAGCGGGTGATGACCGCCGATCAGCGCAATCTGGATTTTCTGAAAGACGTGGTCAGGAAAATTTGGAAAGTGATTTACGGCGCCGGAGAATATGCAAAGGAAAAATTCCCGGAATTGGCTACGGATAAATACCCTGCATTTCCCGAAGAGCTCACTTTTCTGCATGCCGAAGAAATTCTGGAGAAGTATCCCGATCTGCCGCGCAAACAGCGCGAAACGCAAATCCTGCAGGACTATCCGGCTGTTTTCATTATTGGCATTGGCAGTGTTCTCAAGGATGGTTATCCCCACGAAATGCGTGCTGCCGATTATGACGACTGGATCACGCCAACAATTACAAAAAATGGCGACCAGTATTATGGTCTCAATGGCGATATACTGGTTTGGAATCCAGTCACGCAGCGCCGCCATGAGTTGACGTCAATGGGGATTCGTGTCACCAAAGATACTTTGCAGAAGCAACTGCACATAACAAACCAACTCGATTTTCTGAAATTGCCCTACCACCAGGCGATATTGAACGACGAGATTCCCTTGAGTATCGGCGGTGGTATCGGCCAGTCGCGGACCTACATGTATCTTCTCCGTACCGCCCACCTCGGTGAAGTCAGCGTCACGGTGTGGCCAAAGATTTTGAAAGAGATTTGTGCGAAGAAGAACATTCGTGTGCTTGAGTAGGACTGTAAGGCTTTCCTCGCGGCCACGGTCATCGTGGCTGCGTTTGCATGACACTCTGCAGCCTAGCTGACGAGTAATATTTCTATTGCAATTCTTAGACAGAATGTTTATTGATAAAGACAATTCATTTTATACAGGGACGAATTGTTTTTCCATGGGTGGAAAATACAGGATGTTTGCCGGGGTTATTTGCAATGTTCGGTTTTCTTCACTCGTTACGCTTCTCTTTTCTGCATATCTCAGTAAACTCACTTGATCACTCTCATTTATTTTCCAAATCGAAAATTAGAATTAACTGCATGGCCCTCTTATTGGTCACCATGGATTTTGCGCTTTATTTCAACTGGATAAAATTTTAGAAACGGAATTCTATTAAAAACCATTACAAGGAACGTTTTTTACAACTTTTTTTAAGTGAGGAGGCATTTATGTGGCGTTCATTTGGAAGTTTAGTATTTCAAAGATTTCGGTCATTTTCGCTAATTGTTTTCATTTTCTTGATGAGTTCAATTTCGGCATACAGCCAAAGCACTACAATTTATTATGAAGATTGGGAAGATGGCGTTGGACGATGGTTTGCAAGTAATGGAGTTTGGGAAGTTGGTATTCCATCCATTGGACCTGATAGTGCCCATTCAGGTCAAAAATGTGCAGCTACTATTTTGGATGGGAATTATCCAAGTAATGCAAATACTCGATTAGAAAGTCCAATTAGTCCTGTAATTTCACTACCAAGCATAAATTCCAATGAAAAAATACAATTAAAATTCTGGCACTGGTTTAGAAATTCAGACGACAAAGGCGAATTACAAATTTCGGTCGATGGATCGGATTGGCAAACAATTTCGAAACGACCTTTTCAAGGCACAAGCTACTGTTGGACACAATTCGTTGCAGACCTTTCAGAGTATGCAGGCTCAACAATTCGCCTTGGATTTTCTTTTTCCTCAGGTAATTATTACTCAGACAATGGCTGGTATATCGATGATATTCTTATTGAGAAAAAACAAGTCAAGTTTCAAAATCCAGAAGATTTCGAAACCGGAGTGGGGGATTGGAGTGCCGATAATGGTCTCTGGGAAGTTGGTATACCGACAAATGGGCCGCCTGCCACGCATTCTGGTCAGAATTGTATTGGGACTGTATTGGATAAAAATTATCCGGAAAATGCTGCTACCCGATTGATTAGTCCCCCGACGATATTGCCTATAGTTTCCCCAGGAGAAAAAATACAATTAAAATTCTGGCACTGGTTTAGAAATTCAGACGACAAAGGCGAATTACAAATTTCGGTCGATGGATCGGATTGGCAAACAATTTCGAAACGACCTTTTCAAGGCACAAGCTACTGTTGGACACAATTCGTTGCAGACCTTTCAGAGTATGCAGGCTCAACAATTCGCCTTGGATTTTCTTTTTCCTCAGGTAATTATTACTCAGACAATGGCTGGTATATCGATGATATTCTTATTGAGAAAAAACAAGTCAAGTTTCAAAATCCAGAAGATTTCGAAACCGGAGTGGGGGATTGGAGTGCCGATAATGGTCTCTGGGAAGTTGGTATACCGACAAATGGGCCGCCTGCCACGCATTCTGGTCAGAATTGTATTGGGACTGTATTGGATAAAAATTATCCGGAAAATGCTGCTACCCGATTGATTAGTCCCCAAATTACTCTTAAACATAAACAAGGGGAGATTCCCATTCTATATTTCTGGCATTGGTTTAGATTAAGTGATGATCAGGGCTATGTTCAATTATCTGTTAATGGAGGGCCTTGGCGTACAGTTGCTGGACCTTTTAGTGGTAAGAGTGATGTGTGGTCACAAGCACCTCCTGTGGAACTTTCAACATATATTGATTCAACTGTAAGTATAGCGTTCTCTTTTTTCTCAGGTAATTATTATTCAGACAATGGCTGGTATATCGACGACATTAGAATCGAAGGAATAGATACGACATCATATCGTCTTGACTTCATCACCCTCACCTACCAGCAAATTGATGCGTCCAATTTTTGCGATTCGTCAAAAGTGCATTCTTACGTCACGGTATCTGACAGCAGCGGTAATGCCCTGTCAGATCTTGGTGTGAATAATTTCTCAGTGAAAGAAGATGGCGAGGTGCAAAGTCCGATCACGGTGGAACACATCGGCGCAACTCAGCAACCAATTTCGGTGGCAATGGTTCTGGACCGCAGCAGTAGTATGGCGGGGCAGCCTCTGGTCGATGCAAAAAATGCGGCGATTGATTTTGTTCACAAAATGGCAGATCACGATATGGGAGCGGTCATTAGTTTTGCGGCGGATGTTGTCGTTGATCAGGAATTTACAACCGACAAAGATTTGCTTGTTACTGCCATTGAGGCCATTAGCAATAGTGAATCAACCCACCACTATGACGGCCTCATGGAGGCGATCAATCAATGCGGCCCGTTGACTGGGAGAAAAGCAATAATTACATTGACAGACGGCAAGGATGGTAGCAGTGTCACAACCATCGATTCGTGCATCGCCGCTGCACAAAAAGCGCAACTACCCATTTTCACCATTGGTTTGCTTGGCGGATCAGGTATTGATGAGGAAGCTCTGAAAAAGATTGCAAGCGAAACAGGTGGCCTCTACTATTTTTCACCTTCATCTGAAAAATTGGCTTATATCTACAATGTAATTGCTGAGCATATTCTGCAAAACCAGTACAAAATCACCTACTCCCCACGCAATACAAATGGTGATGGTGTAACCTCACGACTTGTTGAAATAACGGCTTCATATAATGGGTCAACAGATTCAAAATCCAAAAGCTACATACCGGCGCCGTGTGATACTCTCGTTCCTTTCTACCCAATTACAGTGAGTGATACGATACCGCCAAGCCAAAGATTCTGGCTTGATTTAAAAGTGGGCAAAGAGAATCAGCAAGTAAATGATTTATTTGGCATCGCGTTCAAATTGAAATACGACGAAAATGTTCTCATTTTTCACACAATAAAGGAGGATGAATTTATTGGCAATGATCCAGTGAGTCATTTTGAAGCGGATTCAATTTCCGGTATAATTGCCAGTGGAGTTTCACGTAAAGCCGGTTCAGGAGGTGTGAATGGTTTTGGCACCGTCGTAAAAGCCGAGTTTGAAGTCAGAAAGAATATCGCCGATGGAACGGTTGCATGGTTTGAATTGTTGGATGTCTATGCCATCAATTCCCAGGGTGTAGAAATTCGTCTGGATACATTACAATACAAAATCGTTGTTAGCAGTTGTCTCACAACGTGGCCGGGAGATGCCAATAATGATGGTTTTGTCGATGAAAAGGATGTGCTGCCGATCGGATTTTTCTGGCATACAAGCGGAAATGAATCTCCCTGCCGGCAGGCGGCACCCTTCGAATGGCAACCATGCTGCTGTGTACCCTGGACGCCTACTGCTGCAACCTATGCGAACAGTAACGGTGATGGCATCATTGACGAAAAAGATGTACTGGCATTGGGAATGAATTGGCATAAAGCTCATTCCATTTCAAAAAAACGTAGCGCTACGTCTTTGGCCTTTGATTCCGACAGTATGCTTATCGATATCCCAAACACGCTGCAAAAGGGACAGGAAATCGATATCAGAATCAGTGTACCGGAAACGAAAGATTTATTTGGTTTCTCCTTTAAGGCGCAATTTGCAAACTATGAATTTCTGGAATTTCTTCAAATAAAGCCTGGTGGTTTTCTGGGAGGTAATTTGATATCCTTTGGCGATATTGATATAGAAAATGGGATCGCATCTTTGGGACAAACGAAAAAATCGGGTGCAGCAGGAGCAAATGGATCAGGGTGTGTCGCAATTATTTTGTTGAAAGTTAAAGACACCGCACCGGAAAATTTCCGAATAAAGGTACATGTCACTGATATTACTGCAAATGATTCACAAGGCACAAGATTGGCATACAATGATGCAACTGTATACTTTACGAGTGTAAATTATCAGGCAATTCAATTGCCAACCAAGTTCGCTCTTGAACAAAATTATCCAAATCCTTTCAATCCGGAAACGACAATTTCCTATCAATTGCCACGTGCAACGAATGTGAAATTAATCGTGTTGAATTCAGTAGGACAACATGTCCGAACGCTTGTGGCGGAAGAAAAATCTGCTGGTCGGCATATAGTTCGGTGGAATGGACTGAACGGCCTTGGCCGAAAGGTATCGAGTGGCATCTATTTTTACCAACTTGAAGCCGGTGAGTTCACCCAAATGAAAAAAATGATTCTACTTCAATAACATCAAATGACTTCATAAGGCTTTTGCAAGCTGGGTAGTTCCTGCTTCTATCTGTCCCTCCCAGCCATAATCCTTGTGGCTGCGAGGGAGATTATTTTTGTCACGAATTATCCAGTTTGTACTTTCGCATTTTTTTCCAAAGGGTTGCTCGATCGATCTCCATCATTTCAGCAGCGATTTGCTTCTTCCCTTTGGCCAGCACAAGATTCTTTTCAATAAACTCTTTCTCGTTTTGTTCAAGGAATTCCTTCAGGCTTCCAGTTTGTGATCGAAGTTGATCGTCCCGAGCATCTGAATAAAGGGCGGTGAATATTGTCTCCTGATCTATTGTGAGTGCTTTTGTGAAAATAACCGCTTTCTCTATCAAATTTTCGAGTGCGCGAACGTTTCCCGGCCATTTCTCGCTCATGATTAGATTCATTGCCTGAGGCGAAAATCCGGTAATCCTTTTATTGTATTTTTCACTGAACCTCATTCGAAAAAAATCTGCGAGAAGTGGAATATCGAGCTGGCGTGCCCGTAACGGAGGAATTTCCAGTTCAATTACACGAAGTCGGTGAAAAAGGTCCTCCCTGAAAGTACCATTTGCTACACGTCCCGCTAAATTTTGATTTGTCGCCGCAATTATTCTAACATCCACCGTTTGGATTTGAGTTGCACCGATTTTCTCAATTTCGCCATCCTGAAGAACGCGCAGTAATTTTGCCTGCGCCTGCAAGTTTAATTCTGCGATTTCATCAAGAAAGAGCGTCCCGTTATGCGCTAACTCAAACTTCCCGGTTTGATGCATGTAGGCGCCCGAGAAGCTTCCTTTTACGTGGCCAAAAAAAATACTTTCGATTAATGTTTCGGGAATCGCAGCGCAGTTCACTTTGATGTAGGGTTTGCCCGCACGATTGCTATTGAAGTGAATTGCGCGGGCAACGAGTTCTTTACCTGTTCCGGTTTCACCATAAATCAATACTTTCGCATCCGTTGGGGCAATGGTTTTAATTTGATGAAAAATGGATTGCATCCCCTCGCTTTCACCAATCATTTGAAACTGCTTTTGTAGTTCATCTAAAAGTGTATGTTTCTCTTCCTGCCAGGATTTTTTAGCGATGGCATTTTGGACAGTCACAAGAAGACGGTCTGTTTCGACACCTTTTTCCAGAAAATCATACGCCCCTATTTTAATTGCCTTGACGGCAATTGCAAGAGAGCTTTGACCTGAAATCATGATGACCGGCACGTGCGGTTTTAGCCGAATTATTTGATCAAGAAGAGAAATTCCATCAATCCCAGGCATTTTGACATCAAGCAAGATACAATCGTAGTTGTTACGATCAATTAGTTCGATCGCTGCTGTGGGATTATTACTGGTTTCTACGCGATATTTTCTGTGTTGCAGCAATCCGGAAACTATATCCAAAAAATGTGTATCATCATCAACGGCCAAAATACTATACATTCATATATCCTTACTTTCAGTTATCATTTGAAATGTGGCGACCTTTGGAATGGATCGGTAGTGTTATTTCAAAGACAGTTCCATTTTCCGTTTTACTTTCAACGCTCAGTTTTCCATTGTGCTGGTTTACGATTTGTTTGGCAAAAAGCAATCCCATTCCGGAACCTTCCGGTTTTGTACTATAGTTCGGTTCAAAGATTTTTTCGAGCTGGGCCGGAGTGATGCCGTGCCCGGTATCTTCTACACGAATTAATATGTACTGGTCTGGCATCCCAGCCAAATTTTGAAGCGTATTAACCTGAATCGTAATTTTGCCTTTCCCATCTAACGCATCAATTGCATTTTCAATGAGTATATGCATGAGAAGCTCGATTTGCCTTTTATCCCATGCGGCCATTCTATATTTGGTCATAAAGATCAAATTAATTTTCAGGTTTTCTGTTACAAACGCCTTAAAATGATCGATGCACTCAGAAAGCAGGTTCTCAATATGCACTGGCTTGAGGTTTATCTCCGCCAAGTCCGTGAATTTCGAAAAATTCTTGCTGATGCTGATAATCCTTCTGATTTCTGAATTAGCGACTTCAATTTCATTCTGCAGTTTATCCGCAATTGCGGGTGATTCATCCATGAGTTGCAAATATATAGTCTGTAATTTAATCTGCACTCCAGCCAGGGGATTTTTGATATCGTGCACCATACGCCGAACGTTGCGTTGCCAGTTTTGTTGCCGCTCCAAAAGGACTTGTTCTGTGTTGTCACGTATCTCAATCAAATAAGCATTTCCAAACTGCGAGATGTTCAGGAGGGGTGTTATAGTGATACTGCCTATAAAACTCGATGAAGCGCTGGAAAACGAGATAGTCTCATTTATTTGTCTGGATTCTTTCAAGGCAAGGTGAATAAGTTCGCAGATTTCTTTGCGCTCCTGCAACAGTGAAAAGACATCCTGTTCAGTTTCGGAGTGCTTCGCAAGCATTAATGTTTGTTCGACTTTATGATTTATTGTGAGAATCCGGCCTTTGTTGTTAATGAGTAATATGGCATTGTCAGATTCTTTCAGTGAAAAGCGGAAGTAGGCAAAGTAGATGCGGAGGCGAATAAAAACAAGCTGCAGAGCGTAGAGCATTGACGAGTAAAGAACGACCTGAAGAATAAACAACGGCCACAACCATGCATGCATAAAAGAAGGATTCAATTTGGTTAAATAGGAATATTTCGATGTGTTTAAAGCAATTTCATCCTGCTCTCCGGGTGTCTTTTTCAAGCTGATACGATCAAGCTTTTCACCGTCCTCCATTTCGAAAGAAGCAATTTTTTCCATCTTATCATTCATGAAGTAGACGTTGTTTCCCGCGAGATAGTAAAAATTGCTTTTCCCATCGTTATCAATATCAACGGTTTCACTCAAGGTTTTCGTTTCATCAATTAAGATGCAATCCAGCACAACCAGGTTGGTATCAATGGTGAGTTTTTTTGACAGCTGCCATCCTTTGGAATAAACCTGTCCGCGTCTTTTTTCATCGAATTTGAAAACATCCGTCGTATAGCCATTTAATTTTTTTTCAGCAACTATATGGAAATACTTGTCCAGTTTCAAAATTTCTGTATTCCGGTCTGCCTGTGTTGCGATGAGATAAACAAATGGATTTGGTTTAAAATCACCCGGAGTAAATTTGATCCCGCCAAACGTCCCTTCCTTTTTCATGGAATACAATAAGTCAAGTTGCTGATTGAAAACAAAAAACCAGGAAAAAGCATCGCTATATTTTACCGAGTCGGGAAAATTGCTTGTTGCGCTGGTCCCGATTAGAATTTCATCTTTCCCATCAGCATTTAGATCAAACATATCTGAGTAACCCAACGCAGCATTGAACCGGAATTCATTTATAAGCGCGTGCTTTTTCAGATCAAATTCGAATATTCCCCTTGGTTTGAGCGAGCGCCCTGAAAAAATTGTAAAAAATAATGACATTGGTTTGTCCGGTGAATACAAAGCATGAATCCTTCCAATATCCCAATTCTTCTGTGTATTGTGTTCCCGTCCATGAAGTACAAACGTATCAAAAATCTCTCTTTTTGCTGGATCCGTAATGTCAATTATTGAAAGAAAAAGCGAATCCCTGCCTTGGGTCCACACGATAAGCTCATCAATTTGGTCTTCCGTTACATCCAGAAATTGCAGATGGTGAATCAGAATACTGTCCTGCAGATACCACTGATTGATGAGTCTTTCACCACCGGAATTTACATTGATATAATATGTATCCTGCGGGCGTGGATGGTTATAGATTTCAATGCGCTCGCTGCTACCGTCGTTATCTAAATCCCTGTATAAAACCTGTGAAATACGCGCAACTGGTATTTTGGGTTCACTGAGTACAAATTCATACTGCAACGTATTCACAGAAAACCAGGCAGTGATGGTGATTGCGCACGTTAGAGCAAGTAGGAAAACGATAATCCGGGTTTTTGTTAAAGCAGACTTCATTGACAGTACGGCATCCTGTGGCATTTATTTAAACTTGGAGGAACGGACATCTGCGAATTGCGGACAAACAAATGTAACGTATCCAAACATAAATCCAAACGTGAAGTTACGCTCGCGGACCGGTTTTATCCGGTGCCATACCTTTGCCAAATGGCAACGTTCACACATTAAAACGTTGTCGTTTGGAGACGTTTTTTTCTTGGGTCATAACCGGATTGTGCAGAGGTTGGCATGGCACAGTAGTTGTGTATTCAGAAGAATTGATTTCCTGATGAAATCACAAGTTCCAGCCCGGCGATTCCCTGAGGGGAGGAATTGCCGGGACTTGCTTGAATCGGCTAAAAGGAGCCGACCACACAGGTAAATCCTAAGCGTGATCAGGATTACCTTTTTCATATAAATAAAATCATTCTACATCGCTACTCAACCGGAACTCCATAAAAGGAGAAAAAAATGAAAAAACTACTCGCTATTGTATTTGTTTCTGCCCTCGTTTTTCTAACCAGCTGTGATAAAAAAACGCCTATAGCTCCCGACAATGAATACCAATCAACAAATAAACAAGTCCTGTTGAAATCCACAGCAGATTTAAATTTAGGGTGTTTGGTTTTTGGTCCGACCATCTTCGAAAGATACACCGGAAAACCGGAAACAGAAGTCATTGAATTTTCATTACAAAACATGACATCAAGTTATCTAATTATATTGACAAATGGCGATCAATCTAAAAATTCAAAGGTTTCGAGTTGTACTGTTGTTATCAACGATGAAACAATAATTTCTACAAACGAACTAAATAAAAACGTAGATAAACTAGAAAAAGAAATAAGCCTTGATTTTGAAAATGAAATTAGTGTCCAGGTTAATGGGAAACCGGGAAGTTTTTTAACCATAACAATTTACGAAATATCTTCCTGTCCATGCTCTTTAACTGATATAGATGGCAATGTTTATGCAACAATTCAAATTGGAGATCAATGCTGGATGATTGAAAATCTAAGAGTAACCCATTACCGCAACGGCGAAGCAATTCCTAACTTAACCAGTAATTCTGATTGGAGCAATACTTCTTCAGGAGCATACTGTGCCTATGGTAACGACAATGCATACATCAGTCAATATGGACTGCTGTACAATGCCTACGCCGTCGAAGACAGCAGGAATATTGCGCCTGAAGGCTGGCATGTGGCAACAGACGCAGAATGGAAAGAACTGGAAAGTTATCTCGGAATTTCTGCAACAGATTTGGATATGATTGGATGGCGTGGTACAGATGAAGGGGATAAAATAAAATCAGAAACAGGTTGGAATGCCGGCGGAAATGGAACGAATGAAAGTGGTTTTACTGCAATACCAGCTGGCTATCGCAATCGATTTGGTACCTTTAAAAATTTAGGTAATGTGGCGGATTTCTGGACTGCAACTGAAAACGATATGAGTACATCCTGGGCAAGAGAATTGTATTATTCGCATTCAGAAGTATACCGAACCTACGGCAGCAAACCAAATGGTTTTAGTGTGCGACTTGTTCGCGACTAACTTTTACTCACTTACAGCCATGGCGACCGTGGCTGTAAGATGCCAATTTTAAGCGGTTAAATTAATCTGTTACAACCAGATTCGATAACAAATATCATTTATTTTTTGAAAAGGGTAAAATTTCATTAAATCTTGGGCAACACGGAGGAATAGATGATCTTCAGGCGCACTGCATTTTACTTAACAATTCTATTGACCGTAGGAAACTTCGCAAATTTATCCGCCAAAACAATCTCACTTGCCGACAGTCTCTTCAAAGCGAATGTCTACTCGGCAACCGGAGAGAACTGGACAACAATACAATCAAATCTTGTTCCCAGCTATTTCGGTTGGGAAAATCCAGCCGGTTCGGCTCTTTTCATTAAGGAGTTTCAACCTGTAGGCGGCGTTCTCAAAGAATGCCTGAGTCAACACCCGGAATGGAATCCCGTTATCGCGGCGACTGTTGCTGAATTTCAGGTTGAAAATCCACGCACGTTCTCAACATATTATGGATTTGGGGATGGCCAGATCGAAGGTGATGCCCGGTTTATCATTCAGGTATTGCATAACAGCATTTACACAACACTTTTGGATTCACTTGTAGCCGACAGCAACAATTGGCGGTATTTCGTCGGTGATTTATCGGCATGGAATACGGAATCCGTCACTTTGCGGCTGATCATCGAGCCGATAGATGATCCAAATGACGATTGGGCGCGGTGGGGAAACCCATCGGTTATCACAGAAGGCCAGCATCCGGCTTATCTGTCTGCCGCGTACACAAATTTAAGCACAACCTGTTCCTATCCCATCAATGATCCCCTGCTTATTGGCTTAAACAATGTTCGGCATGTCAATTTTCACCCCAATCCATTCGGGAATAACGAGCCGGTACTTGCT
Source organism: Deferribacteres bacterium (assembly GCA_020633655.1). Lineage (GTDB taxonomy): Bacteria > Zhuqueibacterota > Zhuqueibacteria > Zhuqueibacterales > Geothermadaptataceae > Bioreactorimicrobium. The sequence continues at coordinate 116,761 of JACKDF010000002.1, forward strand.
GTGACAAACTACTTGCAGAATGGTACCGTCCATTTAATGGTAAAATCAGCAACAGAAAATACATTTGAGATAAAATGGACAGCCCCACTTTTTCAGAATTATGGTGGAAAAGATACACCCCGCTACGTCTTGTTCGGTGATTTAGATAATGACGGCATCATCGAAATTATCTATCCGTTAAACGACCTTGGCATTCTCATTTATGAATGGGATGGTATACCCGGAAGCTACAACTTTGGTTCGAGTCCGTCCCAGATCATCCAGGAACCTACACTTCTCACACAAATTCATGGCCGGGTCGAGTATATCGCTCATACGGATATTGACAATGATGGTATGAATGAATTGCTCTTTCCCTATGACCAGGAGGCGTTTGCAGGCAACGATGATCTCGAGTGTTTTTATATTGTCAGCGCCAACGGGAACTGGTCAACGAACAATGCAGGGAATTCGTCCCTCAATCGTGAATTCCAAATGCAAAGAGCCTACCGTCTCGAATACGGTATGGGTGGCAGTCCCTTTGCGATGATTCCTGCAGATTTTGACGGGGACGGTCAAAAAGAAGTGCTGATCCACAATTGGAATTTCAAGAACATTACTATTTTACAAGTAACAGGACCGGACACTTACCAATTGGCATCGACCGAAAATGGCAAACAGCATTTGTATTTAACCGAACCCAATGATGATGTCGCATTGTTTGGTGGCATGGCTTGTGATATCGATAACGATGGCCGGGATGAAATTTACCTCCCCACCACAACACCCAATTGGAGTACGCACGAAAATGACGGTATCGTGCATATGATTTCCTATGATGGTAACCAATCGTTAAACGAGATTGATGAATCAAATGTGGTAACGTTGAATTTAGGTAGTGTTAGTGATGATAGATATCTTTTAGGTTTTGGGACCGGTGATATTGACAATGATGGCAAACCCAACATATATTTTTCTGCTAAGGGCGGCATATTTTTAGTGTCTGCCGAATTTCAAGGCGGAAATAAAAAAAATCAAAACAACTGGCTATTTGAAAGACTGTTTATCGGGAGTCCAACGGGTACCGAATCGGGTTTTGCAATAATCGAAGATAAATTTGGTAACCGGGATTCCGTTGCACACTATTTTGGCGGCAACATCTCAAAAATTCATGCCAATTACACTGACTTTGATAACGATGGTTACGAAGATATTATCGTGCCCTATCAGGGATTTTCTCAAAATGTGGAGTATGCAGAAAGTGTTTGGGATTCGCAATCGGGAGAGTATATAACCTCCCGATATACATCGCCAAATGATAAAAGGTGGTCAATTCGTTTACTGGAGGCGAAAACGCCCTATACCAAATCGCTGCATGTCATTTCTCCAAATGGAAGCGATTTTTTTGAACCGGATCACGCGCATGGTATCGCCTGGAACGCCTCATTTATCGACAGTATTCTGATCGAGTACAGCGATGACGCCGGTTCCAACTGGCACACCATCGTTTCCTCATTTCCGGCACGAGAAAGACATTTCAGGTGGATGGTTCCATCGGGAATTGCTTCCGAAAACTGCCTGGTGCGAATCACATCCCTCGAACCTTCCGGTTTAACAGATGCGAGTGACAATCCTTTTACGATTATCGAAAACACGGCACCGACAATAACCTTTCCGGCATTATCAGATACCATATCGCCGGGCAATGCCTATACTTTCACACCCGGCATTGAAGACACTGAGCAGGAAGATGTGCAGTTAACCATCCTGGAAGCACCGGCGTGGTTAGCTGTTGTTGATAATCTAAGCCTGAGTGGTACACCTGGCAATTCCGGAAGCGGGGAGTTCAGCATTGCATTTCGTGCGGATGATCAATATGGCGGCGTTACAGATACCTCCTTTATTCTGACAGTTTTGAATAACCAGCCACCCATTCCGATAACGGATCTTCAGTTGATTGAAGAACCGGAAGAAACGACTTTATGGTTAAAATGGACAGCCCCCGGTTCAAATTGGGATCAGGGTGATGCGACTAGTTATGATTTGCGATACAGCGAATCACCTATTACGGAAAGTAATTTTAGCAGTGCGCCGGAAATCAATTTTTTGACTTCTCCCGTTAGCCCCTGGCCGTATGCGCTTCCCAATAGTGCAGGATTTCCTGACAGTGTTCAGGTCACAGGCCTGCAGAGCTCGACACGATACTATTTCGCTATAAAGTCAATCAACAACAAGGGACAAGAGTCGGCTATTTCGAATGTTTTAAGTGTAATTACGGCAGGAACACAGAGCAATTTTCCACCTGAAGTGATTACACATGGCGCCAGTTCTGCCGTGATAAATGAGGCCTATAACTACAATACGACGAACAAAGCGCTGGCTGTTGGCTCTGATCCAATCATCTGGTCGAAAATTAAAGGCCCGGATGGACTTCTAATAAATTCGGATGGCTCGATAAACTGGACGCCGACGGAACTCGACGCATCAAATGGTTCCTTGCTTTATATCATTCGGGCGTCAAACACTTTTGGCAGCGCGGATGATAGTGTCACCGTTGCTTTTTCCACAAACAATAAAACAGAAACGGTAACATCTTCGACATCAGCGCAATTCCTCGATTTCTCAGAATCCGGGGCCACCATGCCTGATTTTGCGAATAATTCTGATTTATCGGGTGCGATTACTGTAAGTGAAATCGACACGATCCCTGAGAATCCTGGAAGTACACCAGACTTCGACTTTGGAAATCAGTACTGGGTCATCGATTCCTCAGTGCCGGATAACACATTTTCCACAACCCTCGTTTTTTATTACGATGAAAATCAGCTGGGCGATATTTCCGAAAATGAACTCATCATTGCGCATCGCGAAAATGAAGAAGTGGAATGGACTGTATATCCTGCACAACAAAAAAACACGGATCAAAATACAATAACTTTATTGAACGTTCATCAATTCTCGATGTTTTCCACCGCTGATAATTTATTGGCTACGTCGGTTATGAATGAATTATCAGTGATTTCTTCGGATTTTTATTTATACCAAAATTATCCCAACCCTTTCAATCCGGTGACAACAATTGCATTCGAAATTGCCGAACCGCAAATTGTCATTGTAAAAATCTATAATATCCAGGGGAGATTGATCAAAACGCTGGTGAATCAGGAAAAAGCAGCAGGTAGACACCGAATCATTTTCGATGGTGCCAATCTGGTGTCCGGAATTTATTTTTACAGCGTTCAGGCAGGGCAATATATTGCGACGAAAAAAATGCTACTGGTGAAGTGAAAAATTGATATACGTGAGTCGATGCAAGAAAAATTGAAGACAAAATGAATGAATTTATGATCTAATCCGAAGGCGTTCCGCCGAGCGGAATACACATTTTCGTCGGCGGGACGCCTTCGCTCTATCACTTGCGGCCACGGTCACCGTGGTCGCATTCATATGACGCTCAGGGTCCCTACTTATATCCTCAATATACACATCTCGAATTTGGCCAAATTAATTACTAAATACTTGCGGATACTTTTATTTACATTGGATAAAGATTCAAATGTTGTAGAAGAGACGATATATGGCTATTTTCTCGCTCTCATAAAATTGTGATTTTCACAACGATAGTTTTGCTTATTTAAGGAGAAGCATGTGAAAAAAGCCATTATTTTGATCCTGTTCCTGCCCGTTATTTCACTTAGCCAACCGAAATTCTACAATATCACAAACTACGGCGCAACAGGCGACGGCACAACGTTCAACACGGAAGCCATTAACGCAACAATCCATGCAGCATCCGAAAACGGTGGCGGCACGGTGTATTTTCCAGCTGGCGATTTTTTGTCGTACACAATTCACCTGCAAAGTAACATCACCCTTTATCTCGATCAGGGTGCGCGATTGATCGGCGCTAAAGAAAAAAACGGTGTCGGCTATGATGCTCCCGAAGAAGATGCCTGGTTTAAAAAATATCAGGATTTCGGGCACAACTACTGGCGAAACAGCCTGCTTTACGGCGATAGCCTGCACGATGTCGCCATCCTCGGCAATGGCATGATCTGGGGCAAAGGGTTATACACCCACGATAAGCCGGACATCAAAGGCGCCGGCAACAAGGCCATCGCCCTGAAAAACTGCCGCAATGTCACCATCCGCGATATTTCCATTTTGCACGGCGGCCACTTCTGCATACTCGCCACCGGCGTCGACAATCTCACCATTGACAACGTGCGCGCCGATGCCGACCGTGACGCCTTTGACATCGACTGCTGTAAAAATGTAGCGATTTCCAACTGCATCATCAATTCTCCCACTGACGATGGCTTATGCCTGAAGTCGTCCTACGCCCTCGGTTATGCCCGTGCTACCGAGAACGTGACCATCACCAATTGCCAGGTCTACGGCTTTGACCACGGGACATTAATGGACGGCACTTTCAAGTCCGACTTCCTCGACGAAGCACCGGATGCAGGACACTGCATTACCGGTCGCTTGAAAATGGGCACGGAATCCAACGGTGGCTTTAAAAATATTGTCGTCTCCAACTGCGTCTTCCAGCGCTCACGCGGACTGGCCATCGAAACAGCGGACGGTGGGGTAATTGAAGATATTCTCATCGACAACGTCTCCATGCGAGATGTCACCGATACACCATTTTTCATTCGTCTCAACGCCCGTATGCGCGGCCCCGAAGGCACGCCAGTCGGTGTTTGCCGTCGCATCACCCTTAGCAATCTGAATGTCTACGATGTGGGCGGACGACCGAAATCGCCTGAACTGGGAGCCGGAATGGTGATGGGTATTCCCGGGCATTACATCGAAGATTTGACTTTATCGAATATTCGCATTTACTTCCGTGCCGGCGCCGGCAAGGATGCGGTTGATATGGAAGTACCGCAAAACATCGACATGTACCCCGATCCCTATCGCTGGCATTCGATGCCAGCTTATGGTATCTATTTCCGCTATGTCAAAGGGCTGAAAGTGAAGGATGTTGTCTTCCGTTACATGAACACAGACGAGCGTCCGGCTTTTGTTTTGGATGACGTGCACGACGCTGAATTTTACCACATTGATGCGCAAAAAATCGATGGCGCACCGCTTTTTCTCCTTAACAATGTCAGTGAGGCTGCTTTTCACCAGGTTCGTGGCATACAGGATATGAGGTTAGACAAGGTGGAGCGACAGGAATTTTAAACTTGTGAATATTAAATGTGCTAAGAAAAATTGCAGTTTTATTTGACTTCATCCTGCTTTCAACATACATTCCTGCCATCACAAAATGGGATGCTTTCGATTTTTACTATTTCATCTTAAAAAGGACATGACACAGTGGAACAGTCGTTCGCTTTAGTCGAAAATTTACTTCTCAAAAAACAACAGCGGTTTACCGATTTTGAAGCCTCGCGCATAACCGGCGTTGCCATTGATCAGGTGAAGGATGCGTTGGAAAAATTGCTGGAAAAATATGTTTGTCGTATGCAGGTAACCGAAAACGGGGATCTTATTTATGATTTCGGTCCAAAGCCACGCCGTCGCGGTGAAAAAACGGCCGCGGAAATTTTGCAGGCAATTGGCGACTGGTTATGGAAGGTTTTCACGGTGTTGTTTAAAATCTGGTTAACCGTGACGCTTTTGGTTTATTTTGTTATTTTCGTCATTCTGATCATCCTGCTGATCGTCGCAAGCAGCTCGCAACGGGATTCGAAAAGCCGGGGATCGTCATCCATCAGGTTTTCCGGTGGTGGTGGTATTCCGATCTTCGATATTTTGTGGTCAATTTTTCGCTGGCGCACAATTACCGGTGGTATAGTGCGACGAAACGATCGTCGAGGATACCATTATAATGCCTACGAACCGCATCAGGCTGTTCTGAAAAAAGACAAAAAAAATCTGGTTGCTTCGGTGCACGATTTCGTGTTTGGCCCGCCGCGCGTCGATATCGATCCCCTGCAAAATGAACGTGAAGTGGCGGCATTTCTCGAAACCAACAAAGGTATTCTTGTGTCAGCAGATCTCGAGGCGTTAGCAGGACTCAATTGCGCACAGGCCGAATATGCTTTGACCGACTACCTGATTCGTTTTGAAGGGGATGTCGACGTCTCGGAAAACGGTGCTGTCTATGGCAAGTTCGAGCGGATTTTACGTGGTGTGGAGGATACAGATGGTGAAATCATTTATTATTGGAATGAATATGAGCCGGAATACCACACGACTGGAAACACACCGCAGCGGAATTTTTTTATTGCACTTATGAATGGTGTCAACCTGCTGGTTTCCTATTCGGTGATGCGCGGCAATTTCGATATGCTCAGTGATGCCGATTTTAACGGTTTGGCGGGTGCATTTGTACAGATTATTCTCGATCATCAACTGCTTTTTGGTGGCATTCCTTTTGTTTTTTCGATTTTATTCTTTTTAGTCCCCCTGGTCCGGTGGCTGAAAATTCGCAGATTGCGCCAGCAACGGCATAAAAACAACATTCGCAAGCGCCTGTATAAAGTTATCTTTAGCAACGCCGGTACTCCCCAATCTGCTGAAAATATTGTTGCGAAGGTTAACCATTCTGGCGTTGAAGAAACGCTTGCCGACAAAACCATTTCGACATTCATGGATGAACTGGTACTGGATCTCAATGGTGAAACCGTGATTTCCGAGGATGCAAAAATTCAGTACCATTTCCCCCGCATCAGCCTCGAGCAAAAGGAAGCAGTCGCGTTGCGCTCACGCTCGAAGATGAATCGGGATCTGGGTGACGTGGTTTTTGATACGGATAAATAGGATAATGCAGTACCAGCTTCCATATTGAAGAAGTCGAATGATTGAAAAATCAGGAAGGGGATCGTACGATGTTGGAAGTGCCAAAGTCGCATAAAAAAATGAAAAGTCTAAAAATTTTCATGTTAGCAGGCCACAAGGGCCTCGGCTACAGGATTTTATGTTTCAGATAATCGTAACCTTGCCCCTTGTGGACAAAAAACTATGGAGAAAATTATGATACCGCCCGCCTTCCGTAAGGCAAAATGGATAAATCCACCAAAGGATTTCACCATCGCTGAACAATTCATTAAAATAACAACGGATCCAAATACCGATTTTTGGCAGCGAACCTACTATGGTTTTCGGAATGACAACGCTCCGGCATTGCTCGTTGATAGTGATGAAAATTTTACGTTTACGACGCGTGTTTCCTTTGCATACCAAACGAAATACGACCAATGCGGTGTTGCGATTTTTGTGGATTCAAACAACTGGTTCAAGGCTTCAATCGAATACGAAAGTCATGAATTTTCCCGTCTGGGCAGCGTTGTGACCAACCTCGGTTATTCCGACTGGGCAACAACGGATATTGCGACGCCGGGTGAAGTGTGGTACCGCCTAAACCGTCGTGGACCGGACTTCCTCATCGAATCCTCTATCGACGGAGCAGTATTTCAACAGATGCGCATTTTTCATCTCCACAAACTGGGTGAGACAACGGAGCACATGGGGAAACACAATCCACCGCTTCCACCTGAAATGCCTGTTCGTTTTGGTCTGTATGCTTGCAGTCCGTTAGAATCCTCCTTCACTGCGATTTTTGATAAAATGCGACTGGAAGAATGCCAGTGGCAGGCTCATTAGTAGCGGATGTTGGTTTTTAAAGGGTAAAGACACAGGATAAATCAATCGCAAATCGATTGCAATTCAACATTTTTAAGTAAAAGAACACGTACAAGTTTGTAGTAATGGCTTTAGCCTTTTTCAATTAGAGAGACTAAAGTCTTGTTTATCACAATTGTAAGGACTGATGTTGATTTGCGATTGCTTTCGTAAGCTTGTTACTTCTTCTTTCCCTCCAAAACAAGTTTATCATTTGGCGGCAATTCAGGAAATGGATTGTGTGGCTCAAGCTGGTACCAGTAAGCGACAGAAGCCAGATCGTCCTGCAAGGGCAGATAATGACCGGTGGAATCCCAACCTATGCTCTGTATCATCACCCTCAAATCGCTATCGAAACGAATTGGATCCGTAATGTGCCAGCGGTATTGTCCGAATGCATCAATCAGGTCACCGATTTTTTCGTCAATCTGATAAAAACCGGTGTAGGGGCTGCTGAATTCACTATAAACCATTCTGCCGTCGATCTCACGGTCGTCGTAGCCGTAGGAACCGCAAAAATAATCTTCTTCTCCAGTACCACAAATCGTTGGAAAATCCTTGTCGCCATCCATATAAAACTTGATTTCGCCTTCTCCCCACCAGCCGGGACTGCGTGCGCCGTGGGCAAGGTAAGTCCCAACGTATTGCCCTTTGCCTTTGATGCCATCAACAATTGTGTAGACATCTTTAAATGGCAGACGATTGACACGGCGAAACTGTGCATGAAAATAAGCTGTAGCATCATCGACCTCTTGCAAAGTATAATCGATGGAATAGTACAACGTTGCTCTTTTGCTGTTTTTATTTTCCATGGTGACTTTGCATTTTTTGCGGAAAGGCATTTGCCAGTAGGAGTTAAATCCACTGCGAGGATTGACACAAATAGCCAGGGAGCTGATCCGTGGTTCATTTTTCATGCCCCAGCCGGCAGCAAAAAAATCCCCAACGGGCACTTCGATGGAGGGTTCTTCTTCATCATCCCAATAAAAACGTAAAATCATCAGACGGTAGTCGCCAACCGGGGTCATCCATATATGGTTGATGACACCCGGGCCGGTGATTTCACCCAGTGTGAATGTTTCTCCAGGCTGAATTCGAATATAGGGATTCACCTTCCAGGTTTGCCCCAAATTTTCTGCTGCGCGGGCTGCCGTGCCTTCTTTTAACGTTGCCATGCCTCCTTTACCTTTTTCCCCCGTGAAATTTTCCGGACTAATCGAACGGGTTTGCGCTTTGTTCAGCTCGTAAAGGTTCTGCATGGCATTTCCCTGGGCGAACAGATTGAATTGGAGTACAAAACCGGATAAAATCAGATAAAACAGTAAACGCATAAAACACTCCTCACATTTGGTTGTTCACCTGCTTTCTTCATGCGCTGTGTTGTATTCGTGAGGCAGGAGTATTCCCCGCCTGATCCTGGTGTTAATGAATTAAGCAGTTCAATCTTACTTTTTATATAAAAGTGCATGGATTTATAAAAAATGTCGATCTACTTGAGATGCCCAGGGTAATGGAAAATTCAATTACATCAGCACCATTTTCGACTTTATTATTCTTATGGAGAACTTATGGCTACCGAAACAGAAATTCTTTTGGAAACAGGAACCAATGAACTGGAACTTATTGAGTTTTTGTTAAAATATCCAGATGAATATGGAAATATGATTGTGCAATCGTTCGGAATTAACGTTGCAAAGGTTCGGGAGATCATTCGGATACCAAAAATTACAAAGCTGCCGAGTCAACATCCCGCAATTCTCGGCATTTTTAAACTGCGTGATGAACTTATACCTGTGCTGAATTTGGCAGATTGGCTTTATCACTATGATCATCGGGATGAAAAACAGAAGCTTATTGTCACCGAATTCAACACCATAAAAGTTGGTTTTATCGTTCATGATGTCAACCGAATTCATCGCTTGTCGTGGCAGGAGGTGGAGTCACCGGACAGCATAAATGAAATGGATATCGATAATTCTTCCATCATCGGTATAATAAAAATGGAGCAGAAAATTATACTCATGCTGGATATCGAAAAAATTCTCGCGGAGATTAATCCACAACTGAGTCTCAATGCGATGCATAATGAATTGTTAAATCCAGCCACGGAGCGAAAAATACTTCTGGCGGAAGATTCCGTTACCATTCGCGCCATGTTGACAGAAAAACTTACCTCTGCCGGATACAAGATCACGTCGTTTCACAATGGTTTGTCTGCCTGGGAACATCTGGAAGAATTGGCTTCGAGCACGCGTGATATGGATTCGATATTTGCGTCCTATGATGTAGTGATTACCGACATTGAAATGCCACAAATGGATGGCTACAGTTTGACGAAGAAAATAAAAAGCCATCCTTTGCTTTCCGGTTTGCCGGTGGTCATTTTTTCTTCGATGATTACTGACGATGCCCGGCATAAAGGCGAGTCTGTGGGGGCGGATGCGCAATACTCCAAACCGCAAATCGACAGCATTTTGGAAGGGATGGAGAAAATAATTCAACAGAGAGATGAGAAAATATCAACCTGACAAATTTTTTCCGGAACATTTCATTTCCCGCAGGGGTTAATAATTTAAACTTTGAACGAGTTTTACTTATACTTCTCCTCCTCAGCAAAGAAGGTCTGTTTCAGACCTTCTTTGCTTTTTATACCAACCTTGAATATTTTCTCAAAGTTAATGATGGGCAGGGATGTCTCCTGCGCAATCCCGTGATTTATGAATAAAGCACGTTTTAACAGCCTTAAGTATTTTAATCTCTAATTTTCTCTTGTATATTTTTTAATGAATGGTCATCTTTGACAGATCTATTTAAATACTGTCTGATTTTTCGATAAATTTTGTTAACCCGAATCCTGATGAGCCTGCCGAAATACCCGATTCCACGCTCGAATTAGGGCCCTTCGGCAGGCTCAGGGTCCGAATTTGTGTGCTCTTCAACAGTCTCCTCAGGATTTGCCCGACTCATTTCCGGAAGGAAAATTTATGCTTTCCTCTATTCGACGTGCTGTAGTTATCATAACAACCGTTTCCCTTTGCCAAAATTTTCTGTATGCACAAAACAAACCTATGGATGCAGCGGAATTGTATAGTGCACTACAGAAACTGAATAAACTCGGCAGTGTGCTGTATTTTGCAGCCCATCCGGATGATGAAAACAATGCTTTGCTTGCCTACTTTGCCCGGGAGATGAATTTACGCACAGGCTATCTTTCGCTAACACGTGGCGATGGCGGACAGAATCTCATCGGGAACGAAAAAGGTGCTCTCATTGGTCTTATTCGTACACAGGAATTGCTAAAGGCACGAGGCATGGAGGGGGCGGAACAATTTTTCAGTCGCGCTATCGATTTTGGCTATACCAAGAGTGAAAAGGAAACACTGGAATTTTGGGACCATGAAAAAGTGCTCGCCGACGCAGTTTTCGTCATTCGACAGTTTCGCCCGGATATTATCGTCACCCGATTTCCGACCACTGGCGAAGGCGGTCACGGACAACACACGGCCTCTGCCATTATAGCCGAAGAAGCTTTCGAAGCAGCCGGTGATTTCGACCGATTTCCGGAGCAGTTGCCGTACGTCTCGCCCTGGCAACCGAAGCGGCTGTTTTGGAATGCATGGGAACAAGCATTGCTCGCCAAAGGCATCGACGCATCCGAGACACCTGTGCTGGATGTCGGTATCTACAATTCCACTTTGGGAAAATCTTATACGGAACTGGGTGCAGAGAGTCGCAGCGAGCACAAAAGCCAGGCGATGGGCACAGCAAAACATTTTGGTGAATACCCCAATTACTTCGTCCAGCTTAAAGGCTTGCCCGTCCGTCGCGATCTTTTTGATGATATCGACACCTCCTGGCGGCGTATTCCCGGCGGGGAAAAGGTAGAATTGCATATTCAGAACGCATTGTCGAAATTTGATCCGCAGAATCGGCAGGCCATGCTGCCGGATTTGTTGACTGCTTACAAGGCAATGCAAGACTTGGGAAAATCCACCTGGTTGGATTATAAAAAAGACGCGCTTGCGGGTATCATTCGTGAATGTGCCGGCTTGCATTTTGCAGCCTTTGCCAGCGACTTTGCCATTGTGCCTGGTGGTGAAATCGCGATAACCGCAATGGCCGTTGCACGCTGTGATTATCAAATAAATCTCGAAAAAGCTGAAATGCTGCAGCCCTCCGTTGAATTTACTGCACAAACGGTCTTGTCCAAAAACACTCCTTACACGCAACAGAGGCATATTACAATACCCGAAAATATGCCGTATTCGCAGCCTTACTGGTTGGCAGAAATTCCACAAGCCGGTGTTTACACGGTGGAAGACCAGGCTTTAATCGGGCAACCGCAATTGCCGTCGTGGTTGCAGATGCGTTTCGTTTTTACGATTGACGGAACCGAAATTCCCTATACGAAACCTGTGCAGTACAAATGGCTGGATCAGCGCGATGGCGAAAAATTCGGTGATGTTGTCGTGGTGCCACCGGTCACTGTGCAGTTCGATGAAAAAGTCCATGTCTTTTCCACCGCCGATCCTGCTGAAATCCGGGTTACCGTGAAATCGAATGTGGCACAAGCAACAGGTGAGGTAAAACTCGTGGCTCCTGCGAAGTGGCAGGTTTCTTCAGGCCAGAAGTTTGATCTTGCTGCAAAATATGCGGAACAGAGTTTTCTTTTCACGGTTCAGCCCCCGCACGCTGCCGATATCGCCACCATCAGTGCGATTGCTTTTTTTCAGGGACAACAATATAACAGGACGCAAATAACCATCGATTACGAGCACATTCCTGTTCAAACCGTACTTCAAGCTGCCGAGCTGAAAAACGTTCGTGTGCCGCTGGAAAGACGCAAAAAGCTGTTGGGTTATATCGCCGGGGCCGGGGATGAAATTCCTGCCAACCTGCGCTCTATCGGTTATGAGGTCACCATGCTCAGTGAAACCGATTTGGAGAAAACTGATCTCAGCCAGTTTGATGCGATCATTGCCGGTGTGCGGGTTTATAATACACGTCCGGAATTAAAACAAAAAAATACGCGCCTGATGGATTATGTCAAAAATGGCGGGACCTACGTTGTGCAGTACAACACCAGCTACGCACTTGTCACCGAGGCTATCGGGCCATACCCCATTACGCTTTCCCACGACCGCATCACCCTGGAAGACGCGCCAATGGCGTTTCTCGATAAAGAGCATCCGGTTTTTAATCGACCAAATAAAATCACCAGCGAGGATTTTTCCGGTTGGGTGCAGGAACGCGGTCTCTATTTTCCAAACAAATGGGATACACACTATCAACCACTTCTTGCCGGAAATGATCCGGGGGAAGCACCGACAAAAGGCAGCCTCCTGTATTCTGCGTATGGTAAAGGCGTTTTTATTTACACAGGTTTATCTTTTTTTCGGGAATTACCAGCCGGCGTACCGGGGGCCTATCGATTGTTTGTCAATTTGATAGAGGCTGCAAAGTGAAATAGTAATCAGGCGGTATTGGTCGCGTGAAAATTTTGGCTTGATGCATAAATTTCCCCGGCATCAGCACAGTGGATACAGACTCATTAAAAGGATATCAAACCTTTCTAAATGTATTCAGACACAGGGGCAATAAAAAACTCGCAGGTTAGCCTTATTGCGTGTACCAATTAATAATTCACCAACGAATTCCCACCTTTATACAAACAAAATCACAAACCTGGAGGGAGTATTTCATGCGCAAATACTGGTTCTGCGTATTTCTTGTCGTCATTTCCTTTATTAACCAATGTTTTTCTCAAAATGCCACCGCCCGATTTTTACTGTGGCAGCCCTCAGCGCGTTCGATCGCTATGGGTGGCGCCGGTGTGGCACTGACTGACAACGCCTTCGCACCGTATTACAATCCCGCATTACTGGGCGTGCAAACGACCCATTACCAGGCAGCGGGGTCCTTTGGCCGGCCGTATCCGTTCATGCATAATACGGTTTATTCTTTTATGGGAGTCACGCTACCAATTCCCAATATCGGTGTACTGGCACTTTCGACAAATCGTTATTGGATTGAACGCCAAGCGATTACAGGTGGTTATATACCAAGCCCAACAGGACTGACCGTGGAAGAAAATTCGTTTTTAAATCCTACACATTGGGATATAAAAATTGCATTTGGTACAGAACTAAATGATAACTTATCAATTGGTGGTTCTATGGCGTTGCAACGAATCAATTTCATGGAATATGGTAATAAAAAGCAGCATGCAAATGAATTACTGCTTGGTTTTGGAATTTTGTATCAAAATCTATTTCCACAATTGAGTTTTTTGATTGATGAAGCATTGCTAAAAGAAAAGAAAAATATCAAAAGAGGAATTCAACTTGGATTAGGAATGAACAATGTCGGACCTAAAATAAGTGTTATAGATCCACAAGACAATGACCATCCTCCGACATATGTAACTCTCGGATTTGCATATGCACCTTTATTTACTCCCCACTTCACTCTGTCCATTCTATCCGATTTTGAAAAACAATTTTTTAATGACGCAATACTGGATTATATCCATTGGGGTCAGGAAGCGATTCTTTTCAGTGTATTAGCCTTCAGGGCTGGATACTTCATGGATACCTGCGAACCACATACATCTTACAAGACCATTGGAGCAGGATTGATTACAAAATATGCTTCGTTTAACATCGCCCGATATAATCGCAGTTTACAATCAACGTGGCATTTTGATATCACATTTGCAATGGAGTTAAAATGAAATCAAAACATTTTCTTCCCATAATAATCATGGTTTTGTCCTGCGTTTCAATTTCCTGTTCAGATGATATCTACAGCTCTGGCTATATTAAAGATGGAAACGAACTTGAAGTAAAAGAAGACATCCCGTTCCGGCTCTCACAAAATAATCCAAATCCATTTACCATTGAGACTTATATCTCGTTTACTACCAATCAAAACATGCATTATAAATTGGAAGTATTTACGGAAGATTGGCAACGAGTCGCTTTACTATTAGATGATACGCTAAACACAGGCTCCCACAGATGCAGGTTTGAGAGGCAAGGTGATAAAGGGAATGAATTACCAAGTGGCGACTATTACTATACATTATCAGCTAATGGAATTACACAAGTAAAAGCTATGAAGCTGGTAAAATAGCTATGCACGATCCATTGAAATTTGTCTCGCATTTCATTGACTCACAACTCTATTCTTAATAAGCATGCAAAAGACGGCTTAATCTCTTTATTGGAGCATTGCGAGGATTCCAAAACATCACCCATCCTGCAATCCCGCCGTGCTCTATTTCCTTTCACCCCACCTGAAATCAGTTGCACTTTCCCATCAAAATAGATATTTTCTCTTAACTTCGGAACTGCTATTCGTTCATAGGAGAGAACCCATGCCAAAGCGTTTCTTCTTTTTCTTATTTATAAATCTCATTCTGGTAAATTGCCACATGGATAAACCGTACAAAGCTGAAATTCCCGCCAATTTTTCATTTATTCTCGATAATACTGATGAAGGTATCCGGGAAAAATGGTATCAAACCCCGCCCGCGGAAAACCTGCGCACACCATTTTCTGCCGATCTGAAACAATTGTCTGAAAAAGGCGCCGGCTGGTATTTTACGGAATTCCACATTCCACCTCTGCCGGATCCCAGACTGGTACTGGTTTTTGAATTGCTCGATGGTAAGGCAGAAATCTGGGTAAACGGACGATATGTGGGGCATGACCAGGGCGTGGGAAAAAAATTTGCGTTGAATATTTCCAGCGGTGCCCGTCAGGGATTAAACCAACTCACGTTGCGCATTCAAAAAAACGAAGTCCCGGGACAGATTAACGGCAAAATTTATCTTGAACGCTATGATGAGAAGATCCATCATATCAAAGGCGACCTGCACCAGTCCCTTGCCCGCACCAGCGAGCCATGGGTAAAGAATGCAGTAATTTATGAAATATTTGTTCGCAGTTTTTCACCCGAAGGCACATTTAAAGGCGTTGAAAAACAACTGCCGCGTTTGAAAAAAATGGGTGTTTCGATCCTCTGGCTTATGCCAATTCATCCTGTTGGCATGAAGAATCGCAAGGGCAGGCTGGGTTCGCCCTATGCGGTGCAGGATTATTATGCTGTAAATCCACGATTCGGCACCATGGACGATTTTAAGGATTTGGTGAATGCAACGCATGAGCTTGGCATGCACATCGTTATCGATATGGTTGCCAATCACACAGCCTGGGATGGCCCCATGATTGAAAAGCACCCGGAATGGTGCAGCAAAAATTCCGAAGGCAAAATAACCCATCCCGAGGGTACCGATTGGACCGACGTCGCTGATCTCAACTATGATGTGCCGGAGTTACGGCTCTACATGAGTGATATGCTCGCCTGGTGGGTGCGGGAAATGGATATCGACGGTTTCCGTTGCGACGTTGCGGAAATGGTGCCGCTGGATTTTTGGGAGGCGGTGCGCAGCGAACTGGATTTAATCAAACCCGTCTTCATGCTGGCCGAAGGGGCAAAACCGGAATTGCTGATGCATGCCTTTGATATGACGTATTCCTGGACGGTTTTTCGTGCAGCCCGGCAGGTGTTTGAGCACGATTTCCCCGCGGATCGTCTGGTTTTTGCTGAGACCAGCGAACGCAACAAATTCCCGCAAAACAGCCTTATCATGCATTTTACCACCAATCATGATGAAAATGCCTGGCAAGCACCGGCGCCGGAGATGTACGGCGAACAGGGTATGAAAGCAGCAGCCGTCCTGACGTTCACTTTCCCAGGTGTGCCGCTCATTTACAACGGACAGGAAACCAGCAACGAAAAACGCTTGAAATTGTTCGAAGCTGTGAAAATTGACTGGTCGCGCGATCCTCAGCAAATGCGGGAGTTTTACACCGAGATGACGCAAATCCGGCAGAATTATGATGTCCTTCGTGAGGGTACGATTCACTATGTTGCCACAGGTGCCGAGAGCGATGTTGTTGCGTTCTACCGCATCCTCGATGTGCAAAAAATGCTGATAGTCGTCAACGTTCGCAACGAGACTGTGGCTTTCAGTTTACCAGAACAAAAACAGCAAATGCATGCCATTTCAGGAAATATGCAAACGGAGGGCAGTTCGTATTCTTTGCCGCCGTTCGGCTACTTTATTGCAGAGATCCGTTAGTTCAATTGAAAAATTTATGAGAAGGAGAAAAGGCGATGTCCTTTCACTATTTTTCCCCAAGATATTTTCGCATGATTATCTTTTTTCTTCTTATTCTGATTATTGGGTGTTCCGACATGAAAAAAGACATCAAACCGCCTGTTGCAGAGAAAATACCACAAGAACTTACAATCCACAACGACACTCGAATCGATGATTATTTCTGGCTTAGCGACCGCGATAATCCAAAGGTTATCGACTATCTCGAAGCGGAAAATGCCTATACGGAAACGATGCTTGGTCATACCAAAAAATTGCAGGAAAAATTATACGATGAAATTGTAGGTCGCATCAAACAGACGGATGAATCCGTGCCTTATCGCAAGAATGGTTTTTATTACTATAATCGCTATGAGGACGGAAAAGAATACCCGATCTATTGCCGCAAGCAGGGAACGATGGAAGCGGAAGAGCAGATCATGCTTGATGTTAATGAGATGGCGCAAGGTCATGATTATATTGCTGTTTCCGGGCGAAACGTGAGTCAGAATAACAAACTTGTTGCTTTTGGTGTCGATACGGTAAGCCGCAGGAGATACACAATCCATTTCAAAAACCTCGAAACCGGTGAAATTCTGGCTGATCGAATTCCAAACACAACAGGAAGTGTTGCATGGGCAAACGATAACGTAACAGTTTTTTATACCTTGAAAGACACGGTCACCCTGCGATCGTACAAAATTATGAAACACAAGTTGGGAACCAGTGCTGAGGACGACCGCATGGTTTTCCATGAGGCGGATGATACGTTTGACGCCCATGTGTGGAAATCAAAGTCCGGGCGATATATCATGATTGGATCGTTCCAAACCCTTTCGACGGAGTACCGATTTGTGGATGCCGATCACCCCGAAAATGATTTTAAACTCATCCAGCCGCGTGAGAGAGATCTGGAGTATCATGCCATGGATTTCGGCGATCAATTTTATATTCGCACAAATCGCGAGGCAAAAAATTTTAAATTAGTGAAAACCCCCATTAAAACACCGCGCAAAGAATACTGGCAGGATATCATCCCTCACCGTGCTGATGTGCTCCTTGAAAATGTGGAGATTTTTAAAAATTATCTTGTTACCAAAGAACGTAAAAATGGCCTTCCGGAGCTGCGAATCATAAAATGGCAGGATTGGAGTGAGCATTATCTGGATTTTGGAGAAGCCACATATACCGCAAATATTTCTACAAATCCCGAATTTGACACCGACATTCTCCGTTACAGCTACAGTTCACTCACAACGCCAAATTCAACTTTTGATTACGACATGGCATCGCGGGAAAAAACTTTGATGAAACAGCAGGAAGTCGTCGGTGATTTTTCAGCGGATAACTATATTTCCGAGAGACTTTATGCCAAATCTCGTGATGGCGTGGAAGTGCCAATTTCTCTTGTGTACAGAAAAGACAGGAAAAAGGACACCGGAAATCCGCTGCTGCTCTATGGCTATGGTTCCTATGGTTATAGTGTGGAACCTTACTTCAACTCTGTGCGATTGAGCCTGCTCGATCGTGGTTTTATTTACGCAATGGCTCATGTACGCGGTGGCGAAGAAATGGGGCGGCAGTGGTATGAAGACGGCAAACTTTTGAAAAAGAAAAACACCTTCAACGACTTTATTGATTGTGCTCAGCACCTGATTCTTTTCGGGTATACCAACACGGACATGCTCTTCGCGCAGGGCGGGAGTGCCGGCGGTTTGCTTATGGGCGCAGTTGTCAATATGCGTCCGGATTTGTGGAAAGGCGTTATAGCCGCAGTGCCATGGGTCGATGTGGTCACAACCATGCTGGATGACACCATTCCCTTGACAACCAGTGAATACGACGAATGGGGCAATCCGAACAACAAAGAGTATTACGATTACATGCTGTCGTACTCGCCTTACGATAATGTAGAAGCGAAAGATTATCCAGCCATGCTCGTCACTACGGGATTGCATGACTCGCAAGTGCAGTATTTTGAGCCGACAAAATGGGTGGCAAAACTGCGTGCTATGAAAACGGATAATAATGTGCTGGTACTGGATTGTGATATGGGTTCCGGGCATGGGGGAGCATCGGGCCGCTTCAAACGCTATAAAAGAACCGCTCTTGAGTATGCGTTTATGTTTGATTTGCTTGGGATAAAACAATAAGTAGTAAAAATTCTTTGGTGCATGGATTCTTTGATATTTAACATGCTTTATTCATACAATGCTCAAGTTGAAAGATGGGCAGGGGATATCCCATGCCCAATCTCGTGGTTTATGAATAAACCAGGTTAAATGAAGTGAAGAAGTGCTGTCCGCAGTGTTGCAGTGAATTTGTGAAACACGGGATAGACTATAACACTGTGGGTAGCCTAAATAAATTCAAATGAGGAGAGAGAGCTAATGGCGAAAAACAAAACTGTATGGGTGGTTGGTTTATTTTTGTTGACATCTTGTCTATTCTTTTTACCACAAACTCATGCCCAGGTCAGGGGACAAAAATTATATGATCTGCTGAGTAATCGTAGAAAAATGAGTACTCTGGTGAAATTCGACGGCATTCGAAGCGTGTGGTGGGCACCGGATGGTGTATCTTATATTGCTTTTGAAGACAGTACATTCAAGCGTGTCGATGCCGCAAGTGGTGAAAAAACGGATTACTTTGACGACACACAAATAATCGAACAATACAATCTGATTACGGGGGAAGATACACAAAAATTACCCTTCACTGAATTCTCCTTTGTTCATGAAAATTCAAAAATCCAGTTTACAAATAAAAACCGGGCATTCTTTTATGATTTGAAATCCGGCGAATTGAAAGCATTTTTAAGAGAACGGCCTATTCAAGGCGTACGCGGGCATGTCTACTATGAAGTGTACTCCAATGATTTGCAAAACCGGGCCTATACCCGCGATTACAATTTGTACTACAAAGATACGCACGATGTCGAACACGTATTGACAACCGGTGGTCATGAAGATTTGCGCAAAGGATTTCCGGATTGGGTTTATCCGGAGGAACTGGATCAGTACGAGGCATTCTGGTGGTCGCCTAACTCGGATAAAATTGCATACATGCAATTTGATGAAAGTCCGGTGTTTAAATACCCCATCGTCCATGATATCGAGCCAAAGCCGGAACTCGAGATGGAGAGTTACCCAAAGGCTGGGGAGAACAATCCCATCATTAAATTCTTCATCGTCGATATCAAAACGGGGAAAACGATCGAGGTTGATACTGGTGATTTGATCGACGTTTATCTCATGCGCGGCCAATGGTCGAGCGATGGCAAGGAATTTTACTACCAGCGACTGAATCGCCTGCAAAACAAACTCGAACTTTTTGCTGCCAATCCCGAAACCGGTAAATCGCGACTTATTTTTACAGAAACCGAAGATTGCTACATCAATCTTGATTATGACATGCGTTTCATTAGAAATGGCACGCAATTTTTATGGACCTCAGAGAAGAGTGGTTTCAAAGAAATCTACCTTTACGATATTTCGGGCAAACTTGTAAAGCAATTGACAAAACACAAGCTGCCGGTTAATGAAATAGTCGGTGTCGATGAAGAGAATGGTTGGGTTTATTTCACGGGCTTTGAGAACCGGGGCCTTGAAAGTCATCTTTATCGTGTTCAGTTGAATGGCAAAGATTTTACGAGATTAACCAAAGAAGCAGGCAGTCACCGAATTGATCTATCGCCAGGTGGCAAGTTTTACACGGATTCTTTTTCTTCCTTTGAATCTCCTGCGCAAGTCGCTATTTATAGTGGTGAAGGCACACTAATCCGCGTTATCGGAGAAACAACGGTGAGTGATGAATTTACCGCACTCAATTTGCAAAAACCGGAACATGTCGTTTTCAAAGCTGCCGATGGTACAACCGAACTTGACGGTATGATTTACAAACCAGCGCATTTCGATCCCAATAAAAAATACCCGTTAATTATGTCGGTTTACGGTGGTCCCGGGTCGCGGATGATTCGCGATATGTACATGATGAACAGTCGTTCACAAACTCTGGCACAACTTGGTTTTATCGTGATGAGTATCGATCATCGTGGTGTGTCACAGCGTGGCAAGGCTTTTGAGACACAAATGTACATGAAATTAGGGCAGATCGAAGTCGATGACCATGCTCAGGCTGTGAAGTGGATAAGCCAGCGCCCCTATGTCGACTCTACCCGAGTCGGGATTTATGGCCACTCCTACGGCGGTTATCTCACTGTCATGGCTTTGCTCAAAAAACCGGATGTCTTTCACGTTGGTGTTTCCGGCGCGCCGGTGACCGACTGGCGAAATTATGATACGATTTACACCGAACGCTACATGCGCCGACCTAAGGACAATCCTGATGGTTACGAGAAAAACTCGGCCATGAATTTCGTCGATGGACTTAAGGGCAAACTATCCATTCATCATGGCGCCGTGGATGATAATGTTCATCCGGGCAATTCAGTGCAATTGCTTTATGCGCTACTCAAGAAAAACAAAAAGTTTGATTTCATGCTTTATCCGGAACAAAGACACGGCATTCGATTCCCGCGCTACTACGAAGCGATTGTTGAGTATTTCGTTGAACATTTGAAGCCGGAAGTGTTATAGATTTTGATCTCGGACCACGAAACACATTAACCACACGAAAATTTTCGTGCATATAGCGTGTTTCGTGGTTCCAATATAGTCCTCACTCCATGAATTTATCCTCAACCAATTTAACCCCGAATATCCTCTGCATCAATCCATGGATTGTCGATTTTGCAGCCTATGATTTTTGGAGCAAGCCGCTGGGATTGCTCTACATTGCGGCACTTTTACGGCACCGAGGGTTGCATGTTGATTTTATCGATTGCCTCGACCGCTGGCATCCTGCACTTTTGCATTTACAGGGCAGAAATAATCCAAAACGAAGAAAAGGCGGCATCGGCCCTTTTCATCGCGAAGTGATCGAGAAACCGGATTGCCTGCAGTTTATGCCAAGGAACTATGCACGATACGGATTGCCGGAAAAGATTTTTATTTCAGATTTAAAAAATCGCCCTCGTCCGAAGGTGATTTTAGTAACCTCGATCATGACGTATTGGTATCCCGGTGTTAAACGTGTGGTGGAATTATGTCGGGAAATCCATCCCGGTGTACCCATTGTGCTGGGTGGAATTTATTCAACGCTTATGCCGGACCACGCACGTCGGGTGATCCAGCCTGATATGTTGATACCGGGACATGATGCAACCGAGTTGCTTCGTTTACTCGCTCAGTTATTTCAATTGCCTGAATTAGAATCGAATCCACCTGCAACATTGGACGATTATCCTTATCCGGCTTTCGATTTGTTGAATGGTTTGAATTATATCGTTTTAATGGCCACACGCGGTTGTCCCCTGACATGTTCTTTTTGCGCTACACATCAATTGAGTGGGTATGCGCTGCGTGATCCACAATCTGTTGTTCGCGAAATGCTTTCACAATCGCAAAGGTATGCAACACCGCATATCGCCTTTTATGATGATGCCTTGTTGATGCAACCTGAAATTCATATCAAACCAATCCTGCGCCAGCTTGCATATAAAAAATCTACACTGCAATTACATACCCCCAATGGGCTGCACGCCCGCTTCATCGATGAAGAGCTGGCAGAACTGATGTATCGCACAAATTTTCGTACGATTCGCTTAAGTCTGGAGTCCGTTGTCAAAGAACGCTTGCGTGATATCCATAACAAAATAACACCGGGCGAAATGACAACAGCCGTACAAAATCTCGTTCGCGCCGGTTATTCAGCTCACGAGGTCGAAACGTATATCATTATGGCATTGCCAGGTCAGAAAGTCAAAGAAGTGGTGGAAACGATTTGTTATGCTCATAGTCTTGGCGTGCGTATTCGTTTGAGTGCATACAGCCCGATCCCCGGAACATTGGATTATGACCGCGCAATTGCCAATGGACTTTTCCCAGAAAATGCAGATCCGTTGCTGACGAATAATTCTATCGTGCCCTTGTACAGGACAAAAGAAGCCTATCTGCGCTATCAAAACTTAAGTCGATTTACACATTGGTTAAATGAAAAAGCAGGGAAAAAGGAGCGAATAACAGAAGCAGAGGCGAAAGGGATTTACTGGAATCGATACGCGCTTTGAAAATATTGTAAAAAGAGAGCGAGGGCATAGTTCTGATTAATCAGTTTTTGGGATCGAATTCACTCCTTCCTCTACAGTAGTAAATGCCGGCGTTTGATTATGGCAGGATAAACAATCCCTGGACCGTACATCCGCTTTGCCATTTATATGCAAAACATTATTAATGATTTTATTGGTGCTGCTGACAACATCACTGTGGCATAAATGGCATCTATCATTTTTCGAGTGACGCCCTTGCGGGGGCAAAGAATGACACGTTCCACAAGCAGCTTGTGTCCCATCTGATATTGTCCAGGTTGGATCATTCGTCTGATCACCCATTGTGAAATTTCCATGGCAATAACTGTTCTGGCAGGTTGTGCCATCCCAGGTTGGATTAGCACCCTCTTGTCGGGCTAAGCCACCGAAATGAATCTCTGCCGGTAAATCAGAATCGACATGGCCAGCAACATCAAATGTACCGGGTACGGTGTGACAGGTTTCACAAGCAAATCCTGTACTTAATTTTCCTGTGGAGAGGTGGGCCGTATGCGCACCAATGCCACGCGCGCTTGTCAGGTGGTTGCCATCGATATCCTCCGGTGGGGCGCCTGAATTATTGTCCATACCTCCATGGCAAACAGTACAACCCTCCGGGCTGGAAGGATGACATGACAGGCAACTGCTTCCGACAAGCCCACCAGAATAATCGTCGCCATGGCAATCCTGGCATTGTTTCAGATTCCAGCTGCTCACACGAATGAAGATTCCATGGAAATTAGCAGACGATGTACTCATCCACCCGGTGGGATGTTGACCTTTTACGTTCGTCTCTCCATTAATATGCAAATTCTTATCGATAATATTCTTATTGGCATCTACGACATCCCCGTGGCAGATGTAGCACCTGGTATTGCTTGGATGCGGACTCGCCGGTGGTAGCGCATGGCAGGTCCCGCAGGCATCTTGTGTCCCATCGACTCTTGTCCATTGGGGTGAATTTGTCCGGTTGCCCAGTGTGAAGTTACCATGGCAGTAGCTGTTTTGGCAGGTTGTACCGTCCCATTCCGGAGCCGCATCCTCTTGTTTTGCCAAACCATTAAAAGAAACTTCAGCGGGCAATTCCGTATCGACATGGTCCGTCGTGTGCAAGGAGTCGGGAACGATGTGACAAATTTTGCAAGAAAAGCCGGAACTCAATTCACCCTCTGTCAAGTGGGCGGTATGTGCGCCTACTCCGGTTGCTGCTGTACTGAGATTATTGTCGATATCCTTCGGTGGCGCACCTGTCCTGTTTTCCTTACCGCCGTGACAAGTGGTACATCCTTCAGGTGAAGATGGGTGGCATCCCATACACGATACTTCTACCAGACCGCCGTTATAATCTGTGCCATGGCACGGCATGCACTGCTGTAAATCCCAACCGCTCTCCCGAATAAATCGTCCGTGAAAGCCGGGGGAAACTAAAATCAGCCAGCTATTTTCGTGTTTTCTGCCCTTTGGCATGAAACCGTCTGCATGATTATGGCATGAAGTGCAATTTTCTCCATAATGATGATCGTGCACTCCGGTGCCATCATTGCGAAAATAAGTAGTTTTTGTGTGGCATACTTCACAAATACCATCGACCTCGTTTTCATTGTCTGCAAAAGAATTCTCTCCTGTTAGCGCCGTAAAAATAACAGGGCGTATTTCACTTTCAGTAATAGGTACAGAGTTATTTACCATATAAATATTTTGTTTATTTCGTGCGTGGGTTTGATGACAAACAAGGCAGGTCGTACCCATGTGGTCCTGATAAACATGGCAGCTTTTGCATAAAGAAGCATCGTTTTTCATTCGTAGGAGATTTCCATCGCCAGTGCCTTCATTTGCCCCACCGGAATTCGCATTATGAACGGAATGGCATGTTGTACATTCGACGCGATTTGCTTCGCTGAGTGGAAGGGAAAGTACGGTTTTGCGGCGAAATCGACCATCAGCAGCAGGGTATTCGATCCCAACCGGATGGCTGCCCTTATTCATCTTTGAATCCGTGTAGCGTCCAATGTTTCGTATTCGGTGGCAATCTTTGCAAAGTGCATCGGATTGATTTGAAATTCGCAAAAAGGGAGGAAATTTTTGAACATGTGGATCATGGCAGGTTGAGCACAGAATATAGCCATCAGGAATACGTTGTGCGAGTTCTGGATTTAGTGGCAGAAGTGTCGCATGATTCGGATTTATTACTTGTATATCCCAGGCATGCGAGGTTCCTGAAATACCAGGGAGGGCTTTGTCGGCCTCAGCGAATGAATTGTTGTTGGCTATGCCTCCCTCGTTGTGGCAACTCATGCAAAGATTGGCATTACCACTTAAATTTGTTAGTTTTATCTCAGAATTTCTGTGAGGCTGGTGGCACGATATGCAATCGATGCCGCTTCCCCAATGGGGAGCATCTGTTGGATAAGGGACCTGTGCCTGAAGGGTGTTTGAACTAAAATACAATAAAGCCGCGATCAGGTTGTTCTTTATTATATTTGTGACCATTATCCCTGTTCTCTTTCGCTGTTTATTAAATAATTCACCTCATTAACAACATGCGACGGACAGCTACGAATTCATTGACACGTATTTCATACAGATAAATTCCAGATGCAACTTTTTGCCCAAGATTATTGGTTGCATTCCACAAAACAGAAGCATTGCCGGCACTTAAATAACCGAGATCAAATCGACGGACAATTTGCCCTATTTCGCTATAAATGCTAATGGTTACATAGCCGTCGTTTTCGAGAACAAACGGAATTTCAGTTTGTGGATTGAATGGATTGGGAAAATTTTGCAATAGCTGAAATTTAAGGAGATTATGTGAAATGTCCTGTTCAATATTGGAAGTTGAATTCTTCAAATGTGGGTCTTCGATTCGGAAAACTTCGAGTCGACGATTATTTTTTGAAGTGATCCAAAGACGATTTTGCGAATCTATAGCTATATCCATCGGTGAACGCATTTCGCCTGGCTCAGTTCCGTAATCACCAATTGTCGTAATGTACCTTCCGTTCTCATCGAGGACCGTCACTATACCAAGAAAAGTATCAGCAATATATACTCTTCCGGCATTATCCACAGCAAGACCTTGAATGCGTGCAATCTCGCCTTCAAGCCAGCCAAACTGGGCGATACTTGATTGCCAGATTCCCTGTTTTGTGAAAATATGAACGAGAAGCCGAATGTTTCTAAAGTCTAATCCCCCATGCTCAGCCACAAGGAGTCGTTGATTCTTTTTGTCGAAGGCAATAGCCGTTGGATAAAACAACATATCTTTCCCGAAAGAAAAAAGCTCGTCTCTGTTGGCATTAAATACACGTACTTTCTTTGCTTTGCTGTCGACAACATAAAAGTTATCCTGATCATCGACGATGCCATCCGATGGAAAAATGAATCCATGGAAAGCTGAGGACAGTAAAACACCACTTGTGTCCACAACCCTTATGGTTCCATTTTTCCGATCAGAAGTATAAAGATGATCTTTGCTATCAATGGCAATCGCCAGTGGGGAGACCCCGGAGGAAAATTTTCCCTGAAATTCCCCGGCAGAGTTAAATTTTATAATTTTTTCGTAAAAAGAATCGGTGACGTAAACGTTGTCATATTTGTCAATGGCAACTCGTAAAGGACTGCCGATCTGATCGGTTATGCGCATTTCATGTATATAGTTTAATGTGTCAATGGGGGTTGCCAGAGCGTGGCCACACAGGACTATATACAATGCGGTCAAATAATATTTCACTGCCTGAATTTTCATTGCAAAACGCATCCTTGGTTAGACATTTTTGCTAAGACAGGTGCAGCTTGTTTGAACCTAAAAAAAGGAAATTTTAAGTCAAAATGCAACATAAAAAGTAAATATATTGCAAATAAAATACGTTGTATTTCTGGTGCGTTTTACCCGCAAGTTTAATGTTATGATAATTTATAATTCAGTTGTTTTTTTATTTTTGGGTCAGACTGAACTAAATTTTATGTAAGTATCATATTTTGCAAGGATATTTGTTAACAAAACACCAATTTTTTTGATAAGTGTTATAAGGAAATGGCAATCGAACTTTTTAGAGCGAAATGTATTGGAGCGATTTGCAAAAATTTTTGTCCTATGATCTCAATTTTGTCGTCATGCCGGATTCGATGTTTTTTATCGAATTCTGGCATCCCCCAATTCACGGTAGGCTCATGGAGATTCCAGCACGCCTGAAAAGCAGGCGGCTAAGCTGAAAACCGACGAAGCAAAACTCCTTTTGTTTTATGAAGTAAAATGACTGCTTTCAGACATTACTCTTGAAAAGAAGTAAATATCAACACTGGTGCCGGAATTGGAAGCACCACTTATGGCAAGAACGGAAATTCATGCGTTGAGCTCTGAGAAAGAATTTCGATGATTTCGACTACACGCGCATTATAACGACACTTTCAACACCTGACACGGTATTTGGAATATCGCATTTCGTGGTTATAATTTTTTGTATATTTGGGGTGAATTCCTTAACTTTGTCTTTGCTAGAATTTTTGAATCTAAGTTAATTTTGGAGAAAGTATGTTTGGCCTTATTGGTAAAATTATAGCACTGCCGGAAAAACGGGATGAATTAATTGCAATCTTAATCGAAGGTACCAACGACATGCCCGGTTGTTTGAGTTATATCGTTGCAAAAGATAAAACAGATAAAGAGGCAATCTGGATTACAGAGGTGTGGACGGATTCAGCTAAACACCGGGAGTCGTTGTCACTACCAAACGTGCAAGCTGCGATTCAAAAAGGGAAACCTTTAATCGTTTCCTTTGATACGCGTTTTGAAACGGAACCCGTAGGCGTAAACGGCGAATACGAATCGAATTGAACTGCACCTAAAATATCTGTTTGAAAGATAGACAGGATTCTGAAATATGAAAGAAAACAAGAGCGCACCACAAACAATTGACGAATACATCGGGAATTTTCCACCGGAAATCCAGGAAATCCTGGAGAAAATCCGGCAGACAATTCGAGAAACCGCCCCTGAGGCGAAGGAAAAAATAAGCTATCAAATTCCCACCTTCACGCTGAACGGCAACCTGGTGCATTTCGCGGGATACAAAACACATATCGGGTTTTATCCGGCACCCTCCGGGATTGAAAAATTTGACAAAGAGGTTGCAGATTACAAAACCGGGAAAGGAACACTGCAATTTCCATTGGATAAATCCATTCCCTACAAGCTTATAAAAAGAATTGTTAAATTTCGGATTTCGGAAAACCTGAACAAAACACATGCAAAAAAACGGTAAACAAATCAGCAAAAGTGCTGGTGATTTTTCCTCCTGGTTGGAGCAAATTCACAACTCACAACACACCGGGGAAGGGATGGACGTGCCGTGCGGCCAATGCACGGCCTGCTGTGAATCTTCGTATTTTATTCATATTCAACCGGAGGAAACAGAAACTTTAGCGGCCATACCGGACGAACTTAAATTTGCAGCACCGGGGCTTCCCAAAGGCCACGTGCTTCTCGGGTACAACCAGCAGGGTCGTTGCCCCATGTTCACTGGGAAAGGTTGCGCAATCTATGCTGTTCGTCCGAGAACCTGTCGCCAATACGATTGCCGTATTTTCAAAGCAACCGGATTAGCTGAATCCGGTTCGAACAAACAAAAAATTATCCAACAGGCACAATGCTGGCATTTCGAATACACAAGCAAAGAGGATAAAAAAAAGCTGCAAGCCGTGCAAGCTGCTGCGCGATTTATTGATGAGCATACGGCTTCCTTTCCGCCTGGTTTTATTCCACCCAATCCAACGCAGCAGGCAATTCTGGCGATTAAAGTTTACGAAGTATTCCTGCAGGAAACAGGGGACAACGCGTCTGGTGATTTTAAAAAATCTGCGATTGTGACAGCAGTAATAAACGAATACAATAAATTCAAATGATCGCAAGTTCTGGGCAGTTTTATCAAGAATTGGACTGAAAATGAATGACGTTTTATCCTTTGGCTTACTTGCAGTTACCTCCTTTTTTACGCTGATTAATCCATTGGGCACAATGCCCATTTTTATGACGATGACCGCAGAGTTGGATGATGTTCATCGTGTAAAAACGGCAAAGAAGGCGTCTATTGTTGCAACACTCACAATAATTGTATTTGCTTTCGCAGGCCAACTTCTTTTTAATTTTTTCAACATTTCTGTGAACAGCTTGCGCATTGTTGGGGGCATAATATTTTTTATCATGGGTATGGATATGTTGCAGGCACGATTGGTCACGGTGAAAGTGAAAGATTCTGAAATCAAATCTTATGTCAATGACATCTCAATTACACCGTTGGCAATCCCGATGATATGCGGACCCGGGGCAATGACAAACGCCATATTGCTGATGCAGAAAGCTGAAACTTTGGAGATGAAGGTTGCTTTAATTCTCAGCATCGTATTTGTGATGGCTATAACCTATATGGTATTATTCAGCGCTTCGCGTATCATAAAATTCATGGGAGAAACCGGCATTAATGTGATGATGCGAATCATGGGGATTATCGTAATGGTGATTGCTGTCGAGTTCTTTTTCAGTGGATTACGGCCTATTCTCACCGAAATATTTAAATGAAATGATCCCTTGTTTTTCCTCTGAGAGTACTTTGGTTGTTGCGACTTTCGAAAAACCTTCAAGTTCGGACCCCGAGCCTGCCGAAGGGCCCGAACTTGCGCGTGAAACCAGGAGTTTCGGCTGGCTCAATCTCCGGTTTATCCCTTATTCGAAAATCTCGTCAGCTTTCCCAGACCGGTTGTGAAAAGCGGTGGGATTGCGTTGTACTGGCATACCATTGCAGAGGAGATAGTGTTGGTTATGCCATATGCTTATTTGAAAATGAACGGTGCATAGGTTAATCGCTCCGATGAGTCGTATTGAAAATCGAAGGTTAAAATAACACGCCTGAATATATTTATGAAATCAGACCATAAGGGGGTGGGTTACAAGTTTTACTTTTCAACTATTTGTAATGCAAAATTTGGTGATAAAAATTAAGGACTACTTTATGATCCTCCGTATTTTTTTCTTCGTTCTCACCGCTGCATTCACGAAATTTTCCGCCGTAGAACAGGTGAGCGATGAACGGGTAACCGTCTTCGAAAGTGGGCTCGATGGTTACCACACTTTCCGGATTCCGGCTATCATAAAAAGCACAAACGGCACTTTACTGGCCTTTGCCGAGGGGCGCAAAGCCAGGCGTGACGATTTCGGTGATATTGATATTGTGCTCAAGCGCTCTGCCGACGATGGCAAAACCTGGAGTGAATTGCACGTCGTGCAGGATGACAGTCTGTGGCAGGTAGGCAATCCCTGTCCGGTTGTTGATCGCAAGAGCGGGCGGATTTTTCTGTTGTTTTGCGGTTCTCATGATTCAGAAGATGATTTGATTGCTGGCAAGGGCAGCCGGGAAATATATCTATCCTTTTCAGATGATGATGGGCAAACCTGGAGTCACCGCCGCAATATTACGGCAATGACGAAAAAAGTCAACTGGCGCTGGTATGCCACCGGACCCTGTTCGGGACTTCAAATTCACCAGGGCAAATACAAAGATCGACTGGTTGTGCCGGCTAACCATTCGGAACATAATGCCGGGGAACAATGGCAATACCGTGCGCACTCGTTGTATTCCGATGACCGGGGATTAACCTGGAAAATCGGTGAATCCTCGGAGGCAGGCGGGAATGAGACGCAAATCGCAGAGGTGGCGCCGGATCTGCTGATGCAGGACGTGCGCATGCAACAACATGGGCAGGGCGTACGAGCGGTGCGCTTCAGCCGGGATGGTGGTGCGACCTGGAGCCCACTGCAACACGACCCCGACCGGCCGTGCCCGATCTGTCAGGGCAGTCTTATTTCACTGAATTCGCCAAATGCCGGAAAAGTAAATACGCTGATCGCCAGTAATCCGGCGGGTGGCGGACGCAAAGGCATGACGCTGCGATTGTCGGAGGATGGCGGGAAATCCTGGTACAAAAAGCAGGTACTGCATGCCGGGCCTTCGGCCTATTCCGGGTTGGTCAAACTTAATGATGATACAGTTGGGTGTTTGTTTGAGATGGGAATAGAGCATGCTTATGAACGGATTGTGTTTCAGTGGTGCGCCATTGTACTTTTACGAAATTGATTTTCAGAAAAGATTTTATATGATCATTACCAAAAAAAAGCCCCGAAGAACGGGGCTTTTTTATTTACCAGATTTTTACACGTTTATCTTTCGGACGGAAGAGTTTATCGCCTTCCTTTACCTGATATACTTTGTAGAATTCAGGCATGTTGCTGACAATACCATTGGTGCGGTACTCGCTTGGCGAATGCGGATCGGTGATCAGGCGTTCGCGTAAGGCTTCGTCACGGTATTTACGGCCCCAGACCTGTGCCCAGCCAAGGAAGAAGCGTTCATCCCCTGTTAAACCGTCGATAACGGGCGCTTCTTTGCCACTGAGGGCGCGTTTGTACGCATGGAAAGCGACGGTCAAACCGCCAAGGTCAGCGACGTTCTCACCGAGGGTGAGCTTGCCGTTAACATGCATCGTGTCGATTGGATTAAATGCGTTGTATTCTTCGACCATGAGGTTGGCACGTTTAACAAATTCTTCGCCGTCTTCCTCTGTCCACCAGTCTTCCAGATTGCCATCGCCGTTGTATTGACGGCCGCTGTCATCGAACCCGTGGGTAATTTCGTGGCCAATAACCGCACCGATTCCACCGTAATTAACGGCATCGTCGGCTTCCATATTGAAGAAAGGTGGTTGTAAAATCGCA
Organism: Deferribacteres bacterium; assembly: GCA_020633655.1. Classification (GTDB taxonomy): domain Bacteria; phylum Zhuqueibacterota; class Zhuqueibacteria; order Zhuqueibacterales; family Geothermadaptataceae; genus Bioreactorimicrobium. The sequence continues at coordinate 148,459 of JACKDF010000002.1, forward strand.
GCCGGAAAAACAACCTCATTCATGGATGAATTATAATAGGCGTTGACCGTTTGCGGTGTCATGTGCCACTCGTTGCGGTCGATCGGTTTACCCAGTTTTTCGATTTCCCGTTTATGATCCAGCAAGGAGGCGCGACGGACGTTTCCGAACAGATCATCTTTTTTAATCTCCAGTTCGGAATAATCTTTCCATTCGTCCGGGTAGCCAATTTTAGCGTTGAACATGGACAATTTTTCCAGTGCCTTGACTTTTGTCGCGTCACTCATCCAGTCCAGATTTTCGATGCGCATTTTCATGGCATATTTCAAATTCTCGACCAGCTGCTTCATACGCTCCTTTGCTGCAGGTTTGAAGTATCGCTCAACATAAAGTTTACCAACCAATTCACCCATAGCGCCCTGAACCGTGCCTACACCTCGTTCCCAACGCGGACGCTGTGCCTGAATACCGCGTAGTTTTTTCCGGTACATATTGAAATTTTCAACTACAAAATCATTGCTCAACAGACGGGCTGCTCCAGTCAATACTCGCCATGTATAGTAAGTTTTCCAATCTTCCAAAGAGACTTTGGCAAAAATTCCATCCAATGCTTTGAGATAACTCGGTTGGTTTACATTGACGCTGTCTTCCTTGCCGAAACCGGCTGTATTCGCGTACAGATTCCAATCCCAATTTGGCATCATGCTGTTGAGATCGGCCAATGCCATTTTGTTGTAGGTTTTCACCGGATCGCGGTTTTCTACACGTGTCCAGTGGTTTTCTGCGAGCATTTTTTCAATTTCGAGAATACGAAGCGCTTTCGCCTGGCTATTCGCGATTCCAGCCAAATCAAACATCTTTTCGATGTGTGCTACTAAATCAGCTCGTAAATCGACGAACCGCTGATCTTCTTTGAGGTAGTAATCGCGGTCAGGCAGGCTCAAACCACTCTGGTAGATATTAACGATGTATTGCGTGGAATTTTTCTGATCCTGATCGATGAACGGACTGAATAGATTACGAACGCTCAGGGTCTCGAGGTAACCGGCATATTCCACCAAATCAGCTTTGCTTTGCAGACTCTTAATTTTGTCTAATTCAGGCTGCACAGGTGTTATACCCAATTCATCCAGTTTCACGCTGTCCATGTAGCTGGCATACATGTCGCCAACTTTTTGTGCTGTGCTGCCTTCGGCTTTGTCCGTCAGTGCACCCGCTTCGTCGATGATGATCCGTAAATTTTCCTGCGCTTCATCATAGAGCTTCTCAAAGGAACCGTAAACACTTTTATCCGCGGGAATTTCAAATTCGTTCAGCCAGGTTCCGTTCATATAACGGTAGTAATCATCCTGAGGGCGAACTTCGGTATCCATTTTAGCCAGTTCGATACCGGATTGTTTTGGTTTCTGCTCACAGGCAAACAGAATAACCATTGTGATGAGTAAAAAAGGAATGACTTTGCGCATATTCCTCCTCCGTAAAATTTATTGGATTGAATGAATTTCCGTTTGTTTTACGTGATGTCTTCCATTCGGAAACTGTAATTTTTGCAAACAGTTAATTAAAGAATTTTTTCACTCTTAGACAAGTAAGAAAGTAAGCATTTCGTCACGAAGCGGACGCCGGACTATTCAAAGCAGAAGCGTTCGTTGATTTGCAGAGGAATACACTTCCTTCCATAAACTCAGCTTCCAGTATTCCCCAATTCAGCCTGAATCGGTATGGAAGAAACGCTAATCGATTTGCAAAATTAACAAATATTGCGTTTATTATGCCCGACATGAAGATAACAGTTTACGCTTTTGGCAAAATGAAAACGAAATTCTGGCTAGCTGCCTGCAATGAATTTGCGAAACGATTGCAGCATTATGTTTCTTTTGAATTGAAAGAACTGAAAGATAGCCGGTTCAACGAGAAAAATAGTAGCAGTGCCATCGAGGACGAATCAGCACGATTGTTATCAATGATTCCCTCGACTACTTTTTTTGTTGCGCTGGACGGGAGTGGAAGTCAGTTCTCCTCGCTGCAATTCGCCCGTTTTTTTGAAGAAAAACAGAATTTTGGTCCAGCGGAAATAGCTTTTGCCATCGGTGGCGCTTTTGGTTTCTCGCAAGCCGTTTTGCAGCGCGCTGATCTTGTTCTCTCACTCTCTCAGATGACATTTCCGCACGAATTGGCCCGCGTTATTTTGTTTGAACAAATTTATCGCGCATTCACTATATTGCGCGGTGAGAAATATCATAAATAAAATTCTGATATAAAATCGGGAAAAGACCAGGGCTGTGTCAAAACATAAATAGAACGAAGGCGACCCGCCGCGGGGAATGTGCTTTGGGCTCAGCGAGGACGCTTTCGCTCTATGAAAATAGCTTTTGGGGTCATAAATAATGTGTTTTGACTCAGCCCCGACCTATTCACCAATCTTTGATCTTTTCCCTCAAAAAAGGACAAAGCCATGTCGCACGGTATCACGTTAAAAGATGTTTTGCTGGCAAAACAACGCATTGCACCGTTTCTTAAACCCACACCTGCGCTGAATTTTAAAAGTCTGGATCGCCTTTTCGGCTGCGAATTGTGGATTAAGTTTGAGAATCATTTACCTACAGGCGCTTTCAAAATTCGTGGGGGTATAAATCTATGCTCTCAATTAAAAGAGCAGGGATTCAAGGGCGGTTTAATCGCTGCTTCCACAGGGAATCACGGTCAGTCTGTGGCTCACGCCGGGCAACTTTTCGGCTTTCCCGTAAAAATTGTTGTCCCGGAAAAAGCAAACATGGACAAAGTCAGGGCGATGGAGAACTTTGGGGCAGAAGTTATTTTTCACGGCATGAACTATTCTTATTGCTGCGTATTTGCTGAAAATTTTGCCAGCGATCACGACTGGCGTTATGTTTCCGGAGGTGATGAACCCGCTCTCGTACCCGGTGTCGGAACGTACACACTGGAACTGCTCGAAACTATTCCCACCCTCGATACGATATTTGTGCCTGTTGGAGGGGGGAGCGGAGCCTCGGGAACATGTATTGTGGCCCATAGTGTCAATCCGAAAATCAACGTGATTGGAGTGCAGTCAGCCCACGCGGATTCAATCTACCAGTCCATAAAAACAGGGGAATTTTGTAAAACCCATTCGGCCGATACTTTTGCTGAAGGATTGGCTACATTGCAACCCTTTGAATACACTTTGAATATTTTACGCCAGGAGTTGGATGATATTGTTTGTGTCGATGACAACGAACTTCGGCATGCGGTTCGTCTGTTGTTGAACCATACACACAACATCGCTGAAGGCGCTGGCGCGGCAGCGTTGGCTGCAGCCTGGCAGGCGCGAAGTGCGGTGGCGGGTAAACGCGTTGGTATCATTTTGTCTGGAGGAAATTTGACGGAAACGCAGTTGAGGAATATTTTAGAAGACAGCCTGGACGACGAACGGTTAAGTGGTAAAGAATAGAATTTGTCAAATCTATGGAAGTATTGCTAAAACACCTTTGGAATTTATTCCTGTTTTGCACCCAGTTCCGGCCGCAGAAATTCTTCCCGCCAATCGATGTCCGATGCACGCAATTTTCGGCTTAAACCGACGGCTGAATTCAGGTGCTTCAAATAGTCCTCTTTGGTGAGGTTGTGCGCGCCAAAGCGTTCGAGTACATCGGTTACCATTTGAATATCGAAGAGTTGGAATTCACAACGCGTGAGCCATATCCAGAGATGCGCCAGCGCTACTTTGCTGGCGTCCCGGTGATGAAAGAACATCGATTCACCAAAGAAGGCACCACCTATACTCACGCCGTACAATCCGCCTGCCAGTTCACCATCGTACCAGGATTCCACGCTGTGCGCATAGCCGAAATTGTGTAATTGACTGTAGGCATCAATCATAGCGCGGGTGATCCATGTGGGTTCGGATGTTCGGGCACAGGAAGCCATTGTGCGGCGAAAATTGTGGTTCAACGTGACTGCAAACCTGCCCTGACGCAAGACACGTTTTAAATCGTGGGGCAGGTGTAAACTGTGGAGCGGCAGGATGCCGCGTGGATTGGCTTCGTACCAGTTGATTTTACCAGTGGCATCGCCCATGGGAAAAATACCCTGGCTGTAGCCGGCGATGAGGGTACGAATGCTGAGATCGGGTTGAATGTGCATGCAAACAAAATAGCCAAATCAAATGAGTAAGTGCAATCAAAAAATAATATCGGTATCCCGAAGCACAGATATACCGGCATTTTACAGTAAATGGTTTGCGACGCGCCTGGAGGAGGGTTTCGCTGAAGTTGTGAATCCGTTCAATTCGAAGCACATAAGAACTGTCTCCCTGCTACCAAATGATGTATCCGCCTTTGTTTTTTGGACGCGCAATGCGCGGCCATTCTTCGCAAACATATCCCGCCTCGTCGATGGTGGATACCGTTTTTATTTCCACTGGACACTAAACAATTACCCGCGAATATTTGAACCCCGGAATCCGGCAACAGAACGAGCCATTGCATCTTTTCATGAACTGGCCCACCGTATATCTGCTGAGAAAATCATCTGGCGTTATGACCCGATTCTTTTCAGTACAGAGACATCGATGCAGTGGCATGTGGAAAACTTTCAATTCCTTGCCGAGAATTTATCGGGTGCAACGCGAAGGTGTATTTTCAGCTTTGTGGATTTGTATAAAAAAACAAAACGCGCGCTGGAAAAACTCGACGACGATGGCATATTTATTTATGAAGCAGAGGAGCCGGAAAAACGAAATCTGATCAAAAAATTGGCAAACATCAGCGCTCAAAACCGTATTCAGCTCGCTGCATGTTGTGAAGATGCGTTGCTCTCCATAGACCAGGTCGAGAAGGCCCGCTGCATTGATGCGCACTATGTGCAAAATATTTATCCTGATTTATCAGTCGTACCGGGAAGAAAGGCCACGCGGCCGCAGTGCGGTTGCAGCGACAGTGTTGATATAGGCGCGTACGACAGTTGCCTTTTTGGTTGTGTGTATTGCTACGCCAATCGCGATTTTTCCGGGCGCAGTCGAAAGCGGTTTCAGTCCCATAATCCGAAAAATCACCGGTTGATATAGACCAGAATGCGTGAAAACGATAAGTTTGCCCGGGCGTTTCGGCAAGCTCAACGACCGGGTGCGGAATTTGCCGAAGTGCCCGGTCGAATACAATCCGGATTTGACACTTCGATATTACTCCGTGCAGGCATGCTCAATCTCTACGCTTTTTCACACAGTCCGGATATTTGCAGTGCAGTCTTTGGACTGGAATCCGTTGGGAGTTGCACCTCGTGCAGCAAGCATATAGTGAAATCGACCAATTCGATTGGATCTGTGTTTGGGATTCATGTAGCACTGCTCGGCCAAATTAAACACCCTTCAGATTTTTATTGCAATTCTGCTCAATTCTTGCCACTTTAATTGAAATTTTCACTGGAGTTTAGGGCTGTTTTGCACTTTGCATGAAACACAACTTTTAACTGAAACAGCGGAAACGGGAAGATGGAATCCGATAAATTAACTCTCGATAATGCTACCGCACTCTATGCGCTTTCAATTGTTGCAATAATACTGGCATGGATTATCATTCACAGTATTTACGAAGGCTACCGTAAATCTTTCCATTGGCGATGGGCAATTATATTGATTTTGTCCATTATCAGTTACGTGCAATTCATTTGGCGTACCGGCACTTTTAGTTTTATGGTGAACAAAGCTTCGGAAATGTTGAAATCGGAATCGAAGCAGAGTGAAGAGAAACCGCCTGGGACAAAGGATAAAACACCCGAGACTAAGGATAAAACACAATAACGCTTCTTATGACCTCTGTTAGTCTGCAAAATTTCTCACCCCTGCAAGTACTTGATCCAGCACTTTATTCTGATGTAGCGAAGAATTTTTTACAAAAGAACAATCTGCCAACAATAAAGACGGATGAAATCACGCGTGTCGCTGAAGTACTGCATATTTTTCTGCAAATTCCTTATGAAAATCTAAGTAAAATCATGAAAGTAAACCGCATGCATCAGGATGCAATGGCTATCCGTTTGCCCAACGAAGTGTGGGAGGATTTTCAGCGGTTTCGCCTTGGTGGCACATGTTTTTCGCTGACCTTTTTTCTACAGACAATCGTGCATTTTCTCGGCTTCGATTGCTATCCTGTCATGGCGCGCATGAAAATTGGTCCCAACCACCATTGCGCCCTGGTTATCCTCAACAAGGGGCAGCACTTTCTTGCCGATCCGGGTTATGTTCTCGATCTCCCCATGGCGCTATCGACGCAGCGTATTGTGCAATACCGTAATGCACACACTGGTGTCGAGATTGTGCCTGCAGAGAAAGCTTTGCACTATAATCTCAGTACAATCAGCCGCTCAGAAAAACAATGGCGCTACGAATTTGCAGATATCCCGACGCATGCAGAGGCCTTTTGGGGGCACTGGCTGCATTCTTTTTCGTGGAATGGCATGAATGAGCTTTGTCTTTCGCGCAATGAAAAAGACGCCCTGATTTATGTTCGCAAATTCCACATGCGGCAAACCACGATACACGGGAAAAAGAATTTCAATTTAAAACAAAACCGTGCACAGCTCATCAACGAAGCTTTTGGTATTCCTGAAGCGATCGTCAGGAAGGCCGAGGATGCTTTGCTGGAAAACAAAGAACGCAAGGAGTTGCTCAATGGCTGAGGTGATAAAAGTCCCGCCAGTCAAGCTCCTTGTTGCAGCCCTTTATGTGGAATCCAAAAAATTACAGGCAGCTCAGGAACTTTTGTGCCAGGAATTTGGCCCGATCGATTTTACAAGCAGTCCATATCCCTTCGTCGCAGCATATTATTATGCGCCGGAAATGGGAGAACCGATTAACCGGATTTTATTTTCTTTTGAAAATCTGATCGATGCATCGGAATTGGCGCGAGTAAAACACACAACAAATGTGATTGAAAAAAAAACAGCGATTGAGAGTAACCGCTGCGTCAATCTCGATTCCGGTTATCTCGACTTTGACAAGCTGGTGCTGGCATCGATGAAAAAAGGAGCACAAAAAATTTATGTGGGCAGTGGTGTCTGGGCTGATATGAATCTTATGTACAGCAAAGGCCGATTTCAATCCTTTGCATGGACTTTTCCCGATTTCGCTGAGGGAATTTATGAAAAACCGCTGTTGCGCATTCGCGAGATTTACAAAGCACAATGGCGCGTTCTTGCAAAATCAAATGAAAAATGAAGAGGACTCTGACGAGCCTGTCAAAAAAGGGATAAACCGGACGTTGAGCCTACCTGCACCGAGTCAAGTCGAATCGTCGAAACGGCCGGTTCCACACTCAAATTCGGGCGCTTCGGTAAGCTCTGGGTCCGAATTTGCAAAGTCTCGTCAGAGTTGGCACTACATTAATCACAAAAGGGAGGAATCGATGAAGAAAGTGCTTTTCATCCTTCTGGCTGGAGTTTTTATAATCCTTGCCTGCGAAAAGAAAAGAGATGTTAAAATGTGGACTGAAAAACAAATTACCTTCGATGCAAAAAACCACGACCTCGACGACAATGATAATTTCTCACCGGACAACCTCTGGCTGGTTTACGATATTCGCACCGATGCCGGGATTGGCGCCAATCCGGCAATTGAAAAGGTCAATGTCGAAACGGGTGAGATGGTGACAATATATTCGCCTCCAAACCAGGCGGATTACGGTCCGGGTTGTGGAGCAGCAAGTTATCATCCCACCGAAAACAAAGTTGTCTTTATTCACGGTTTGTTCAGTTGCACGGAAGAAAATCCATACATCTGGTGGCGTCGTTTTGGCATGATAATCGACGAAGCGCAACCGGAGCAACCCATCGTGCTTGATGCCCGGGATATACAACCACCGACGACACCAGGCGCATTGCGCGGTGGTACCCACCGGCATGAATGGAGCGCTGATGGACAGTGGATTGGTTTTACCTACAATGACGCACTGCTCGCCCAAAAAGAAGCGGAGACGGGTGAAATTGTTAACCTGCGCACCCTCGGTGTCTCCCATAATTCCGCTAAAGTTGCCGTTGAAAATTCAGATGGACTCGAAAACTTCAACGGCGCCTGGTTTAGCGCGCTGATCGTCAAGGTTGTGCCCAATCCCAAACCTGGTTCTGATGAAATCAGCCGTGCGGATGGCGACCGCTGGCTGGGTACGCATGGTTATAAAACCGTGGATGGACAAAGGCAAAGGGCCCGGACTTTCCTCGGCCAAGTTCGTGATGCAGAGGGAAATACCGTAAAAGAAGTTTATGTCGTTGATCTGCCGGAACGTATCGATGAACCAGGTACAGAATTGGCCTACGAGGAGACTGATTTATTTATCCCGAAAGATGTGAGCTGGAGGCGTTTAACCCACACAACGGAATGGACGAATCCTGGTGTTGATCGTGTTACCAGTTCGCCGGATGGTGCTCTCCTCAGTTTTTTGGCGAAGGACGCAACCAATCGTGATCAAATTTATCTTCTGCCAACGACAGGTGGCGAGATCAGACAGGTAACACACCGGGAGAAAACAGTGGAAGCGGATGGCGGGATTCGCTGGCGGCCAGGCTACAATATGATTAGTTTCGTTTGCGATAATACTATCTGGCTCTATTCCGTTGAGGAGAACAAGTCAGTCGCCATTTCGCCGAAGTTCGATAACAAACCTTACAATTTGTCCTGGTCACACGATGGAAATTCACTTGCATACAATAAAATTTTACAGGACGGTGATAACGAGTATAAACAGATTTTTGTACTGCAAAAATAGCAAGGAGTGAATCGAATAATGCCTATTTCAAAAACGAAGACTGTCGCATATTTGTTGTTGATGTTTATTTTGCTGCACGTTGGCTGTTCAAAAATACCTGATCATTCGAAAGTTCCCGGAGTCGTCATCAGTCATTCGCCGGCCTCTTCCGGGCGCTACATCGGCTCACCGAGCATTGCAGTTTTGCCAAATGGCGATTATGTTGCATCCCATGATTTTTTTGGTCCGGAGGCAAACCATAAGGTAAGCCCGATTTCCCTCGTTTTTGCCTCCAGCGACCGGGGTGAAACCTGGAAGCAGATCGCTAAAATCGAACCACTGTTTTGGGGAAAATTATTTGTACACAATAGCGCGCTTTATATGCTTGGTACACGCCACGAATACGGTGACGTGCTGATTCGCCGCTCTGATGATGGTGGTCACACCTGGACCACACCGGATTCGCCGGAGACGGGTGTGCTGAAAGTCGGTCCATACCACTGCGCACCGTGTCGCGTAGTAGTTGATAATGACCGAATCTGGCGCAGTTTTGAGTTGGCAGAAGGGAGCCGTCCCGAGTGGTCGGCAATTGTCATTTCTGCACCCGTCGATGCGGATTTACTCAACGCCAGCAGCTGGACATTTACCGAGCCTTACCAGCATTTGTGGTCAGAATCGCAGTGGATTGAGGGGAACGTTGTATTAACACCGGAGGGCAAGTTGGTGAATATTTTGCGCACAAACCGGCAGGGAGACGATCGTGCGGCAATCACCTGGGTGGCCGAAGATGGAAAAACACTTTCCCATGATCGCGACAAAGATCTGATCGATATGCCCGGCGGTGGTGTGAAGTTTACGATCCGTTTTGATGAACAAACCGGCCGTTATTGGGCAGTAGTCAGCAAACAGACTAATCCGGAAGCGTATCGTAACAACCTGGTTCTCATTTCTTCCGACAATCTGCGTGATTGGCAAGTTGAATCGCCGTTACTTTTCCACGAAGATTCGGAGAAACACGCCTGGCAATATGTCGATTGGCTTTTCGACGGCAATGATATCATTTTCGTGAGCCGCACAGCCTTTGATGACGGACTTGGTGGTGCTTACAAAGCCCACGACGCGAATTATTTGACTTTCCACCGTATCGCAAACTTTCGTACCCGTGAGCCTGGCCCTTTGCAGTGATCTTTCCCTGCCGACACTGTCGAAAAAGAGATAAACCGGACGTCGAGCCTGCTGAAACGCCCGGTTTCACGCTCGAATTTCGGCCCTTCGGCAAGCTCAGGGTCCGATATTGCTTGTTTTTCTACAGTCTCACCAGGATTGGTAATCTTTTTATGCTTGTCGGTACTCTCGAATAGTTCTCTCACATCACCCCAACCCGGAATGAAAATTTGGCGTGTCGGTTCGCTTGATTTATGGCTATGTGATTTTCACAACATTGACATCCGATATACTTACTTACCTTTCCCTTGTGAATAGCCGAGAATCATTACATTAGCCTGGTTGGTTTTTTTCTGCATTTAGATTAATTACTAATAGTTTACATTACAAGATTTACTATTGAATAAAATCTGAAAAAACCTTATATAGGTTACTTCTCTTTCGCCTATTTATTGCCTTAGGGTGCAAGCCTTTTCAGGTTGGGATAAATTCTATTTTTCTTTGGAAAATCCATTCAAAGAGATGGATTAAACGAAATTAAGCTTAAAGTTATTCGAAAAAGGACATTTAAATGCAAAATGATAATAATTTAGATAAGTGGTCAGAAAAAGAAGTCGAACTGCAGGAATGGCGCGATTCCATCGATTATCTTATTCAAAACGGGGGTATGAAACGTGTTTCCGAAGTTATGGCGGAACTACAAAAACGCGTTTTTTCGGCTGGCATTAAATTGCCATTTACTGCAAATACGCCATACATCAACACCATACCGGTTAGTGAACAACCGACTTACCCGGGCAGTCGTGAGCTGGAGCGTCGCATCAAAAGTATGATTCGCTGGAATGCCATGGCAATGGTCGTGCGAGCAAACCGCATCGAAAATGGCATCGGTGGCCATATTTCGACGTATGCCTCGGCAGCAACTTTGTATGAGGTTGGTTTCAACCATTTCTTCCGGGCACCAAAAGAAGGATTCAGCGGGGATCAGGTGTATTTTCAAGGCCATGCGAGTCCTGGAATTTATGCCCGTGCCTTTCTTGAAGGCCGATTTAGTGTCGATGAATTGAAAAATTTCCGCCACGAAGTGCATGCTGGTGGTGGGCTTCCATCCTATCCACACCCCTGGTTACGGCCGGATTTCTGGCAGTTCCCTACAGTTTCCATGGGACTTGGTCCGATAATGGCGATTTATCAGGCACGTTTTAATCGCTATCTCGAAGATCGTGGCTTGAAAGAACCCGCGGGTGAAAAAGTTTGGGCCTTTCTCGGTGACGGTGAAACGGATGAGCCGGAAGCCCTGGGTGCAATTTCTCTCGCCGCAAGAGAAAATCTGGACAACCTGATTTTTGTCATCAACTGCAACCTGCAGCGGCTTGATGGCCCGGTTCGTGGAAACGGTAAAATTATTCAGGAACTGGAACGGAACTTCCGCGGTGCCGGTTGGAACGTGATTAAAGTCATCTGGGGCTCAGACTGGGATGAGTTGCTTGCCAGGGACAAAAGCGGATTGCTGGTCAAACGCATGGGTGAGGTTGTGGATGGCGAATACCAGAACTACATCGTCCGTGGCGGCGCACACCTTCGCAAACATTTTTATGGCAAATATCCGGAATTACTCAAACTCGTTGAGCATCTTTCTGACGAACAACTGGAAAGACTGCGCCTGGGTGGTCACGATCCCCAAAAAGTCTATGCTGCGTATCATTCAGCCGTGAATCACAAGGGCGCGCCAACTGTTATTTTGGCCCGTACCGTAAAAGGCTATGGCCTTGGCGAGGCCGGCGAAGGAAAAAATATAACCCATTCGCAGAAAAAAATGAACGAGCTTGAATTGCGTACATTCCGCTCCCGTTTTGGTATTCCCATATCCGATGAGAAAATTGACAGTGTCCCATTTTATCGCTCGGCCGATGATAGCCAGGAAATAATTTACCTGCAGGAACAACGTAAAAAACTCAACGGTTACATGCCCATTCGCCGCGAAGAAAGTTATCCGATTCGCGTTACACCAAAACTCTATGATGAGTTTCTGACCGGAACCGAAGATCGCGAAGTCTCGACGACCATGGTTTTCGTGCGCTTGCTTTCCAAGCTTTTAAGCGATAAAGAAGTCGGCAAACTCATCGTACCGATTGTGCCCGATGAGGCCCGTACCTTTGGCATGGAATCCCTCTTCCGCAAAGTGGGTATCTATTCCCATGTGGGGCAATTGTATGAACCGGTTGACCGGGAGAATTTGCTCTACTACAAGGAAGCAAAAGACGGACAAATTTTTGAGGAAGGGATCACTGAAGCTGGATCATTAGCCTCGTTTATCGCGGCAGGAACGGCGTACTCTACGCACAATATCAACACCATCCCCTTTTACATATTTTATTCCATGTTTGGTCTGCAACGCACCGGTGATTTGGTCTGGGCCGGAAGTGATATGCGCATGCGTGGTTTCCTCATCGGTGGGACTGCAGGCCGCACCACCCTCGCCGGTGAAGGTTTGCAACATCAGGACGGTAACAGTCATTTGTTTGCTTATCCCTATCCGACGATGAAAGCATACGATCCTGCTTTTGCATACGAATTAGCGATAATTATTCGTGAGGGAATTGAACGTATGTATGGCAATCAGGAATCGCTCTTTTACTACCTGACTGTTATGAATGAAAATTATCCTCAACCGCCGATACCAAAAGGCAAAAAAGTCGAGGAAGGTATTCTCAAAGGAATTTACCAGTTTAATAAATCCAAATTAAAAGACAGCGATTTGCAGGTGCAGCTCCTTGGAAGCGGTGCAATTCTCACGAAAGTATTACAGGCACAGGAACTGTTGCAGGAAAAGTACAATGTTGCTGCGGATGTATGGAGCGTAACCAGCTACAAAGAATTGCACAACGATGCTGTTGCAGTCGAACGCTGGAATATGTTTAATCCTGATAAGAAGCAAAAAGTGCCATTTGTCACAACCGCGTTAAAAGATGCGAAGGGTGGATTTGTGGCAGCTTCAGATTATGTCCGGGCTTTGCCGGAGTCAATTTCCAAGTGGATTCCTGGGCCATTGCTTTCTTTGGGAACCGATGGTTTTGGCCGCAGCGATGGCCGTCGCCACCTGCGGGATTTCTTCGAAATCGATCCAAATTATATCGCTTTAGGTGCCCTGACCATGTTGATGCGTGAAGGAAAAATCGAGAGTAAAATCGTAACCAAAGCGATGAAAGATTTGGGAATCAATCCGGAAAAGCTGAATCCTCTCGAGGTATGATCGTAAAGTTAAAAACCAATGCTGCGAGGCGAGAATTGTATTCGAACCTTCGGCGTTCTATATACAAAGGAACTTAAAAAATGGCATTTGAATTTAAATTGCCCGAATTGGGCGAAAATATAGAATCGGGAACAATCGCTTCCGTTAAAGTCAAGGAAGGTGAGACGATCAGTGAAAATCAGGTTGTTCTTGAGCTGGAGACGGATAAAGCTGTTGTTGATATTCCCGCACCTGCGGATGGCGTCATCACCAAATTATTCGTTAATGAAGGCGATGAAATTAAGATCGGCCAAATTATTCTGGTTTTGAAAGAAGGTGGAGTTGCTGTAGCACCCGAGGCAACCAAACCTGCAGAACCGCAACCGGCTGTTGAAGAATCGCCAAAACAAACGGAGACGGAGCTTGAACCATTACCGGTCTCCCAGGTGGTTGAACCTGTTCCGGAAGAAAGAGCGACACCGCAGCCTGAACTAGTTGAACCTGCAGCCGCATTGAAACCAGCCCCAATTTCACGAAGCCTCGTTCCTGCGGCACCGTCGGTTCGTCGCTTTGCCCGCGAAATCGGTATCGATGTCAACGCTGTTCCTGGAACCGGACCTGGCGGGCGTATCTCCATAGAAGATGTGAAAGCTTATTCGAAACAGTTGAATCAACAGCAGGTTGCGCCGGGACGTGCTTTTGCACCGCACCAGGAAGCATTGCCCGACTTCAGTAAATGGGGTGAAATCGATCGTCAGGCGATGAGCAAAATTCGCAAAACCACGGCAACACACCTCAGCTATGCCTGGTCGACAATTCCCCACGTCACGCAATTTGACAAAGCAGATTTAACGCATCTCGAAAAATTGCGCAAACAATTCGCTCCCAGAATAGAGGCTGCTGGTGGCAAACTGACCTTTACAGTAATTTTATTGAAAATTATCGAAGCAGCACTTAAAAAATACCCGCAATTCAACAGCAGCATCGACATGCAGAGCTTCGAAGTGATTTACAAAAAGTTCTACAATATTGGTATTGCCGTCGACACTGAACATGGCTTGCTCGTTCCTGTCGTGAAAAACGTCGACAAGAAAAATTTGACCCAGCTTTCGGTCGAAGTCAACGACATAGCCCGGAAAGCCCGGGAACGGAAACTGTCCCTTGACGATATGCAAGGGGGCAATTTTAGTATTTCCAATCTCGGCGGCATCGGTGGCACTGGTTTTACGCCCATTGTCAATTCACCGGAGGTTGCTATCCTGGGTGTATCGCGTTCCAGTATTGAACCTGTTTGGATCGATGGTAAATTTGAACCTCGGATGATTCTTCCGTTGAGTTTGTCTTACGATCACCGCATCATTGATGGCGCGGATGCAGCCCGCTTTCTGCGTTTCGTCTGTGAAGTTGTTGAAGAACCATTTTTGATGTCGATGGAAGGATAAAAATGAGTACTCAAAATAAAGCCGATCTCGTTGTCATTGGCGCTGGCCCTGGAGGTTACGCAGCTGCATTTCTGGCTGCCGATCTGGGCATGGAAGTCACAGTCGTTGATCCGGCAGAAAATCCTGGCGGTGTTTGCTTGTACCGCGGCTGCATCCCTTCAAAAGCGTTGCTGCATGTGGCCAAACTTAAAAATGAAACCGAAGAATCGAAAAACTGGGGTATTGAATTCCAGCCACCCAAAATCGATATTGAGAAATTGCGCGGCTGGAAAGACAGCGTGATTACAAAACTAACCGGTGGTCTTGGGCAGTTGGTCAAACAACGCAAGATTAATCACCTTCATGGAAAAGCCTTTTTCCTCGATAGCAATACACTGGAAATTACCTTAAATGATGGAACCAAAGAAACCCTTTCTTTCAATCATGCGGTCTTAGCCACAGGTTCGCGACCGACGGAAATTCCGATTTTTAAAACGGATAATCCGCGGGTTATGAATTCCACAGGCGCCCTTGAATTAGCGGATATACCCGAGTCACTGCTCATCGTGGGAGGTGGGTACATTGGTCTGGAAATGGGCACTGTTTACGCCGCTTTGGGAACGAAAGTGACGGTCGTTGAAATGCTTCCCGGATTGCTTCCCGGGGCTGATCGCGATGTGGTTAAGATTCTGCAGAGGAGCCTCGAGTCCCGTTTTGAAAATATTTTACTGAATACCAAAGTTGAGGGCATCACCGAAGTCGATGGGGCTATCAAAGTCTGTTTAGTCGACAAAGAAAACACCAAACAGGAATTGCAATTCGATAAAGTGCTAGTCTCCATCGGCCGTGTCCCCAATTCCAATGGCCTTGGACTTGAGAATACGCGTGTGAAAATCAACGCCAAAGGTTTTGTGCAGGTGGATGATCAACGGCGCACGGAAGAACCATCCATTTATGCCATTGGTGATATTGCAGGAGAACCGATGCTGGCGCACAAAGCTTCCCATGAGGGACGGATTGCAGTTGAAGCGATTGCCGGCCACAAAGTGGTTTACGAGCCGCGTGCCATTCCTGCGGTTGTATTCACCGATCCCGAAATTGCCTGGTGCGGTTTGACCGAAAGCGAAGCCAAAGAGCAGAAACGTGATGTTGCAGTTATGCGTTTTCCCTGGGCAGCTTCCGGCCGCGCCCTTACGCTGGATCGCACCGATGGTTTGACAAAACTTCTCATCGATCCGGAAACCGAACAAATTCTCGGCATGTGCATCGCTGGCCCTGGCGCTGGCGAACTCATCGCCGAAGGTGTGTTGGCTATCGAAATGGCAGCCGTTGCCACTGATTTGAAAATGAGCATTCATCCGCATCCAACCCTGTCAGAGACACTGATGGAATCAGCGGAAATGTTCTTCGGGCATGCGACACACGTTTATCGTCCGAAAAGGAAATAGGCGAAAATCTAACAATCAATATTCAACACTCAATGAACAATTCTCAATTAATAAATTTATTCACTTGAAAATTGAGAATTGTGTGTTGATTGTTGGTTATTGCTATCGGACATTGAATATTGAACTTTCAAACCTTTAAAATCTGGCTTCTCGCCGCACGACCAAAAACTTTATGGGCAGCCATTGCCCCGGTTCTTATGGGAACTGCACTGGCTGCCAATGATCGTGCCTTTCATTGGCCCTCCGCTTTCGTCGCACTGATCGGTGCTATTCTCATTCAAATCGGTACAAATTACGCCAACGACTACTTTGATTTTCTCAAGGGAGCAGATGCCGGCAAACGCCTCGGGCCGACAAGGGCCACGCAAGCAGGGCAGGTGCAGCCGCAACAGATGCGTCTTGCTTTTATTCTGGTTTTTGCCCTGGCGATGCTCCTGGGAATTTATCTCGTTTGGCGTGGTGGCTGGCCGGTTGTTGCTATTGGTCTGGCATCGATTTTCTTTGGTGTTTTGTATACCGCCACGCCCTACGCTTTGGCCTATCTCGGCATTGCAGATTTGTTCGTGCTTGTCTTTTTCGGCCCTGTTGCCGTGGGTGGTACCTATTATGTTCAAACACTCACCATCGAACCATATATTCTAATCGCCGGCCTCGCTCCGGGCCTGATCTCAATGGCAATACTTGTCGTCAACAACTTGCGCGACATCGAAACAGACCGGGCTGCAGGCAAAAAGACCCTGGCGGTTCGTTTTGGAAAACAGTTCACACAAGCGGAATACATTTTGTGTCTGCTCGCTGCTTGTCTCATTTCCTTGTGGTTGTCAATCGCACACGATCTGCCCATCGCTTTGGGTATTGTCTTCCTCATTTTACCTGCCGGTATTTCCTCCATTAAAACAGTCTTCAATCCCGGCGAAGGTGTTATTTTGAATCGTGTTCTTGCTGGAACCGGTAAACTGCTTCTCTTGTATTGTGTCCTCTTTTCAGCAGCACTGCTTCTGGGATAAGGGTGAACCATGCAGGAAGCTGAGTCTTTGCTTGCACGCGGGAATAAATTATTTCCTAAAAATTCCGCAATCCTTTCACCAGAAAAATCTATCTCCTTTGCAGAATTTTCAGTTCTTTACAACCAGCTTTCACAAGCATTTTCTGGTATTGGCATCCAGCCTGGACAAAGAGTTGCGTTTCTGTGCCGTAATTCCTGGCAAACTGTTGTGTTGCAGCATGCCTTGATCGAATATGGTGCCGTATGCGTCGCCCTAAATACACGAAACCCTGCAAAAGAACTCCAACAGGCAATAAAAACTGTATCCCCCATTTTTCTTTTTTATGACGCGACTCTTGCAAATTCGTCCTTAACAACTACTCCTGCCGCTGAAATTTGTGATTTTTTTTTATCTCTACAAAATTTTGCAGAAAAAAATATACCTGAGCAAGTGAAGAATTTCCATCGACTAGCGACAATTATTTTTACCTCCGGCAGCTCGGCGCAACCGAAATTGGCCATACACAGTTTTGCGAATCATTTCTATAGCGCTGAGGGAAGCAATACAAATATTGCATTGTCGCCGGGTGATCGGTGGTTGTTGTCGCTGCCTTTGTATCATGTCGGTGGCCAGGCAATTTTGTGGCGGACAATGCTTGCAGGAGCATGTATTGTGATCGCGGATGAGAAGCGGAGTCTCCTGCAAAATATCGCTGATTATTCAATCACACACCTGTCTTTGGTTGCGACACAATTGCATCGTCTGTTGCAGGAGAAGGGGGCAATTGCTGCACTACGAAAGTGTAAAGCACTGTTGCTTGGGGGCAGCGCAATTCCGGCTTCCCTGCTCGAAACGGCGATTCAGTCCGGATTGCCCATCCATACCAGTTACGGTAGCACGGAAATGAGCTCGCAAATTACAACAACTTCACCCGGTGCAGGGTGGGATGAATTGCGAAGCTCCGGGCACGTTTTGCCAGGTCGCGATGTGAAAATCGATAAAAACGGGGAAGTGCTGGTGCGTGGAAAAACGCGTTTCATGGGGTATTGGGCAGAAGGCAATATCGTGGACACATTTGACAAAGAAGGTTATTTTCAAACCGGTGATTTGGGTTATTTTGATGAACACACCCGTCTAGTTGTACTGGGACGGAAGGATAATATGTTCATTTCTGGCGGAGAGAATATTCAACCGGAAGAAATTGAAAATGCCCTCATGGAGATTGACGGTGTCGACGCTGCCATTGTCGTTCCGGTTGCGGATAGACAGTTTGGCCAGCGACCAATCGCATTTGTACGCTGGAAGTTTGATGCCAAACCCGATGAGCAAATAGTCAAACATCTTCGGCAGATAATTGCCGCCTATAAAATTCCGGATCGTTTCTTTGCATGGCCGCAGGATGTCAACGATGAGCAGTTAAAATTAAACCGACTTTTTTTTGAAGGCAAAGCGGAAGAAATGCTGCGCTCCTGATGTTACCCAGCATCATGTGTGATTATATTGATATTTCTCTAGTTGTGATACTTTCGTGAAGAATTTACCCTATATTGATGCCTATGGAAAACGTTAAACAAAAAATTATCATCATTGAAGATGATACGGATATAGCGGATTTGGTCGAGATTCACCTGAATGATTTAGGTTATGTGCTCGACAGGGCAACCAATGGCCGGGAAGGCCTGGAAAAAGCGTGTGACGGAAATTATGCATTAATCATTCTCGACTTGATGCTCCCGGGAATGGACGGACTGGAAGTCTGCAAGCGAATTCGGGAAAACAACAAATATACGCCTATTCTCATACTCAGTGCAAAATCCGAAGAATTGGATAAAGTACTTGGCCTGGAATTGGGAGCCGATGATTATCTCACCAAGCCTTTCAGTATTCGGGAACTTCTCGCCCGGGTTAAAGCCATTTTCCGGCGAATTGAAGCGGACCAGGCGAAAGCTGGCAGTGGTCAAGCAGCGGAGGTTCTCCTCTTTCACAACCTGGCGATTTACCTGGCAAAGCGCAAAGTTCTCCTCGATGGCACTCCTGTGGATTTGACAGCAAAAGAATTCGATTTGTTGGTGCAATTTGCCAGCAATCCAGGCCGTGCCTATTCACGGCAAGAGTTGCTCGACCTGGTCTGGGGCTATCATTTCGATGGCTATGATCACACCGTGAATTCCCATATCAACCGGTTGCGCAGTAAAATTGAGAAGAATCCGGCTGAGCCGTTATTTATCCAAACCGTATGGGGAATCGGCTACCGCTTTATCGAACCGGATGAGTTGCCGCGACAATGAAATTCTTTAACACACTCTACGGCAAAATTTCGATACTTTTCACTGCTCTGCTGCTTACCATGGCGGTAGTACAGACTGGAATTTTAATGCATTCCGCACAGCGTTATGTGCAGGAATCCGATCAGAAATTGAACCGCAGTCTTGCAACCCACCTTGCGGAAGAGTTTACCCCGTTTCTCAGTGATAGCATCGAATACTCCGATATTCAGCAAACGATGCATTATCTCATGGTGACGAATCCCCGTGTGGAAATATATCTGCTCGATACCGATGGCCAAATACTCACTTTTTTTGCTGATCCGGAAAAAATCAAACGACACGAAGTCGCTCTAAAGCCTATTTTGCGTTTTTTCAACGAGCCCGGATCTATGCCAGTTCTGGGAGATGATCCACGACAGCTTGAGGGACAGAAACCGTTTTCTGTTGCGAAAATAAAGCTGGCCAATGAAAAACCGGGATATCTTTATGTTATTCTGGGCGGAGAAGATTATGATTCCGCTGCAGCAATGGTACAGAACAGTTATATTCTACGCACATCGGTACTTATCCTATTGTTGGTCGTTGTTGTCACCGGGGTTGTCGGCTTGTTGCTCTTCGCCTTTTTAACGAAAAAGCTCAATATAATGACCGCTGTTGTGCGGAAATTTGAGCATGGACATTACACGGAGCGAATTGGCAGCACTTCCCATGATGAACTTGGCCAGTTGTCGCATGCATTTGATCAAATGGCTGATACGATCGTAGCCAACATGGAAGAATTGCAAAGAACCGATGCATTGCGTCGTGAACTCGTGGCCAATATTTCCCATGATTTGCGAAGCCCTCTGGCATCAATTCAGGGCTATCTCGAAACAATTTTGATGAAAGATCAATCCCTCGTACCGGAGCAGCGTGAGAAATATTTGCACATTCTGCTTAAAAATACCAACATGCTGAACAAACTTGTTGGCGATTTGTTCGAACTATCAAAACTCGATGCCCGGCAGATTGAACCACAAGTGGAACCATTTAATATGGCAGAGCTAACCCAGGATGTGGTTATGAAATTTCAACCGCTTGCCGGGGAGATGGGTGTTGCCCTTACTGCTGATTTGCCAAAGGATTTGCCAAATGTCAGAGGTGACCTGGCTTTGATCGAGCGGGCACTTTCAAACCTAATTGAAAATGCAGTGCGTTACACACCGGGAAACGGAAGTGTATGCGTTCGGTTAGAAAATACCAACCATGCCGTTTATGTCTTTGTTTCAGACACAGGACCAGGTATTCCTGCCGAAGACTTATCGCGTATTTTTGAACGCTTTTACCGTCTGGAGAAGAGTCGAACATCTCGTCATGGTGCAGGCCTGGGATTGGCGATTGCTCAGAAGATAATCGAGTTGCACAACAGCCGTATTAAGGTCGAGAGTGTGGTTAATGAAGGAACAACGTTTTCATTTGTCTTGCCGGCGGTTCTGTCTTCTTATTAACTCTGTTTTACTAAAAAAATGAAAAATTGGATCGAACACGAACCATTTACACATTGTGCAGAATTTGAAGGATTATGAGGGCATTCTCTAAGAAATATTCTGGATTTTTAGAAAGGAAAACGGATGGTTCTGTGAAAACAAAACCATCCGTTGAATAAAATTTGCACCTGGGGAAGGGGTTCTACTTTGCAGTGTCCGCATTTATTAAACCAACAGCTTTCGCAGCGATTAAAATTGATGCAATGTATCCGGCTGCTTCCAGTATTTTCAGAAGCCGAGTCTGATAAGAGAATGGAACAAAAATAGAATCGCCTCTCCTGATGTCTGTTTGTGCTCCTTTCACTTTTTTACCAGAAATCGCACTCAAAACCTGGATTCTGTCCAAAGAACCCATTTCCTCCGTCCCGCCAGCCAGTCCGGCATAATCCAGCGCTTTCAGTCCAGCGAAATATGGAAAATAACCGGGGTTACGTACGGCGCCATGCACGTAAACATATTCTTTTAGATAAGAGAGAAATAGTTTATCACCTGCCTGCAGTTGCGTCGATGCGGAAACGCTGCCGTTATTTTCGCTGGCGTTAAAACTCAATTTTGTCAGATCTCCATTTCTTTGCAGATAAATGCCTTGCAAATCAGTTGATCTATCAATGGCCCTGATTCGGTATAAAAATGATTTAACCGTTTCGTTTTTAACGATTTCATGCATTCCCTGAATTTCAGCATTTCCCTCAATCGAGACGGTGCCGCCATCTGTAGCAATGGGAGGAACAAAAATAGCATCCCCGCCTCGAAGGAAAACGTCCTGCGACAAATCAGCCTCGCTGTAAATAGCCGACAAGTCGATTGTATCCACTTTGCCGTCTGTGTGTTTGATTTGAATTTTATCCAACGCAGCCCAGTCTGAAAAACCTTCTGCTTGCTGCACAAAACTGGTGACTTTATCAATAGCAGAGCCCGTGTAGGTTCCCGGTGTATTTACCTGGCCAAGCACATGAACTTTAATCAGACGCGGCTGTGTGAGAACTGCCGTAAGCTCAATTTTATTGAGATCATACTTCTGTTCACTCTTGGCTTTAATCAGTGAAAAGGTTTCACTGAGTGTTTTTTCCCGGACGTCGATACCGCCCAATGTCGGAATAAAGAGTGTTCCACTAACAGAAACAGGTGCTGTATAAAGCTGATCTTCAAGGCTGCCAATTCCAAAGCTGATTGTGAAAATATCGCCGGGACCGACAACGTAAATATCCGGATCGATAGGCCCTTCGGAGGCGATTTGCAAACCTGTGTCTTTGAGTTTGTTTTCGAATAATTTTTTTTGTTTTTGCGTCTGTTTATCCCGATCCGATGAAAGCCGATAATCGATGAATTCGTTGTCAGCTCGGAAGCGTTGTGCAAAAGCATCGAATGAAAGCAATGCTGACAAAATTAGACAGGCAAAAATTAAACGTGAGAGTTTCAATTGCTGCTCCTTTGGTGTAGGAAAGAACGATCACAAATTTCTTCAAATTTATTAAAAATAGTCGCTACAGGAATTTCAATACAATAGGGCCTATCCATACGACACAGCGGCTCATGGTTTTCGTTGTAACACGGCTGAAAAGGACATTGTTTTATAAAAAGTATATCCTGCAGGTAATTTTCAGGCACGATCATTTGCGGATCCACGGAACCAAACAGTCCGATGATCTGTTTGTGCATGCCCATTGCCACGTTTAGCAGGCCACCGTCGGGGCCAATGATAATATCAGTGTGGGCGATAAACCCCATAGTCTCCTGAATTGAATATTGGCCAGCATAATTATATGCTCTCTGATGGATTTTTGCAATGTTTTCTCCTGCATCGAAATCACTGCCTAATAAAATGAAAACAGCGGATTTATATTTCCCGCTTAATTTTTCAACGAGTTCGTTGAAATAAAGCTGTGGATATGTTTTCGAAGGCCAACGTCCTCCAACAATTAATCCGATAATGATAGTGGGATTTTGATCAAATACCGGCTGTAGGTGGAGGTGTGCTTTTTCAATGGCATACTTTGCTAATGCTAAGGCCGGACGGCCCAGTTGTTCCAAACCCAGGTGTGCAGCAAGCCGGTTATAGCGAAGAACATGTGATTCCTTTTTACGAATTTTCAGCGAGTAATTATATCCAATAAAATAAGCAGGTTTGAGAAAAAGAGCTGCCATATAGTGTGACATTTTTCGCGATGGTGCGATGAATAGATTAAATTCTCCTTTAAATTTCTTTAAACTTTGAATATTGTCAATAGTTCGAAACTGAAATTCGGGATAGGTATCTCTTAGAATATTTTTTGTTCTTGGGAGTTCAAATATCCAGACTTGAGCCTGCGGAAAAATTGTTTTTAAATTTTGCAGAAAAGTTGTTAAAATTATCGCATCACCAATTCCTGCAAATAATGGTATAGCAATTTTATTTATATTTTTTAAATTAGTTTTTTTGAAGCAGGAAATATGGAGTTTTAAAAGAATGATAAATGCGATCTCGATTAATTTTTTTCCTGCTGTTAGAGAAAAATTTTTGAACTGGTTTAGTAAAAGCATTATATTCATTTATTTATTGCGAGCTTAAAATTTGGTCGATAAAAGATCAAAAAATATATGACTCTATTTGAAAAATAATATCTTTTTTTTTAGTTTTCATAATGTGCGCCAGGAATTGGATCGATTTTTAGTTGGTATTTCAATTATCTCAGGAAAATTTCACAAAAGAACTTGAGCTTGAGAAAGAAATTACTTTTCTTGAATTTCGTATAAAATGATCCGATTTCAGGATTATAAAGAGCTCAGCGGATGGCTGTTGGATTTTTAAATTGAACCAGGGCCGGAGAAATATCGTTGTTAATGCAAATACGGCAAACGGTATTAATCGATGAAGATATCCGTTACTCCGTTAACGAATAATAAGAGAAATTCCCGGATTAATAATTCATTGAGCGCGATTCCAAAAGAAATAGAATAGCACTTTTTTTGAAAGAAATGGCTGAAAAATTTAAAGTTCTTCACATAATCACCCATATGCATGTCGGTGGAGCACAGGATAATACCCTCATTACTGTGGAACGGCATGACAGAAAGAAATTTGATGTCACGCTTATGTGTTCTCCGGAAGGTGCATGGGTTGAGCGAGCAAAACAAATTCCGAATCTCAATATCGTCTTTATTGAAAAATTAACCCGCCCAATTCACCCTGTATCGGATGTGCTGGCATTCTTTCAAATTTACCGCCATCTAAAAACAGAAAAATATGACATAGTCCACACACATAGTTCAAAACCTGGATTTCTCGGGCGTATAGCGGCAAAATTAGCCAAGGTTCCAGTTGTCGTGCACACGATACATGGCTTTCCCTTCCATGATTTCATGATGCCAGTTCTACGGCGTTTTTTTATTTTTCTCGAAAAGCAGTGTGCCTATTTAAGTGATAGAATGATCACAGTCTCAAACCTCAATTTGAAAAAGACAGTTGAGCTGGGAATTGCACAACCGGAGAAATTGGTCAACATTTACAGCGGCATCGATTTTCGAAATTTTGATCACCCGGTCGACAGGAGAAAAATCAGAAATGAGCTTGGAATCCCTGAAGATTTTCATGTCGTGGGTATGATCGGCAGGCTTTCAAAGCAAAAATCTCCATGGAATCTTGTGAAAGCTGCTCCTCTGGTCCTGAGGCGTCACCCCAATACTGTTTTCCTTAGCGTTGGTAATGGTGAATTGCAAAAGGAAATGCACACACTTGCGCATAGTCTTAAATTAGGTGATCGTTTCAGGTTTCTCGGATTTCGTGAGGACATTGCAGAACTTTTGCACATTTTTGATGTCTATACTTTACCTTCGCAATGGGAAGGATTAGGTCGCAGCCTGACCGAAGCGATGTACATGAAAAAAGCGGTGATCGCATCTGATGTTGAAGGTGTTCCGGAATTGGTTGAGCATGAAAAAACTGGTCTGCTGGTTCCGCCAAACAATCCGGAAAAATTAGCAGAATCCATAATTCTTCTGCTGGAAGACGCAGCACTCCGAAAGCATCTTGGGGAAAAAGCCTATTTACAGGTAAAAGACACTTTTGAAGCAGATAAAATGGTACACGATATTGAAAAGTTATATGCTGAACATCTTCTCACGAATGAAGTGACGGTAAAGAAACGAAAAAATGGCAAAGTCGAATCTGTTAATCCTGCAAAAGATTTAATTCCCTCCTCAAAAGAAGTCGTCTCGTAGTAACGACCTGTTCATTTTTTGCATTTAATAAAAGTGGTTTATTTTGAAATTCTCCTTGTTGTTAGCCACTTCAATTCTTAATTTAACGAACAAAAATTCGCGTAAAATTACAGGGATTTAGCTGATATAATGATTTTTGTTGGGAATGACATTGTCGATTTACAATCGGATAGCGTTGGAAATAAACACGAGGATCTACGCTTTCTCCGGCGTGTTTTTACTGAAGAAGAACGCAGGAAGATAGAACTCAATGACAATCCGGAAATTGCGTTGTGGATGCACTGGGCAGCTAAAGAAGCTGCTTATAAAGTTGTCTGCAAATTACAAAAACCACGCCCGGTATTTGCCCATGCGCAATTTGTTGTCGATTTCAAATCAAGTGAAGATTTTGGGCTATTTTCAAATATTGTACATGCGACGGTTCGCTTCAGAGCTGTCGTCCTGGAAGTACAATTTGAAGTTGGCCAGGATTTCATTCACGCAATCGCATATTATCCTTTTGGTGAAGGTTTGAATGCTTTCGCCATCTTGTCAGGAAAGCGCGTAACCTCCAGTGCAGATTTATCTTTATGGGACGATGACAAATGGCTGCAATCGAATTTTACCGAGAATGAATTGCTTTCTTGTGTGCGTTCCGAATCTGCACTTGTACGCTATTTTACAAAGCAAGCGATAGGGAAACATTTAGAATTTGATGATTCCCGCGTACAGATCATTCGATCCCAGATTCCTGATAATTTCCAGCCGCCCTATCTTTTAATTGATGGCCGTCGCACGGAAATGGATGTTAGCCTTTCTCACCATGAACGGTTTGTGGCCTGGTCATTCAGTGTACGTCGTGCGGGAGAAATTGGGTAGGATACATCAGGTTTTCCAGTATTAAAAGCTGTGGATTGCCGCATTAAGTCAGCAAATTTTAAACACCCACAGATGTGTGCCATGGCTTTCGCCTACACGAAAAACAACGCATATACAATTAATAACGAAGAAAACAATTTTGCCAGTATCTCAATTGGCAAGAACATTCATAGAACCCCATACGAAATAAATGAGCCATGCTAGATTTAAAATTTATCCGTGATAATTTTGACAAAGTACAGGAAGCCGTAACCAATCGTCGTGACAGTATTGATCTTTCGCAGTTCACATCCCTTGACGCTGAGCGTCGAGAATACCTGGCCGATGTTGAAACATTGAAAGCGCAACGCAACCGCGTCTCTCAGGAAATAGCACAAATCAAAAAAGAAAAGGGCGATGCTGAAGCAAAAATACTGGAAATGCGTGATGTTGGAACACAGATTAAAGAACTCGATGAAAAGATTCGCCAGGTTGAGGACGCCCTCTATCAAATACAAACCCGTATTCCCAATATTCCCCATAAAAGCACCCCTGTTGGCTCCAGTGAAGCAGACAATAAAGTCGAAAAGTCCTGGGGTGAAATCCGAACATTTGACTTTGAAGCCAAGCCACACTGGGAAATTGCCGAAAACCTGGGATTAATTGATTTTGAAGGCGGCGCCAGGGTGGCCGGTTCTTCCTTTGTCACTTTTACAGGGCGTGGCGCAAAGCTGGCACGCGCATTGATAAATTTTATGATTGATCTGCACGTTGAAAAACATGGATACACCGAAGTTTCACCCCCCTTTGTCGTCAATCGCCAAACCATGTTTGGTACGGGGCAACTACCGAAATTTGAGGAAGATTTATATCACAGTGATCTCGATGATCTCTTTCTTATTCCAACGGCGGAAGTCCCGGTAACCAATTTATTGGCCGGAAAAATGCTTTCGGGTGAACAACTCCCAATCTATTACACGGCTTATACACCTTGTTTTCGTCGTGAAGCGGGAGCATACGGCAAAGACACCAAAGGATTGATGCGTTTGCATCAGTTCGATAAAGTCGAGATGGTGAAATTCGTTGATCCGGAAACAAGCTGGGATGAGCACGAAAAATTACTCAAAGATGCAGAAGATGTTTTACAAGCCCTGGAACTGCCATACCGCGTTTTAAATCTCTGCACAGCTGATATCGGTTTCAGTGCGGCAAAATGCTACGACCTGGAAGTGTGGGCAATGGGTGTCCAACGCTGGCTGGAGGTTTCGTCATGCAGCAACTTTGAGTCGTTTCAGGCTCGACGTGCCAATATTCGTTTTCGGCGTGGTAAAAGCGCAAAGCCGGAATACGTGCATACGTTGAATTCTTCCGGGCTTGCACTGCCGCGTACAATAATCGGTATTCTGGAGAATTATCAGCAGCCGGACGGCAGTGTGCGTGTCCCGCGTGTTTTGCAACAGTTCCTGGGAACCGATGTTTTGAAATGAGCTCCGTATAAAGACAAGATAAACACGTACCGTTTTAGCCGCGTGATGTGTCTTTCATTTCGCGGCTTTTTTACATGTACAACCTATTTTTCGGAGGTAGGATGGAGCATTACGGTTGGCTTTCGATTATGCCACCAATTGTGGCAATCGTCTTGGCGATTCGAACCCGACAGGTCTTCGTTTCTTTATTGTTTGGAATCTGGTTAGGTTGGGTCATTTTAAGTGGCTGGAATTTTTTTGATGGCACTTTAGCGACAATTCAGGCACTCGTGGATGTCTTCGCTGATGCTGGAAATACGCGTACCATCATGTTTAGTGCGCTTGTGGGAGCGCTGATCGCGTTTATTCAAAGGTCTGGTGGAGTTGAGGGCTTCATACTTAAAGTCAATCAATTTTTGCAGCATCGGGGAGGTAACAGCAGACGCCTGGTGCAGATTTTAGCATGGCTAACAGGTTTTTCTATTTTTGTTGAATCAAGTATTAACGTTCTTACCGTTGGCTCAATATTCCGTCCACTTTTTGATAAACTTAAAATCCCCCGGGAAAAACTGGCCTATATTGCCGATTCAATTTCAGCGCCAACTTGTATTTTAATCCCTCTTAATGCCTGGGGTGCATATATCATGGGATTGTTACTTGCACAGGGGATTTCCGATCCTTTATCGACGATGATCAAAGCTTATCCACTCAATTTTTATCCCATTCTCGCAATGCTGACCGTTGTATTAGTTATTGTCCTGCAAAAGGATTTCGGACCAATGAAAAAGGCAGAAGAGCGTGCACAAAAGGAAGGTAAAGTCATCGCCGATAATGCAACACCCATGATATCATCCGAAGTGATCGCCCTGGAAAAAAAGGAAGGCATTGCCTCTAAAGCACGCAATATGCTTATTCCCATTTTTACGATGGTCTTTATGATGCCAATTGGTTTGATTTTTTCAGGCTGGGAAGCTGTAGAAGCACGTACAGATCTGTCGACAATGCAGATGATATTTACTGCTTTGGGAAAAGGTTCGGGTTCAAAGGCTGTGCTCTGGGCAGTGCTCACATCGATTTTAGTCGCGATGATTTTATACCGGTCACAGAAGATTTTCAATTTACAGGAACTTCTCGATCTGATTTTTAAGGGGATTGGCGGGCTCATTCCGTTGGCGCTTCTTATGATGTTGGCGTTTGCTATCGGTAAGGTATGCAAGGATCTTGGTGCAGGGTATTATATCGCAGAAATTTCAGGGCAGTGGCTGAGTCCGGCTTTCGTTCCTACAATTCTCTTTCTTGTTAGCTGTTTTATCGCATTTTCAACAGGAACATCGTGGGGAACCTTTGCGATTATGATACCAATCGGTATTCCAATGGCGGCAAGTCTGGGCGTGTATGCGCCACTTGCCGTAGCTGCAGTTTTGGGCGGTGGTGTTTTTGGAGACCATTGTTCACCAATTTCCGATACAACAATTATTTCTTCAATGGCCTCCGCGAGTGATCACATCGATCATGTTAAAACCCAGCTCCCGTACGCTCTTGCAGCAGGTGGAGTCGCTGCGGTACTCTATTTAATCGCCGGAATCGCAATGGTAGCCTGATTATTTGTAAATATTTACCTTATCAAAATTGAGGAGCACGGGATAGACAATTTGCGAGTTTTTTTCTTTGGAGCATAAGGATGTGATGAAAAGATGTCTGGCTTTCGTGACTAAAATTACTTTGTCCAGGTCGGTGATCATTATTTCAAAATCGTTACCTCTGAACAATCATTAGAAAGCGGAATTCACGTTATAAAAAAACGATATGGAAACTTTCCGGGATTTTATTTAAAATATTCCATCCTATTACAACAAGTTTTTTTTAATTCCAGTTCCTATGATATAAAATTAGAAAATTCAGCTAGCATAAGTTTTATCTTTCGAAGCATTATTACAATTTAATTTGGAAAACAAGAAACAGTATTACAGTTGAAAATCGAATAAAATACCAGGAGAGGGCGCTATAAACGAGTTTATTTGCTTATGTTGCAGATATTTTCATTGCTTTCTCCATGAAACATTAATAAAATAATACGTTCAATATTGAGGTTCCTGATACTCACAAGGAGATGACACCAGGAACGAATTCCCTTACCGCTTGTTGGCGTTCTCTATTTATCGAAGATCGATTGCCCGGATACAACTTGATCCAATCTTACCACTTGCACGGATACCGAAAGTGCAAAGAACGCCGTTTTGATTAGCTTCATTGGCACAGCATGTAATTTTTCGAAAACTCGGACCATGATCGTCTATAAGGTTTTTACATTTTATCGTAACGAATAATTTGCCTGCAAATCCCTGTATTTCTTTGTGGTGAAATTCATTTACCCTTAATTTAGCGAGGTTAATATGTTTTTTCCGTTTGCCACCGGTACCGGTGATTGGAAAATCAGCATTAAGCCCGATGAGAAACCGCCAAAGTCACTTTTTGATCAGTCTTGGGAAGTACTTGGCAAGTTGGTTAAGGTAGTTGCACCTGTTGTAATTGCAGCGGCTGTGTATTTTTTTGGCTTTTGGTCAGCGGGAGGTGAGTTGAATTTGGAAGAAATCCAGCAGTCGGTTCTTCCACCATTGCTTGAGGAAAGCAATTTTGCATTAGAAGAATCAATGTCTTCCGTTCCTTCTCCAAATGCTATTACCTCAAACACAAAGAGGAAAAAAAGAGGGCATGCTGTCTTCGTCTCAGCTTATAGCTCAGAGCAAGAAAAAAAAGTGATTCTCGATGATCTGAAAAATTTACGCTTAATTCCAGAAGTTGATTTTTTGAACAACACTGTGTTTATCAATAACATATGGAGTGGTAGCAGAGCACAGTCGATTGTGCAAATGCTGAATGAAAATGGCTATCCGCAAGCTCGATTGTCTCAATAGTACGAGGATTTTTATCGATGTGTTGTAAGGAAACAAATAGCTTGCTTTGTTGGAGTTGTTTTTACTACATTTAAACCATTGCTATCATGTTCCAATGGACTGTAATCTCATCGAAGATAAAACTCAAATCGATGTTCGGACAATGTCTTCACATTGGGAGAAAGGTAAAGGATAACCAGACATGGGGAGTGATAAAAAAGTAAAATCCATACTCGAAGTATCTGAGGGCATTGGAAAAATTCTCATATGGTTAGGACTCTTCGGTATTGGTTTCATGGCTTACAAAATGGGGAAAAGAGATGTTGTAACGTCTATAAAGAATACAATCACGGAATGCTTTGGACGAGTATCTGGTAGTGGTCCCCAATCTATAAAACCACCATTCCCTCCTCAAAATGGGTATGTTATTTTAATAGATTTTTTTAAAAATTATGATGAAGCACTTGCAATGCAAGCAAAGCTCTCTAATAAACGTATAAATTCAACGATCAAACATCACCATCAAGAATTTGTCGTTACGGTTGGCCCTTTTCCCACCAATGCACAAGCAGAGAACGCATTAAAGACAATACATCATTATGGACTCCCTGCAAAACTAATCCATCCAAGAAAAAATTAAGACTATTCCTGATTACGCCATTTTGTTTTGGTCCCGCTTTATATTGGTTAGATCCTTTTCATAGTATTTGTGTAATGTTTCTGTCAGATAAGAACACTTTGTATAGGAACCTGGTGAAAGGCCTTCAAGCCTCTTGGTGACATTTATTCGCCTGAATGCGGGTGAGATGTGAGGACAGGTTCCGTCATTCACACTACAAATGAACATCGTTGGAACACCATAACCATGCTTGGGATAATATATTGCATTGCTTTTTCCATTTTTTCCGCGTTTACAAAGTTCCTCAACTCCATACAGTGTTTTATTTAGCCGAAAAATAGCCGGTTTTTGTAACCAGGTCGATAGTTTTTGGAGCGTATTTTCATCCAATTCGTTGTGATAGCATTTTTTATATAGTATTGTGATTGCGTTGTTTACATTTATATATCCTGCTTCATTGCTGCTGATGAGCCGATAAAATTCTTCAATGACTTCAATATTTCGAATTAATTTCAAGGCAGTTTCAGTCATTAGTTCAGCATCGCCATTCAGGTCTGATGTATGGAAGAATGATTTGCCGGCCAAAATGATATCATTACTAATACCCAGATCATTAAGACAGCTTTCCAGAAAAGTGTTCACCAACAAATCATAATCAGCGGACGTTGCATTGGCAGCCAAATTATTTTTGATATCATTCTTCGTCAAAGAGATAACTATTTGTGTGATAAAAAGTAATTGCAGCAAGGTATAATCTTCAGAAGAAATTTCATCAATTTCAGTCCCTACGGACATCAACGCTTTTACGATGCTCTCAAGGATACTCTGATCAAATCCTTTAAATTCTTGGTTATTATAAAGAAGAATACTGTTTTCGCCAAAAAAAGCATAAACGAGTTGTGTGTTTTCAAACACCTGATTGACGAGGTTCATCAATCGATCTTCATAGCGCAGAAAAAGCGTCTTTCCTACTCTTGATAAGATATCCGCATTTTCCAATTGAAGCCGTATGGCAGAACGAATGAGCTTGAGTAATTTTTCAGCAATCTCAGGGCATTTCTTAATATCTATATTAAGCTGCGAAGATAGTTTGTCTGAAACAGAGGTGCGCAGTTTGCGAAATAGCTCTGCATCAACCTTTGTGTTTGCTGGAGAGAGCATCGCTTTCTTATCATTATAAATATCATTGGCTAAAACCATAATGCTGTTTTCAGACCGCAGCATTTTAATTTCATGGCCAATAAGACGGGCGAACTGCGAGAATTCTGCTAAATTATGAAAATGGATGGCGTCTGCTGAGATTTTCATTTTCTTAAATCATATCCAGGTTTAAAAAGAATCTGCTATGGATTGCATGAGAAATTAAGAGTAAGCGCAAGAGGCAAAGACATGCTCTCTTTTTAAAATTATATCGGTTAGATTTTTAAAATGGTTATCTATGCATTTTAGGAATGGAATGAATTTCACGAAGAAGCGTGAACCGGAGGCATAAAAAGGTTCGATGTAGGACAAAGGTGATTATTTGCGATGCATGATAATCTCTTGAATTAATTTGGGTCCGCGATAGACAAAACCAGAGTATATTTGTACTAAAACAGCACCCGCGTCAAATTTATCGATGGCGTCATGGCCTGAGATTATGCCACCGACACCAATAACCGGCACCTTTCCCTGTAGTCCCAGTATTAATTTTTTCAGGACATCCTCAGAGAGATTCTTTAAAGGCTTTCCACTTAAACCACCCACTTCCTGGCCATATTTTAATTCACTTACACCATGGCGTAAAATTGTTGTATTCGTCGCAATGATGCCATCAATAGCGTTATTTTTTGCAATTCGGGCAATGGCCTTAATTTCAGCGTCAGTCACGTCTGGAGCAATTTTAACCACGAAAGGTACGTAGCGACCAAACTTGGTACGTAAGTTTTTTTGCTCATTTTTCAACGATTTCACGAGTTTTTCCAGTTGATCTTCAGCTTGCAGAGCACGAAGATTTTTCGTGTTTGGTGATGAAATATTTACAGCTATATAATCTGCGAATTGGTATGCTTTGCGGAAGCAAAAAAGATAGTCATCGACTGCATTGTCAATTGGTGTATCAAAATTTTTACCGATATTGATGCCAATTATCCCATTGTATCGTGATTTTTTGACTTGTTCAACAAGATGATCAATTCCCTTGTTGTTAAATCCCATTCTGTTGATAATAGCCTGTGCCTGTTTAATACGAAATAGCCGTGGTTTGGGATTCCCTGGTTGTGGTCGCGGAGTTACAGTTCCAAGCTCAAGAAAACCAAAGCCGAGTGCACCTAAACAATCAATGTAGTCTCCATTTTTATCCATTCCGGCTGCCAAGCCAACGGGATTTGGAAATCGGATGCCCATCATATCTATCGGTTTATCTTGTATTTTAGGGGTTATTAGACGGATCAATCCCAGCTTAGCGAGAATTTTTAATCCAAATAATCCCAAATTATGTGCAGGTTCGGCATTGAGTAGAAAAAGCAATTTTTGAATGAGTTTGTACATTGAACGATAATTCCCATTCGATCGCGTGTTTAGGTCCATTAAAGTAGAGCAATTATTAAAATAAGGAATTTACAATAACAATCCAATAATGCGATTGTAGATAAATTTGAAAATATATAGTAACTTTTTATACTGAATTACGAAAAATGAGCAATGCGACTTCGTTTCCAGGTGGAAGCAGGTAAATTTTTCAAAGTACTTATACCGCGAACGTGCATTTCCGAAAAAAATTACCCTATGCAATAAATCTAATCACTTCCTGTAAAATGATTATATCTGTTAATAAATCTTTGATAATAATGAGCTGCTTACCTTTTTTTTAGAACGGGAGGACAGATGAAGGTTTCTAAAGTATTTTATGCATTTCTGACTGCTTGCCTTTTTAGTTTGGTGACTTACCCCTTGTTAAATGCGCAAGCATTGAATATCCCCTCGAGAACTTGGGGATTAAGCATCGGTAATTCTCAGGATTTTACTGGCTTTCGCTTGAATTTTCGTGATAAGGATATTGGCACATTGAAAGGGGTGAATGTCACTTTCTGGAAACCGGCTAAAAACTATACGGGTGATTTTACCGGAGTTGGTTTGGGGCTTGTGGGGCCGGCTGCTGAAAATTTAAAAGGAATTATGATTGGGGGGATTGCTGTTCAGGCTAAAAGTACTTTAACCGGATTATCTGTCGGTTTAATAGCGGTGGGTGCAGAGAGAAGTGTGAAAGGCATAAATATCGGGGGGATTGCTGCGGGTGCAGGTGAAGAGCTGCGTGGTTTAAATTTTGGTGGATTGGCTGTTGGCGCTGGCGAAGAGTTGTTCGGAATAAATATTGGTGGTCTTGCTTGTGGTGCAGGCGAAGATTTACGTGGCCTTAATATTGGTGGATTTGCTTGCGGTGCGGGGCAGAGTATGAAGGGCATCTCTGCAGCAATTTTTGCTTGTGGGGCTGGTGAAGATTTACAAGGATTCACATTGAGTGCCTTTGCATGCGGTGCTGGTGAGAATGTCAAAGGAATTACCATTGGCGGTTTTGCTGTTGGTGCTGGACAAGATATGGAAGGCATTTCCGCTTCCATGTTTGCAGCAGGTGCAGGTGGAAGTGTGAGAGGATTTACAGTTGCGGGATTTGCAGTCGGTGCAGGAGAACAGTTGAAGGGAATTTCAATTGCTGGAATAGCTGCAGGTGCTCCGGATGTCAAAGGTTTTACTTCGGCACCGTTCATTGGCTGCGAGAATTATCAGGGTATTGCATTGGCACCACTTTATTTAAAAGTTAAAGGCGGAGAGTTTAAAGGTGTATCCGTAAGCAGCTTCAATCGGGTTTTAGGCGATCAAAAAGGTCTTAACATTGGCATAATTAATTTTGCTTCCGACTTAAAAGGCTTTCAGCTGGGGGTTTTGAATATCGCTGCCAGTAATCCTGGTTGGTCCAGAATATTGCCCATTTTTAATAAGAATTTTCGATAAGCTATTACCTGTTCTGCCTTGAAGTTTGCGTGATTTTCAACAACTTTTTAAACTCCAATCATCTTGCCTGAAACAGGAATTTAATCGTGATGATTATCAGGTTCATTTTAAACCAGATTGAGTACTAAACTGGATAATGCGCCGTTTTTTTATTCTCGCAATATGCGAATGTGTTGAATGGTGGAAGAAATATTCGCTTGTTTTCAGAGGTGATCAAATTACTGCAGGGTGAATAGTCGGAAGGAATTGAGTATGTTAAAGAAATCGGCTCTATACAGCATAGAGTGGGTTAACCGGCGGCAGTTTGCCGGCGATGAAATAAATCATTCTAATAAAGTTTTCTATGTTTCTGAAACCTCTTGCTCTTCTTTTAGCAAGTTGAATTTTACTGTTAATGCCTTCAAGAACGCCGTTTGTCATTTGTGTTTTCGTGTAGTTAACAATGCCTGACCAATGGCCCTTAATTGTGTTCGCAAATTTCATTAAAGGCTTTATTTTAGATTCATAGACCAAGTCGCACCAATAAGCAAGAAATGCCATAGCCTCTTCGGGATCTTTAAACTCCCAGAAGTCATTAAATATTTCTTTTAATCGGTATGCTTCGCCCAGAGTGGGATAGTCTTGGATTAAGTCATTAAGCTCGTTCTTTTGCCAATTGGATAGCTTTCTCCTGTTCTTTAAAAATGTATATTTATGCCCTTTTAGAGCTTCATGTTCCTTGCGTTCTTTTTTCCTGACTTCATCCATTGCTTCGTTCAGCAATTTAACCACATGAAAGCGATCAAAGATGAGTTTTGCTTCAGGGAAGTTTTCCCTGATCCCGGTAATGAATGCGGGAGACATATCGATACAGACGTGTTTTATGTTTTCAGCAGCAACACCTTTATCTTTAAGGTATAATTTTAGTCGATCAATGGTTTGTTGGTCTTTTCCTTTGGTGGCAAAAATGACTCTGTTTTGGTCAAAGTCAACTGAAAGAGTCACATAGCTATGGCCTTTTTTACTGGATGTCTCATCAATGCCAATGTCACTTACATCTGTCAAATCAACCAGAGCAAAAGCCTTGTCTACCCAATGATGAAAGACGAGCCAAACGCTATGGGCATGAACGGATAAGGTGGCTGCTACTTTGTTTACAGGCATTTCACTTTCGATCAAGCCCATGGCAAAGGCTTCAAATAATAGAGTAAAGCCACTATTAGGGCGAGCCCAGGAAACTTCGACGCGTTTGATTTCACCAGTGCTTGTTTTTATGCGAGGAACTCGTGCATGTAAAATGCAGCGATGCTGAAAAAAATCCAGATGCTGCCACTTTCTTTCTACAGTATCATGCACGGAACAGAGCTGTCCGTGAGCATCTGTGAATTTTGCTCCGCGAGTAAAATTAAGATAAATGTGAAGCTCTTTTCTGGAATCAATATTGTTTTGAGTGAATTCGAGATGATCAACATGCCACGGCTCGTTAAGACTTAATGCTTGTTCAAATAATTGTGTGCTATTCATAAAAATAATTTATGAAAAATCTGAGCACTAACCCACTCTATTTTGCATAGAGCCAAGAAATCAATAATATTGTATACTGCATTTTTGTTTTTTTGCATTGGTCAACAATTAACGGCCGGTTTTTCAAAGGCACAAAAGGAGTTCACCAAAAAATTAACCTTTCAGCCTGGTGGTGAAATCAATATTAAAACCGATGATGGCGATGTGACTATAATCGGTTGGGAAAAAAATGAAGTGCTCATAGAAGCGAAGTTAACGGCGCATGCATTTTCCAGTAGAGCAGCTAGTAAAAAAGTGGAACAAATTCGTATACATGTGCGGGAATCAGAAAATTTTATTAGAATTTCCCACAATGGCCCGGACAATACAGATGTGGCCTATACAATCCATGTACCTGAGAAAATTTCCATCTCATGCCGCACCGATGATGGAACAGTACATATTGAAAACATTTATGGCAAAATAGGTGCCGAATCAGATGATGGCGATATTTTTTTAAAAAGGATTACCGGTGACGTGCGCCTGAGATCGGATGATGGAGAAATATTTTTTACCGGCAAATTTCAGGATGTGGATGTCCTTACTGAAGATGGGGACATAACCGGAGAATATCATCCGCAAGGCAATAGCTATATTAAAACCGATGATGGTAACGTTCAGTTAACCTTGCATTTGGATGAAACGGAGGAGCCTGCTGTTTTTATTGACACTGATGATGGGCATGTGCAATCCGATTTTCCACTCTGGATGGAGAATCAGAAAATGCGTCGATCTGCGTCGGAAATCAAAATTAAAGTCTATACAAATGATGGCGACGTTCGACTTATTCGAGAGTAATTTTTAGCAGTGTTACCCTCTTCAGGATACATTCAACCATCAATTTATGCAAACAGTTGGTGTGAACACCTGCGCAATCAAATATATATAAATTTAGTATTGAAGATGTAAGAACAGAAGGCTCTATGCAAAATAGAGTGGGTTAGTGCTCAGATTTTTCATAAATTATTTTTATGAATAGCACACAATTATTTGAACAAGCATTAAGTCTTAACGAGCCGTGGCATGTTGATCATCTCGAATTCACTCAAAACAATATTGATTCCAGAAAAGAGCTTCACATTTATCTTAATTTTACTCGCGGAGCAAAATTCACAGATGCTCACGGACAGCTCTGTTCCGTGCATGATACTGTAGAAAGAAAGTGGCAGCATCTGGATTTTTTTCAGCATCGCTGCATTTTACATGCACGAGTTCCTCGCATAAAAACAAGCACTGGTGAAATCAAACGCGTCGAAGTTTCCTGGGCTCGCCCTAATAGTGGCTTTACTCTATTATTTGAAGCCTTTGCCATGGGCTTGATCGAAAGTGAAATGCCTGTAAACAAAGTAGCAGCCACCTTATCCGTTCATGCCCATAGCGTTTGGCTCGTCTTTCATCATTGGGTAGACAAGGCTTTTGCTCTGGTTGATTTGACAGATGTAAGTGACATTGGCATTGATGAGACATCCAGTAAAAAAGGCCATAGCTATGTGACTCTTTCAGTTGACTTTGACCAAAACAGAGTCATTTTTGCCACCAAAGGAAAAGACCAACAAACCATTGATCGACTAAAATTATACCTTAAAGATAAAGGTGTTGCTGCTGAAAACATAAAACACGTCTGTATCGATATGTCTCCCGCATTCATTACCGGGATCAGGGAAAACTTCCCTGAAGCAAAACTCATCTTTGATCGCTTTCATGTGGTTAAATTGCTGAACGAAGCAATGGATGAAGTCAGGAAAAAAGAACGCAAGGAACATGAAGCTCTAAAAGGGCATAAATATACATTTTTAAAGAACAGGAGAAAGCTATCCAATTGGCAAAAGAACGAGCTTAATGACTTAATCCAAGACTATCCCACTCTGGGCGAAGCATACCGATTAAAAGAAATATTTAATGACTTCTGGGAGTTTAAAGATCCCGAAGAGGCTATGGCATTTCTTGCTTATTGGTGCGACTTGGTCTATGAATCTAAAATAAAGCCTTTAATGAAATTTGCGAACACAATTAAGGGCCATTGGTCAGGCATTGTTAACTACACGAAAACACAAATGACAAACGGCGTTCTTGAAGGCATTAACAGTAAAATTCAACTTGCTAAAAGAAGAGCAAGAGGTTTCAGAAACATAGAAAACTTTATTAGAATGATTTATTTCATCGCCGGCAAACTGCCGCCGGTTAACCCACTCTATGCTGTATAGAGCCTAACAGAAATCATCTTTTCTCACAAACTTTTAAATATCGTCACTTTGATAAGGAAATTTAACATATTGATCACATATTTTAAAAAATTCTTGTGGTGATTACAAATTTATGTTAAATTTATTTCCAATTATTTGGACTAGGCCGTCTATTAAAGAGGTGTTTGTGAGAAAAGCAATACTGGTATTATTTATCGGAATTATTGTGTTTTCGGCCCCCAATTCCATCAAGACCGCATACAACATCAGTGATATCAACCAGCATCCGGATTTTAGTCTTGAAATTAGTGAATTTACCCAAAATTCTATTTTACTTGAATGGAATACCGGAGAAGAAAACGAATTAACCGGATTTGAAATTGAGCGTCTCATCGATGATGGGAATTACGAATCCATCGGATTTGTACCAGCCTTTGGCTCGGGAGCAGACCATTCTTATCGATTTGTTGATACAACACCAATTGCCGGCAATTTGCAATATCGCATTTTGAAATTGGGCGGTACTGAAAATAATTATATAAATCAAGCCACTATTTTTTCGTTTAAACCGGAAGTCTCTTTCCTTGGTGCAAAAGTTGCGCTTGATAAAAAGGCAGTTGTCGTTGATTTCGAACTCAATAAGCCGACAGTTTTGGGTATTCGACTTTTAAGTATTGCCTATAAAGAGATTGCTGCTGCAACAAAAACTTTCTCGAGCGGCGAGAATACTTATGAGTTTAAGGATTGCACTCCAGGAAATCTGCCTGCAGGAGCCTGCTTTCTCGAGTTTGTTTTTGATGGAAAACGAAAGTTGCAGGAGATTATCCTGTAAGACTTTTTCAACACAGGTTGCGCCCCGCCACAGTTTTCAATAAATTGAGACGGGGCTTTTTTATGTAGTCACTTCTTTTGCACTTAAACATTCTTTTGCTTACCTTGTCTCTCCCAATAATCCAGATAAAGATAACTATGAAGGAAGGTTATGCGCCTTATAAGAAATTTTGTCCTTGTCTTCAGTCTGTTTTTACTTGTAACTGCATGCAATGATAACAAGACAACCCTAGTTGTATACACGACCCATGGTAAGGAGCTTGTGGAAGAGTTTGTCACTGATTTTGAGAAGAAAAATCCGGATGTTCGAGTTTATAGTATCGATATGGGCTCTCAAGATGCACTGGACCGTATTCGTAGCGAGAAGGCCAATCCGCAGGCCTCAGTTTGGTGGGGTGCGCCTGCTCCACTTTTTATGCAGGCAGCCACAGAAAGTTTACTCGTTGCTTACCAACCTACCTGGTCCTCTGCTATTGATTCTGCCTATCGAGATGAGGAAAACTTTTGGTATGGAACATTCCTTACACCGGAAGTCATAGCGTTTAATAGCGAAAAGCTCAGCAAAGAATCTGCACCACAAGATTGGGATGACCTGCTCACACCACAATGGAGAGATCGCATCGTTATACGCAGTCCACTCGCAAGTGGCACGATGCGAGCTATTTTTGTTTCACGTATCACGGAGTCATTACGGCGTGGTGGTACAGTAGAGGAGGGATTTAATTGGCTGCAAAAACTGGATGAAAACACGCACAGCTACGCCGCGGACCAGACTATGCTTTATATTAAACTCGCGCGAGGTGAGAGTGAGGTGACGCTCTGGAACATGCCTGACATCATGCTACAGCATAATGTGAACAATTATCCTTTCGATTATATCATGCCGAAAAGCGGGACAGTTATTGTCACCGATTGCATCGCTTTGGTTCGTGGGGGACAACACCAGCAGTTAGCACAAAAATTCTATGAATTTGTTACCTCAAAGGACGCATTGATTCAACAGGCACATAAATATTACCGTATTCCCGCCCGGCATGATATTGACATGCAAAGCCTTCCTGAATGGATGCGGGAACCGATCAAAGCGATTCCTATGGACTGGAAGCTATTCGCTGAAAAAAGCAACGAATGGATGCGTTACTGGGATGAACAAATTCGCAATCGGGGAAAATAATTATGGCCCGTGTTCGCCTGCAAAATGTCAGCAAAGCTTTTGATACAGTCCAAGCTGTGGATAATGTCAGTTTTGAAGTAAAAGAAGGGGAGTTCTTCAGTTTACTCGGTCCAAGTGGCTGCGGTAAAACAACAACCCTGCGCATGCTTGCTGGATTTGAAACACCTTCCGCAGGATCAATTTTTTTTAATGACACAAATGTGACGACCGCAAAACCACAGCATAGAAATGTAGGCATGGTTTTTCAAAATTATGCTTTATTCGCCCACCTTTCTGTCGGGGAGAATGTTGCCTTTGGACTCCGGGCTCGAAACGTTGAAAAACACGAAATCGCTTCGCGGGTTTCACGGGCATTGGCGCAAGTCGATCTGTCTGGATTGGAAAATCGGGCAGTGAGTGCACTCTCCGGTGGGCAGCAACAGCGTGTTGCTCTGGCGCGTGCATTGGTCGTCGAGCCGCAAATCCTATTACTGGATGAACCCCTCAGTAACCTTGATGCTAAATTGCGTGTTGAAACCCGGGAACGTATTCGCTCAATACAGAAAAAACTTGGCATCACAACATTTTATGTGACTCATGACCAGGAGGAAGCACTGACACAAAGTGATCGCATGGCCGTGTTTTTTAATGGAAAATGCGAGCAGATTGGTACGCCGCGTGAAATTTTTAATCAACCCGTTTCAAGGGAGGTTATGGCCTTTTTAGGTCGGGCAAATTTTTTTCAGGCAAATGTTGTAGAACCGGGTTTGGTTCGACTGCCGGGAGATAGACAAATCAAAATAAACAACAATGAAATTAAAGCCGGCACCCAAATAACACTGGGGATTCGCCCTCATCATGTGGAATTATACGCAAGAGAGCCAAATTTCGTTGGTGAAGTCAGCAAAGTAACATACACAGGTGCATTTGAAGAACTGGTCCTAAGAGCGGATGAGTTGCAAATCGAAGCGGTCGTCTCTTTCCAAAATGCGGGTGAAAAAATTCAAATAGGGGATACAATCCCTGTTAAATTACCACCAGAGAAACTAACCATTTTCTGATTTAGCTATCGTGCAAAATAGCGAACAAAAACGAGCACTATCCATTAGTGACAAAACAAATTTTTATCCCCTGCGCTGGTTTGTTTTACTCATCCTTGGGATCACCGTTGTGTACCCTTTGTTGCACTTGCTCGATCGCAGCACAGTAGTCGATGGCGGACGATCACTTCGAAATTATCTTCACTTTTGGAATTGGAATGCTCCCTTTCTCGATGCACTTTGGGGAAGCGTGTGGATTTCTGTTGCAAGCGTTTTTTTTGCCGGCATTATTGGTGTGAGTTTGGCGTTTTTGTTTGAGCGAGTCGATTTGCCGGCAAAATCGTTCCTTTCTGCAGTCGCAACATTGCCGATTGTTCTGCCTCCACTTGTTGGTGTTGTCGCATTTGTTTTTCTCTGGGGTGAAAGCGGGATTATTCCCAGATTTTTGCAATTTGCCTTCGAATTATCAGCACCGCCATTCTATTTGGAAGGTTTGAGTGCGATCATATTTATACATGCCTATAGTTTTTATGTCTACTTTTTCCTTTTCACACGCGCTGCTTTTCAGCGCATGGATGGTGCAACAATCGAGGCGGCACAAAGTCTCGGCGCAAGCTATTTCACAATTCTAGCACGTGTCATTTTCCCGCAATTGCGCCCGGCAATCAGCTCGGCAGCTATCCTTGTTTTTATGATCAGCATGGCATCTTTCAGTGCACCGTTTCTTTTTGGTGGTGAATACCGTGTGCTCACTGTTGAAATCTACAACAGCAAATTGCAAGGGGACATGCCCATGGCAATGACCCAATCAGTCATGCTGGGAGTAATCTCTTTGCTATTTTTATTTCTCAATCTGCAAACCGAAAGCGAAGCCAGTGGTACCGGGCAGAAAGGCGTTCCTTTACCTCCAAGACCAATTCAACGTGTTCTTTATCGAAGAATAGCACTTTTCATTGCGGTTGTCGTTAGTCTCATTTTGGCTTCTCCCCATCTGACATTGCTTTTACTTTCCTTCGCACAAAATGGAAGTTGGACAAGTCAAATCATCCCTGAAACATTCACATTGGCGAATTACACCTCACTTTTTTTCAATCATAAGGTGAGTGAACCAATCATGAACAGTTCAATGATGGCTGTTCTCGCGACAACGATGAATTTCATAATTGCTCTAGCAGCAGCCTTTTGGATAACGCAGCGTCGCTGGCGGGCAGGCCGGGTAGCTGAAGTGATGATCATGATCCCGTGGGCAATTCCTGGTACAGTAGTCGCCATTGCATTAATTGTTGTTTTTAATACCGGTCATTGGTTCACCGCCGGTGCGATTCTTGTCGGTTCCTTCTGGATTTTGCCTTTAGCTTACTTTATTCGTCACTTGCCAATCGTGTACCGTGCTGCGCATGCAGCCTTCAGTCGCTTGGACCCTTTTCAGGAAGAAGCCGCATTAAGCCTGGGAGGATCTGCATGGCTTACTTTTCGGAAAGTCATATTTCCTGCTGTTCGGCCGGGCGTCATGGCGGGGGTTTTGCTGGCAATGGTCATGTCATTGGGCGAATTTGTTTCCAGTATTCTGCTTTATACCTTCACAAACCGACCCATTTCCATGGCGATTTTAAATGAAATGCGATTGCTCAACCTGGGCACTGCTGCAGCTTACGGTGTGATGTTGACGATAATTATTTTTGTCATTACCTGGTTAGCAAATCGATGGGATGAGTAATTTTACGTTTGTTCGGAGATCTTTTTTAATAAAGGTTGATAAACCGTCAGACTTACGAGCGCTAAACCGGTAATTAACACCCAAAAAATTTCAAATCCTAACTCATCAGCTAAGCCTAATCCCAATGTTGGTCCAAGAATATTGGCAAGTGACCAAACCATCCAATACCAGGCCGTGTATTGGCCGCGTTTCCCTGCCGGACTCATGTTTAATGCATTTGCATTATTCAGCGGAATGAAAAATA
Organism: Deferribacteres bacterium; assembly: GCA_020633655.1. Classification (GTDB taxonomy): domain Bacteria; phylum Zhuqueibacterota; class Zhuqueibacteria; order Zhuqueibacterales; family Geothermadaptataceae; genus Bioreactorimicrobium. The sequence goes on from JACKDF010000002.1 coordinate 191,930, forward strand.
TTTCACCGAGTGTCCAGAAAAACATGGAGACATAACACACAAATAGGGCTTTTGGCAGCAGAAAAAACAGATACGATCCTGCGGTGCAGGCCAGCCCCACAAGGAGCGTGAAGTTGACTTTGCCGGCTTTTTCCAATGCATGAATTGCTGGCATTTCGATGAGCACCACCATTGCAGCATTAAATCCCAGAAGTACACCGATAAGTTGTTCGTCGTAATGCCAAACTGTTTTAAGAAATACCGGCACACTGTGAAACCACTGCAAAAACGCAATCCCGGCCAGAAGCGTTGATGCCAGATAAAGTATAAATTCTCGATTCTTGTGTGCAGGAAGCGCCTCGGATAAAATTTGAGCTGCATGTTTTTGGTGCTGAACGTCAGGTTTTTCACGCCAATGTTTTTTTGCCCACATAAAATAGCTTGCCGCCGCGATACACGTCACACCATCAATCCAGAATAACCATTTGTATCCAAGGTGTACAGCAGCAAATCCGCCAATGACGGGGGATGCACTCATTCCCAGATTGATTGCCAGCCGGATAAAAGAAACAGTCCGTCCCATTTCCGCTTTTGGTACATAATCCGCAACAGACACCATGAGTGCTGGCCTGTAGCCTTCGCCAAAGGTTGCCGTTATGAAAATGATTAGGAGTAAACTTGTGAAAGTATCAGCAAATTGTAATGAAATCAATAAAATACCACTTGCAAAAAGACTCATCAAAATTACGCTATTCGCACCGATTCTGTCACACAGTCTCCCAGCCAAATAAGAGCCGGCAAAGGAACCAAATCCAAAGGATCCCATGAGAATTCCAGCTTGTTTGAGCGAGAATCCTAATACCGTTGTCAGATAGACGGTGAGAAATGGAATGACCATTGTACCAATGCGATTGATCAGCGTGAGTACGGCAAGCGTCCAGATCTCGGGAGGATGTCCGGAGTAGGCGTCGCGGAAAATTTTTAGTGCCTTGAATTTTTGCATCGCGGAAAATATGGAAATTATACTCATTTTGCAAAGAGTCTTCTTGGTTAAAGCCAGATACTATGCAATTGTATTGAATGACCAGCACTTGTGATCAATGCGTATTTTCCAGCTAGTGCAGGGTACAATAGCGATCATTCTTGATAAAAACCCATTTCCAAATTTTTATCCTGGTTTAAACTCTCTTGTTTGTTTCCAATTCATTTTCTAATTTTAATGAAATCAATCCTACTCATGTTAAGTGGCACGAATCCCATGAATTGCCATACGCGCATTTTTATCTCCTTATTCCTTGCGATCCATTTTTCCAGTCTTATTGCGCAAGACTGGCGGATTTTTCCATCCCCGACACGACAGAATTTTTCCCGACTTGATATGGTTTCAAATGAATTGGGGTGGGCGGTTTCCTATGATGGATTGATCCTGAAATACGATGGACACGAATGGACAATTACCGACTCCTTATACCGGTTGGAACAACGCTACACTGATTTCACAAACAATAGTGAATCTTCAAACACCGACTGGGGTGATATTTTGCCTATCCGGGTGCTTGACGCAAATGTGGGTTGGATTGGTGTTAACAATGTGCAAACGAGACATTATCTTATGCTGCCACACATAAATCAGCAATGGCGTGCTGAACCATCCTTTTTTCCGGCAAAGATTCGTGCAATTGATTTTTATAACAAGAACTTAGGCATTGCTGTCGGTGATGGTGTATTTCAATGCACAAATGGAGAATGGGAAACGATTTATTTGCCTGTAACCGGTGATTATCGAACAGTAAAGATTATTTCGCCTGAAATAATCTTTATTGCAGGAGCAGGTGGAACGATATTGCGCAAGGACCATGAGTGGCATATCCTGAAATCGCCGACCTCTGAAATGATCCGGGACATGGATTTTCTTACATCCGATGACGGCTGGTTTGTTGGCAATCATGGAACAATTTTGCATTATCAAAATGGCGAAATAAATTTAGTCCCTACACCTACAAAGGAAACTATTTGGGCAGTTGATATGGTGACGCCTGATTACGGATTTGCCGTTGGGAAACATGGTTTAATCCTGTTTTTCAATGGTAAAAGTTGGCAGCAAATCACCTCCCCCACCCAGGCGATGCTGCATGATCTGGAGATGATTGATAAAGAACATGGCTGGGCGGTTGGAGCCTGGGGTACAATTCTAAAATTCGGATTGGACGCAGAACCAATTTCACAAAAGGATCCTGAATTTTTATTCTATGACCAGGTCAAATATGGCAAAAATTTGATGGACAAAATTACGGATGTGGAAGCTGTTACTTTTGCGGACTATAACAGAGATGATTTTGCTGATGTTTATTTGACCTGTTCTCGTAATTTGAACCATTTATTGCTGAATGATGGCAGTGGGAATTACAACGAATTTGTTATTGAAGCTGGCACCGGTGGCAATGTGGATATGCGCTACACAGAGACCGTACCGAAAATCGAAAAGGGAGCACTGGCAGCAGATTTTAACAGAGATGGGAATACCGATTTGTTTTTAGCCGGCTTACGGAAGACTTCCCGTTTTTTTATGAACAATGGAAATGCAATTTTTGAGAATACGACACTGCAATCCGGTTTCCCTGCGGATTTAAATATATTCGATGGTGCGTTTGCCGATTTTGATGAAGACGGCTATCCGGATATGGTGTTTGCCGATGAATCGAAAGGACTACGGTTATTTCTGAATCAAAAATATGGCACTTTCACTGAACAGAATACGCAAAACTTGAATTTGCCAATCAGTGGGATGCATGCACTTGTAGCAGCAGATTTTAATTTTGATTACCATACAGATGTGTTGGTGTTTTACCACCAAATAAAACCTGTTTTGTTGTTCAATGATGGGAACTCAAACTATCGGAAACAAACATTGCCTTGCTCGGAGAATATCGACTTTAGTTTGGTGAATTCTGTAACTGTGGCAGATTTTAATACCGATGGTTTTAATGATTTGTTTGTTTGTACGGAAAACGGTTCGGACGCCTTGCTGCTTTTTGATGATAATTCGAAGGAATTTCAAAATCTGTCGAACCAATGGAATGTTTTGCAGGGAGGACGAAGTTATTCAGGCGCAGCCGGAGATTTTGATAACGACGGTGATGTCGACTTGTTTGTGAGCCGGTTTGGAAATGATTTTTTATATCTGAATGAGAATCGCCAGTCTTTTTGCGAAAGATCGAGGGATTTGATACTTGCAAAGGATAAATATTTAAGTGGTTTCAATTCCGGAACAGCGATAGCAGATATTGACAGAGATGGGGATTTGGATTTGCTTGTGGGAAACAGGGACTATTGGTCACCACTTTTACAGAACACCACCAATGACAGCAATTTTTTACTTATCAGAATGACCGGAACGCTGGACACCTATGAATCACTTGGGGCAAAAATCTGGGTTTGGGCGCGCGATTCGGTAGTGTCACAAAATAACCTAGTTGCATTCCGGGAAATCAACGCATCCAATGGTTTGTCCTCACAAAATTGGACCACCCAACACATTGGATTGGCGGATTATGATAATGTAACGGTTAAGGTACGTTTTCTCAATGGGCACGAAGAGGTTTTTGAAAATGTATCCCGGGGTACTACTCTCGATATACAGCAGGCCAACTTTGTGGTTCGCACCGCTTACGAGGTAAGCCGCGCCACGCTTCAATTTCTTCATCAACCACAAGTGCCTTATGAGATAATTAAGCTCCTGGTCTTTATATTAAGTATTTTGGGCAGTGTAAGATTTATTGAAAAGCGTTACCATTGGCATTCAACAAAAACTGCTATCTATGTATTGGTTTTGGTATTATTCTATCCACTTTTTTCCTTTTATTTTATTGATGTCACACACCCGTACCACCATATCATTCCATTTGGTGTTATCTCATTTGCTTTGCTTATTTTGGTTTCAGTAAACGAGCAATTGCGTAAGTCGACGCTTCGACTCAATTTCGCCAGAGAAAAAATTCAGGAAACGGCAAATTCCCTCAACCGGTTGATCGATGAAGAGAAAGCAATCGCACTTGTTTTGAAAACGATAAGACGCATATGCAATTACAGCCAGCTTACATATTATTCCTATGATAAATCAAGTAATAATTTGATTTTGAGAAAAGAGGATAACTCGTTTACAGACTATAAAAACACCATAAAAATGGAACAAAGCGATCTTGATCGACTATTAAAAAAATTGTCCCCAGTAACCGGAAAAATAGCCTGTAATCTTTTGACTGATGGTCAATCGTATTGTGAAGAGACGCTTTTATATCCTGTGGTGAGAAAAAAAGAAATGTATGGATTGTTGGTCATCGCGGGAAAAGAAAACAGGGACAATATCGATCAACAAATCATCTCCCTCTTGAATTTTCTGTCCCAGCAATTTGCCAATGCCATTCATAATATTCGCATGATTAATGATTACCATGAGCAGCAAAAATTGGCAGCGATTGGAATGTACGCAGGGGACATGATGCATGATTTGAAAAATCCCATCGACGGCCTGCGAATGATTATTGAGACTTTGGAAAAGAAAACATCCCGGGATGACCGGCGAAATAAATACATCCAAGCATTATCCCAGGGAATTTTAAAATTGAAAGAAACACTGCTTCATGGTTTTGATTTGGTGAATTATTCACACCAAACAAAAATTAAAGTTAATATCAATGATTTGATTGTCAATATTGCCAAATCCTATAAGAAAAAAAAGTATCCACCCATTGTGATAGCTTTGGATGAACACGTCGTCGGCATTCACGGGAATCCGGTCCAATTGAAGCACGCCGTTGAGAATTTACTCGAAAACGCGTTTGAAGCATCAAATTATTCTAAGCCTGTTCAGTTGAGTTCCAAAGTGAATAGTCGCGATAAAAAAATCTGTATTGATGTGATTGATGAAGGCAATGGCATTCCCGATGCGAAATTGGGAAAAATTTATGATATGTTTTATTCTACGCATGGAAATGGGCGTGGTCTTGGATTAACAATTACTCGAAATATAATTCAAAATCATGGGGGGAGTATTAGCGTAGAAAGTAATATGAAAACAGGAACCAGGTTTACAATCCAATTACCCTTAGTTCAGGATAATTTTGAACAATGAGCAAAATATTAGTTGTAGATGATGAACAGACCGCTCGGGATGGTTTATGCTTTTTCCTGGAATCAATTACCAAAGATATTCATGTTGCAGAATCCAAAGAACAGGCGGAAGAAAAACTGAAACAACATGAATTCGACCTTGTGATAACGGATTTACGATTACCAAAAGAAGAGCAGGGACTAAATTTTACCAGAGTAGTGACTGAAAAATATCCGATGATTCCGGTTCTGGTTGTAACCGCGTTTGGTTCCTTGGAAAGCGCTGTTAGGGCGATGAAGGCAGGAGCTGAAGATTTTATTTCCAAAGATTTCAACCAGGATGAAATCATCCTGAAGGTAAAACGCCTTCTGGAAACCCGTAATCTTAGTTTAACAAATAAGCAGTTGACAGAGCAAGTAAAGGATTTAAAAAAACGGGTAAAAAATCTTCTGGAACCGGATGAATTTATTGGTGAAAGCCCCATAATAAAAACTATTCTGGAAGATGTAAAAAGGATTGGTGAAGATAATGAATCCACCGTTCTGATAACCGGTGAAAGTGGCACCGGTAAAGAACTTATCGCCCGTCTGATACACGCAAACAGTCCGACGCGTAGTACGAACAAATTAATGATAATCGATATTTGTAATATCACGAAATCCTTGTTGGAAAGTCAGCTTTTTGGGCATGAAAAAGGGGCATTTACACACGCTGTTAGAAAACACATCGGGCAATTGGAGCGTGCCAATAAGGGCACCGTGTTTTTGGATGAAATAGGAGATTTCCCGTATAATCTGCAAAATAAATTGTTGCGTTACCTGCAGGAAAAAACCTTTACCCCCATCGGCAGCAGTGATTCCATATATTCCAATGTGCGCATTATTGCCGCAACAAATCAGAATCTGGAGGAGATGGTTCAAAAGAAATTGTTTCGTGAAGACTTGTATTATCGTTTGAACGTCATTCCGATTCATCTTCCTCCTTTAAGACAGCGACCGGAAGACATTCCATTATTAATACAGTATTTTCAGAACAAATTGGAAAACGAGAAAGAAAAAACATTAACTTTTTCGGAGTCAGCGATTCAGAAAATGTCTGAATATGAATGGCCCGGTAATGTCAGGCAATTGCGAAATTTCCTTGAAAGATTGTATGTCGTCTATCCCGGTTTTGAAGTAACAGCAGAGGACCTGCATTTTGAAGAAATATCCATAAAATCAGAGGATAATTCACAGCAAATGGCTTTGTACAAACTCCCTTTAAAGGATGCAAGAGATATTGTTGTGAAAAATTTTGAGACGAATTTTCTTAAGCACTACCTGCATCTTTACAATGGCAACATCACAAAAATAGCAGAAAAAATTGGAGAATCCCGTGAAAACCTAAGTCGGAAAATTAAACGTTATCAATTGAAATCAGAGAAATAATTACCCTCCCAGTGTACATCCATCACATTCTCATCTTTTTTATAATACTGACACTTAGCGTGATTTATGTATCACGTTGTTTTTAACATTCGTGACATGTAAATCACATTTTATGCCAATCTTTTATAAACGCTGTCCATTTAAATTGTTAATTATAATAAAATTAATATTATTGTTTTATAGTGGTATTACTTTTGTCTCTATTTTACTATAGATGAATAAAACGATATATTTCATTCATGCGTATCCAGCCCGCGAATCAGACGATGTATTAAGCTTAGCGAGGGTTCCATGTTCAATCTATCAATACCAGTTTATATTCGTTTTGTTTTTGGATTTGTGTTTATGCTGGCGTGTACTGAAACCCAGCAACCGAAAAAGGAAGTGACGGTAATAGCTGGTGGGGATGTCGTATGGTGCCGCGACGTAAAAGCCCCTGGAATCTATTTTGGTACTAAGAACGATTCGAAGTTGTATCGTGAAGACAAATGGCGCCGGTTGCCGTTTATTGCGACAGACCAAAGCATTAAACATATTGAAGAAAAATTTGAGAAAAAACTTATTGATTCGACGAGCCATCACATTAATTCCATTCTCTATCCATTGTCATTCGACAATAAAGATGATGAGGCGATTTACCCATTTAAAAAAATCGCTGCCACTCTTAAAATCGCTGATCTTGCATTTGTAAATTTGGAAACGCCTTTATCAGATTTCGCCAGAAATAGCGGTTCGTTTCGAACGCCAACACATTTTGCCAAAGGTTTGCTTTACGGCGGCGTTGATGTGATATCAACAGCCAACAATCATGCATTTGATTGCGAAGGCGAGGGGATCCGTGATACTTACACGACATTAAAAAAGGCTGGGCTTGCGTCGATAGGAACAGGTGAAAATTTGCAGGAAGCGCGCAAACCCTTCATTTTTATTAAAAATGGGATTAAACTCGCCTTTTTTGCCTACACCTATGGCGTTAATCCCACTATTACTCCGCTGGGTTTTGCGCTTCCAGATCAATCCGGTGCTGTACCGCTGGATCCATTTTTAATGAAAGCGGATATTCAAAGTGTTCGGGATAAGGTCGATTTTGTCCTCCTATCTTTCCATTGGGGCTTAGAAAATAAGCGGGAAATTCATCCTGCGGCGCGTGAGTTTGCCCATGAAATACTCGATGCCGGAGCCGATGCGATTATCGGGCATCATCCCCATGTGCCGAGAGGAATAGAGATTTACAAAGGCAAACCTATAATTTATTCTCTGGGGAACTTGATCTTTGGTCATAATCACACTTACTGGGGTGATAACCTATTGGTAAAAATGACCCTTACTCCAGAGGGAATCACCAGGCTGGAAGTTATTCCTGTTGCCGGTGAAGGGGAAGATGTGACACAACCGTATGTCCTGACCGGCACGAGGGCGGATACTTTGTTGAAAGATATTCAAAATCGTTCATTGGAACTCAATACGAAAATGGAAATTGAAGGTGAGACTGGATTTATAACGATACACAGCGCTGAAGAAAACCAGGTTGGATCCAATTAGAAAAAAATTATGAATGCAACTTGAGGTTTAAAGAATGACGAGAACAAATAGATTGCTCAAAAATACAACAATCCATGTTCTTCTCCTATTTAATGCTTTTATGCTCAGTTGTGGTCCGGATAATAATAAAGTTGCGACATTCGATTCATTTTTTCATGAATTATCTGACCGCGGCCAATTTAATGGAAACGTCCTGATCGCTGAGGGAAATCAAATCATTTTTCACAAAGCCTTTGGTTATGCGGATTTTGAAAAAAAGAAAAAATTGACAACCAAATCGGTTTTTGAGCTTGCCTCCTTGTCAAAACAATTCACCGCTATGGCAATTATGATTTTGAAGGAAAGAGGTGAATTAGCTTACGAGGATGACATGAACAGCTATTTGCCCACTCAATTGCCATACAAGAATATTTCTATCCGTCATTTGCTCTCACACACTTCCGGCTTGCCTGATTATCAGGAATTATTTGAGCAGCATTGGGATAAAACAAAAATTGCAGACAATGCAGATATTTTATCGATGCTCGCAAAATTCCATCCACCCGTTTTATTCAATCCTGGAGAAAGTTATAAATATTCAAACACCGGTTATGTGCTCTTGGCTTCAGTTGTTGAAACTGTTTCTCAAATGCCTTTCGATCGCTTTTTAAAAGAAAATATCTTTATCCCGTTGCAAATGGTCGACACGGCTATTTACACCAAGGAAGCTGTGAAGAAAATTGATAACTACGCGTTTGGATACATGTACTCTTTAAGTGATTCCAAATATTTACTCACTGATGATATCCCGTCAAAATCCTATGTTTATTATCTAAGCGGTCGTTTTGGACCCGGACGCATGAGTTCAACCACGTTTGATCTCTATAAATGGGACCGGGCTTTATATACAGAAAAACTCGTGTCAAAAGCTACACTGGTTGAGGCTTTTACGCCGATGAAAACAACGAACCTGCAAACGGATTATGGATTTGGCTGGCATATTATTGAAAATGATGAAAGTGAGAAAGCGGTTTTCCATACAGGTACATGGGGGGGATATTTAAATTATATTAAACGTTTTATCGACGAAGATAAAACTATTATTATCCTGACCAATAACCACCAAATCGCTTATATAAAACAAATTCGTATTGCCGCAGAACAAATTCTTTATAACCAGCCTTTTCAAACCCCTAAAATTTCAATTGTTGAACGGCTGTCAAACAATCTTATAAACCAGGATGAAATTGCATTGAATAAACAATTCAATCAATTGATAGCCGATAGCGGCACTTATTATTTGGACGAGAACGAGCTTGCAGATTTGGGAAATGAACTTATCGACATCGATAAAGCGAAGCAAGCTGTATCCGTATTCCAAATTTACGCTTCCGAAAATCCTTCATCATGGAAGGTATATGACGGGTTAGCGCGTGCTTATGCCCTTGCTGGTGAGAATAAACTGGCAGTGGAGAATCGAAATAAGGCAGAAAAACTTAAAAATTAAATACACTAAATACGGCAATTGGTAAAAAATAATTGAAGCGGAGGTGATGCATTCGTTTTAGAAAATTATGAAGTAGGAATACAAATTGAACCATAATTCCACAAAATGTAGGAGACGAAAGGAGGAAATAAAAAAAAGAAGTCTCACTTGCCATACCAGAGTTGCGCTGTCATTTAAAATTTAGAGGAGAGAAGACAGTATTTCAGGAGATTACTTGCAGGACATTTATCTTGTTAATTAAATTCACCTAATCACATGAGGGAGGAGAAAGTAATGACAAAAAAACTTTCTTTAATCTTAGCGTTCGTGGTTCTATTGCTTCCGGGATTTATCCTCGGCCAACAACTCACCACCATTAATGGCCGGATCACGGATGAAGTAGGCAATCCGCTCGTTGGAGCAAACGTTTTTATCACCGGAACTACGTTCGGAGCTGCTGCGGATGTTGATGGTTTTTTTAATTTTACCGCACCAGCCACAGGCCAGGAAGTTACACTCACTGGACGTTTTATTGGTTACACATCAAAATCAGCAAAAATTACGCTTTCGGGCGGGAAGATAACCCAGAACTTTGAACTGCAGGAGGACGTGCTTCAACTGGAAGAGGTCATTGTAACCGGTATTGGTGGCACGCAGATCAAAAGAAAATTGGGTATGTCTGTTTCCAAAGTTCAGCCTGAGCTAATCACTAAATCCAACGAATCAAATGTTGTGCAGTCCCTCGCTGGTAAAGCGCCAAGCGTTGAGGTGATGCAAACAAGCGGCGAGGCCGGCACAAGTTCTTATATTCGAATTCGTGGCGGTGCTTCCATTGACCGCGACACGCAACCGCTGTTCGTCGTCGACGGTGTTCCGATTGACAACTCGGTTCACACTTTAGGTAACGCCGGTGTTGGTGGCACGACCACGAGCGGTGGCGCAGAAACGTCAAACCGCGCCAGTGATTTGAACGTGGAGGATATTGAATCCATCGAAGTTCTCAAAGGAGCGGCCGCGGCGGCGATTTATGGATCGCGCGCATCCAACGGCGTCGTTTTGATTACAACAAAATCCGGTAAACCGGGAAAGACCACGATCAGCTATAAATACCAATTTGGCACAACTGAAATGGATAATAGCTATCCTTTACAGAACTGGTACGGCCATGGCGATAAAGGCAAATTTAGTGCAACAACTGCCTATACCTGGGGCCCACAATTAAACGTGCCCGGCGCACCATGGTATGACTCCAGTCAACCCACAACAGAAACCTGGGACCATAGCACGGAATACTCTGATGGTGGCTATATTAACAGTCACGATCTTTCCATCTCCGGTGGAAATAATTTGACAACGTTTTATCTTTCATTAGGGCATTATTTTGAAAAGGGCCACTGGATAGCCGGTTCAGATTACGAGCGGATTTCCGCACGTCTGAAAGGAACCCAGGTCATCACTGATAAGTTGAAATTGATTGGCAATGTCATGTACTCCAATGTCAATGCCAACTATATCCAGCGTGGGGACAATTTAGGCGGTCTTACAATCGGGGCGCTAAGAACCCCACCTGATTTCAATAACTGGCCTTATATTAGTCCTGAGACGGGATACCACCGCTCTTACCGCTACCCATCCGCTGCGGAATTAAGAGTCACCCGAGGATACGATAACCCGTATTGGTCAATGTATGAAGTCAGCAATCCCAATGAAATTGATCGTGTGCAGGGATACGTCAAGGCGGAATATGATATGACCAAGTGGGCAAATCTGTCATACCACGTCGGCTCCGACTATTATACCGATAAAAAATTGGAAATTCTGCCTCCAAGTTCTTCGCGAGAAGCTACGGGCAGGATTATTCGCGGCGCCGATTATATGCATGAAATCGACGCCAACCTCGTCGCCACTATCCAGGGAGATAGATTCCTCAATAAATGGAAATTTATTGACGGTACCCTGATGCTTGGGCATAATATGAATATGCGGAGAAATCTGGAATCTATTTTAATAGGTACCGATATGGGCGTTGCAAGTGGATTTGATCAACTCGATAACACTGTAAGTGTCACTTCCAGCGAGTACGAATGGCAGCGTAATATCGAGTCCTATTTTAGCCAGTTGACTTTTGACTTGTATGATCAGGTCTACTTAACCGCCGCTGTTCGGAACGATGGCTCATCAACCTTTGGCAATTCGCAGAAACGCCACTGGTACCCGAAAGCAAGTGCCGCCTGGGAATTTACCAAGTTTAAACCTGTTCCCTACATGAACTTCGGGAAAGTTCGTTTTGCCTATGGTGTTGCCGGTGTGCAGCCCGGCGTCTATACCACCATCTCTGCGTATCAGGCTGGCGCAGAAGGTTTCGGCGAATTTACAAGCGCGGCGCTGGAAAATACCTATGGTGGCAAAGCCGGATTCCGCCACAGCACCAATCTCGGTAACGATAACATTAAACCGGAACGGACTCGCGAATTCGAATATGGCCTCGATATGTCATTCCTGAATTCCCGTCTCGGTATGGAGTTGACCTACTATGATCAGCGCACAACCGATGTTATATTGGATCTGAATGTTGCGCCTTCGACCGGTTCCTTTTCGCAAACGGCGAATGGAGCGATTCTCACCAATAAAGGATTGGAATTATCGCTCAACTTAACACCTGTTAAAAAACGCAACATCACCTGGGATATGGGGATCATCTATGCCAGCAACAAAAACAAGGTCATCGATTTAGCCGGTGCTGACTGGGAATACTTTGGCGGTTCATCCTATGCCATTCCAGGTTATGCATTGGGAACTTACAGAGCGCAATCCTGGGTGCGTTTTGGCCATGGATTAATGCTTGACCTTGACGGAGACGGTGTTGCAGAAACAAACATCGATGAAGAATACAAAGGCCAATGGAATAAGAATGACGTCTATGTCGGCGCCGATGGTAAACCTATTTTAGCTCCTGTCGATTTAATTACTCCATGGTCACCAAATCCAAAATGGACCGGAAGTATTCGTAATGAATTCACCTTGTTCGGTAAATTTACGATTTCAACCCTGGTTGACATCGTATACAAACGTTATATGGAAAACCGAGGTAAAGGACAAAATTACCAGTATGGAGTCCATGAAGATACGGAAGTCCGCGACACAGAAGGACCGATCAATCACTGGTTTATACACGGCGAAAAGGCTGTTGGTCCTGGCGCGACGAATGGCGTCGGGAACGATTTTGTCTATGATCAAACCTGGTTTAGAGGATTGGGTGGACTTTCCGGCGGCGATGGATTTCAGTTTATTGAAGACGCAGGTTTCGTAAAACTGCGTGAGGTCTCTGTTTCCTATCCTTTACGCTTTAACTTTATTAAACAATACGGCCTTCAGGATGTCAGCTTGCGGTTGAGTGGACGTAATCTGATTACAAAAACAGATTACACCGGTTGGGCGCCCGATTCGAACCGTTCCCAGGCGTCCAATATCCGAGGGGTTGATTATTACAACGCCCCGCAGACCCGGGTCTATACATTCACACTGCGAGTTAACTATTAAAACCAGGAGGTGAAATCATGATTTTAAAGAAACTTTTAAGTCTCGTTTTGATTCTTTTGCTTGCCGGTTTTATGGTTGGCTGCGATAAATTCCTGGAAGGTGGAATCCTTGACAGCGACCCGAACCGCGCGACCGATGCACCATTGTTATCGCTTCTGGCGAGTACTCAGATGGTGACTAATGGTTTTGTTGAAGGCGATATCGGTATTTTTGCCAGTTTATGGATGCAACATATTGCTGGTGTTCAACAACAATATAATTCTTTTGAAGTGTACGAAATTACTGCGGAGCAATTCGACGGTGCCTGGGGTCAAGTCTATATGGAAGGCGGCTTGATCGACATGAACGAAATCGAAGCGCGTGCTACTGAGAATAAATTAAGAACAGTGGCCGGCATTGCAAAAATGTGCGAAGCGCTGGTCGTCGCCACAGCCGCCGATGTTTGGGGTGATATGCCCTATGCGCAAGCTGCACAACCGAGTAAATATCCCGCTCCAAAATATGATAAGCAGTCTGCTGTGCACGACGCAGTATTGGCTTTGATCGATGAAGCAATCGCTGATTTCGTCGCCGGACAGGAATACTTTGATGGCAGTTACGATTTCGCTTTTGGTGGTGATGTCGGTAAATGGATCGAAGCCGCACATACGTTGAAAGCCCGTATCCTGCTCAATTGGGCGAAGGCCAAACCCGGAAACTATGCCCTGGCACTTGCCGAAGCCCAGCAGGGAATCAGCTCCACAGATGGGAACTGGCAGGCATATCACAGCGTTGCTGTCGGAGAAGAGAATCTTTTTGTTCAGTTTAAAAGAGATTACGGATACATTCGAGTTGCAGCAAACATTGTTGAAATGTTTAAAGCGAACAATGATCCTCGTTTGGGATTCTATTTTGAACCCAATAGTGCAGGTGAATATGTTGGCTCTGCGAACGCTGAATACAATGAGAGCGCTATTTGGATGAATCCTGAAACTTTTGGCAACGCCGCATGGCATTATGACATGGTGACCTGGGAAGAAAACCAGTTCATTATTGCCGAGTGTCAATACAATTCTAGTAATGAAGGCGGAGCACTTACTACGCTCAATGCTACACTTACCGGTATTGAGACACGCTGGGCAGATTATCTCGGTGGCGTCAGCATTCCGAAATACACGGGAATATCAGGCAATGATGTGCTCAAGGCGATTATGAACGAAAAGTATAAAGCGCTGTTCCTTAATCCACAGATTTGGACCGACTGGAAGCGGACGGGTTATCCTGAACTGACAACAGCGGGCAACCGGGAAGTTCCACGACGTTTTCTCTATCCGGCTGATGAAGCGAATACCAATACGAATTTCCCTGGTGTTCTCGGACTCTACCACAGGAATGAGAATGATCCGAATTAGTGTCGGAATCAAATCTCAAAAGGATCTCGGGATTGTGTGACAATCTACGAAAGTTGAGCATGTCGATACAGGTTTGGATTTATCCGGGCACTTCGGCATGCTCAGTAACCGGTTGAGCCAGGTCTTTTCACGCAATCTCAGTGACGGGTTGAACCGTCTTTTTACACAGTTTGGTCATTTTGAGAAACATTTTATCGAGAAATTATACTCATGTTGTAATCTCCTTTCAGTAGCCCTGTTCCTCCGTGGGAGCAGGGCTATTTTTTAAGAGGAAAAAATAAAATGGTGATCCGATTTTTTAATACGTGGACCATGTTAATCTGTACTTTATTCTGCCTGGCGCAGCCTGTTCTTTTTGTTTCAGCTAAAGAAAAATCATTCGAAGAAATTGAAAAAAAGCCTGCATACCAGACTGGCCTGGAAGATTACCAACTGGCATTAGCAGCAATCGATAAAAAAGAATATGATCTGGCTGAAGAGTATTTGCATCGCGTTTTGGCAGAGAATGCTTTGTTTCAGGAAAAATCGGGAAAATCCGCATGGCAACAGCTCGGTCGTGTTTTAGAATTGCAGGATAAAAAAATGGCCGCAGTGGAGGTTTTGGAAAAGGGAATCGATACTTTAAAATCTGCAGGGCTTTCGGACTATTATTTGAATTTTGATTTAGCCCGCATGTACGCGGAGAATCGCATTGAGGGGAGAGAAGCTCTGATTACATCTCTGGTGTATGAGGTTTTACAGCATATTACCTATCAAAATCAACCCGACCTTCTCCAACGATTTGTTGATGTTGTCTCCTTTAATCTAAACGAATCCGAACGTGATCAAATTAAAAAGGCAAGAAATAAGAAACCCGGGGAGCCGGTGCAGACGCTATATAATTTTTTACGACGGGAAGACCCGAATCCGGTCACGGAACAAAATGAGTTAATTAGTATCATTTTTCAGCGCGAAGCCGAAGCGAGAGAACGATTTACAACTTATTCTTCCTTAAAAGGCTATGATGAGCGCGGCGACATCTTTGTTCGCCTGGGAAATCCATGGAAAATATATCCCAGCCACAGCGGCACGCCCGGGGAAATGGGCTATGCTATTTATCCTTATGAAATCTGGCTCTATACACAAAGGCATCCCGATCTCTATTTCACTTTTATTCGTGAACGCGGTGTGGGTGATTATAAATTGGTGGATGGGGCGGAATCTCTTTTGGGATCTTTTTACAAAAGGCGGCGTGAATTTTTCAACCGTGGTAATCCGGGGCAGACAGTAACATCTTTGCGTTTTCACCTGTACGAGGAACTCGCTGGATTACATGAGGATTTCAAGGAAAGGGTCTATCGCCTGCAAGAACAATATTCCGCTGCTGAAGCAGCCGATTATGCCAACGCGCATTTCATCGCAGAAGATCGGGCCCATGCGGCTTACGTTGATACGCTTATGCAAACATTTGGCTTTGGTGTTGTTGATGTTTCAGAAATTCTGCCTTTGGAATTGAGTGGATCATGGTTCAGTGATTTGAATGGCGATTTACGTACCGAATTTTATTATTCCCTCCGGAACAGAGATTTGTTCTACGATAAATATGGGGAAAATTTATATACTATTTTACTTGGCGAAGCTGCGATTTTCGATGAAAACTTCAAACTGGTAGTGCATGATTCCTTAAGGCATAAGGTAAATGTAGGCAATGGGGAGGAATCCCAAAACGGTGTTTTCCTCAGCCAATGGAATGTTTTATTAAAACCGGGGAAATACAATCTGTTCTTCAAACTGGAAAATCCAAACAGTAAGAAACAATCCACAATTCGCACGGAGTTCGAGCTGCTATCCCCGCCTGCGACCGGCCTTTATCTAAGCGATATTCAATTGGCTTTAGATATTCACCCCAGTGATGAAAATGGACTCTTCACTAAAAATGGCTATTTCATTAAACCAAAAACCAACAGAAAAATACAGAATGAGCAGAATTTCTTTGTTTATTTTGAAACCTACCGTTTATCCCTGGATGCGAACGGAAAATCAAATTATCAGGCTGAATATATTGTTGAGAAGGAACAAGAGAAAAAACGCCTGTTCGGATTATTGGGGAGCACGCCTGTTACGAAGCGTTTTTATAGGGACCAAGTGCAAAAAAATGGTCAAAATCCCATTCAGGCAGAGTCTCATAATTTGGCTTTAGGGGATTTGGAGAAAGGTGAATATTCGCTGAAAATAGTTGTTACTGACCTTAATTCAGGAGAAAAAGCATCTAATGCTATCAGGGTTCAGGTGATAAAATGAACGCCATAAAAATGGGTGGTAGAAAACGGTTTTTCAAATTCAATCGCACATTTAAGGAAGGGTCTGAATTACGAGCCAAATAATTGGAATTTTTAAAACGCAGAAACGCAAAGGCACAGCGATTCGCAGAGTTTTTAAAAATATTTCCTCTGCGTAACTCTGCTTCCCGGCGGCTCTGCGTTAGACTAAATTTTGTTTTTCATGTTGGCCATAACTCATGGTGTAATTCTTTAACATAGCCACTTCAATTTAATCAACCTGTGGTCTCTGCAGCAAATACGAACGAAAGCAATCGCAATACAAATTGGTGTGTGCGGTTTTTAAAAATCCTGTTTGTCGAAAAGCATCTTCAAATTCATACCATGTAAATTGCCCCTGCGCGGGGAAAGCAAACCGTAAATATTTACCAAAAAATTTTACTGTTGAACGGTCGGGTTCCTCGATGAGCAAATAGCCCCCGGGTTTTAGAACGCGATAGAGTTCCTGTAGTGCCTGGTGCCAGTTTTCAACGTGGTGCACTATACCAAAGGCAAAAACAGCGTCAAAGCATGTAGTCACCAGGGGCAATTGTGTTATATCTCCCAGAAAGTAGTCTGCTTCCCCCATGAATCGTCTCGCAATGCGCACCTGCTCGGGCATGATATCAAAACCAATGAGACATTTTGGATTAAATGCTTTTTGCAGGAGCTGCAAACTGTATCCGGAGCCACACGCAGCATCGAGTATAATTTTTCTGTGTAGTGTGATGTTATGAATTTGGAGTAATTTCTGAAATTTCTTTAGTTCGACGAATCGCATGTGCATTCGCCGCAGGGGATTGTTCATTGCGAGAAATTCCAGCGGGTTTAATTGCATAGTCTAACTGTTTTGTTGTGTTTTTTAATTGGATTTGCTAAACAAACGCCCCATTGTTGGAGAGTCATCCTGAAATTATATTCAGTTGCATCATTTAGCATTTGTATTAAATTCATCTTATTCATGCTACTCGATTCAATACAGCTCTGTGCAGCATGAAATCAAGATAACAAAAAAACTGTTAATTTCCCATGAGGGGACTCACGAATGCGTTTTTTGCACACTGCCGATTGGCATCTCGGCCACCATTTATGCGATAAGGACAGGGAAGAGGAGCACAGCCGGTTTCTTGATTTTTTACTGCACACTATTCATGAGCAGGCAATAGACGTTCTTCTGATCGCAGGCGATATTTTTGATAATGCCAATCCCCCGAATTCTGCCCTGCGTATGTACTATAATTTTCTCAAATCCCTGACCCAAACTCACTGCAAACAGACCGTTATTATCGGCGGCAATCACGATTCGGTTTCCACGCTCAATGCGCCGAGAGCATTACTGCAAAGCTTCAATATTTCTGTGATTGGTGGAGCAACAGAGAATTTACAGGATGAAATAATTGAAGTAAAGGATGATTCAGGAATTGGTCAAGCGGTCATCTGTGCGGTGCCCTACCTTCGCGATCGTGATATTCGCAATGCGGTGGCCGGCGAGCTTTATGAAGAACGGGAAAAACGCATTAAACAAGGCATCGCAACACATTATTCGGATTGTGCAAAAATGGCTCAGGAAAATCTACCCTTCGGTTGTCCACTTCTGGCCACCGGTCATTTGTACGCCGCAGGTGCCCGAACTTCTGATTCAGAGAAAGATATTCATATCGGTAATCTCGGCCAGATAACTGCGGACGCTTTCCCAAAGGCCTTTGATTATGTGGCACTTGGGCATTTACACCGGCCGCAAAAGGTTGGTGGAGAGGAGCGAATCCGTTATAGTGGATCACCTGTTCCCCTCAGTTTCAGCGAAATCGATGATAAGAAACAGGTTTTGCTCATCGAATTTGAGGGGAAAAATCTACTAAATATAACCCCGATTGATGTGCCCATTGTGCGGCGTTTACGTCGCTTTAAAGGCAGCATCGCACAAGTTCAGACAGAACTTGAACTATTTGAAAATGGCCCCGAAGCGCTGCAATGTTGGGCAGAAGTGCAGTTGGAACTGGATAAATTCACGCCGGATGCCGACGAGCAGGTACGCAGTTTTGCAGCGGATAAAAACCTGCAGATACTCAAAGTCAGTGCAACTTATACTTCCGCCTTGGCATCGCTGGCAGAACAAACGGAAATTGCAGATTTGAGTGAATTGAAGGTAATGGATGTTTTCACGCGTCGTTGTGAGGGCCAGAATCTCGATGAGGCTGATCAACAGGAGATGACACTGCTTTTTTCGGAATTGCTGTCTGACATGGAGGAGGAAAAAACACGATGAAAATACGGCGTGTCAGCTTTCTCAATATCAATAGTTTACGCGGGCTATGGGAGATCGATTTCACCAAACCGCCTCTTTCCGAAGCCGGATTGTTTGCCATAACGGGGCCAACCGGTTCCGGCAAAAGCTCCATTCTCGATGCCATCACTGTTGCGCTTTACGGTGAAGTACCGCGATACGGTAAGCGGGGTTCTGAGGAAATTATGACGCGTCACACAGCGGAGAGCTTCTCAGAAGTCGAGTTTGAAATTCGTGGCGAACTCTACTGTTCAAAATGGTCCATTTACCGCGCCAGAAAACAAGCGGAGGGGAAACTGCAGCCGGTGAAGATGGAATTGTTTGATGTGCAATCAAACACTTTTTTTGATTTGAAACCGAGTGAAGTCCCGGTAAAAATTGAAGAAATAACCGGCCTCGACCGCGACCGTTTTATGCGTTCAGTGATGCTGGCCCAGGGCGATTTTGCAGCATTTTTGCAGGCACGGGAAAAAGAGCGCGGTGAGCTATTGGAAAAAATCACAGGATTGGAAATTTATTCGGAAATCTCCAAACATGCTTTTGAGCGCGAAAAACTGGAAAAGCAAAACCTAACAGATTTGGAAAATAAAATTGATGCCAGCCGCCTCCTTAGTGACGAGGCAAAAAACGGGTTATCACTAAAACAAAATGATCTGCACGTGCAGATAAAACAAGCGAAACAGCATATTTTACAACTGCAAAAACAGGAAGAATGGCTGGCTAAGCTGGATAATTTAACTACAGAAATCGAGGAGATTACAGCAGAGATCGAAGCCAATAAGGCGCAACAATTGGAATTTCAACCGGAAGCGAATCGCCTGCAAAAACATTTTGATCTATTGCCACTACAGGGTGAATTCCTGGTATTGGAAGAAAAGTTAGCACAAATAGTACTGAATCAAAAAGAAATTGCTGTTCTCAGTGAGCGCACAAAAACAACAGGCTTGGAGCTGGAAAAACTGCACACAACGCTCCAGGAAAAACAAGAGGCAGTAAGGGCGGCAGAAGCGAAAGCGAAACAGGATGAACCTTTAATCGAAAAGACCAAAGGCCTGGACAAGGACATTGATCATAGGAATAAAATTGTTGAGGAAAGAAAAACGAGCTTTCAAAAGGCTGAAGCAGATTTTAAAAAGAGTAGTGCCCAATTACACCAAATTGAGCAGGATTTGGAAAAACTTGCGGTTCAGATTTCTGAAAACGACGGATGGTTGCAGCGCCATACTGCCTTTGCAGACCTTGAAAAAGAATGGGGTGGGATTACAAAATCCTTATCGCGTATCGATGTCTTGAGGAAGGAATATGCGGAGGCGGACACAGAGTATGCCCTTTATTCCAATGATATTGCACATCTTGAAAAACAGCGGAGTGATGTTCACCATTCCTTGAATGAAATTGCACCGACGCTTGCGCAAATCAGCTTGAAATTGCAGAGTTTACAAAAACAACATCAGGAACTTCTTGCGGGCAAAACAAGAGAGAACCTGGAGCACGAATTGCGTTCGCTCACTTCCCGTAGCACGACCCTGGTCCTTTTAAGAGAAATAGCCGAGCGCTTCCAAAACGTGCAACAAGCAGGAAATGAAGCAGAACTCGCTGTAAAAAAATGGCACGCTGCGCTGGCAAATGTGCAAAATGAAGTGGAAAAACGATCCCTTGAATATGAACAGGCACAACAACAAAGGGAGTTATGCCAAAAAATTGTCGACCAAAACCGTCAGATTGTGGATTTGGAAAAACAAAGGCAAAATTTAATTGAGGGCGAAGCCTGTCCGCTATGTGGAGCGCTCCATCATCCGTTTGCATCCCATACACCGGATTTTGCCGAAGACGAGGATGAGCATAAGCTGAAAATGCAAATTGAACTTTGTGAGTCATTGCAGGATTCTATCATAAAATTGCAAAATGAAAAGACGGAATTTAATGCCAACCTCCACCATGAACAGAGAAACGTGCTCAAAACACAAACAGATCGGCAGGATTTGCAGAAGAATTTTTCCAAGTACGATGCACAGTTGGGAAGCACATTTCGCATTGAAGAAGGGAATGCTTTGCAAAGTGCGTTAGAGCAATTGCAGGAAGATCAATCTGCACTGGAATCCCGGCTAAAATCAATTAATGCGTTTGAAGCTGAACTCCAGCAATTGACACGGGAGGAAAATGAGAACCGGCAGAAGGAAATTCGACTTTCCAAGGAACTTGAATCGTTGGATACACAGATTAAAGAGAAATTAACTGAGCTAATGAAACGGGAGAAATCCCGGAGCGAGAAAATTGCAGAAGGGAAAGACGAAAAGACGAAACTCGATGCGTTGCTGCAAAAGTACGGCAGCAAAACACCAAAACCGGAAGATCGTGCAGGATTCGAAGAACGCATGCTCGGTATCATGGAAAAATACAGAAGCAGTATAGAGCTCCAGCGCGAATTAAAAAAGCAACAAAGTGTGTTGAAGGCACAAATTACTGCGGAAGCGAAGACCAATTTGGAAAAGAAAATGCAGAGCGAAGCCTTTTTAAAAACACTGCAAACAGAAGAGACGCTGTTGCAAGAGCTGCAAAAAGAACGTTTGGCTTTATTTGGGAACCGGGATCCGCAGCAGGTGACAGAGGAGAATCGGCAAGCTGTAATTAATGCAACGGCTTTTTTGGAGCAGGTAAGGGAGTATCACGCGCAACAGAAATCCGATTTCGCGAAGCTGGAAGACAGGCTTGCCAATGCAACCGATCATCTTGAAAAATCGAAAAGCAGCTATACAAAACTGGAGCAGGCATTTCTGCACAAATTGTATGAAAAAGGCAGTGCATCCAGGGATGCCTATCGTGCTGCGATTTTGAGCGAGGAAGAAGTGACGGGCATTCAAAGGCAACAAAAATTACTGGAGGAAAGTGCCGCCCGACTCGCCGGTAGTCTTGAAAAATCGCACAGATCATTTGAGCTGGAAAAATCAAAAAAACTCACAGAACTCGATAAAAACACCCTTGCTGAAAAACGGCAGGAATTTGAAGCCAAGCGTTCAGGCCTGGAGCGTGAAACAGGGGAGATTAGCGAACGCTTGCGACAGGATGCGAATCTGAAAAATGCATTTGCTGCCCTTACCGAAAAAATAGAAGAACAACGCGCTATCTGGCAGAAATGGCGCCGCTTGTCAGAAATTATTGGCTCCGCAGATGGATCGAAGTTCAGCCGCTTCGCCCAGGGTTTAACCCTTGCGCGGCTTGTGCAGTTGGCGAACATTCATCTGCGAAAATTGCACGATCGCTACGCGATTTTCAAAAAGCCGGAAACCGATCTTGAACTGGAAATCATCGATAAATACCAGGCCGACACCGTGCGGCCCATGCGTAGTCTCTCCGGCGGCGAGAGTTTTCTCGTCAGCCTGGCGCTTGCCCTCGGTCTTTCCGACCTTGCCAGTCGCCGCAACCGCATCGATTCGCTGTTCATCGATGAAGGCTTCGGTACCCTCGACGCCGATACGCTGGAAACCGCCATCTCAACGCTGGAAAACCTGCAGCAGTCGGGTAAATCCATCGGTATCATCTCCCATGTGCAGGCACTGAAGGAGCGTTTGACGACACAAATCCAATTGCAGAAGCAGAGTGGTGGGGTAAGTACACTGGAAGTGGTGGATGAGATTGTTCGAGGTTAGGACCATTTATAGCATACAACGGTTAAGATAGAAGTGAGTAGGCATCGTTTTCGGCAAGAACTGGCTTCTATGAGGACATTTTTTGAGAACTCAATTTAAAGTGGTCATTCCGGCAAGCGTTTAGCCGGAATCCATTTCCTTCCGCTTCAACCAAACTGGATTTTGCAAGACGGAACTCCGTTTCAGCCAATGTTGTGCTGAAACGAAGTCCCGTGAAGGAAAATGAAGAAAATTAGCCTGTTTTCGGATGGACTTTACTTCCTTGTCATAAACATCAAGCTTCCGCTTCGATACCGGAGGCGGCTATTGATTCTGGCACAGTCCCGCTTTCTTCCTCGCTGATCACACGCACGCGGGATGCCGGCTTTGCGGGGAACATTTCGCGCAAACCGTAATCAATCAATTTGGCATCTTTGTGCCCTTCGGGTAAAACAGAGACGAGGTAACCACGAATACGCTCCCGTACATCCCGGTTTGTTGCAATGGCATTTTCCAGGGATTTTTTAACTTCCTCCAGATTTGCCTTTGCCGTTTGAATACTTTCGGTAAGCTGTGCGAGTTTGGTTGCAGAAGCATTTATTGCCGTGACCAAAGTCTCCTCCGGTTTTATTTCTGTTGACTCACGCAGCAGGGAATCCTGCACTTTTCTGAGCTGGTGCAGAACGGACTGCCGGCTCTCGGAACCGCGTCTATCGAGGCCATAAGCCAGTAAGACCGGGGCAACTTTTTCCTTCCCTGTCAAACTCAATAAAGCATAACGGGTGCGATTGAGAATCTTTGCGGATTTTCTCTGTTCTGCAGCCGCTTGTTTTCGAAGATCTTTTTCCTGCGCACGCAATTCCTGATGGCGGCTTTCCAGGGCTGCGAAGGTTTGTGCTGTGCTATCCAACTCCGTTTTCAAATCCTCCCGTAGTGCGACACCACAGTTGTCGTGGGCATTTTGCATCTTTATAAATAGCGTCCGCCAATATTGCGCTTGCTGGCCATTAAATCGTACCATAACCGGGTTCCTTTCATAATCTATATTCTTTGGAAATTTAAGATATTCTGGGAGTCGGCTATGGAGTGATGCGTTTAAAGAGTTTAACAGTAATTTAATCCGTTGGATAGTTGCGCCTGCGTTTTGTCATGCCTGTGGGGTAATAATTCAGTCAACAGTTATCGAAGAGTATTCACTGTTAACTGATCATTGCCAATTGTTCACTGAAAAAAATCGAATCTTACTGATTTGGGTGGATTAGGGATTTCGGCTATAGGCTTTTCGGCTGTAGGCTTTGTTTATTTTCGTAATGCTCTTATGAGTGCCCCCAGGACTTTTTCTGTTTCATAGATGTTTAGATTTGGCAGATTATCAGAATTTTATTTTATATATCCCAAGCGTATTGCCAGACTAACCTGATAGTGCAGCTCTCTGAGCGATGCAAAGGCGATTTCCAAAAAACGGCAGTATTCAGCCTGGCTATCCCGTGCGCAGCCTTCAACGATATTTGAAGGAACCGAAACAGCGGCTCTTCTCATTTGTGATGTCAGGCCGCATGGTTCTTCTTTTGGAAACTTCTTTGTTATTTGATAAACCTTTAAAACCAGCTCATCTGCTAAAACGAAAGCTCGTAATTTTGTGTGATCACGCATAAAATTCCCCTCGATTCAATTTAAATTAAAGTGTGGCTATAGCATTGGAGATCAAGCAAAGGAGTTCCCATCTACTTTGCTGCAACCGAATCCCCTACAGCCAAACAACCTACAAAAAAATCCCATCTTATTGACTAGGGCGGGTTAGGGATTTCGGCTGTAGGTTTTTAGGCTATCGGTTTTCCGCTTTTTCTACGGCCTAAATCCCTACAACCTAACAGCCTAAACAAAAATCCCATCTTACTGATTAGGGCAGGTTGGGGGATTAGGCTGTAGGCTTTTCGGCTGTCGGTTTTTTATTGGTGTATAATGTTCAGTTTTGCGATTCCAAAGTTACATTCAGTCCAGATTTACGTACATCGGTGTGAGTTTTAAACAAGCATTCTATGTAAAAAAGGTGCAATGCGTTCTCGCTTTTCTAATTACCTAAGCCCCTACAGTCTAACCACCCAAAGATAAAAATCCCATCTTACTGATTAGGGCGGGTTAGGGATTTCGGCTGTAGGTTTTTAGGCTATCGGTTTTCCGCTTTTTTTACGGCCTAAATCCCTACAGCCTAAACAACCTACAAAAAAATTCCATCTTACTGATTAGGGCAGGTTAGGGGATTAGGCTGTAGGCTTTTCGGCTGTCGGTTTTTTATTGGTGTATGATGTTCAGTTTTGCGATTCCAAAGTTACATTAAGTCCAGATTTAAGTACAACAGTGTGAGTTTTAAATAAGCATTATATGTAAAAAAGGTACAATTCGTTCTCGCTTTTCCTAATTACCTAAGCCCCTACAGTCTAACAACCCAAAGATAAAAATCCCATCTTACTGATTGGCCGGGTTAGGGGTTTAGGCTGTAGGTATTTAGGCCGTAGGTTTTCTGCTTTTGCTATAGCCGAATCCCCTATAGCCTAACAGCCTAGAGCAAAAAATCCCATCTTACTGATTAGGGCGATTTCAAGAAGCGAAAAGAACGGGTATTCTTGATTTTGATATGCTGTCAAAATCCCATCTTACTGATTAGGGCGATTTCAAGCTGGGTCGGAGATAAAGTGTCGATATTCGATGCAAATCTTGTCAAAATCCCATCTTACTGATTAGGGCGATTTCAAGAACATAAATTTTATCTTGTCTACTTCTTTGAGTCCATCTAGTCAAAATCCCATCTTACTGATTAGGGCGATTTCAAGTTGTTATGGTCGTCGTTGAAAACGGAAGTGGCAAAAAAGTCAAAATCCCATCTTACTGATTAGGGCGATTTCAAGTGGAAATTATATGGCAACGGGGCCAGCTCTATGCACCGGAGTCAAAATCCCATCTTACTGATTAGGGCGATTTCAAGTATGTGAAGGCACAAAAGATGGAAACAATAATCGGTTGTGTCAAAATCCCATCTTACTGATTAGGGCGATTTCAAGCACTGGAATCCGCGGAAGGATGAGTTCAATTCGTTTTGTCAAAATCCCATCTTACTGATTAGGGCGATTTCAAGCTGGTTGGTATTCTGGGCTCTGGTGTTGGTAGTTTGGTCAAAATCCCATCTTACTGATTAGGGCGATTTCAAGAATGGAAACAAGGATTGCAAACCACCTCAACATTCCGTCAAAATCCCATCTTACTGATTAGGGCGATTTCAAGAATTTGCCGAAGAAGGAAAAACCGAATCCGGAATCTATGGGTCAAAATCCCATCTTACTGATTAGGGCGATTTCAAGTGCAACATTCGCATGTCCCAACCCGTCCCCGGATACCGTCAAAATCCCATCTTACTGATTAGGGCGATTTCAAGGTGATCCGCTCAACCTTCTGGGGCCAGACATTGCAAAACGTCAAAATCCCATCTTACTGATTAGGGCGATTTCAAGGATTTACCCGGTCAGTGGTGGTGATGATGCAGTTCGTGAGGTCAAAATCCCATCTTACTGATTAGGGCGATTTCAAGGATAACGGTATTGTTGAAGAAAATGAGCCAGCCCTTGTCAAAATCCCATCTTACTGATTAGGGCGATTTCAAGATCAAAAATACCAAATTACTACTAAATATTGGTATGGGCGAGTCAAAATCCCATCTTACTGATTAGGGCGATTTCAAGGAGAGTTAATAAGCTTACAGAACATGAGATACATGAGATGTCAAAATCCCATCTTACTGATTAGGGCGATTTCAAGTATGATGCTGATAGTGACGTTGATAGTCTTTCGTTCCAATAGTCAAAATCCCATCTTACTGATTAGGGCGATTTCAAGTCTCGAGCTGGATGGGAATTATATATCAATAACCCACGCGGTCAAAATCCCATCTTACTGATTAGGGCGATTTCAAGTGATAACAGCTGTTGGCTGCGCTGTCAATGTGAAAGCACAGTCAAAATCCCATCTTACTGATTAGGGCGATTTCAAGTTCTCGATCACTACGAATGCGAAAACCGGTAATGCTGGGTCAAAATCCCATCTTACTGATTAGGGCAGGTTAGGGGATTAGGCTGTAGGCTTTTCGGCTGTCGGTTTTTTATTGGTGTATAATGCTCAGTTTTGCGATTCCAAAGTTACATTCAGTCCAGATTTACGTACATCGGTTTGAGTTTTAAACAAGCATTATATGTAAAAAAGGTGCAATTCGTTCTCGCTTTTCCTGATTACCTAAGCCCCTACAGTCTAACAACCCAAAGATAAAAATCCCATCTTACTGATTAGGGCGGGTTAGGGATTTCGGCTGTAGGTTTTTAGGCTATCGGTTTTCCGCTTTTTCTACGGCCTAAATCCCTACAGCCTAAACAACCTACAAAAAAATCCCATCTTACTGATTAGGGCGATTTCAAGCATGCAAAATTCACCATTTGCCAATATACCGGTGAATTGTCAAAATCCCATCTTACTGATTAGGGCGATTTCAAGCAGTATCAATACCGGTACAGATACATGGTCTGCATTAAGGTCAAAATCCCATCTTACTGATTAGGGCGATTTCAAGATATGTGCAGGCAGATAGCAACAATGCACGCACTTTCGGGTCAAAATCCCATCTTACTGATTAGGGCGATTTCAAGTTGAGCTAAGATCTTCAAAGAATGCTAGAGATTGCCAAGTGTCAAAATCCCATCTTACTGATTAGGGCGATTTCAAGTTCTTAGGATTCAGTTTCCGGCACTCTGGCGTACATAAGTCAAAATCCCATCTTACTGATTAGGGCGATTTCAAGTTAAATTTCCGCCACCAAAAGTGATGGCGGACCAAAAAGTCAAAATCCCATCTTACTGATTAGGGCGATTTCAAGCATTGGACGATGAAAAGGCGCAGAAGCAAAGAGAGGAGTCAAAATCCCATCTTACTGATTAGGGCGATTTCAAGGGATCCGATACGGTGGTTGCTATGGGATTTTTTGATGGGTCAAAATCCCATCTTACTGATTAGGGCGATTTCAAGAAGGTTACCACAAAGCACTCGTCCAAAATGGCATGAGCAGTCAAAATCCCATCTTACTGATTAGGGCGATTTCAAGGCCTCTTTGACGGCAAACTCCGTGCCAGTGTCGTAGGTGTCAAAATCCCATCTTACTGATTAGGGCGATTTCAAGAGGTTTGTGCTCGTATGCAACCCTCGATAGATTTAGCCTAGTCAAAATCCCATCTTACTGATTAGGGCGATTTCAAGCTTACTAATCTGTTGTATAAACACAAGGAAGTTGTATGGTCAAAATCCCATCTTACTGATTAGGGCGATTTCAAGGACTTCGGAAAAACCTGGTATGCAATTCCTCATGGTTTGTCAAAATCCCATCTTACTGATTAGGGCGATTTCAAGGCATTTGTCGGTGGAGATTATTCCCACCGAAACAACCTGGTCAAAATCCCATCTTACTGATTAGGGCGATTTCAAGTTTTTTAAGGATGCGACAAAATCGAATTCTGAAATTGGTCAAAATCCCATCTTACTGATTAGGGCGATTTCAAGGGACCCCCTTTTTCGACCCTTGTTTTTACTTAACTTGCGATATGCTCCAGCGTAACCCCCCAAAATTTTACAAAATTTTTTGGTCATTTTGAAAACTGGTCTCCTTTTTTCTGGTCATAAAATATTTATTTTATTCAATTAAAACCATGCAGTGTAACCTACCCCTTTTTTAGGGCATTTTTAATTGGCACTATTTTTGATTTTCTAACTATCAGGCAATATAATAATCTGCATCTTCAGTGACAATGCCTTTCCCCCAAATAGTTATTTTTCCTGCACATTCGGCACAAATTCTGTATAGCCGGATACTGTCATCCTTTTTCAACGTCACTTTTGCCAGAAGTGCAGATAACTTTTCCAGCTCGTCACTTCCCACATCCGCTTCAAAGACCGATTTTTGCACCCGCGGTCCGAAATTGAGTAATTGTTTGGCCAAGCGTGTACGGGTTTTATCTTTTTCAATATCATAGGAAACAAGGATTAACATAGGGAAATTTCTCCTTTTTTGCAAGGATCAATTGGGCTTTTCACTGGCCATTCCAGGGCGTATAGGGTGCTTCATCGAGCACGGCTTTCATCATGTTGTTGACTTGCTGTTGAAAAACAGCGCGAATGCCTTTCTTTTCCATTAGGGTGTCCATGGTTGTCGTATACTCACCAAGCATTTTCTCAAAATGCTGGAAAAATTTCTTTTTTCCTTCGGTATTAAGGTAGTATCCGCCCTGCTGGTTGACGAAGTCCGCCTCTTTCAAAATGTTCAGATTAAACAGGTTGAGCGCCAAACGATCGATGAAGCTGTGGCGGAATTCTTCCAGCATGTCCAGCGCCAGGCTGGGGCGACCATATTCGACAGAATGATAAAATCCCAGATAGGGATCGAATCCAACACCATCCAACAAGGCTTGCAGTTCGGCGCCAACGATGACATAGCCGTAGGAAAGCACGGCGTTCACCGGGTCTTTCGGCGGCCGGCGGCTACGCTTGCTGAACTGCCAGGGCGGTTTGAACATTGTGGCAAACAGACTGAAATAAGCGGCAGTTGCCGAGCCTTCAAAGCCGAGTAATTGTTCTACGGAAGCGGCGTTGTGAATTTTTATTTCGAAAGCTTCGAGTTTTTCCATGTCCGCAAGGGTGAAATCTTCGGGATAGTTTTTCCGGTGCTGCCGTAGCACGGCGAGTTGTGTTGCGATTTTGTTGCTGACAATGGTTTTTGCGATGAGCAATTTGAAATCCGGCCGGTTGAATTTGTCGAATTGCGCCAGACGCAGGGGAATGTTTTTGCTTTTTGGTGGTGTGAGCTGTCCCAACAATCGTCCGGAATAGGTAAAGATAGCGAGTTCGATATCGTGGGTGAGTAGTTGCTGCATGGCTTGTATGGTGACTTGCACGTTGCCGAAAAGCATGACCTGGTCGACATCGGCACAGGGCCGGTCCATAAGGATGTCGTCGCTACGCGGCGCGGAGGAGCGCTTCGAAATTGTTTGCGGTCTTCGGCAGAGCAGCAGTCGCTCGCCGCTCTTGCGCAGTGTGGTGTTTTGTTCGATAAGGTAGAGTGTGGGCATGGCTTATTCCTTTCACGCCTACTGCGTTATAGTCATGTCACGCCTACGGCGTTATAATCATGTCACGCCTACGGCGTTTTAATACTTTTATGCCTTCGGTGTTTATTGATTGGTGATCAACGGATAAATCCTGTAGGGATGTCAGGATTGCATCTCCGGTAGTTTTCGTTTTTTTTTTTTTTCAACGCCGTAGGCGTGGCACAGTATGCTTCTATTTTTTCAACGACTTTTGCCAAAGTCTGAAGGGCTAACTTGAGTTTTTGTACTCGAGGTATCGGCGCAGGTCCAGCTTTGCTGGCAGGTTTGGGCGTTCGTTTTTCTTTTTCTTTTTTTCCGGGAAGGAGAGGTAAACTCCATCCTGCAAAAAGATGGCGCCGAGAAATTTAAAACCGTGATCGAAGGAGACTATTTTGGTTTTTAGTGGATTGAGTTCCAGATGCATGTCATCGAGGAGCATGTCCGTCAATTCGATAGCCTCTTCGGCTTTTTCCTGTGATTTCGCCAGAATGAGAAAATCATCGGCATAGCGCACGAGTTTGAGTTTGAATCCCATCAGGGTTTCGTCGAGCTCGTCGAGAAAAAGGTTGGCGAGCAGAGGCGAGACCACAGAACCCTGTGGGATACCTTTTTCCAAACGCCAAATTTTTGTGCCATCGTAAATTTCTGCACGGATCCATTTCTTAAACAGGCGCAGAATTTGTGGTTGTTGTGGAAAAAGGGCATCGAGTTTTTGCAGCAGCAGATCGTGCGGTACATTGTCGAAATAGGCAGAAATATCGGCATCAACAGCGAAACGGTAGCCTTTGTCGCGCCATTCTTTAATATCGTAAACCGCTGTTCGCACACCACGACCAGGCCTGTAGGCGTGGGAAAGATTTTCAAATTCCGCTTCGAAGATATCGCGCGTTGCGAGAAAGACAGCGGTTTGCGCAAGGCGGTCGCGCACTGTGGGCACACTGAGAAAGCGCTCGCCGGGTCGGTTGTTTTTCGGGATGGGGAAGCGCAGAAGTGGAAAGGGATGGTAAGCGCCACTGGAAATGCTGTTGCTAAGGTCGCGTAGTTTGGTTTCGTAGTCAAAACTGAAGCTGGCAATGGAAATCCCATCGCTGCCACGGCAGCCGCCGTTGGCGCGCACGCGTTCCCAGGCGGCAAGCAGGGTGTTGAAATCGCATATCGTGGAGAAGAGTTCGGGCATGGCTTTCTCCTTACTTTGACATGACAGGTTACATGTTTGAACGTTTCAGATCGATGATTGTATTGGGTGAGTACATTAATGTACGCATTGTGCGGGACAGGTTCAAGAGGCTTGTGTTATAAGCATGTCACGTCTGTGGCTTATAATTATGTCACGCCGCTGGCGTTGGAGTTTTCGGCGTCTGTGGCTTATAATTATGTCACGCCGCTGGCGTTGGAGTTTTCGGCGTCTGTGGCTTATAATTATGTCACGCCGCTGGCGTTGGAGTCTTTTTGACGTCTGTGGCTTATAACTATGTCACGCCGCTGGCGTTGGAGTCTTCGGCGTCTGTGGCTTATAACTATGTCACGCCGCTGGCGTTGGAATCTTCGGCGTCTGTGGCTTATAACTAGGTCACGCCGCTGGCGTTGGAGTCTTTTTGACGTCTGTGGCTTATAATTATGTCACGCCGCTGGCGTTGGAGTCTTTTTGACGTCTGTGGCTTATAACTAGGTCACGCCGCTGGCGTTGGAGTCTTCGGCGTCTGTGGCTTATAACTATGTCACGCCGCTGGCGTTGGAATCTTCGGCGTCTGTGGCTTATAACTAGGTCACGCCGCTGGCGTTGGAGTTTTCGGCGTCTGTGGCTTATAACTAGGTCACGCCGCTGGCGTTGGAGTTTTCGGCGTCTGTGGCTTATAACTAGGTCACGCCGCTGGCGTTGGAGTTTTCGGCGTCTGTGGCTTATAATTATGTCACGCCGCTGGCGTTGGAGTTTTCGGCTTCGAGTCATTTCACACATAGGTGTTTGATAAAATCCCGTAGGGATGAAAGGATTTTATTTCGTCGGTAACTATAAAAACCATAAACTCCGTAGGAGTGGCATGATTAGTCATCGATCCAGTCAAACAAGTACTTTTCATCGAAGGGGACTTCAAATTTTTCTAAAAACTCCAGGTACTCTTCCCGAAAAGCACGTTTTTTATGGTGCTCTTCCTGGTTTAAAATGTACTGATAAACCTGATTGATCTGTGAGTGCGCATAAGAAAAGGCGCCGTATCCTTTTTGCCATGCAAATTTACCGGGAATCCACTTCTTTTCGTTAATGAAATTGCTGGAATTGTTTTTGACATCCCGCAGGAGGTCTGACACCGCCATATTGGGTTTTAAGCCGATAAAAAGATGCACGTGGTCGGCAACGCCATTAACGATGATCGGTTTTTGTCCCTTGCTTTTGATGATGCCTGCCATGTACTTAAAGACTTCATCGCGCCAGTCCTTGTGCAGTAAGTTTGCACGTCCTCGTACAACGACGACAGCCTGGATATAGATTTGTGTGAAGGTGTTGGCCATAGAGTCCTTTCACGCCTGCGGCGTTATAGTCATGTCACGCCTACGGCGTTATAATCATGTCACGCCTCTGGCGTTAGAGTTATGCTGCGCCTCTGGCGTTAGAGTCAAGCCATGCTTATGGCGCTGGATTTGTGTTGCGGTTTTCGTCTTATCGTAAGTTGGGATTCTTTGCTCAAATCCCGTAGGGACGGCATGGCTATATCTCCGATATTCACCTTTTTTTGCAACTCCGTAGGAGTGACATTATAGGCGCGGTAGGTCTATCCTGTAAGGTCACGTCCGTTCTAGATCCCATCTTACTGATTAGGGCAGGTTAGGGGATTAGGCTGTAGGCTTTTCGGCTGTCGGTTTTTTATTGGTGTATGATGTTCAGTTTTGCGATTCCAAAGTTACATTCAGTCCAGATTTACGTACATCAGTGTGAGTTTTAAACAAGCATTCTATGTAAAAAAGGTGCAATTCGTTCTCGCTTTTCCTAATTACCTAAGCCCCTACAGTCTAACAACCTAAAGATAAAAATCCCATCTTACTGATTGGCCGGGTTAGGGGTTTAGGCTGTAGGTATTTAGGCCGTAGGTTTTCTGCTTTTACTATAGCCGAATCCCCTATAGCCTAACAGCCTAGAGCAAAAAATCCCATCTTACTGATTAGGGCGATTTCAAGTTTTACGGCGACTAACCCACCCGTTGATGAATTAGTGGGGTCAAAATCCCATCTTACTGATTAGGGCGATTTCAAGTCCTTTAACCGGCAACTGCTGTATGTCGTTTCAGAAGGTCAAAATCCCATCTTACTGATTAGGGCGATTTCAAGTCATCTTCTCCGACGTTTCTCGCGTCGTAGGAGACATGAGTCAAAATCCCATCTTACTGATTAGGGCGATTTCAAGTCGCTCAATGATTGGAACTGTCGAAGAGCGTAACTGGAAGTCAAAATCCCATCTTACTGATTAGGGCGATTTCAAGAAAAAACGCAGCGAAAGACTTAAGAAATGCTGCATACAGTCAAAATCCCATCTTACTGATTAGGGCGATTTCAAGTCATGACGATCGAAGGTCAAGGCGTCGCGGTACTCAATGGGTCAAAATCCCATCTTACTGATTAGGGCGATTTCAAGGAGAATCCAGAACACGAAGTTCTGTGTCTCAATTGCCACGTCAAAATCCCATCTTACTGATTAGGGCGATTTCAAGACTTTTATCCGTAACATCCACGGTGATGAAATCAATCACGTCAAAATCCCATCTTACTGATTAGGGCGATTTCAAGTCATACTTTGGTGTAACTTTGCCGGATTCTTCAAAACAAGTCAAAATCCCATCTTACTGATTAGGGCGATTTCAAGATTGCTTCGCTTATGGATATCCCAAGCGCTGCCAACGTGTCAAAATCCCATCTTACTGATTAGGGCGATTTCAAGATCCTAGTGATCGTTGGGTTGGGAATCCAATGGGCCTCGTCAAAATCCCATCTTACTGATTAGGGCGATTTCAAGGAGAATCCAGAACACGAAGTTCTGTGTCTCAATTGCCACGTCAAAATCCCATCTTACTGATTAGGGCGATTTCAAGGTTTATCGGCTCACTCCCGGCAGAAGCGCTTTTAGTGCGTCAAAATCCCATCTTACTGATTAGGGCGATTTCAATCCCTCAAGGATTGGAAGTTTATTATGTTGGCAATAATTGTCAAAATCCCATCTTACTGATTAGGGCGATTTCAAGTTCACTCGGACTACGTCGATTTACAAATTCTGGATTGAGTCAAAATCCCATCTTACTGATTAGGGCGATTTCAAGTTTATGTGGAGGTAATCCAAATTGCATCCAATGTGGCGGTCAAAATCCCATCTTACTGATTAGGGCGATTTCAAGGGTGTTCTAAAGACAGCACCAAACTGGATATTTATACTTGTCAAAATCCCATCTTACTGATTAGGGCGATTTCAAGCAACTGGCGGAAATCGCGAAAGCAATGGAAACTACAATGTCAAAATCCCATCTTACTGATTAGGGCGATTTCAAGTCATTCGTGGTGCTGAAATTGCTGTCAAAGTCGGTGTTGTCAAAATCCCATCTTACTGATTAGGGCGATTTCAAGCGCACTTGCCGACTATTACGGTATCGCAATTGATACAAGTCAAAATCCCATCTTACTGATTAGGGCGATTTCAAGATTATTTATCCGTTTCCCATGCTGGACCTTCCCGGGCCACGTCAAAATCCCATCTTACTGATTAGGGCGATTTCAAGATCATTATTCCCGCAAGCAAGAAAAACTACCACACTAAGTCAAAATCCCATCTTACTGATTAGGGCGATTTCAAGGATATTCAGGGAAGGAGCTTGGCGGGCATAGCACTGCTGTCAAAATCCCATCTTACTGATTAGGGCGATTTCAAGTAAGTTTGTTGCATTAGAAATCATACCTACCGAAAATTTGTCAAAATCCCATCTTACTGATTAGGGCGATTTCAAGCATGATCTTCGGGCCAATCGCCATTTTCATCATCGGATGGGTCAAAATCCCATCTTACTGATTAGGGCGATTTCAAGTCATTTTGGCAGCGGTCATTTACAAGGTGTTCACCTCGTGTCAAAATCCCATCTTACTGATTAGGGCGATTTCAAGCGAATATGGATTCGAAGAAGGATGCATCAACTTGATGTCAAAATCCCATCTTACTGATTAGGGCGATTTCAAGAAAATAAAACCCCCTATACATTCGTTCACGGTTTGTGGAGTCAAAATCCCATCTTACTGATTAGGGCGATTTCAAGCTTATATTGTCTGTGTGTATGTTTGTCTTAATAATGGCAGGTCAAAATCCCATCTTACTGATTAGGGCGATTTCAAGTAAGTTTGTTGCATTAGAAATCATACCTACCGAAAATTTGTCAAAATCCCATCTTACTGATTAGGGCGATTTCAAGCATGATCTTCGGGCCAATCGCCATTTTCATCATCGGATGGGTCAAAATCCCATCTTACTGATTAGGGCGATTTCAAGAAGAAAGTTGCGAAGGGGCTAAAAGGGGATACGAAAACGGTCAAAATCCCATCTTACTGATTAGGGCGATTTCAAGAACTACTGAAGACGAGTATCTAAAAATGCAGTTACCTGTCAAAATCCCATCTTACTGATTAGGGCGATTTCAAGAGAAAAATGATTAGTAGAATAGCAACAGTAGGATTGATGTCAAAATCCCATCTTACTGATTAGGGCGATTTCAAGCCTGCAAAAACACGACGGTGCCTATGCGCTTATTGACAGTCAAAATCCCATCTTACTGATTAGGGCGATTTCAAGCACATAAAAATGGGAGAGGTGGTTCATGAATTCATTGAGTCAAAATCCCATCTTACTGATTAGGGCGATTTCAAGAAAAAGCAATACAAATACACATGGAAGTGTGTTTGCGGAAAGTCAAAATCCCATCTTACTGATTAGGGCGATTTCAAGGGACCCCCTTTTTCGACCCTTGTTTTTACTTAACTTGCGATATGCTCCAGCGTAACCCCCAAAAATTTTGCAAAAATTTTCGGTCATTTTGAAAATTGGTCTCCTTTTTTCTGGTCATAAAATATTTATTTTATTCAATTAAAACC
Source organism: Deferribacteres bacterium (assembly GCA_020633655.1). GTDB lineage: Bacteria > Zhuqueibacterota > Zhuqueibacteria > Zhuqueibacterales > Geothermadaptataceae > Bioreactorimicrobium. The sequence goes on from JACKDF010000002.1 coordinate 227,877, forward strand.
ATGCAGTGTAACCTACCCCTTTTTTAGGGTATTTAAAATTGGCACTATTTTTGATTTGCGTTTTATTAGAATTGTTAATTTATAAGAAAGTGCGACGCATTTCCGAATAAAGCATCGTGGAATAAACAGGTTTATAAAGCTTTAGATACGATCAATGCGCTGCACTTTGGTATTTCATCTTCGTTTTAACTTACGTTTTTTATTTTTCGTTTTCCAGTTTTTTTAATTTGTCCTTTACTTCCTGAGCCAGCGCTTTCCCATCAATGTACATCACTTCTTCATCGGTGCCGCGAAAGCGATTGTAAATTTTGCGTGGAATTACCGGACTGGTGCGGCGGTGGCGGTAGATGGCATCTTGCCAGGCACGCGCTGCTTTGTCCAGGTCTGCACCGGTTTCGCCCTCGTAAAAAACTTTTTGCCATAAGTCATTGATGCGAGCGTTTAACGCTTCGAGTTGGTCAATAGATTCCCGGTTCTGGATAAGTTCACGAACAATAATACCCAGCGGAGGTGCACATGCTGCGGCGATGAAAGCGATGCCTTCGAGCCAGGCAAAATCGAGCAAGATGATGATTACTGCCAGAAGCACAAGCAGGCCGAGCAAGACTTTGGTGATGAAATTTGTGTAGCGCCTGCGTAGATTTTTGTCCCAGAAGATATTGGATTTCTGGCAGATCAGACGGGCATAGGGCAGGGGTATCGTGGCAACTTCGACACTATACCAGTTGGGCAACGGCTGGTCGGGATAACGGGATGGATTGTATTGTTCCGCCAGACGGTTTACAGTATCGGTTGGTGGCCGAGAATCGTTGATGTAATGATTCCAGGGCAGTTCGAGCACATCGCAATCGAATGCCTCCTGGATAAGTGCAGCTAAGTCGTGTTGTCTCTCCTCGAAGCGGTAAACCAGCCAATCGCCTAGCCAGATGAGACCAGCGGCCAGCAGCATAAGTACTTCGCTATTGAGTATGAATTTTGTGATGACTACGCTAACAAAAGTTGCGGCAAAAATGGCAATAAAGCGGTGCCATTTGATATCACGTGTGCGGTCGTAAAGCATGCGTTGTGCAGCAAGGCGATTGAGCTGCAGTTGCTCATTCTGTCGCGCTGGAATATCGTTCAACGGCTTTTGGTTTTGTGTGTTCTCGTTCATGATATTACCTTTCCGGGATTAGAGAGAATTTTCATAGGTTCGTAGCTTCAACCTTTCATATCCATTTGCTTTTTGCTGAAATACTTCGAAGTGGAGGGTAGGATTCTGGTTATACAATTTCACTGCCAGCTCCCATGCGTCTTCGGTGACAACCAGTTCTTCATTTTCATCCGGTTTATCGTAACCAAGATCGTCAAGAGCTGTTTCCACTGCATCTGCATTGACTAAACACCAAAAGCCCTGACGATTTGCTGCGGGAGGGTACTTAAAGAGGATGTTTTGCCCGGGATTGGACGCGTCTTCGCCAATCGCCGATTTTTCAAACGTAAGTATTCGTGCCAATTTATGGAGAGAATCAAAATCAAAATATTCGCTACCAATCGTCTGGCTCAATTTTTCCTTTGTCCATGGTGCCTCCTTTAAAATACGCTCTTGCAATCCTTCTTCAGGCTTCCAGGCGCCCGGGTATTTGGGCGTATTGAATTTCAGATTGCTGACATGGAATTCCACCGAGCCGAAACCCAGTGGTTTGCCGTAGCCCAGTTTGTGACGGATTTTTTTCGCTGGCTGCAAAGCCCAGAGAAAAAGATAGAGCAGTTTAAGAGGAATTTCTTTGAATTCAATCTCAAATGGTTTGGTTTTAGCGCCCGGTTTGAGGCATTCTACAGAATAGGGATAGAGGGCATCGTTTTCTGCGCGATAAGTATCAATGCATTTCTTCCAGTCCTGATGATAATAAAATTTTCTTCCGCGAAAGTTTTTGCCGATAAAATCGAATGTTTTGAAACGGCCTGACCAGCGCCAGACGAGCACATGTGGTTCAAAATACCACCATTTGCGCAGATTGGGATTTGGGCTACCCATGAAAGCTTTTTCCGGAATATCAACCAGGTCATAGTCTGCAAAGTCTGTGGGAGAAACAACCGCGTCTGGGATAGCGATGCGCGATGAATGTCCACCATGTTTTTCATCTTCGCTGGCAAAACCAAACAAATAAGTAGCGAGGTCGATTTTGCCCTCATTATCTATTGTTCCACGGAAATTTTCAGGAATGGCATTGTAGATTCTGAAATCACCGTCTCGTTCATTTGTTTTTAGGTCGATTTCATCCTCAGCCACCGCAGCCAATGCATAGTGCCTTTTTCTGCTCTCCAGCCGCTGGCCTCTATATTTGCTTTCGCGTGTATAATATGGTGTGAGTTCAGCGAGTCGGCAATTACAGGCCGCTTCAATAAAAGAACGCAAGACACCTTTGATAGATTTAGCCGGAATGACTCTTGATGCTCCCTCCTGATTGAAGTAACTTTTTTTAATTTCCTGGCCAATGCCATTTGTGGTTTGTTTTCCTACAGAATGCACTGGTGTCAGGGCTTCAATTTCAATCTGCATTGTACCGCTGACCAAGGCTGTATCGATTTCTTTCCACTCCTCAACAGTCTTCAGGATAATCTCCTGCTTACTGAAAGGGACAAAATCAAATGGATTTGGATAATAGGCGTTCATTTATTCGTCCTCCTGCAATAGTTCAATATCAGCAAGAATTAATCGCTGCAGTTGCGGTAAACTCAGATTCCAGCCGTTCCAGAGACCGTCAATGATGTCGTGTTCGGCAAAAGCAACTTTATCTTCTGCTATGCCATTTTCGGCCAAACCAGAAACGATTTTTGTCGTCAGTTCGCCCTGTGGTACGAAAAGCCGATACGTCTGATCTGTTATTTTACAACGTCCACGACGTTGGCTCTGCAAACTGCCAAAGCGCACGTATCCATTATCTATTTGATCCTGCCAGAAGTGGATAAGTTCGAGATCATTCTTACACAAATTGCGAATGGAAAATTTGACAGTAAATTTTTCGCCAGCAGACATCTCTATACGTGAATGCAAGCCACCTTTCCTGGCTGCCTGGGTGACCCGATCGAGGGGACTACTGGTTGAGAGATTTGTATTCAAATTACCCGGGAAACCAGCATTTGTCACAGCGGTGCTGCCAATTTTCAGAGGTAAATTACGCCTGGCATCGTTGTTATCAATCTGCGTTTCCATGCGCATACGCCCCGCCCAGGTGAGCAGCAAATCTTTTTCATTTTCTCCGGGAACATCAAACGCGCTGCCGAAAAGCGAGAGAATGCTGCGCCATTGCAGTTGTGATTCAGCCAGTTCCTTTTTCGATTTCTGAATGAGTTCATCGAGTTCGGTTCCCTCCAATCCTTTTTTTGCCACAGGGTCAAATTTGTTTCGACAACCTGGAGGAATATAAGACTGCAACGTTGCTCCGCGCAGTGCGCCGCGAATGCTGCTTGCAGGGATATTATGCTGAATTTCAATAGAATCATTTTTAACTGCAAATTCATAGTTGAAATCTGTAACCTGTGAATAGGCTTCATTGCTATTCTTCCGAATTTTTTCCTGGGTATCGTACAGGTAACAGAGATCAAGTTCGGTTAACCGGCCCTTGTGACCTTCGTGCTTGTTTTTCAAAAACGCGTATTGATTACCGCGGATATGCATCGGGCTTAACAGTTCGAGCTGCCATTCGGCTTGTAGCAGGGAGCTCAGCCCACCCGAAAATGGTTTGTTCAGCTTCATTTCCCGACCCCCTTTGCATATGCGAAAAATTCATCTTTAAAATTTTTGACACAATCCTGCCATTTTTCGTTTTCGTGCACAATGAGGGGCAAGTAATCAAATCCGGCAAGGTTATTGTTCAGCGCTAGGCTCAGATAATTTTTGATGTTTCCATTTTCAATGTAAAATATATTTTCCAGGGTAAATTTCAGATGGCCAAACCCGCGACCTGCCATAGCGCCAATTTGTAGTGGCAAAATTTCAGAATTAAAGCCGCACAGGCCAGTGATGAGCATGCCAAGTTCCTCATGATCGAGATTATAACCGACGATATCCAGTTTGTATTTTTGTCCGGGTGGCGCTACATCGAAAGAATAGAGCTTATTGGGTGCTGCTGCACCCGTCTCCGGATCGATGGCTACACTGCGCACTACATAAGATTGGCCTTCATTATCCCACCCTTTTTCTTTCAATTTTGCGGTGTTTGCATTCTCGGGTATCGGATTTTCAAGATACGCATCCCAAAATTCGACTTTGCTTTCGTGAAATGGTGTGCCAAAGAGTTGATCGAGCATGCAGGCGTGATCACGGATATATATGATTTGGTCGGCCTGTTTGGCATACTCCCCGCGGGCATGTGTCTCGTAATTTTCGATACGAGCAATATGTGCATTGATCGGCTGGAAAAGTTGAAGCAGGAAGTGACGCAGCACGCCGCGCAAGGTGCTTCCGGGGATATACGGGTAATCCCGATAATCTCGCGCAATTTCACCAATTTCCGGTACCTTCGTCTTCTTTTTTTCCTCATCCGACAAGTTTTTGTAAGCATCGCTTTCCTCGAATGCTTTGTCTGCACGCGTTTCGCCAGTTCCAATGTGCATGGGAGATTTTGTCCACAAAGTGCCGGTAATACGATAACGGTTTTTGAAAGTATCGCCTTTAAAATAAAACGGTTTTCTTTGCATTTATAACCCCGCTTTCTGGTTTTTGTCTGTTTTTTTAAGGGATGCTTTTAGATTGATCAGGAACTCACCATAGCCGTTTTCCGGGACGAAGGGACAGCCCTGCCAATGTGCATCTGGTGGTAATGTAGCTTTAATATTTTCCGGCAACGGTAAACCAGCAAGCTGGATTTTTTCGAGCTTTTTCATATTTACGTTTTCCAGCAGGAAAACAGAACCGGCTTCGGTGAGTACATAAGGGTAGTATTGTTGTCTTGTTTGACGCACGCGAAAGCGTTTTGCCTGAAATCCACCGATCATTTTCTGGCGTGCAAAGAAGTTTGAAAGTGTGACGTCAGCGCCAATAATTTCCTGAAAATATTTTTGGTAGATATCATGCATATCCGCTGTTCGATTCGTGCCCGCATACAGACGGGCATCGAATAGCAACGCATCTGTTTGCAGGGTTAAGGTGCACATGTTTGTGGTTTGAATTTCTTGCGTCTTTGAATAAAGTGGAGCTTTTGTGCAAATGTCCACCTTAAAAGTGGCATCGCGTTTTCCCAGAAAAGTCCAGCCACTTTGGGTTGCTTTAATGAACTCAGCAAAAAGAGCTTTTTGATCTTTTTCATCTTGTAACTGCGGGAAAACAATGCCTGCAGTCCATTTCACCGGGTTGGTTGTATCATCGAACGGGGCGAGGTATTGAAAAGTATACAGGGCTTCATCTTCGGCGCTGCGGGAGGTGCTGTCGATCGCAGTGCGGGTTTTGTTTACCGTCTGACATGAAGTCCATCCATAGTATCCTTTTAGTTTCCTGCCACCTTTCCAATCGACACAAAACCGTGGCGCACTGGCAAGCGCTGCCAATTCACTGGAGCTCATTTTAGCTGCATCATAATATTCATTGTCTGCCTTTTCTGTTACTTCAACAATGGAAAAGGGGATGGCAACAGGGCGCTGTGTGCTTGCTTTATTGATAGGAAACGCGTGGAGAAAGCGAATTCCGGAAAATGTTGCTGCAAGATTCGGGAAAATCTTATTCACGAAACTATTGTTTGTATTTATGGGTGAATCGGTATTAGCGCCACAAATCTCGTTTAGTGCCCGGGCAAATGCTCCTTTAATAACAGTGCCGGGAATAGTGTGCGCCGTTTCGAGATAGTTGGTCTTTTTCGCAATACCACCTACGAATAATTCATCAAGGAACTTGAAGTCGAGCGTGAGGAACTGATACCCGGATTTGGCATCGTGTAATACGACTTCTGAAGAATTGGCGATTTGTGTGACCATGACCCGCCGAATACGGCCATACCCAATTCCTTTAGTGCTGCCGATCGCCGGGATCCAGCGCAATCCCTGCGTGAGGCGATTTTGCACCGCCATAGCATCATCCACCGATTCGGCATAAAATGAAATTTCTCCCTGCCACCGGGAGGAAGCACCGGGTTTGAGAATAGCTTCAAAAGCGAGCAAGCTTTTTTCTTTCGCTGTTCCGGTTAATGGATCAATAGCGGTTCGGCTGGATTTTTCTGAAATTTTGGTCGTGGTTGATCCGAGCTGATAGAATGGGCTAAATCGAAGTATACCTTTTTGCTTGTTGTCAGTGGGTTCATAACCTCCCAGTCCAAAATAGGAATCGATTGTGCCCTTGTCCATAGCCAGTTCCATCATTGCTTCTTTGAGTTTGCCTTTAATCAGGCTACCGTTGATGACTGGGTTATCCTTTGCATCACGACTGAAAATTTGGTCCCACCCACGTGAAGCGCCACTACCGCCACCAGTTATCATGGGACCCAGAATTTCAAAGTTTACGTTCAAGGTATATAATTTCTTCATCATTCCTCCCCGTAAAATTTTAAGAGATCCGAAACCACCATCCATTTCTCCGGTGCATTATTCAGTGAATCCAGAGTAACAATCAATTCTGTAGTTGCAGTATCGCCAAGCAGCTTTTTTAATCTTTCAAAAAGTCGCTCATATAGCTCTGTTTTTTCAGCATGCAATGCGGTTACGATTGCATGAACTTTGGATGACGGTATAATTTTTAATTGGGAAAGTGAGTAGAATAGCTCGGGTAAATCTGCTGCAGTAAAACAGAAATTCTCAGCACTGGCAGGGAATTGGTGTTGTTTGATAAAATTTTTAACATCTCCCTTGATGAGGTCAAATTCGCTGATATGAAAAAATGCGATGCGGTTGTGCTCTGTAGTAATTTCGTCGATTTCTTTGGGGATACCAAATTTGGCAACTTCGTCGCAAAGTTCATGAGCATATTTTCGGACCTGCAGGATAGGGAGATTGTGCTTGCAAAAAATCACTGCACCGGCATGGGTTAAGTTGACGCCCTCGAACTTGGCTTCATTCGAATCGAAAATATCATTCAAAATCTGAACTGTGTTAAACGCCTGCCAGGCAGGTACAATGATTTCGAGTTCATCTCCACCCCAGAGCAGGGTTTCCAGACGAATTTCTCCTGATTCATTGTTTGTCCGGAAGGATTTATTGACAGGATTTTGTGCGAATTCCAACAATTTAGCCAGGGCAGGTTTGCGTAAGCCATCCTGAATTTTGTTCTGATAGTTTTTATATAACGTTGTTGATGTGCATTTTTCATCACGAATTTTGCCAAAACGATTACCATCCATGTAGATAAACGCCATCATCCCATCGAGGGTGTTTGTTTTATTTGCCGTAAGTGTTTCAAGGTCAGATGTGACAGGGAGCTTTGTTTCCGGGCCCAGACCAAGTAATTTGGGATAGATATGATTTTTTACACCCACGCCATATTTTTTGCGAAACTCCACAGATGCGCTGGGCTTGTCTCCTTCGAACTTAGGTATTTGTACCGGTTCTTTGGTCGGGCGGACAAAATCGAAGCTACAATGGTGCTTAGTCTCAACCATTTCGGGGAAGCTGAAGCTCGCTGTCTGCATTTGTTGGATTCGGATCTCGGTTACCATGTGCTGCATTTGCTGTTTGAACTGCATTTTTTTGTCGATTTCAACAAGGGCAGCGGCAAAAGTTGCATGAAATCCAGTATTTGTATTTAAAAAATCCAATGCGTCTGATTTGATATCTTTAGCATTCTCTGGTGTGGTGTTTTTGATCTCATACAAGCCAATACTTGCCGCTGAACCGATATCTTCAATTTTTTCCTTAAGTTTTTCTTTCAAATTGTCAAATAAAGCATCAAAAATTGAGAGCAACATAAAACTGCCACCGCGGATCGTACTGATATCATGCGTATCATAGACAAAATAGTCCAAATTGATCGCCTCGATTCTTAAATAGTAATCCTTTTTCACATGCAATCTCCTTTCAATTTAATTTGATTCCTTTGTGATAATATGCATCTTCCCATTTCCAAACACCGTCCCCTTACCAATATGCAGTATTTCTCCCATGTGCAATAAATCTACAAACGGAGCCACTTCACCGGTAAGCTTTAAATCCCCGACGTAACCACCCATTTTTAAGGTGGTGTTTTGCCGGTTACTTCTACGGCTCCAGTCCTGCCAATGCAGGTTGTTTGCAATGATTTCCACTTTGTCTGCAGACACTAAATAGTCATGAAATTCCCAGTTGATGGCTTCATCAGGCGCGTAGAAATGTGCCAGCTCCAATATTCGACGCAGGATTTTGAACACAAGTAGTCGAAAGGTAAAATCTTGTTTGAACCCGTTATTGAACTGCAGGCGGGCTGGTGTTTGAAAATGCAATGTAAGATTGTTAACTGAGGCGTCTTTGGCCATTGCTGAGCTGGTCAAGGCTAATTGGGGAGAGGGAATATCTTTGATTTTCCCCTCATGTGCATCGTAAATTTCTATCCAGTTTGTTTTTGATTCACCGTTTTTACAAAAAACTTTTTGGAGTTTGAATGGCGATCTGCGGGTGCCGAGTCCCTTTTCTGCCATTTCGGTGACAACAAGAATTATGTAGGGTAAGTACTCGGTGGTGTTGCCTATCAGCGTGAAATCGAAGGCCAGGTGGTCACCCTTGTTGAATGATTCATTTGTGTCGGTGCAGAGGAAAATGTAGGGCCGGGGAGTAGACGGCAATCCACTCAGAAAGGGGGGTGGATTCTCTTTTACGTCGGGTTCAAATACCTGTTTATAGCTGCATTTAGGTTTGAGGATGCAGGTTTCACATTCCTGTTTTGGACCAGCAACACAAACCACACGCCGAAAAGAATGGCCAAATGCACCTCTTAGCATCGAGCCTTTGTTCAAACCAAGGTGTGTGTTTTGCAGTGCTACAAGCTGAAATCGTAACTTGAAATAACTTATCTGTGGCAGATGGTATACCGTCTGGTGCTTCATATGCTTCTCCCACCCAAAAAGAATCAAAGATCAAATAAGTCGCAGATGCGTAACGAAGAAAGAAATTCGAATTGACGATTTGGAAATGTAATACCCAGTACTAAACATAAATTAAACAGAATATTAAAATAAGTCAATAGATTCGAATACAGATGACAATATTCTTACAAAAATCAAGGACTTGGTTTACTCTGTGCCTATTTAATCTTGTGATCCAACACATATTACGGCAATTTGTAGATATTATGATCACTCCCCCTTAGTCCCTTCGCTGTGTTTAAGGAAACATCTGAATTACGAGCCAATTAAATGGAACTTTTAATACGCAAAGCCGCGGCGAAGCAGAGTTACGCAGAGAAAAATAATTAAAAAACTCTGCGAATCCCTGCGCTTTGCGGCCCCGCTTTTAACTAAGATTTGTTTTTATGGTTGGCCATAAATCACGGTATAATTCATATCGTTGGTTTAAAATAGCCAATCGCTTTAATGTCATTGGGGCTGAGTCAAAACATGATTTAATGGCGGTAACTCGACATTTATTTCGTAAGTTTAAGCACAAAAATGAGCGACATGAATGTCGTGTTACCTGTTTTGACACGGCCCTAATCTAGTTTGGTACAAAGAACGGATCCCCGATAAAATCATTAGGGGATGACAAACACGGGACATTCCCTCTGCAAGTTTGAATAAGTCACTCAAAGAGAGATATAAATAGTTCGTCTTGTTGGAGATTCATAACGCCAGGCAATCCTTTTATCCCGCAATGCGAATAATTCGGAGGGGTTTATAAAGAATTTACTGGTGTGATCAGTAATTCCTGGTTGCAGAGAAAATTATGTTGTACACAGCAAAAACGATTTTACATGCTGTACGGCTTCTTCCAGCTGGTACCAGTTTTATTTGCCCGAGTATGCAATCGTTTATTTCGGATTTTCCCCTTTTTCAGAGGATTGGTTGTAGGGTTTGGAAGGTCTTTTATATTTTTCGAAGGGAGCTGAGATGGTTTCGGCAGGTTGTATGCTTGCTTCCATGTGTTCATAAAACGTGTGATTTACATTAAACGATAAGGGATTGTTTTTGATGCAAATTATGGAACACTATTCCTACATCCCCAACTGTCTCACCCTCTCATAAAAAACCACGGCCGCTGCCGTTGAAACATTCAACGAATTCACTTTGCCGTGCATTGGAAGCATTGTTAGGAAATCGCATTTTTCTTTGATCAGGCGATGCAAGCCCTGGCCTTCGCGACCGAGGACGAATCCGGTAGGCATTTTAAAGTCGAGTTCCCAGACATTTTTCGCTCCTTCCATCTCCGCACCGACGAGCCAGAAGCCGGCTTCTTTCAGTGTATCCATGGCGCGGGCGAGATTCGTAACTTCAACAACCGGCACATGCAGAGCCGCACCGGCACTGGCTTTAATGGTGCCCGGGGAAAGCTTCGCTGAGCGTCGGTTGGGGATGATCACACCGTGAATGCCAGCGCCATCGGCAACACGCAGGATAGCGCCGAAATTGTGGGGATCCTCAATGCCGTCGAGCAGCACAACGGCGGGATATTTTTCATTTTTAATACTGGCTAATAATTCTTGTAATGTTGGGGCGGAAACTTCCGGCAGGTATAATAAAATACCCTGGTGGTTTTCCCCTTCACTCAACCTATGCAAGGTGTTTTTATCGACAACCTTCAGTTGAATTCTTTTCGATTTTGCCAGGTGGACTATTTTGTTTGCAAAGTTTCGGTCGGCGGAATCCTGTAACAGGATTTTTGTAACGGGCAAGTCGGCTTCGAGGGCTTCAAAGGCAGGGCGTCGACCGATAATTTTTAGTTCTGGCATGAGTGCTCTTTTATTTTTGGGGTGATGGTTGTAAATCCAATACAAACCTTAAAGATAGGCAGGGGGTATCCCCTGTCTATCTTGTGGGATATCCCCTGTCTATCTTGTGGGATATCCCCTGTCTATCTTTTCGGAAATCCTCTGACTATCATGTGGGATATCTCCTGTCTATCTTGTGGGATTTCTCCTTTTCATCTTTTGGGAAATTGCCTGACCTGCTTTGTAATCTGTTTTTTAGGCTCATTAATCAAATTGGCGCACGAGGCGCATTATTTCTCCGGGATTTTCTGTCCACATGAATTGGTCATAAATACCATCAAAATGGAACATGCTGGCAATCTGTTTATAGATCTTCAAATGCAAATCACCAGCTTTTGCAGGGGTGGCAATGATGAAAAAAAGATGCGACAGGCCACTATCCATGGAATCGAATTCAATACCTTCGACTGAACGGGCAAATCCTATTACAGGCTCACGAATATAGCGCGACCGTACATGCGGCACGGCAATTCCGTTGACTAAAGCGGTGCTTGCCTGCCGTTCTCTGTTGACGAAATCCGTATGCAATTTTCGGGTGTGCAGGACGATGTTGTCCTTATCCAGCAAAGCGACAAATTCAGCAAGATATTTTTCTTTTTGCTTTTGTTTCCACTTTTCGAGATTAAGCTCGGGATTGTCGGGTGGTTCTTCCGGTGGAGTCAAATACAGGTTGATCCTTTCAACCGACATCAGACGCGTTAAATTCATTGATCCGTTTCTGGTTTAATTTTTTTTAACCGCTAAAAATGTGAAACACACGAAAAATGCCATTGCTTTTTGTGGCAAGCTACTCTATAAAATTAGAGCGATAATTTAATAGAAAGATGGGAAACACCAAATGATTCTTTGACGAATCCTGGAAAGGCTTCGTTCTTCAGTTCTGAACTAAAGTGCCACGCTCTTGTATCCTTGATTCCACTGATAGAACAACTACGTATCAGTTTAATCAAGATAAAGTGCGTGGCACTTCGATTTTATAGACTGTCCTTTTTCGCTTGAGATTTCTCTTCTTTTGGTTTGGAGAAAAGCCCCTTGAGTTGATCCTTTGCTTGTTTCTCCAGTTTTTTCTTCTCCTGTTCGGCAGCCTCTTTCGCTTTTGCTGTTTCGCTGGCTATTTTCGCCTCGAGTTCAGCTTTTTTCTCTTCCAGTTTTTTAATTTCAGCATTCAATTGGTCCTCATAAGTTTGCAAACGTTGTTCAGCATCATGCTTAAAACCGGCAATGGCCACTTCTGCTTTCTGGCGATTTTTTGCAACTTCCTCTCTAACACGCGTTTCCAGCTCGTCACGGGTTTTTTGCAGATTTTTATCCAGGATGGCTTTTAGTTGTTTCGAAAGCGCTTCATCGATATTGGAGCGCATCTGCAACTTTTGTTGGCCTTGTTTCGATTTAATGATGGCTTCCAGATCGACATCTTTTATGCCGTCCAGTACCTCACGAATCGTACTCGCAATTCGTCCTTCAGCGGCGGCTGTGTAATTAAATTTTACGGGAGATGCCTGCATTTTGAGATCGAGTTGCATGGCATGGCCGACGAAGAATCCTGTAAAACGGGCATTGCCCTTCGTCGCAATAATTTCATGGGGTAACTGCGCACGTTCCTGAAGCTTGATTTTCCCAAGTTTGAAATTACTCGCCTGAATCCAAATGGAATCTTTGGCGGTTTCGGTAACGTGATCGAAGACTGAGCGCAGTTGATAACTATTGCCAGCAGATTTTTCTACCATCAGCTCCGCTTTTGTCGGGTGACCGAATATGGCGGGTTCGTTTGTCACACCCGTCACGGTGCCGGATAGACTGTATCCTGCCGTGCTATCGTGTCCGGTACCACCACTCAGTTCTATCTCCCGAATTAAAAACTGTGGAAAATTGTGATGAAAGGGAAAGTGGATATCTTGCCCAGCGAATCGTTCAGGTCCCGGCTCTTTTTCGGAATCGAATAAAATTGAAGCTGCCGGAGCATAACGCCGTGCCAGATTGATATAATGCAATACGGATTCCAGTTTTTCCACAAGGGGAGCACCGAACAGCAGCAACCCGATATCGCGTGTGTCCAGCTCCTTTAAACGTGCCAGTTTTTTCGCTCGTTCGATATCCGCTTTCAACTGGTTTTGTAAATCGGAATAGGCATCATCGATGGATTTCATGGCTGAGGTCAAATTTGTTTTTTGATCTTGCAATTCAGCCTTAAGCGCATCGCTGTCTTTTTTAATTGCGTTCACTTGTTGCAGTAATTGTTGTGCCTTGATGAGATCGATGTTTTTATCGAACTGAAGTGCTTCAATTTTCTTTTTCAGCTCGTTCAACCTCCTGCCATAATCCTGATTTTTTATGGCATTCGACCAGTAATCTTTGGTGCTGTCGGCATCTTTCGCCAACACGTTGTAACCTGCAACGGTAGATAATTTATCGAGATGGATAAGGGAATCAATGTTCAGTTTTTGCCCCAGGCTACTAAAATCCAGAGCGGGGAGAGAACGAATTTGTTCTGCGGCGGCCTGACGGGTTTCGGCGAAGACGCCAGGTTCTTCTTCTGCTTCTGTTGGCTCATGTGGTAAACTGCCATCCGTTTTTCGCGCGGTTCCACTGCGCACATTCTGTAATTTCATTTCATCTATGATGAATCTACCCCAGAAAAGCGGCGTAAACTCCAGTTTGAATGTTGCTACGCCGGTTTCGATGAGATTCGTCATTGGTTTATTTTTGTTGGCAATTTGCAGCTTTTTCCAGCCGCATTGCAAGTTTAGCAAGCTGAAATTGAAATTGTCAATTTCCACTTTGGCGTCAAATATCAGTTCGCCGGTTTTTTCCACGGCGCGTTCAAGGTATCTGTCCTGCGTGAAATAATAAACGACACCGCCTAAAATAAGTATGACCAACAAGAAGATAAGTGCATTTTTTCTCATCACAGGTCCCCTATTCTTTGAACTTTATCTACCCATTTGAACAAGGCTGAACCTTTCATCGCCTGTACAACTTTCCACTTTTGAACACGCGGTTCAAGTTTTTCCCTGTAAGTCACCACAAATTTTTTCATGGCCAGATAAACGGGTGTTGCCAAAATCAGAGCGGATACAAAACTTCCCATGACGACCGTATTGTAAAATTTTGTTAGGGGAGCAAACGGCATGTTGTACAAAGCTTCCCATATTCCCCGTAGAAATGGAATCTGAACGAGTAGAAAGAAACCAAGGCTGTGGAAGAGCGGATCGAGCACCCAGGCGATCAGGCTGGTAGCAATAATACCAACAAATCCTGCAGCAAGATTTACATTTAAAAAGAGGAGCAGTAACCAGAAAAAAATGCCCTGCAAGGTTGTCACCGGCATCAGTCCGATAAGAAATCCGAACAAAAAACCAGCAGCAACCTGACCGGGAGTATCACCGGCTCGCAGAGCTTTAAAAAATTTTGCAATGAATTTTAACCAGAACATAAGCTTCCTTTAATGATTATATTCGTCCTTAATTTTTTGTCGCCTGGCGGATTTCCCAGACGTGTTCTTGTTCGAAGAGTAAGGGCTGTCAAATTTAAAATTGTGAGGTACCAAACGCGTCGTTCCGATTTCTGCGTTTTTCAGTAGAAGACTGGAATCTCACAAAGATGCCCCACAGATTGATTCGCTTTCCAATCCCAACTGTGCAGGATGATTCCGGAAGATGCCGGATTTGCAAAAATTGCAAACCGGTATGACTGCTTCAGTCTCCAGATTCACAATTTCAATCTTGAGGTACCACGGTAACCAAACTCACAAATTACGCTATCACAAAATTGTTGTATAAAACCTGTCTATGAATGCTCTAATCGACCTGACCTGGAGAGAAGTTAGCAAAAAAATAATCAGGAAATCTGTTAAATTCAATAGCTATCGCAGGGATTCTGGTGAGTCGCGATCGCCAGTATTCCAATTGTGTCTGGCGCGAAAGCTGAATTTCAGAATGCAATGCTCTGAGGATACTAAATATTGACTTTATTTAAAGAAAAGGCGATTTTAGGGCTTAAATTGAAGTCCCTTTATCGCGATCGTTCCGCAATTTCGTAGTGGGAACAGGTGTGGGAGTTTTATTCAACAATCGGATCATAAAACGGATTAACCCTTTTAACAGTGGAAAATTTTATTAGCACCTCAAAAGAAAAAACACAGCTCGAACACGCCACGAGCACGGGATTGCGAAGTACTTTGAAAGGCGTGTTTGCGAATGTCTTCCTGGCTATCATCAAAATACTTTCCGGAGTTGTCGGCAATTCCTATGCCCTTATCGCCGATGGTATTGAATCTTTGCTCGATGTTTTCAGCTCAATCATTGTATGGACCGGTATTAAAATCGCGGCGACACCTGCGGATGATCGTCATCATTACGGCCATGGCAAAGCAGAATCGCTGGCGGCATTGGTGGTCTCCCTGGCTTTGCTCGCAGCTGCGGTCGGTCTGGCGATTGAAAGTGTACGGGAGATAAGTGAACCCCATCATGCCCCTGCTCCATTTACGCTGATTGTGCTCATCATCGTCGTTGGTATTAAGGAAACATTATTTCGCCAAATCGATAATGTAAGTGAGCAAATTGGCAGCGTTGCTCTGAAGGTCGATGCGTGGCACCATCGTTCGGATGCCCTCACGTCGGTGGCAGCCTTTATCGGTATCTCTGTTGCGCTGCTATTTGGTGAAGGCTACGAGATGGCTGATGACATCGCTGCCCTCGCCGCATGTGGAATAATTGCCTTTAATGGCGCGCGTTTGTTGCGAATTTCTATCGCGGATATTATGGATGAAGTGCCGTCCCTGGAAATGGAACAGCAAGTTATTTCCATTGCCAATGAAATATCGGATGTGCTTGGTATTGAGACATGCCGTATCCGAAAAAGTGGATTTGGCTATTTTATCGACCTGCACATTGAAGTGGATGAAAAATTAACCGTACGCGACGGTCATGAAATCGCTCATCTCGTGAAGGATAACCTGATCGCGAATTTTACAAATATTATCGATGTAATGGTGCATGTTGAGCCTTTTCCCGTGAAAGAAGGCAACCGTGTTGAGAGCTGATCGAGTTTTGCGTTCCATGCTTCTGGTGGCCGTCAGTTTTTCTGTAATGACAGGCCAGGAAAAACCGGAACCGCCAACACTTCAATCGCAGTTGAATGCAGATATTGACGACGGTAACCTGGATCATTTTCGTCCTATAGAGGCTGCTTTCATCCTTTCTGGCGTATCGAACCGCGATAGCCTGGCTCATTATGTTGCATGGTTTGAAGGGATCGTTGATCAAATACGCGCCTACAATTTCGACACCTTCGATAAAGCGGCATTGGCACAAAAAATATTTGCAATCTTGCACAGTAATATTTTAGGGGAATATGCACTGGAGTCAACGACTTTGCTCGACATCGTGAATCGCAAGGAATACAATTGTGTTTCCTCAACCATTCTCTATAACCTGGTTTGTCAGGCCATGGGCATCGAAACAAAAGCCTTTGAAACACCGACGCATGTATACACTATTTTCATCGATTTCGATGAGAAATTTATAGTGGAAAATACCAGCCCAATGGGATTTAACATTCTCAAGAACCTCAATGCCTACTCGCATTTCCTGCACCAATATTATCCTCAGGATCAACGCCTGTCGATTGGCCTCGATCGATTGTATGCCTATGAAAACCGGAATGGTCGCCCCATAAACAACAGCGAGCTTCTCGGTTTGCTGGCATATAATCAGGCTTATTTTGCGGCAAAACAACAAGATTTTGAAAGAGCATACGACTTCGTGCTCACTGCGCAGCGATTTAATGCGGATTCGCGTTCCAATATCAATTTTGAACAGAATTTGTATTTTCGTTGGGGGAAAAAATGCTACGATGAAAAACGCTATTTCGACGCCTTCACGGTTTTCGCAGATGGTTTTTATCGTTATCCGGATAACGGAGGCCTGGAGCAGAATACGCGGCTTTCCTTTTTAAATTGTTTGCAGTATTTCTGGTATAAAAAGGACTGGCCGGCTTCCAAACAATTGTTGGATGAAACATTCGAGCTGCTGCCATTGGATGATAAGGGTCGTGATCAAACCCGCGTTTACCTTCAAAGGTGGCTGGAGCATTTTCGTTATCAAAAAGACGAGCACAATTTGCAGATGGCTTTGGAGTATATCAAAACATTGGAAAAGAGGTGAGCAGATTCATCACAAAGTGAAATCGACACAAAGGGGATCGGGTTCAGAAAGCAGAAGTTTTGTAATTCCGTTGCAATAGGGGCAATTTCCGGGATTTTCTCTAAAATACGAATATAATTCTACGCAAAACTCGCAAATTTCCACTAATTAATAACAGATATAGGATACTGTTCAATAAATCCTGTTTACCGGATAAGATTTTCAACTTCAGATTTGCAGGATTGCAGGTACTGAATTCTCAAGTAACTCTTGCCGGTAACTTTATTCTCAGGAGAAAATTTGTATGGCACTTTCGAACCTCGCTTTTTTGGACGTTTTTGAACTTGAAGATGGACGTTATCGCGGTGCAATTTTATTGACTTCACCGGATGCGGCGCCTCTTGAATTTTATTTATCAGAACCAATCCGCCCCACAGAAGAAAACAAACTTTATTATGGCGCGGTATTCGAAGAACATTTACACGTGAGTGTTCTGGGAAATCCCCTTATAAACCGCGTACAAAAAGAACCTGATGTGGTGCTCATCCGCAATCCATATCTGGAGAAGGTTTCTAAATCGCAAACCCTGGCCCTCGCCCTGGTGAAAGCTCCAGATGTGATCGAGAAATTGATTGAAGGGGAGAAGGAGAGAACTGCCGAGATCAAGGAAGGGATCAAAAAATTTGCTACAGAATACGAATTGTTTGAACCATTCGAGCGAATTCGTAAAATTGTTGAAAGATTCCACAATGAGAATCCTGCCATTCGTCGAACCCGACCAGCGGAGAACTTGAGTAACGCTGTTGAAAGCGAACTCCATTAAACCGCCTGCCGCCGGCTGATTGGCGGCCAAAAAAAGCTGAGATTGAGCTCTATGGATTTTCCTATTGGTGTAAAACAATCCCGTCGCAGCGCACGGCTTGAAACAGTGCGTCCAATTCCAAAAGGGAAATTGATGGCTGCATCTGCTGACCGTGTTTACTTTACCCGCATGCGAAAACGGCCTTACCGTGAGGTCGTTTTCAACCGGATGTTCCCCGCACAGCTTTTTCCATATAAACCCGCAAAGCAATCCATTTATGATAGCATTCGTGAGTATCCAATACCTGATCTGCCGGTAGTGCCCAGCTTCGTTCCGGAGATTTTGGATGATCAGGCACATTGCCGACAAATTCATATCCCGACGCAGAAAGCGCGATGCTGGAGAGAAGAGCTCCCTGAGGATGCAGCCAAATGTGAGCAGGTGATTATTCCGGAAAAACAGGCAGAATGTTGGCAAGAGCTTATTCCAGAGGATGCTGCTGAGTGTTTTCAGATTGAAATTCCGCGACAGGAAGCACGTTGCTGGCAGGAAACTATTCCGCATTACTCAGCCTTTTGTAATCAGATTTTCTTTTTTGGACGCGAGGCTGAGTGCACTTTTTATCGATTCAAGCAGAACAGCGCGAAATGTATGGTATGGGGTGCGGAATTACCCTCGGCACGCTGTGATGAAATTCGACCATCTGAACCAGAAGTAAGCTTCACCAAAGCCGTTTTTGAATCAAGAGAGGCGCGAAGTGATTTTTTCCCCATTTCGCTGAATGAAGCGGCAATCCTCTCTCTGCCCCTTGTTAAACGACAAGCGGCTTGCGCATTGTTTGATTTGCGGGAACCGGAATTTACACGTGCATACACCATCCCCAAGCTCACTTTGGAACCGCAAAAGCATATTAACCGGTTCATTTTTGGGTTGTCTCACTTGCGTTTTTATAGCTTGAAAGCACAACTTCCTTGTTTTGAAACGGATGATTTAATTGCAATAGCACCTGAGGATTTACTGATATCAACGCAGGAAACGGTTGTTCTGGCGCCGGAGTTCCAATATAACAACAAACCGGAATTTTTCAGTCTGGATTCCCACGCAATGCAGACAATGCAGCCATTCCATGATGATATCAAGATTGATCCCGAATTGGAAAAAATGCTCCTTGGGCCGACCCTGCAGACTAAAACTGAACTTTTACAAACAGGGGAAATGCCAGTGGTTCGAGCACGTCGTTATGATGTCGATTGCATGCAACCGGCAAAGACGCATAATGTGCCTTTCAGTAAGAAAGCAGCCTCAGCCAAAAGACAACGGTTAATCGACCTCTTTCAGCAGCCTCCCATAATCTGTGTGAAAAAAGAGGACAAGTGGTTTTTTTATCTGGATTTACAAAATGTGAGCAACATTAAAGCAATCTATTTGAATAATATGGAAGTTGCCGTGGGGCCGCCAGTCCCAATCGAACTCACATCCAACCATATTAAATTGGTTTTGCACAACAATGGCAAATTTTCCAGCAAAATCGGTGGCGATCGTTCATACTATTGGTTTAAACTGAACAAAGATCTCGAAAGTGGAATGCGCGAAGAAAACCCTATGGATGGGAATTATTTGCTCGTTGTGCCTGCTGATTGGAAATGTGATAATCCCGAGGCGAAGTGTTTTATCGGTTTGCCTCAACAGCATTTGGGACTGGAGCATTGGAAGGGATACCGGGTGCATGTGAATAGTAAAAACAGTGAATTTCCCAAGTTTCGGCTTTTTAACGGCATGACCCGCATGTGCCGTTGGCAGACAACTTTTTATTCCGAGTGATTGATTTAATACTTTTTTTTAGAGCATTCGCCCTTTGAATATTCCTGTTTATCTTCCCTCAAAGCGTTGCAACAAGTTATCTCGATAGGTTCTCGTTAAGGTCAGGCGCTGCCCCGTGTCCAATAAAATTTCATAATCCCCATGGCTGTCAGACTGCATTTTTTTGATGCGATCAAGGTTGACGATTTGCGAGCGGTGGATACGAACGAAATTTGCAGGATCCAGCTTCTTTTCGATATTCGTCATCGTTTCGCGCAGCAGATGTGTTTTGCGACCGGTGTGCAGATTCAGATAGTTTCCCGCCGCTTCAATCCAGTCGATTTCTTCGACTTTAACAAAGTAAATATCCGACCCGGTTCTGAGAAGCAAACGCTTGAGATAGGGGCGTTGCCGGTCGATTTGCCCTAACAAGTGCTGTAATCGCTCGTCCGTTTTCCCAACGGATCTGGTAGCGAATGTTTCCCGGATTCGCAGCATTGTCTTTTCGAAGCGCTCACGATCGAATGGTTTGAGCAAGTAATCCAATGCATGATGGTCAAAAGCTGTTATGGCATATTGATCATAGGCTGTGACAAAAACAATGAGGGGTAATGGCGTCATCTGCAGATTTTGCAAGACTTCGAATCCATCAAGCTCCGGCATTTGTATGTCTAAAAAAACTACGTCAGGCATCGAATCGGGCAAATAGTGCAGCGCTTCCCTTCCATTTTCATATTCTGCGATAATTTCACAATCGATGGATTCGTTGAGAAAATTTACAATCTTCTTCCGTGCAAAAGGTTCGTCATCAACTATCGCAATTTTGATTTTGCTCATTTTTCGCCCCTTAAATTTTGCATCCAGGGCTCAGCATGATATGGAAATCGAATGAGAATGCGCATTCCTCCATTTTCCCTGGAAATTATATCCATCTTTTGCGCTGCACCAAAAAGTTTGCTCAATCGATCTTTTGTGTTCCTCAGACCAACCCCTTTCTGCAGCAATGCATCAGTTTCACCGGTAAAACCGGGGCCATTATCTTCCACAACGATGATCACATCTTCCGCCATTCGACTCGCAGAAATAGTGACAATTCCTTTGCCAGCGGTTGCTTCAAGCCCGTGTTTTATGCTGTTTTCAACCAGCGGCTGCAGGAGCAAGGTCGGAATGAGTGTGGTTTTGGCATTTTCGTCGACAGTGATCTCGACCTGCAGTCTATTCTGAAAACGGATCTGCATGATATCAAGGTATAACTTTAAATGTTCCACTTCTTTTTTTAGGGGAATTTCCTGATCTCCTGTGGTTTCGAGGGTGAGGCGCAGAAGATCGCTTAGCTGGCGAATCATCTTGTCAGCAGCAGGCACATCCTCGTAGATGAGGGATGAGAGCGTGTGCAGGGTGTTAAAAAGAAAGTGTGGTTGCAGTTGTGTCTTTAACGCTTGCAGCTGCGAATTTATGAGCTGTGTTTCCAGTTGGGATGCACGGATCTCCCTTTCACGAAATTTGCGATAAAAACTGATACTATAACCGACACCTAAAATCAGCAAGTAATAAAAAACCGCTTGCCAGATATGCTGTAGTGCGTTGAGAAACAGGCGTATTTGTAAAATACCGCTCGCCACGTTGTCCGGTCGTGGCAATAATGGCGGTCGCATTCTCGCGCCAAACCCTCGGGGCAGGGGGCCTAAAAATTGTTCGATGGAAAACTGGAGTGCATGGATATAAATGGCCGTGAAAACGATTAGACCGATCAAGTGCCCCCCAATTATTTGC
Organism: Deferribacteres bacterium; assembly: GCA_020633655.1. Taxonomy (GTDB): domain Bacteria; phylum Zhuqueibacterota; class Zhuqueibacteria; order Zhuqueibacterales; family Geothermadaptataceae; genus Bioreactorimicrobium. Next base: position 249,253 of record JACKDF010000002.1, read on the forward strand.
CACCAGGAAAGTTTTTCAAAAGAAAGGATTTTTGTAATGAAAATGACGGGAGGTGTCAATAGACCGACCATGTAGAGGGAAAAAGTAAATTGCAGAATGAAATGGCGCACTGGCGGTTGCCAACTTTGTACAAGCGTGGAAGTCGGAAGAATAAAAAATAATCCATAGCCGATAGCCAACCAGCCGGCGTAAAATAGGAGGGCGAGCCACCAGCTCTTCGGGGCTATTTTTTCTGAGTTCATTCTAGCTGCCTGTTTTATTCATAAACACCGCGATTGTGCAGGGCATATTACCCGTGCATCGTTAACACACTGAATAAATGTATAATCCGGATGAATTGCATTTTGGGGATTCGAATTCCCACGAATCGCAATTGGAGCGCAATGTAAACATTTAAAATATTTTTTTCCAGTGCAGGAATTTTTCTTTTAAAAATTTAGAACCAGTAAAATAAAGACGATTAGATAGATAGCAACTTTTTTATGGAGAAAATGACATGAACAAAATTCGTCAGGATTTCCATGTTCACGCATCAATTGAGACTGTTTTCAGGGCTCTTACCGACCCGATTCTCATCGAGCAGTGGTCGGAAAGTCGTGCGATCATGGATTCTAAAATAGGAACCAGATTTTCTCTTTTTAATGGTTATATCATCGGGCAGAATCTAGAAATTGGCCTGAACAAAAAAATTGTGCAGAACTGGCGGGCGCGCAATTGGAAAGATGATTCACTGGTGAGCATGAACCTCATAAAAGAAACGGGGGGCACAAAAATCGAGTTGAGGCAGGAAGGCATACCGGATCAGGAATATGTTTCGATCCAGCAAGGGTGGAACAAATTCTATCTTGGAAAATTGCAACGGTTTTTTGGAAATGGACGCCGCCTCTGATTTTTAAATCCAACTTCGGGAATTCGTCCTGTATATCTAAACAAAGTTAACGTTTAATGGCACATCAATTTAAAGTGGGGGACCGTGTTGTCGTTCGGCCTTACGATCAAATTATCTCCAGCCTGGACAAAGACGGGTGCACGCAACGATTACCTTTCATGCCTGAAATGCTGCAGTTTTATGGACGCAGTTTCACGGTTAGGACAATTGTAAACTACGTATGCGTTGAAACAACAGATATTCGCGCTATGACGAAAACGGTCGTTCTCGATAATTTATTTTGTACCGGGACAGCGCATGACATGTGCCAGAAGGCGTGCACATTGCTTTGGAAATCAGATTGGCTACAACCAGATGTTGAGCCCGTGGCAGTAGAAACCGGTGATCCAAATGCGAATTCAAATTTGCAATGGAAAAATCATTTAAAAACGTGGGATGAGGGGAAGCAAGCCTATTTTTGCCAATCAACAAACATGCGTGGTGCCTCGTTTGCGCTGAGTTTTTGGGGAAAACTGCAGTATGTCATAAAGGAATTTCTCTCGGGTAATAGCTCGATTTTTACAACAATTAAAAAATTTGCCGCCTTTATCCGTTTCAAATTTTCCACGGGCTCAATGAATGCGGAGTGTTTCACCGTAAAAGGCAATCTGCAAAAAACTCCACTCGGTAAGCTTGGCTTGCAAGCTGGAGATATGGTTGAGGTGAAAAGTATCGAAGAGATTGCTGCAACACTTGACGAACATGGAAAGAATAGAGGATTACTCTTCACACCTGAAATGCACAAATTTTGTGGGCAGAAGCTGAAAGTCTTGCAAAGGCTGGAAAATATGATTTCTGAGGCAGATGGAACGATGGTCAAGCTAACGGACACTGTAATTTTAGAAAACGTGCTGTGTCATGGCACATGCAAATTTGGTTGTTCCCGGCAATTACCTCACTACTGGCGTGAAATCTGGCTGTGGAAGTTATGAAAAACATGATTTAACTCGATGGGATAAATAGGATGGAAAAAAGTGAAGTGGCACTTATTAATCCACAGCAAAATCCTGCATGGGATGCATTTGTAGACAGGCATCCACAAGGCTGGTTATGTCACCAGAGCGGATGGCAAAAAATGCTGGAGCGTAGTTTTTCACACATCAGCGGTCAATGTATTGTCGTCCGCGATGCGAAAAATAATCTGATTAAAGCTGGCTTGCCAATTTATAAAGTGAGAAGTATTCTAACGGGGAACCGGCTTGTTTCCGCACCTTTTGCGACACTATTCGATCCTTTGTATACAGAGGAAGATGATTTGCATTTATTGCTACGAAAAGCGGTAGAGCTGGGAAAAAAGGAAGGGATTGCGCAAATTCAATTAAAAACTTTCCTCAGTTCTGAATTGAAAAATCATTCCCGATTTCATGTTTGTTGTGTTTATAAGGCACACCAACTGATACTTAATAAGGATCCTGAAATACTGAAAAAAGACTTTCATCGCTCCTGTGTACGACAAAAAATCAAGCGTTCATTATGTTCTGGTCTAAATATCCTATCCGAAGACTCCGAAGATGCACTGAAGAAATTTTATAATCTTTATCTTGTAACCAGAAAAAGGGTGCATCTCCCGCCATTCCCTTATCAATTCCTGAAAAATATGCAGGATGTGTTTCAGCCTACAGGAAATATGTCCATTCTTTTGGTTGAATACGAAGGCAAAACTATTGCGGGTTTAATTCTTTTTAAATATAAAAACCGTGTATCTGCAGAATTTGCAGCTTCGGATAAAAATTACTCCAGTTTGAGCCCGAACCATTATGCTTTCTGGCATGCAATTAATACCGCATATCAACAGGGATATACTCTTTTTGATTTTGGACGCACGTCCCCGAAAAATCAGGGATTATTGCAATTTAAGGAACACTGGGGCACGACGGTTCGCGATATTTATGAATATGAATCGAAAAATCATTCCCAGCAGCATCGCTATCCGGAAGAAAAATTGAGTTATCACGTCGTCCAAAATATAGCCAAATACCTTCCCCTTTCTGCATATCCCGCATTTGGCAATTTTTGCTATCGTCACATGGGTTAAGAATTGCACTGGACGTGTGCAGAAATATTGAATCATTGAACATGCCATGCGCTGGTACTCGCACCCGTTCATACTCCACCTTAGCAACCACACTGCTTTGCAAATTGATGCACCTGACTCCTTTGCCTTAACATTTCAATGTAGTATCCATGTTTACTTATCAGCGAGAGGATTGGGGCAAGGGATATTCACTACCAGTGACGGACTTTGAGTGTAGCATGAATAAAGCGGGTAAACACAAATTTTTCGCTTGTACAATTTTTTTCTTTTTTATAACCTTCTTTTAAAATTCTAATCACTCTATTATCCAATCACTTCTAAATCCTGGAGTTGAAATGGCAATAAGTTCTTTCGCTGGTTTTCCACGTGAAGCGATTACTTTTCTCGGCGATCTTTCACACAATAACAATAAAATGTGGTTCGATGAGCACAAATCGGAATATGAAGAATTTGTGCAGGCACCCGCACGGGAATTTGTCGTTGCAATGGGTGAAAAACTGAAAATTCTCGTCCCGGAAATTCAAGCCGACCCGCGGGTGAACAAATCCCTCTTTCGCATTTACCGTGATACGCGATTCAGTAAGGATAAAACTCCATTTAAAACAAATCTCGCCCTGTGGTTCTGGCAGGGAAACAATGCCTCACGCGTCGAAAATTCTGGATTTTATTTCAGTTTGACAGAAAGTAAGTTAATGCTTGGCGCTGGTTCACATACCTTCAACAAGGATGCTTTGGCTTTTTATCGCGATTATGTCACGCAACCGCTTCATGGCGATGACTTATTGAAAATTACGGATAACTTGCAAAAAGGTGGGCTCAATCTTCCTGAACCATATTACAAACGTGTGCCGCGAGGTTATGATGCTGATTCGAAATATGCTGATTTGTTATTATACAGCGGTTGGCCAGTATTTGTCGAGTTGGATATTCCTGAAACGTTGTTTTCACCAGAAATCGTTGACTTTTGCTTTGCAAAATTTCAGGAAATGCATCCATTGCAACAGTGGGTGGCAACCATGCTAGCTGCAGTACGGTGATTCTTGTGTCGATGGTAGATTGCTATTTGCGTGGAAAAATCGTTCGTGGATTAAAAGAAAGTAATTTAGAACTTTTTCAATTTTGTTTTGGCACGGATAATTTCCGGACCATCTTCATTACGGGTAAAACTATGAATATATTCATCGGCTTCATTGGATGGTTCGCAAAAACCGAATAGAACATCACCTGCGAATGCTTCCCCACGAAAGTCGATTTCCAATTGATAAATAGAGTGTCCTGATTGCTGACTTTGTGGCAGGTTATCCTGTAATAAGGAGATAAAAACAACATTGTTCACATGAGAATTCATATCCAAATCTTGAGACCGGATTGGGAACTTGTTCGTGTGGATAGAATCCGAAACCGTAGATAATTTCTGAAAAGGGTCCTCCAGGCTACGCACAGGTTTACCCGGATGCACTGCTACAATTTCCTCAGGAATACGGCGTACAGGACGGCGCGTCTGTAAATCGATGAGCACCCAGGCACTTGTCGCCACGCCTATTTCATCTCCATTATGCTCCAGCATAAAATCACGTATCGTGTACAATCTTTCAATCTGCGCAGGCCATGTTGTTATTTTGATTTCATCCAACCAGCCTGGAAATTTGTGCATTTTTACATGCAGCCGAGCCAGAACCCACGTAAGTCCTTGTTTATTAATTTTCGGTGACGAGACATTTAATTCATCGGCATGCAAACCGGCAGATTCCTGCAAATAATTGCAAATCGTAGCCATTGTCACTTGTCCGTTTGGAGAAATCTCGTACGCTCGAATTTGGAAAGTGTAGTGCTGTTTTAAATCCATATTATGATCCACACATCGTCTCTGAAATTTTCGCGATTGAAAATTTAAAAATAAATTCGTTTATTACCACTGTGATTATCACATTTTTTTGCAAACAAAAAATCAGGATTTCTCATTCTGCCATTCTCGATTCATAATCTTAAAGAAATTCCTCTTTACAATTGTTCACATTCTAAAGATCGTGCTCATTTTCTACAACTGCAGTATACTTAAAGGCATCATCCACATGTTACTTTTAAGGGTGCTGAGTGTTTTTCTTTTGTAAATCAGATTTATAAATTTTTTTGAGGAAAATTAGGAAAAAAAGTAAATGGAATGCGTCTTACTATCTGATCTGATTCGAACACGAATATTATCAGAGGAAACTCAGTGTTTGTGATCAAAATAATTGAAGGAATGCACAACAGAAACTGGATATCGTCGAATATTTATATTTTGTAAAACAGATTATTGTTCTTGTATTAATTGTAATTATATCATTTATTGAAAATATTTAAGAAGTAAGTAATTCTGCATCACCTTTTTAGACTCTGACACAATAGGTGTTTTGAACATTCTGTTGTGTCAGGATGTCGATATGTTCGTCACTTTGTCCGTTCATTGCAAATAGATAGTTAAACCTATAGATTTTTGTAACACCTTGTAAATGATGAGATTGGATTGAAATTTTATACAGATTTTCTCTTTGGCACAATGCTTGTTTATTATGAACCTTTTATCACTCTAAACGTTAGAAGTTAGAAACTCACCAAGTGGTTTTGCGGCGGCGAAGTTCTAAAATACTGTCAACACAAAATCGCTGTTTAATTTAGACTGGAGCTATTATGCGACACTTCCAAAAGAATTCTCATAGCCTGAAATCAAGACAAGCTGATTTTGAGAAGCGCGCTTTCCCTTTGATGGATCAACTGTATAGAACTGCTCTTTACCTCACTCAAGATGATATAGAAGCCGAAGATTTGACACAATTGACCTATCTGCGTGCATGGAAATATTATGATCAGTTTGATGCAGAAACCAATTTTCGTGCGTGGATTTTCCGTATTTTACGAAATAATTTCATAAATGAATATCGTCGGAACAAACGCCGTCCCCTGCGTGATGACTTCGAAAAAGTCGCCCCTTATCTTCCCGCTGCCGAAGAGAGTGCTCTGGAAAATGAAGAATTAAAGGGGAGCGATTATGAAAATATATTCGATGATACCATTACGGATGCATTGAAAAAAATTCCGGAACACTACCGCTCCGTTGTCCTGCTTTCAGATGTAAGCAATTTACCTTACAAAGAAATCGCAGAAGTACTGGATTGTCCCATCGGTACGGTCATGTCGCGCCTGCATCGTGGTCGGACTATGTTGGCACGATTCCTGAAATCTTATGCCCAGACCAATGGATATCTTGCAGACAAGAAAGCAGCGCTTTTGGATGGTGGATCGATGCTTTGCCCCGTAGGATAACTTAATAATCTCTTAAAGGATTTCTCGCTTAATGATCAGGATGATCAAGCATCTCATTGTTTTATCTTTCGTCGTCACTCTGGTATATTGTGGCTTGTATGTATTGATTTTGCTGCCCCGTTTTGCCGGTGATACCAGTGTATTTACCGTAAAAAATGATCAAATCAATCAGGCTTCCGGATTGGCCATGAGTTGGGATAATCCAGGTATATTATGGACTCACAACGATAAAACCTTGGGAAATGTACTTTTTGCTTTGGACGAGGCAGGGAATACACGGGGGCAATTTATCATTGACAAATCTGTCTGGGATTGTGAGGATATAGCTGTTGGTCCCGGGCCAGATTTAAATTTGAGTTACATATATCTTGCTGACATTGGCGATAATGATCGCAGGAGAAATGTCTGTTCAATAATTCGTTTTCCAGAACCACACCTGAATCCAAATACCGATATAGCCACAGATACTTTACATCATTTTGATACCATTCGGTTTTCATTTCCCGATGGATCCCGTGATGCAGAGACTTTGTTGCTTGATCCTTCCACGCGCGACCTGTTTGTCATTTCCAAGCGTGATGCAAATGCGCGCATTTATCGAATTCCATACCCACAAAACACAGTGGAAATAAACACTGCCGAGTTGGTTTCATCCATTCGAATGACTATGGTTGTCTCCGGAGATATCTCCATGGATGGGCACAATATTCTGTTGAAAACGTACGGTTCTGTCTATTATTGGAGCCGGTTTACAGGAGAAAAATTGCAAGACGTATTTAAGAGGGAGGGTACCCGCTTGTTGTACTATCCCGAACCACAAGGAGAAGCCATTTGTTGGGAACAATATCAAACCGGATACTATACTTTGAGTGAAGAATTGTTAGGCATAGAATGCCAGCTTGTTCGTTATGAATTCACAGATTCAAAACGACAGCACCCTTTAACAAGCGCAAATTTGCAACTCGGGCAGAGGAAAATAACAACACACTCGATATTCACTTTTCACATGCAGCGCAATGAATGAAAAATGAAACGCCATATTTTGCAAAGTTTTGTCCAAAATTGTGAGTTCACGCCAAGAACAATTTGCAGCAAAACTGTAAAGTGGCAGAAGATTATTCCACCACTCACGTACTAAATAACACCATTTTAACCGCTTTATTTATCCTGCCAATCTAAAATCCGATCAATTGTACTCGTTGTCAGTGGATGATAACCAGCACGAGCATCAGAATAGATGCGCTGTGCCATGGCTTTTCCCTCTTTCGTGCTGGCAAGTGACCAATAGAGTGGTGCAACAAATTTTATGCGACCGACACTTGTCAAAAACTCTTCCAATGCTATATAAGATGGGTAATAACGGTTCTGTATGCTTAACATAAGCCAGCTAAAGAGCACTTCAGAATTTTTTGTTTGGCTGAATGCAAATGTTGCATCCAAATCGGCTAATTTTTTACTTGGTAGCTTTTCTGGCAAATTTTTAATAAAATATCGCCAGTGATGGGTTGTCCAACCGTTTGTTTTTAGATCTGCGGCAGGAGTGCCGTTCTTAAAGGCTTCAACCTGGTTCTTAACTTCTTGCAAAGCTGGCGACTCCACCACAACATGGTTTGCCGGCAATCCTGGTTGATAAATCCAATCGTGTAATTGTAATTTTGTTGCCAGTTCTGTGTCCCCTTTAATCAAGTTTTCCTGACAATAATTGTAGAATTTTTCTGATGACATTGTTTGAAATGCAAATGTGTTGAAGTAATTTTTCAGGAAAGTATCCCATTTTTCGCGCCCGACCAAATTTTCCATGGTTCTCAGGAAAAGATGGCCTTTATCATATATGATTGCTGTTGGCGTATTGTCAGGATCATCTCCGGTCAAGTTTTGGCGTAAAGCGGTACGTTTATTGTCTTTACCCATCTGTTCAATGGTTTGAAGAACATTATCATAATCCAGCTTGGCTAGCATTTCCTTGTAATCATAGCCATAGATCTCTTCCATGATTCTGTGTTCAAAATAGGTTGTAAAACCTTCGTTCAACCAAATATCCTCCCAGGTTGAATTGGTTACCAGATTGCCGGACCATGAATGGGCTAATTCATGGGCAACCAGAGAAACCAGAGATTTATCACCTGCAATCACGGTCGGTGTTGCGAATGTCAATCTGGGATTTTCCATACCACCAAAGGGAAAGCTGGGTGGAAGAACGATGATATCATAACGATCCCAACGATATGGTCCATATAATTTTTCTGCGGCGACGATCATTTTTTCAGTGTCTTCAAATTCTTTTGCTGCTGCAGGAAGCACCGATGGCTCAGCGTAAACACCTGCACGGTCGCTTATTGCCTGAAAACCGATATCACCAACCGCAAGGGCGATGAGATAGGAGGGAATGGCTTGTGGCATGTTAAAGTGATATACACCATCTTTATTTTTTGCCTTTACATTTTCTGCACTCATAATGGCCATGAGTTCCCTGGGAACTCGAATTTCTGCCGAATACGTCATTCGAACACCTGGACTATCCTGGCAAGGTATCCAGGTTCGTGCAAAAACTGGTTGATTTTGTGTGAAAAGGAAGGGCAGTTTTTTGCCTGCAGTCTGTTCTGGTTGTAGCCATTGAACTGCTTTTGCTGTAGTTGTGGAATAATATATATTTACTTGTTTTGTGGATTTCTTGATAGCGATGAACAATGCTGCACCTTTGTATTCATCATTTTCACCAAGACGCCAGGTTGTTTCATCTTCATTCGTGCCTAAGGTGATGCGTTCGATCTGCAAATCGCTGGTATCGAGAATGAGGGTGTCTGTACCGGCGATATTATTTATATTTAATCGGGCACGACCAGACAATTTTTTGGACTCGAAATCCACGTTTAAATCGATGTCCAAATGCTGAACTTTTACATCCTGAGGATTGGACCATGAGTGGGGGTCCTTTGGAATGTCGAAATGTTTTTTTTGTGTTGAGCAGGTGATTAAGCCAACAAGGAGAAAAATAAGTAGTATGTACCGGTTTATTTTAGCAGTGATGGATTTAAATTGAAGCATAGGATTAACTCCATTTTTTCAGATTTGATTTAAGATTTCAAATTATAAAAAGTTAGGTGATGTTTTTAATGTTAAGGAATGACTAATATAAAAACTAAACGTTGCGATCAAAATGAAATCATTTTTAGAATTTAGCCTGAGATTCCGGTTTGTTGGGGAGAAAAATTTTGAAGGGGACTGGCGGACTACCTTCCGGCCTGTGCTCCCGAAGTTGTAATCGGGAAACACAGGAGTTGATCGGATAGGTAATAGAACTTGTGGTATTTATAAAATTTTATTGCTTTGGTACCGGATGTGCGATTTTTTCTTTTGCTTCTTCGTAATTGAAGGAAACAAATGTCGGACTTTCATCATTATGGCAACCGAGGCACAACTTTTTGTCTGGTTTTACCAAACCAACAGATGCAGGTTCAATTTCACCAGCGCTAATGGCCTTCATGGTTTTTTTCGATTTGTATTCTGAACCTGGACCGTGGCATGATTCGCAGCTCACACCTTCTTCAACCGCGTATTTTGGGCCGAGCAGACTTGCATCGGCATCATACCCTGTAACGTGGCATTTAATACATTCTTTTGCTTTTTGTGGATCAGCAATTCCTTTTTCTTTGGCAATTTTTTTTGCTTCTTCCGAGGCCAGAGTTTCATAGGCTTTTGAGTGTTTTGAATCGAGCCATTTTGAGAATTGGGCACCATCAGCATCTTTTTGGTGACAGGTTTTGCATTTTGTAGCACCAATGTAGCCAAATTTTGCCGCATCCTGAGCGAAAGCAGGAATTGCGAATGCAAGTATCATGACCGATGCGAGGAATAGCTTGAATAACTTCATTTATTTTACCTCCTTGGGTTAAAATTATATTAATAGCCACACATGAGTTGTGCTTTTACTTCAACAGAAATATGCAAGTATTAAAGCTCATCCAATTAATTGTTTTTTTCACAAATTTCACATCCCTGGATGGTAAATGTGATTACATGCATTTCGTGCGAAAAATAAATTATCGACTTTGCTCGCAAGAAATCGCAATTTTTTAAGGACTGCAATTTATAATTCCTTTTGGTACTAAGTCAAGTGAAATAGTACCAAAGCAAATAATTTATTTGAACTTGGTTTATTTCTTGGAGCTCTAAAAAAATAATTTAATCCAAGATATTTTTTAATTATTATTCCTATAATACGTACTGCGATTATTCCGCATGGCAGGAATAACAGCCCTCTTCTCGCCATTCTTCGTCGATATCCTCAGGGTGTTTAAACTCAACACCATTTATATCGGACTGCATGAATTCGCCATTACCTTGTTCAACGATTAAATGACAGACGTTGCAATCATTGGAAATGACTTTTCCATCTTCCGTAGAATGCATCCCATCATGACAACGGTAGCAGCCCGGGGCGGAGATATGACCGATATTGTTTGGATAATTTCTCCAGTTCGCGCGCATTTCCGGGAAATAATTTTTCTGGAAAATGTCCTGTAGAGCTAAAACTGCAGCATCAACTTGTGATTTCTTTTCTTCGTTAATTTCGGGATAATCTTCTTCATAGAATGTCGTCAATTCTTCTTTAATTCTCTTTAGCCCCTGCTCGGTTGTCGTGTCCGACTCAATCGCTTGTAAAATTTCCATTGATTTCGACTTGATTTCCGGAAGATCGATGGAGATTGCTCCAGATTCCATAGCTGTGTTGATCGTAAATTGTGGATACTGGTAAATGTGTGAGGGACGGTTGTGGCAGTCAATACAATCCATTGTACGGATTTCCGAGGCTGGAGGAACTTCATCTCCCAGATCCTCACTTTTAAACTCATGTGTAAACCCGTTCTTGTCGACAAATCGTACCCAGGGAATGGTCTGCCTTCTATCGTCCGAAGCATAATACTCAACTTTATTGTTTATATGCCAATGGATACTGGACTCCTTTGTGACATCCCGGCCGCTCCCACCTCCAATGCGTAATAAAAGACTGTATTTCCAACGGGTATTTTGCTCATCTTCCATAAAATGGATACGGTCTTTTTGTTTTTTCCCATAGAATTTTTGCGGCCAATGGCACTGTTCGCAGGTTTCTCTTGCAGGGCGTAAGTTATGAATTGGCGTTGGGATTGGGCGCTCATATTTGTTGAACAGAACTGAATAGACCTGATAAGCACCGGATAGTTTTGAGCGTACATACCATTCTGCACCGTGTCCTACGTGGCAATCCACGCAGCTTACACGTGCATGGGGGCTGTTTTGGTATGCCGTAAACTCGGGCTTCATTACATCATGGCAAACCTGGCCGCAGAAAGTGATGGATTCAGTAAATTCAAAAGCACGGTATGTACCAAGTGACGTAAAAAGTGCAAGAATACATGTTCCCGTTACAAAAAATATAACACTTCGCATGTGCTGTGGATTGTTTAGATCAATTTTGGGGAGCTTTTGTGCTTTTAACCCTTTTTGTCGACGACGTCTCTCTTTCAGGGCCCCCATGGGGATAAGCACTAAACCAATAATGAGAAACACCGGCAGGATAATATACGTTAGAATGCCGTAATATGGTGTTTCTGATGGTGAGAATGCATCGAGGAGAATTAGTAAAATTATGATGCAAAAGATAACTCCAGCTAATACGGCTCCCGCCAGGCTTGTAAAATTGTAAAACGACTCACTGTACTTCCGTTTTTGTTTTTCCATAACCTTCATCTCCATCTCGTTATAATTAGACGCCACATCTAATATAAGAAAAAATAAAATAAGAAAAAAAACAGGTTAAACAAAGACTGTAAAAAAATATTGTTTAACCTGCTTGAAAAATGTCGAATGCAACTTTATTCTAGAAGTTTATCTGTACAGAAAAACAAGCGCATAGATGGTCAGAATGATAATGGTAGTTCCATAGGCCAAGGCAAAAAAGCCGAAAATTCGTGACCACCTTCGCATCCATTTTGTTGGAGGTGAAGTTAAATGTTTTTTAATATTTTTAGATTTGATGAGCTGTTCATATTCCCGCGGACGGTCCAGTTTAAGTTCTTCCAGTGAAACACTTCCAGTGAATATAACGGTATCCATGGGGAATTTGTCTGGCCGTGCATGGGTGTTGAAAAAATGAATAGTGAAAATAAAACACGTGGCTAAAAGAGCTTCATCGCTGTGGATGATGGTCGCGATATTAATTGCCCACCCAGGTAAACCGTACTTGGTAAAAAATTCGGGGAACCAGAGAATTAATCCGCTTATTCCAATAACACCAACTCCCCAGAATACTGCAAAGTAATCGAATTTTTCCCAGTACGTCCAACGGCCATAATTGGGGCGTGGGCCGAGACCGACAAACCATTTAATCGTTTGCCAGAACTCTACCGCATCGCGCCAGCGTGGAACAAGCGTGTCTTCACCGGAGAACATTTGTTTGAAACTGACTTTTTTGTTGAGCAGTTTCCGAATCAGATAGCCCAGATGCAATGCGAAATAGAGCATGGTAATAATGGCGGCATAACGGTGGGCATAACCAGTAACGGCGTATCCACCGAGAATTTTTGAAATGGTCTGAAAAATGCCAACCTGGGAGAATTTAATTGTCAGGCCTGTGAGCGCCAAGGAGATAAAACTTAGAATGACCAGAATATGGAGAAAGCGTGAAAATGGATCGAAACGCTGAACGTGTTTGTTTTTGTACGGAACACTAATCCCGGATTCCAGCGCAGCTTTATGCAATTTACGAATTTTTCCTCGTTCAACAACGGCGCGTGGAATCCATAATAAAGTATGAAAACCGAAAAATCCTATCGTGCCAAGCAGCAGACCCGTCATGAAAATAAAGGTGTAGTAGAGGTAAGGATATTTCTCCTTATCGTGGTGGGTTGCGTGGGCTAAATAGCTGGCAAATCGCACATTGGAATCATCATGGCAGGCAGAACAAGTTTTCACGATATTCGCCTGACTGAGCGTCGATGCCGGATCGTTTGCTTTCAAAATATTATGTGCGCCATGGCAATCGTAACATTTTGCTGTAGTGATTTCTCCCAATTGAGAGACTTTACCATGGAAAGTTTCGAAATAAGTTTCAGCGACTTTTTCGTGGCACCTGCCGCATTGATCGAGAATGTCCTGCCTGAAATTGCTAACATCCACCCGCGTTATTTTATGGGATGAGTGGCAGTCATTACAGGCGGGGAGTTTTTCCTCGGTCTGAGTGATCGCAGGACTATGTATGCTCGTTTTAAAGACTTCAAAAATGCCGAGGTGGCATTGGGCGCAAGTCGTGGAAATATTTTTTGGATTGACTGTTGACTCAGGATCCGTAATTGGTTTTTCGTTGTGCGCAGTATGGCAATCGATACATGTCGCAGTGACCATCAATCCACTTTCCAGTAAACCTTTGCCATGGATACTCATGGTATAATTACGGATAATATTCTTTTCTTCGCCCTTGTAAATACGTGCTGCTTTTTCTCCTTCACGGTGGCATTTGCCGCATAAATCAGGAATATTGCGGGCAAATGTTGGCGAGGTAATGTCTGTTTTCAATTTTATCGCATGCGTACCATGGCAGTCGCTACAATAGGGCGCTGCGTTCGTCGAATCTGCATTCGCATAGAGCTTGCCGTGTTGGCTGTCGTTGTAAAGTGTCACCTCTTCTGCATGGCACATTGAACAGTCAACCGGGCCACTATTCTTGCAAACAGGATTTTTGGAAATGCTAACTTTGCTGTGGCACTTCACGCACGTGTTGTCAGCGTGCGCAGAATGTTTTACCTGTTCAGGGTCAATGGTCAGAGAAATTTTTTCACCATCAACTATTTTAAATACATCATCTTTTGTGTGACACTCGATGCAATCGGAATCCGGGAAGGTTTTCTCGTAATCTACCCGACGAACCTCATGTGGTTTATGACAATCGACACAAATTGGAATTTCATCCGGATTTTTTTGCCAGAGTTCTCCACGAATGACCTTTGTGTGCACGCGTTCAATCTCAGCGTGGCATTTTTCACAAGTTTTTGGAATGTTGTGCTTATTGATGGATGATTCGGGATTTTCATGTGGCAGAATGTCGTGGGATGTATGGCAACTTGTGCAAACGGCAGTAACGATGAGTCCACGTCTGAATAAACCATCACCGTGTATCGATTGCGAATAATTTGCAAGAATTCCATGCTCTGAAATTTGCTTTAATTTGGAAACAGGGGTACCTTCTTTGTGGCAGGTACCGCAGAGATTGGGGATGTTTAAAACGTAGGTTCGTGAGTTCTTGTTGGTGGCTGGCAGGATGTCGTGCTTGCCGTGACAGGATTGGCAGTTTGGTGCGAGATAAGCTTCTTTTTCCCACGCCTTGCCATGCAAGCTGCGTTTGTATTTTTCAACGGCATCCTCGTGGCAATTGGCGCAGTTGACCTTCTCGATTGGTTCTCCATCCGGATGAACATCGAGATCGATATCCTCATGACACGCGGTGCATTCTTCTTTTGCGTGAATAGATTTCATAAAACTGTTTCTATTCACATAGATGGAAATTTCTTTGCCACCCCGTTCCATCGTCTCGCCTTTTTCGCCGTGACAGTCGAGGCATTCATCTACCTCATCTTGCGCGAAAATAGGGGAGATTATAGCGAAAAAGAAAAGCAGGATGGCAATTTGTACTGATTTGAATAAGACAAAGAACAGCTTTGGCACTCCAACACGGTAACTCGGCATAATGGCATCCTAAATGGTGGTTTTATGTTCCTTTTCCAGAATCGATTTCAATTCACCCTCATGTTCAGCTAACATCTCTTCATGGGTTAAATAACCATTAAACATACTGAAGTTAACCGGGTAGGTTTCTGGATTCGCAATCACAAAATAGAAATGCCAAACCAGAATCGAGAGGGAAGCGAGTATCGCTTCATAATAGTGAATTACCCTGGCAACATCCAGATAAAAGAGCGAAAGGTATTGTAAGAAGATGTTTTCGAACCATAAGGATAATCCGGTTACCAGCATGACAATAGTGCCCCAGATCAATGCCCAGTATTCAAATTTTTCCCAGTAAGTATAATGAGAAAAAAGAACAGGCTTTGTTTTTACGCCCAGATTCTGCAAAATTTTGTCACGCATATGGCGAAAATCCTCGGGTTTCAAAAGAAGTTGCTTCAGTTGAAACCTTCCTCTGGCTGTGAAAAATAAGTAGCCCACATGATAAACAGCAACTGCAGTATTAATCGTGGCGGCTATTCTATGCACGAGGGAGCGTAAGTCGATAGAATCACCGACAACCATGGGAATAGCCCACCAGGTATCGGGATAGCGCAGGGCAAAGCCGGATATAACAAGTACAATAAAAGAGATGGCAAGGAGCCAATGCTGAATGCGTTCGTTGACCGTCCAGCGCAAATATAGTTTTTGATTATTAGCGTCCATAGTATCTTTGCGACCTTATATGTTTTGATTTAATGTAGAAATCAAGGGAATTGTGAACAAGCATGAATCCGATGACTATAAAAATTAACCAAATATAAACTTGTTCTACAAGGGAGAGAACATTCATTTCTTGCGTGCCGGCAATGAGATGGATTTTACTATTGGCAAAATTCTCTGATGCGTTGGGGTGGCATTCTCCGCATGTTGCTGCAAGATTATTCGGATTAATCATTGAACGCGGATCAGATTCAGGCAGGACTGCATGTACACCGTGGCAACTTCCACAGTTTGCAACGGTTGCTTTGCCGCCGCGTAAGGCTAAGCCGTGATAACTGTTTTCATAGCTTGTTACACGGTCAGTAAGCAGTCCATAGCGGTTCATCAATCTTTCGGAGGCATGACACGGTGAGCATATTTGCAGAGAAACATTGACCGTGGCCGTTGGTGACATTGGGTCGTTTTTTGAGATAATATGATGCTCGAGGTGACAATCGTTACATGCCGGGGCATCCAGACTGCCTTCTTGCAAAGATTTTGCATGTTTGCTGATCAGATACTGCTCCGTTTGTTCTTCGTGACATTCACCACATGTAGTTGCCAGATTTAATCGATTAATTGTGGAGTTTGGGTCGGTATGGGGCAGCATTTTATGGCCCCCGTGGCAATTACTACATGCTGCAGCATTTTCATCACCTGAGGCGGCTAATTTACCGTGTACATCTTTAATATAATTTTCAATTGGGGATTCAGCTGCGATATTATGGCGTTTTATCATGGAGGCGTCGCCGTGGCATTGTTTGCAGACTTTTACCTGGTTTACACTGCTCATCCATGATGAAGTATCTGCAACTTCTGCAATATAATGCGTCCCGTGGCATGTAGAGCACTTGGGAAGATCTTCGGGATATTCCTGCATCGCCAAACGACCATGCACACTGGCCATGATATCTTCTTCGCTATCCTCATGGCAGTTGGCACATTTTACTTTGGCAAGGTCTTCCTCATGATCGGTGTCCGTCACATCCGTGTGGCATTCAGTGCAGTACAGATCGCCGTGGATACTATTTGTAAATTTTTCTTCATCAACAAAAAGTACTTGCGTTGAATCTGTCGCATCTTCCTGGATTTCAGGATCATTGTGACAATCAAAGCATTCCGAATTTTCGATTTCAACAAAATCCTGCGCCTTAATTGTGAAAGCGCAGGAAAGTGAAATTCCTAAACAAATAAGAATTTTTTTCATAGCGTAATAACCATTTGAGTACGGTTGTCGTGTTAATTCGTTATCTAATATGGACTTGTTATCATCCCTTTGGCTTTGGATGGGCGATTTTTGTTTTTTGTTTTTCGTAGTCAAACGGTTTGTAGGTTGGGCTTTCTTCGTTGTGACACTTCAAACAGGTTTCTTTTGTTACTTTTAGGAGGCCAACGGTGGCGGGATCAATTTCCCCGGCAGCTATAGCATTTTTAACCTTTTTTTTCGAATAGGCTGATCCGGGACCATGGCACGATTCACAACTGACTCCTTCTTCAGCTGCGTACTTCGCTTCCAATCGCTCGGCAGGCATATCATAGGCAGTTACATGGCATTTCAGGCATTCTTTTGCTTTTTGAGGATCAGCAATGCCTTTCTCCTTGGCAATTTTGGCTGCTTCCCCGGAGGCGAGGGTTGTAAACGCTTTGGAATGCTGATTGTCTTGCCATACTGTATATTGTGCACCACTTTTTGCTGATTTATGGCATTTTTTGCACCCTAAAGCACCTGTATAATTGAATACATTCGAATCCTGAGCGAGAACTTCTATGCTAAAAAACGTTACAAAAACTGTAAATATAAAAATAAATTTTCCTTTGCTCATTAAACTAATCTCCTTGTATTGAAATTCGAAAGTATCAATGCAGCTATTAATTCAGTTAATGAGAACTGCTGGTTTTTTATTATACAATCAGCAGTTATTAGGCATGCTTTTTTGAAATTGTGAACTTGTGCGAAAAATAACAATAATTAATAAATTTGTCAATCAAAGATTAAAATGATTTTTCATAGCCTGCGTTTTATTAGTAATTTTTATTTCAGGAATGAGCTGTATATATTCACAATGCTGGCAATCCCCGCAACATGCTCATTTGGACAAACCATTCATCTTAACCTTAGCAAGGCCAAAGAATTTGCGACATATCAGCAAATAAAATGTGCCGCTTCCTTTTAAAAAATCAAGAAATGAATCAATATTTTTGCTGTTTAGTTCAAATAGATTATATACGCGTACTGTGAGGGGTTTCAATTCTTGATTTTTCAGGAAATTTCTCTTGGAGAGGGAAATGGTCATACTTAATAATCCATTCAAGGTAGAAGGTGTCAGGAAAATTCAAAATTATATCCAATCGACGACACAGTTCCAATGTCATTATTCAGAGTGTATCGATGGAAATAATTCCTGGCAGGAGTCGGATGACAAAAAGTTACACTTTGTTTGGTTAAATCATCAATTTTGCAATTCTTCCAATGAAGATTGCAGGGAGATGTTGCAACGAATCCATTACTCACCTACTGTCGCCATTGTGGATGGCGATCTTCCGCGGGTGCAAAAAATGTTAATCCAAAAGTATTGCTGGAACGTGATTTCAGCACCGGTCTCCGAGAATGCGATAATGTGGAATATTCTGAAATATTTGAATGGAAATGAGGAGCCGCATCAGGATACGGGTTTTAAAAAAATCAAATGCCGCTTTAATTTAAGCCTGTTGAAGGGAAGTTCTGCGAAAATCTTACAAGTGAAGCAAAAAATTGCCCTCTTCGCCCCGCATGATGTGAATATAATGATCATTGGTGAAACGGGGACGGGTAAGGAATTAACTGCCAGGACACTCCATAGTTGTGGCCGCCGTGCAAAGAAAGCATTTATACCTGTGAATTGTGGTGCGATACCAGGTGATCTCTTTGAGAATGAATTATTCGGCCACCGAAAAGGTGCGTACACACACGCTGGAGAAAATGAGAATGGGCTCATTTCAGCAGCAGACGGCGGCACACTTTTTCTCGACGAAGTTGAATCACTTTCGCCTTCTGCACAAGTAAAACTCTTGCGTTTTCTTGAAGAGAAAAAATATAAACCATTAGGCCAACCGGGGTATAAATCTGCAGATGTTACGATAATTGCGGCGGCAAAAGAGGATATTGGTTCACTGGTCGAGAATGGCAAATTTCGAAAGGATTTATATTATCGCTTCTCAGTCGCTCAGATTCACCTTCCACCATTGCGAGAAATAAAAACTGATATTCCCGAACTTGCTCGATGCTTCGTTGAACGCTTTCAAACGCTTTACCAGAAGGAGATGAACGGGATTACGGCGGCTGCTTTGCAATCCATTATGCATCATGATTGGCCTGGGAACGTACGACAGCTTGAAAATTTCATTCATGCATTGGTTATTTCCAATAATAGTGGCTGGATTGAGCTCGATGATATTCAGTTCGATTCACTCATGCAGAATGCAAATGCTCAGTCTGAAAAATCGTTGCCATTTCAGCAGGCAAAGCAAAAGTGTATCGCAGAATTCGAAAATGCCTATTTGCAAAATCTCCTGGCAGCAAAGAAAGGAAATGTGAGTGCAGCTGCCCGTACAGCGCAAAAGGAGCGTAGTGCATTTTGCCGGCTTTTAAAAAAGTACGATATTAATGCAGAAGAGTACCGTTTGTAACGGAAGCGATTAGACCAACGTGCAATTTGTTCATATGATTTCAGTTCAGGAATATATTTCACACAAAAAGTGAAATGATTTTTGCATGAAACCAACGTCTGTATTCTTTGAACGATATCCTGTAACGAATGCCAATTTAGATTACTTCACGAGTAGAAGCTTCCGCGTTCTTCTCTGATCTTCACCCTGCAGAACCGCATAATACACTCCCGATGATACAGGTTGTCCCGCTTCATCCAATGCGCGCCACTGCTTTTTATGGGTGCCGCTATCCAATACGCCATTTGCAAGTATTTTTACAAGCCTGCCAAGGGGATCGTAAATCTTGAGACTCGTTCTCTGCGATTTTTCCAGCGTAAATTCAATAACCGTTGCCGGATTAAATGGATTCGGGTAGTTACCCACCAATGCGAAAGACGTCGAATTAATTGCCTGATTTTTCACAACTGTGCTGTTTGCAAGCAAATTGTCGATAACATTTTTTACGGCCTCCGTATTGGCACCCCAATCTGAATATTGGATTATTCCCTTTTGATCGATGACAATCGAGTAATCGTAGCTTGTATTGTAAAGTTGTGCAATGTCGCTGGCGTTCACACCGATGGGATAGGTGATACCGGTTCTGGTTTTGTAAGAGCGTGCACCTGCCTCAGAACCATTCCATACGTCCAGGCTGATAGCAGCGAAATTTTGATCTTTGTACCTTTGGTAAATTTCTGATTCTGTGGCTGGACCAGCCGCAATGCAGGAACTTCAGTTGTATCCCACAAAAAACAGATAAATAACTTTCCCTTTGTGGTCGGCCAGTTTAAAGTCACCATTTTCCAAGGTTGTTTTTGTAAAATTTTTTGCAGCATCACCCACTCCGGCGAACAAGGAGGTAGCCAAAAGTAGTGAAGTAAATATAAAAGAATGGATTGCTTTGCTCATCTTGTAATCCTCCATTTCAATTTTTCTAATTAAAAATGTGAACTCAAACGCATTTCGAAACCCTCAAAATCGAGAACATTATAGCATATTCCGGATGTACATGCCGGTCCACCTCGTCTTTTGCCATAAAATAAATTGAGAAAATGATTTTGATCAATTTGAGAACCAATGGAAACGGCTAACCAGTTTCGTGCGTTATTTTCAACCTGGGGAGTTGTAAAGGCGTCGGTTAAGTCAGGATCTGTCGATCGTTCCCAAATTATTCCTGCAGTGTATGTGGGGGAATGGGAAATCTCAAGCGTTACAGCCGTATTTTCTATTTGCTGTACTGAGAGCAGGTTCCGCTCGAATCGTTGAAATTCCAGGCCAATGGTTGTCCCCCAGTTGTTGTGCCAATTTTGGGATAAGTAAGTTCCCAAGGCAAACCGGTCTTTTTCGAATTTGAATGGATCATTGCTTAAATCAAAAAAGAATTTACCGAAAGTGCCTTCGGTTAGGTGTATAGAAGCCTCAGTGAAAAACTCTTTAAAAGTTGCATCTTTATTCAACAGTTTGTTCGTCGATTCGGCAAAATTGACAGTGAATTGATGCCCGCCCTGGGAAGTGTATAATGCTTCTGCCTGCCAACCCGTTTCGTATAACGGCTCGATCACGTGTGTACTTCGGTTAAGTACGATATACTGATGTTCCTTCACGATGGGTGGTGGATCATTGAAATTGAGCAGAAAATTAATATAATCCTTGATCTCGAAACTTAATCCAACCGGACCAAAAATAGTGTTCGCACCAGCATAAAGTGCGTGTGCTGTTTTGTCTCTCAGGCTAAATAAATCCTGATTGCCATTGAACCGTTGGGCATATTCACTGTAAATTTGCATTTCACCAGGCATGTTTGCAGAAAAGCTAACGGACCCGTATTCCTGCAGTTTGTCGTTGTCATTTTCTCGAAGATAGGCAGATCCCAAGGTATAATTTTCTGCAATGGTCACATTGGTTTCGATCCCCTCCAGCAGCGTGGGCCTTCGCCTGTCGCTAGCAAAAGTTGGTGGCAGTACGTTGAAAAGTGGTCTGCCATGCAAAAGCTTTATTTCCAGATTTTGTGCCTGATACTTCACCAGCAAACCATCAATATCGCGATAGAAACCGTACCGCGTTCTGTAAATTATATCTTCCAAAATATTCCCCTGAATTTCAAATGAGCGGAGGAGTAACCCACGGCCAAAAATTTCATAAAAATTTCCAATTGTGATGCCAATCCCGCCCTGGTTTAAGCTGATTGATTTCTGTGTGAGTTCAGAATAAGCATTCGTAGGATTTTCATGCTGAAACCTTTCGAATTTAAAGGATGCGTTGATCATTTCCTTTTGATAATTCAAATTAAGACTATTGTATAGTGTGGTTAAATTCCGTGGAGAAGTGTCGGGTAAGTTCCCAGCCTGATATTCCGCAAGATTAGAAACATTCACCTGACCAGAGGCTAAATTCCGAATAAAGAGAATACAGAAGCAGATCGTGTAGAACACCCGGGCGACACTAATCCTCATGCAAAAACTCCTGAATTCGTTGTTCAACTATCTTTTCGTCCCCGACGCGATACCCCTGATGAAAGAATAAGACCTCATCATTTTGATTGACGATGAGTAAAGTTGGAATTGCCATAACAGCAAGTTGGTTTTTAATTTGTCCGTTGACATCGAGCAGAATCGGGAAATTAATGCCTAGGGAATGGGCCATTGGTTTTATTTTTAACCGATTTCGATTGCCATCAACATTGATACTTATGAAAGAAACACCTTTTTCCTTGTATTTATCTGCTAAGGTAACCAGCTTTGGAATAGCCTGAACACAAGGTTTGCACCAGGTTGCCCAAAAATCGATTACAGTAAGTTTGTTCCCTTTCAGGTGTTTATATTCCTGCCAGTGGTTATTGATATCCTTCGTTCTAAAATTACTTATTTTTTTACCAGGTATTGCTGCACTGAAAAATAGAAATAAGGCCAGTACGATAAACAATCTGTGCATGCATTCTCCGTTGGTCAAGGTTGAAGAAGGTTTGAATTTAATTTTAAAGCCCTTCTGTAACTGTGTATTTAAGAAATTAATTCCTTGAATTAAAAAATTTTTTATGAATCGATGCAGGGATGATGTACAGGGATGCATTTGTTACGTCGCCACGACTCTGTTAAATTTCGATTTGAATATTCCCATGAAAACAGTATCTTTCGCCTTCCGGTTCGTTTCCACGAAATTACCTTAACTCCGATTTGATAGCAAATTATCTCGGAAGAATTGATATTTCCCCCTTTTATCACAAGAGGAACAAAGGATTTGATACGCAGCGTTCTCCGTTTTTTTCGCAAGACATCAGTTAAAGCTACAACTCCTCCTGAGGCCGTACGCAAACAGCCGCAAAAGAAATCATCGCCGAAAAAGTGGAGTGTCTCTAGTTTTCACGTTGAGCCCCAACAAGGAAAAACCCGTTTCCATGATTTAAGTTTACCAGTAAGCATTATGCACGCCCTTGCCGATCTAAATTTTCGATACTGCACACCGATTCAAGCAGAAACTTTAAGTAAGACCCTTAACGGGAAGGATGCCTTTGGGCAAGCGCAGACTGGAACAGGGAAAACCGCGGCGTTTCTTATAACAATTCTGCACCATTTTCATCAACATAAAATCAATGGATCGCGTCCCAAAGCGACACCGCGGGCGTTAATTATCGCCCCAACTCGCGAACTGGCTATACAAATTGGCAGGGATGCAGAACAATTAGCAAAATATGAGCAGTGTAACATAGTCACTGTTTTCGGCGGGGTCGACTACCGAAAACAGCGCCGACAGTTGCAAGGAACACCGATCGATATCATCGTCGCAACTCCGGGAAGATTGCTTGACTTTCAGCGAAGTAAGGAAATCAATTTGCGACGGGTTGAAGTCCTGGTAATCGATGAAGCGGATCGTATGCTGGATATGGGTTTCATTCCCGATGTACGCCGAATTGTCCGCAATCTGCCGGATAAATCGAAACGCCAGACCATGCTTTTCAGTGCTACGCTCACAAACGATGTAAAATATTTGGGTATGAACTGGACAACCGATCCGCATATTGTTGAGATCGAACCCGAGCACGTTGCGGTAGATACCGTCGATCAGAAAGTGTTTATTATGTCGACGGATCAGAAATTCACCTTACTCTACAATATGATTACGCAGGAAAAAATGGAGAGGGTCATTATTTTTTGCAACCGGCGGGACCAGGCCAGAGATTTGGCCGATCTGCTGTGGCGTTACGAATTGGATTGTGAGTTGCTTTCCGGCGATGTTCACCAGAAAAAACGTATGAAAGTTTTAGATCGTTTTAAATCCGGCGAAATTAATATTCTCGTAGCGACAGATGTAGCGGGGCGTGGGATTCACGTTGAAGGTCTGGATCACGTCGTCAATTACAATTTACCGCAGGATGCAGAAGATTATGTGCATCGAATCGGACGAACAGGCAGGGCAGGACAGAGCGGAACTTCCATTAGTTTTGCATGTGAAATTGATTCCCACAATATTCCCGCAATTGAAGAGCTTTTGGGTAAGGAGCTTGTCTGTGAATACCCGGATGAAAGCTTGCTAACTGAACTTCCGGCGCCGAAACGGGATGCGAAATCCCAGCGACCGAGTTCACCCCTGGGAAAGAAGAAGTATCGCGGTCGACGTTGATATATTTACGGATTCTCCGGTGGATGGTGTAAGCATCCTCGATTCGAATATCCCCAGTTTCAATATTTCCAACAAAGTAATTCACTGATAAATATAAAAAAGCCCGGCATGCAATGCGCATGACGGGCTTTCTTTTGAAAATAAAAGTTTATTTAAATCGAGTTAATTTTACGTCGACATAACGGTAGCCAATTTCATTCGAACGCCATTGCACAAGAATCGGACTTTGATAACGTCCTTGTAAAATATGGCTCTCGTTGGAATCGCCGTTGTTTGACGCCATCAAGGTAATATCTCTCTTCATTCGCAGAAATCGTTCAGCAGGCACTTGCAGGAACTTTGCTAGTATTTTTTCAACAACAGAACTGCTGCAGCGGAATGCATCCATCATTTCATTAAAAATGTGTACCAGATCATATTTGGCATAATTAAGTGTTTTTTCCGGAATAGCACGTGGATTTTCCAACATATGCTTGCCTTTTTGTGCAATGTACAAAAAAGGATTCCTTAGTACATCGATCAAATCGTGGCGCATGAGCAATGTTTCGTACTCATTGACAGTCAAGCCGGCATTGCGTTCATCGTTGTCGAGGGTAATGTCGATTTTTCCCTTTTCGATGTCGAATTTTCTCAGGAGTTCCTGCAGCTCATCCATAAATCCAACCCTGCTGTCACGCAGATTGACAGAATCTATGGGGTGGTTTGAAACCGGAATGGCCATGCGCATCGTGTGAACTGTTTCCTCCTGGTTGTAATAAATCACATTTGCGCGTCGGGTTCTGGGAGGAGAATTGACGTTAATTCCATCCAGTTCAACGAAGTAAACAGGCTGACCGGGAACATTTTTATATGTTACGCAGTTTTTCAATCCTGAGCTGATAAAAATCAAATGAGAATCGGCATTGAGGGGTTCATCCCTTTTTTGTTCGTCACTAAGTTCAGTGCGCAATTCTAACTGATCGTGAAGATAATTCATATTCGGAGGAAAGAGCTTGCGAAAAACCCGAATGAAGGGATCCAGGTGATCTTTGCTATGCAGTAGCCGGGCAGCAAGGCTTTGTTCAAGGAAGCCGGCAGTTGTATGTAAACTGCAATATGCTGCTTTTGCATAGTTTTGAATGGAGTCTCCGAGCTTGTTGCCGGATTCTTGCGAAACATCAATTAATTCAAATCGATTTTTCGGTTTCAGTTCCAAAACAGTCTCTGTCGGAGCCGGTGGCATGTAATTCTCCAGGTTGTTAATTGGTTTAATCTGGGTAGCAAAAAACTACCAACACATAGCGTTTTGTTTATTTTTGCGGCTGCAAAATATAATTTTATGACTCAAATGTCAAGCTTATCTTGGTCCTGTGGATGTGCAATTCATTCCAAATTACATTTATGAATTGATTCATCGGAATATGCAATAAAAGCTAAAATACGTTACTTGTTAATCGAAAATTTGACGATTAATTCAGTTGCCCTGCACGCAAAATATCCGGCAGCAGTTTATTATTAATAGCTTGCTTCCATAAATTCAAGTTAGTAAAATTGTAAAAATAGAATATAAAAAAAATTATGATTAAGATGTGTTTTAAATACTTAAAATTGGATCAAGTTATGCATAAAGTTCTTCGAGCTATTCTCATAGTAGCCTTTATGGGTATCGGCCAGGTTCACGGGCAGAAGATGCAGTCAAAGTACTGGATTTATTTTACCGACAAAGGACCCGAAATGGTGACAAAATCTCCAGCTGCGTACAAATCAGCCGGAAAACGTATATCGGATAAAGCGTTAAAACGCCGGGCAAAAGTAAAGAGTTCCACAGAATTACTCGATGAATTTGACTTGCCAGTATACGAAGGCTATTTGAGTACGATTTCAGAAAGGGCAAAAGAAATTATCGTCGTCTCCCGGTGGTTGAATGCCTGTTCCGCATTTTTAAGCGAAAGTGATATCGCGCTCATTGAACAGCTTCCCTTTGTTAAAAAGGTGCGTTCAGTTCACCAATTGGTAGTTCCTCCAAGGGAATCAATTTCAAACACTGCTCTTGAAAAAATTGCAAAGATTCAGGAAGAAACGATGTACGATTACGGTTCTTCCATTGATCAAATTACGCAGATTAACGTGCATAAATTGCATAACGCCGACATCGTTGGAAAAGGCGTATTGCTGGGATTGCTGGATTCCGGATTTAAATACGATAAGCACCCTGCTCTTATCGGACTGGATATCGTTGCTGCCTATGATTTTGTATTTAATGATGCAAATACATCGAATGAAGACGGTGATGATCCGGAGCAGCACGACCATGGGACACAGGTCCTTTCTGTAGCGGCGGGATTTGCGCCGGGGCAATTGATTGGACCGGCGTTTAAATCACAAATTTTGTTGGCAAAAACCGAAGATTTACGCTCAGAAACGCCAGCAGAAGAAGATTACTGGGTCGAAGGCATCGAATGGATGGAAGCGCAAGGCGTTGATATCGCTTCAAGTTCCCTTGGTTATAGCGATTTTGATGATCCCTTTACAGATTACTCGTGGTCGGATTTGGATGGCAACACAGCGATTATTACAAAAGCAGCTCAAATTGCTGTTGACAAAGGAGTTGTGGTAGTGACAAGCGCAGGAAATGAAGGAAATAAAACCTGGCGATACATTGCACCGCCAGCTGACGCTCGAGATGCCATTGCCGTAGGTGCGGTCGAGAAATCCGGCGTTCGGTCGAGTTTCAGCTCGGTTGGTTCTCCTTTTTTATCCCATATAAAGCCAGACGTAATGGCCATGGGAACCGGAGTCACGATGGTGGATCCCAATTCAACAGGGTATACAACAGCAAATGGTACTTCTTTTTCGGCGCCATTGGTAGCTGGGGTTGTTGCACAAATGCTTGGTGTGCATCCAGAATTAACACCATTGCAGGTAATCGAAGCTTTGCACAGCACAGCCTCGCAAGCATATAGCCCTGATTCACTCTATGGATGGGGTATCGTTGATGCGGAGCGGGCTGTTACATACTGGGGGCCGGCTTTGGGACAAATTTTTCATATCGAGGTGGAAAGTACGAATCTCGCAACGATTGCTGTTGGTTTTCTTGGAGGCCCTGAGATGGATTCGACAAGCTTGCAAATTCACTGGAAACTGCAATCAGCACCAGAATTTGAATCCGAAGCACTTGCACCAATGGGGATGTCCCAATATGTTTCTCCATCCGTTTCGTTGTCAGAAGCTGAACTGACGATGTTTTATTTTACCGTGCAAAATAAAGCTGGGGAAATAACAACATTTCCTTCCACTGCGCCGGAGGAGATATTTGGTCTTGACCACAACGGTCGAATCGATGGCTATGATGAGCTGCAATTGCTGCCACCTAACAAAACAAGTTCTCATTATTTATATAATCCCTTCCCGAATCCTTATATTATGACTGAAAATACAGAAATCCGATTTGCATTTGATCTGCTTTCAGAAGCATTCGTTGAGTTAACGATATATGATGTATTGGGTCGAAGGGTCGCGGTCGTGCTTCCAATGAAACGCTTTCCGACGGGCAAGGGAGCCATCGATTGGACCGGATTCGACGAAAAGGGGAACAGACTTGCAAGCGGGGTTTATTTTTTAGTTGCAAAGTTTCGCCAATTAGATGGAAAAGTGGTAATTAAGAAAAGAAAATTTATACTTATTAAATAGTAGATCAGGATCATGACTACACCTGTCGTTGGACTCGCATTAGGCGGTGGTGGAGCACGAGGAATGGCTCACATCGGCGTACTCAAAGTTCTGGAAAAGCATAACATCCCAATTCACTGTATCGCCGGGACCAGCATAGGCGCACTGGTTGGTTCCGGTTATGCTTTGCACCCGGATGCAAAGCAGTTTCATGCTCGCATTACTGAATTTATTAAAAGCCCACAGTTCCAGAAAGCTGGATTATCCCGTTTCACTCGTAAAGAACCTGCGGAGAATTTTTTTGGACAGGTAGCAAAATATGTGAAACAACGCATTGTTATTAACCTGGCACACAGCAAGTTATCTGTTGTGAGCAGTGAGCGCCTGTATAAAATTATAAGTTTCACTCTGGAAAACAGGAATATTGAACAATCCCAAATTCCCCTTGCCGTTGTTGCCAGTGATCTCATCTCCGGTGAAGCAAAAACATTTACACGTGGAAGTATTCGCAAAGCAGTCCTTGCAAGTGCTTCTATTCCGGGTTTTCTTCCTCCGGTAACCTATAACGGCCATTACCTGGTAGACGGTGCCGTGACAGCACCAATTCCCGTCGAGGCAGTGCGTGAACTTGGTGCCAATATTGTTATCGCCGTTGATGTCGGACAGGATATGCTGGCAACCGAACATGCAACGCGTAATATTGTCGACCTGATTTTCAGGACAAATTCTATAACGGCAGGTAGTCTGCGGAATCAATTATTAGAAAAAGCAGATTTTGTCATTCGACCGGAAGTTGGCAATATCCATTGGGCGGATTTTTCCGAATTTGATCGACTTGTTGAACTGGGCGAAGCCGCATGTGAAGCTGTGGTTGAAAAGATTGCTGATGCATACAAACAGCGTCGATCCCTGGTTTACAGGCTAACGCATCGGGAGAATTAATACGTATTATTTTTTTGGATAAAAACTACCTAATGCAGGATGAGGTGATCCCGGTACGAATGTTTATTGTTTGCAAGAAACGAAAGGTTTTTTACTGAAAAAGAGATAATTAAATTAAAAAACTATTGCTTCTTGGCAATAGGCGCTATATTTTTATATGTTAACATTCTAACGGATAATATTGCTCTGACGGTGCTGGAGATGCAAGCGTGAATCTCTCCGAATTTATGAAAGAAGAACTCGTTTTTCTCAACATCCATGTAAAGGATAAGAAGGACCTGTTTAAGCATATCGTCGAAAGTATGGCTGCAAACAAGATAATCGAAGAACCGATTGGTTTTCTTGATGAGCTATTACAACGCGAGAGTAAGGCCTCGACATTTATTGGCCGCGGAATCGCTTTACCTCACACAAGAACTCTCTATGTTGATCGCCCCATTATTGCCTTCGCCAGACTAGATACTCCCATTTCATTCAGCCAAAACCCCAAGGATACCGTTCAACTCGTCTTTCTAATGGGAACACCAAAATCAGACCCAAATACGTATTTAAAAATTTTGGCTGATCTCTGCACTCAATTAAGAAGTAATGAATTCCGGGATGAATTGATGAAGGTCATGGAGCAAAAGCAGGTTTTACGGTTGTTGTCAAATTAACCTGTCTCCGCCGACTGAAATAAACAAACGACGACTACTTTAGCAACCCCCAACAAAGTTTAAATTGAAGGGAGGCGTCATGCCCAATGCACGAATTATTGGTACCGGGATGTACGTTCCTGAGCGTTTAGTGACAAATGATGAAATGACGAAGATAGTTGATACCTCCGATGAGTGGATTCGTGAGCGCAGTGGCATTCAGGAACGACATTTTATTAGCGAAGAATGCGGTGCATCTGATCTGGCTTTGGAGGCCACTAAAATCGCATTGAAAAATGCAAAAATGACCGCGGATGAAATCGATTTTATCATTTTTGCTACGCTAAGCCCAGATTATAACTTTCCCGGTTCCGGAGTTCTTCTGCAAGACAAACTTGGCCTTAAAAATATAGGCGCCCTCGATGTTCGTAATCAGTGCAGCGGTTTTGTTTATGGACTTTCCGTAGCCAATGCCTATATTCGTGCGGGGCTTTATAAAAATATTTTACTCGTTGGTGCAGAAGTGCATTCAACAGGTTTGGATTTTAGCGATGAAGGTCGTCATATAGCAGTACTTTTCGGTGATGGTGCCGGCGCTGTAATTATTTCAGCTACAGATGAAGAGCGTGGCGTACTCTCAACCCATTTGCATTCCGATGGATCGAAAGCCTTGGAACTTTGTTTAATAAATCCCGGCAGCCGTAAAATTCCAAGGTATTATGAGGGCATCTGGGAAGATGGAACCCTGTATCCACATATGAACGGACGGGAAGTTTTTAAATATGCCGTTACCCTGTTTCCACGGGTAATAAACGAAGCCCTCGAAACAAATGGCTACTCAACTGAAGACATTGACTTGCTCATCCCGCATCAGGCGAATATGCGTATAACAGAAGCCATCGCGCACCGATTAAAATTACGTCCTGATCAATATTTCAGTAACATCCATAAATATGGAAATACGACGGCTGCGTCCATACCTATCGCTCTGCATGAAGCGATCGAAGAAGGTCGCGTAAAAGACAATAGCCTGGTAATCCTTGCTGCCTTCGGCTCAGGATTTACCTGGGCTTCGGCTGCAATTCGCTGGTAAATTTTTTCACTCATGGAATCCGGTTTTCGTACCGGATTTTTTTTTGAATAATTGAAATTCGACAGTGTAATAATGGTCACATTAAACCTTATTGAAATGGACCTTTATGCACGCTACTGCTGAAATTGTAACTAATGCCATTCGAATGACCAATACGCTAATAAATGAGCGCGATCTCATTCTGCGTTGCCAGCAGGGTGATAAAGATGCTTTTGGAACACTTGTAAAAAAGTACATGCAACGTGCCTATTACACTGCACTTGGTTTTGTCGGGAGTCATGAAAATGCGCTCGATTTGTCACAGGAGGCGTTTGTCCGGGCCTATAGGGCTATTCAAAGGTTGGATGCCGATCGTAGTTTCTACACCTGGTATTATACAATCCTACGTAATCTCTGCCTGAATTTTAAGCGGGATAAAGCAAAGAAAGCCCGCTCATTTTCGGAAATCGGTGAAACAAGCTTGCGTTCAATTAGGGATAAGGATGCAGATACAGCTCACAGTGTTGAACTAAGCGAATTACAGTCTGCAGTCTGGACTGCCCTTGAGAAACTAACTGCTAATGAGAAAGAAATTATCATTTTACGGGATATTCAGGAATTAGCTTATCACGAGATCGCACAGACGCTTGATATTCCAATCGGTACAGTTATGTCGAGATTGTACAATGCAAGAAGGAGTTTACGAGCGCAATTGGACGGTAAAATATAACTCCCAAACGACGATAGAATGCTATGAAAAAAATGGACGAGAAATCACGCGAAACATTTCAGGAATTGCTAACAAAAGCCTTTGACAATCAGTTAAATACTGATGAGTTGGCACAGTTTAATCAATTTGTTGAGCAATTTCCGGAATGTGCCGAGGAATGGCAGGATATGCAACCCCTGCGTCATGTTACATCGACGATGAAATTCAAGGAACCAGCAAAGGAGGTATGGGATATGTACTGGCTTAACACATACAATCGTTTGGAACGCGGTGTCGCCTGGGTTCTTTTCTCACTGGGGGCAATATTGATCGCCGCATTTGTTGTTTATAATTTTATTACGCAGTTCCTGCAAGACAGTAATGTACCGGGAGTTTTACGCTGGGGAATCGCATTTGTAGCTCTGGGAGGCGCTGCTTTGTTTGTATCTGTCTTGCGTGAAAAACTTTTTACAAGAAAAAATGATCCGTATAAGGAGATTGACAGATGATTATTGTAACATCAGAATCAATTACCGGCAAAGAAATCGTGGAGACACTCGGCCTCGTGAAAGGGAATACAATCCGTGCACGGCATATCGGCCGGGACATTACAGCAGCATTGAAAAATATAACTGGCGGTGAAATCGAAGAATACACAAAACTCATGGGGGAAGCACGGGAGCAAGCCATTGATCGAATGGTTGAAAATGCCGAGAATTTAGGTGCTGATGCGATTATTGGTGTGCGCTTTTCAACGAGCTACGTTATGGCGCAGGCGGCAGAAGTCCTGGCTTATGGGACTGCTGTAAAAGTAAAATAAATCGTGTATTTTTTCTCCGTTGAAGCTCATCTTCGAGCTTTTTAAATAAGAAAACTTGTACATTTCTAACATACTCCAAGATAATTACAGCCTGGCGTTTTCGTCAGGCATTTTTTTTCTAATCCAAATTATCTTCTCACCGTGAAATAAAAACAACTTGATTCTGTGTTTTCTTTTTCCTTTTTTCCGGCTGATGATTCCGCACCGAATGTTGTGCCGGGCATTTGGCTAATCAATACCATCATAGTACAAAATTCGGTTTCAATGTTAAAGCACCTTGTCCGGCAAATCCCGTTTTTAATTTAGACTAAAATTTTACAAAGGATATCTATGCTTGATTTTCTAGCTGAATACGGCATGTTTCTCTTGAAAACAGCCACTATTCTTATAGCCTTAGTCCTGATGATTGGTGGTGCAATAACCGCTTTTCGTCGTGGCCGTCGAGGTGATTTTGAGCGGCTGGAAGTGATTAAACTCAATAAACATTTCGAAGAGTTGCAGGAAATCTTACAGGACGAACTTCTCTCGCCAGCGCAACGTCGGCAGGTTTTTAAGGAGCGAAAGAAACAACATAAGCTCGATAAAAAACAGGACAAGGAAAGTGCAAAGAAAAAAAAGCGGGATAAAAAACGCATTTTTGTGCTTGATTTTAAAGGCGATGTTTGGGCAAGCAGTGTGACAGCCTTGCGTGAAGAAATCTCGGCTATACTTCCGGTTGCGCGTAAAAATGACGAGGTCGTCGTACGTCTCGAAAGCGGTGGTGGTGTAGTGCAGGATTACGGCTTTGCTGCATCACAACTCAAACGTTTGCGAGAGAAGAAAATTCACCTCACAGTTCTGGTGGATAAAATCGCAGCAAGCGGCGGCTATATGATGGCAAGCGTTGCGGATAAATTGGTTGCAGCTCCATTCGCGGTGATCGGTAGCATTGGTGTTTTAGCTGAAATGCCAAACTTCAACCGACTGCTGAAGAAATTTGATATCGATTATGAGCTTATCACTGCAGGCGAGTATAAGCGCACATTGACGGTTTTTGGAGAAAATACTAGAGAAGGCCGTGAAAAGATGGTAGACCAATTAGAGGACATCCACACATTATTTAAAGATTTTATACAGGAACACCGCCCGGATGTGCCGATGGACAAAGTTGCAACCGGAGAATATTGGCACGGTAGTCGTGCACTCGAACTTGGTTTGATCGATAGTGTGCAAACCAGTGATGACTATCTGATCACCGCTTGTGAGAGAGCGGATGTGTACAAAATTGAATTCAAAGCACGTGAATCAGTGCGTGAAAAAATCGTGCATGGTTTGGAACAGGCAATTGGCGGCACGCTTGTGCGTCTTTGGGAAAAGATGGAAAGAAAACGCTTCGTGTAATTCACGCCGCATAAAAATTTAAACTCACATATTTGGTGTATTCGATCTTCGCTGCATCGGAGCACCAATTTCATTATAAAATTTGCATTAAACGAGTTCGATAATCAAAAAAATATGCTGAATTCAGAACTATTGAACCAAGAACCTTAAACATGCCACTGCAGTTTTTTCCGAAAGGATTTCTCTTGCTCCCATACTTCAAACTACCATTTCGAACACTTGCAGTCTCGATTTCTCTGTTTTTGCTCGTTTCGATTCCGAGTATTACCTCCGCACAAGTCGACCTGAATTTTTACCTTCCACAAAATCAAAATTATAATACTTCTATCCCAAAGCCGAATTCCGTTCTCGGATTTGAAGTAGGGGAGTGGCATGTGCGTCATGACCAACTGGTGCACTACATGCAAACGTTGGCGGTAGCCTCTGATCGAATTCAAATACGCGAGTATGGAAAAACCCATGAACTACGGCCGCAATTGGTTTTAATTGTCACTTCCCCGTTGAATCACAGCAAACTCGACCGGTTGCAAAAGGAACACAATGCCCTTCTTTCTGGCGACAAAGCAAAAGAGTATGATTTTGAGAATATGCCGGGAGTTGTCTGGTTAGGGTACAGTATCCATGGGAACGAACCCAGTGGGAGCAATGCATCGCTTCTCGTTGCGTACCATCTTGCAGCATCACAAAGCAAGGATGTTGAAAAACTATTAAACGAAAATATTATTTTAATCGAGCCCAGTCTTAATCCGGATGGATTAAATCGATTTGCCAACTGGGTGAATATGCACCGCAGCAAAAATCTTATTGCAGATAAAAACAGCCGGGAACACCTTGAGCGTTGGCCGAGTGGCCGGACAAATCATTACTGGTTTGATCTGAATCGTGACTGGTTGCCGCTGCAACAGCCGGAAAGTAAAAACCGTATTAAACTCTTTCATGAATGGACACCAAATCTTCTAACCGACCATCACGAAATGGGAACGAATTCAACTTTCTTTTTTCAACCCGGTGTGCCCTCACGTATTCATCCCCTCATTCCGCAGAAAAATTATGAGTTGACTTCGAAGATGGCACAATACCACGCCCGGGCATTGGACGAAATCGGTGCGTTGTACTACACCAGGCAGAATTTTGATGATTATTATTTTGGTAAGGGATCCACATACCCGGATATCAATGGTGGAGTTGGGATTTTGTTTGAACAAGCCAGTTCCCGGGGACACGTGCAGGAAAGCGATAATGGTTTGCTGTCGTTCCCTACAACCATTCAGCATCAATTTACTGTATCGCTTTCTTCGCTGCAGGCGGCGAAGGATATGCGTGTGGAGCTTCTGCAACACATGCGCCAATTTTATATCGACGCTTTGGAAGCGAGCAAAAAAGATGAAGCAAAGGCATACATATTCGGTTCCCGTGTTGATCCAGCGCTCAATTTTCATTTCCTGGACATGTTAAAGGCACACGATATTGAGATTTATGAATTAGAAGAAGATGCTACCGTCGGGGAGTTTGAATTTAAAAAAGAATCAGCCTGGGTGGTGCCGACGCGTCAAGCTGCTTATGGCGTTATTTCTGCTGTTTTTCAACGAAATACGGTTTTCACGGACAGTTTATTTTATGATATCTCCGCCTGGACTATGCCATTAGCGTTCAATATTCCCCACGCCGAAATTCGCTCGAAATCCAAAGCCGATGAATTGCAGGGGAAAAAAATTGATAAACTCGCCCTTCCCAGTGCTAAAATAATTGGGGATTCAAGTCAATATGCCTATGCTTTTGAATGGAATGACTACTATGCTCCGAAAGTGCTTAATCTGCTTTTGCAGGCAGGGGTGAATGCGCGTGTTGCCATGCGTCCATTTGACTCACAAGTGCTGGGATCGGTGAAGAATTTTGCAGTTGGTACGATCTTGATTCCGGTTGCACTGCAGCCCATGCAGCCAGGGGAATTAACCAGTCTTTTACAAAAATTATCAAGGGAAAATGCGGTGCAGGTTTTCGCATTGAAATCCGGGCTCTCCTCAGCAGGCATTGATTTAGGAAGTCCGAGTTTTCAGGTGTTGCG
This sequence comes from Deferribacteres bacterium, assembly GCA_020633655.1. GTDB lineage: Bacteria > Zhuqueibacterota > Zhuqueibacteria > Zhuqueibacterales > Geothermadaptataceae > Bioreactorimicrobium. The sequence continues at coordinate 284,556 of JACKDF010000002.1, forward strand.
AAAACCCAAAGTGTTGCTGCTTGTCGGTGAAGGTGTCTCAAGTTATGATGCAGGTGAAATCTGGCATCTTTTGGATTTTCGCTTCGATCTACCAGTGACACTAATTGACGTGGAAAACTTCAGTCAGGTGAAATTGCATGAATACAATACTTTGATTCTGGCGAATGGGAACTATGTCAATTTGGATTCCAATCTGGTGCAAAAAGTTGAGCAATGGGTCTCAGACGGCAACACACTCGTTGCTGTGCGAGGTGCAGTAAACTGGCTAATGAAAAATAATATCGTAATAACGCAGACGAAAAAAATGCAATCCCCTGGTATCGTGAATCCCGATAACCGACGTGCTTATGGATTACAGGGCAATGATCGGGGAGCCCGCACGATCGGCGGAGCTATTTGCGCTGTAAAATTGGATTTGTCACATCCCATTTGTTACGGTTACAGTTACGATGAAATGAGTGTATTTCGCCGTGGAACATTGTTTATGAAGGCTGCGAAAAATCCATATTCCACTCCTGTTGTCTATGCTGAAAATCCCCTGCAAAGCGGTTATATTTCGAACGAAAATCTTGAGCTTCTAAAAGACACGGCTGTCATCGTGACTGAAAAACATGGTAATGGCAGGATCGTGCTCTTTGCTGATAATCCCAATTTTCGCGGATTCTGGTTCGGCACCAATAAGTTGTTTCTCAATAGCTTGTTTTTCGCACAGGCGATTCAGTGAGATGAATAAATTGCGCAGTAACTCCACTTTTCTTTTGAACTAAACTTTAAGGGGAAATGCACAAAATTATTGAAAATTTTTTTCCACGGATTTTCATATAAAATTGGAAGCTTGGTCTGCAAGAAATGGAAGCTGGCTAAAAGCAATTCAAAAAAAATTCCTGGTGGATAACGTCTGTATTTGATGATATTTAAGGGATATTGATTTTAATATACACCATCGTAATTATTCTCCTTTATTCACGCAATGCGCAAGATGAACGATGGGCGCGGGATATACCGTGCCCAATCACTCATGTTTCGTAATAAACCGGGTTATACTCGAATTGCGTTAAATTTCTGTTTCTTTAAGCTCAGCATTTACAATGGCTCATCATCTCAAACTTGCAATTCTTAATTCAATTTTTATATTGTGGTATTCTTCTTTTCAACAGGATTTTAATGGCTAACGATCACTGTTTTAAAGATGAGGGTGGATCGGCTAATCTGCTTTTCACCCTGGTTGGATTTCAATAAATAGAAATTGAAGTGTGGATGAAAAGGAAAGGGCGAAATGGACTTTACATATTCCGAAGAACAGGAACTGCTCAGGCAGACCGTACGTGATTTTGCTGAAAAAGAACTCTCGAAAGATGCCCAACAACGTGACGCAGAAGAAAAGTTCCCCAAAGAACATGTAAAAAAAATGGGCGAATTAGGTTTCATGGGACTACAGGTCGACCCAAGCTGGGGTGGTGGGGGAATGGATACAGTTGCCTACTCAATTTTAATCGAGGAACTCAGTCGGGTGGATGCCTCTTTGGGGGTTATTGCTTCAGTAAACAATTCCCTGGTTTGCTACGGTCTGGAAAAATATGGAACGGATGCTCAGAAGGAAAAATACTTAAAGCCCCTCGCACAAGGCATGAAGCTTGGAGCCTATTGTCTCTCGGAGCCGGGAACCGGCTCGGATGCTTCGGCTCTTCAAAGTACGTGTAGCAAAGACGGGGATGACTGGATAATTAATGGCACAAAAAATTTCATCACCAATGGTACCCAGGCGAATGTGTATATTGTATTTGCAACGGAGGACAAGAGTGCCGGGTATGGCGGTGTTCGTTGCCTCATCGTTGAGCGGGACACCCCGGGATTTATCATCGGCCGCAAGGAGAAAAAACTGGGTATCCGCAGTTCCGACACCTGCTCATTGATTTTCGAAAATTGCCGTGTACCGCTAACAAACACCCTGGGTGATCCGGAAAAGGGTTTTTCAATAGCCATGAGTATCTTGAATAAAGGACGTATTGGTATTGCCTCCCAGGCATTGGGAATTGCGGTGGGTGCATTCGATGCAGCAAGAGATTATGCAAAAGAGCGTGTACAATTTGGTAAACCAATTGCCAGGCAGCAGGCGGTTCAATTCATGCTGGCGGAAATGGATGTACGAATTCATGCTGCCCGTTATCTCATCTACGACGCGGCAAACCGGAAGGATCGCGGTTTGGATTTTACTGCGGCTTCCGCAAGGGCAAAACTTTTCGCTGCAGAAACCGCGATGTATTGTGCCGACAAAGCAGTGCAAATTCATGGAGGCTATGGTTATATAAAAGATTATCCAGTTGAACGATTTCTGCGGGATGCGAAAATAACCGAAATTTATGAAGGCACAAGTGAAATACAGAAAATCGTCATCAGCAGAAATGCATTAAAGTCCTGATTTCCATAAAATTCGCAAGTGGTGAATTTACTGTAGATTCTGTTTGCAGAAATAGTGAAGTTAGGATATATTGTTTGTAATTGAAAATTATGAAGAAAAGTGAAGAGGAAATGAAACCTTTTGCTATAATTCGTGTTGTAGTGAGACCTGGCGGAAGGTGAAATTCTCCATCAACGAACTTTGTTAATTAACCAAAATCGTCTAATTGAGGTATAAAAAATGGCTTTTGATGAAAACAGCACGCTCTGGTTCAATGGTGAATACAAAAGATGGAGGGACGCGACCATTCACGTCATGTCCCATGTCATACATTATGGCTCATGTGTATTTGAAGGTTTGCGCTGTTATCCCGATGTCAATGGCGGTGCAAGTATTTTTCGTCTAAAAGAACATATTGATCGTCTATATAAATCAGCTAAGATATATCGCATGCAGATTCCATATACGGAAGAAGAACTCTGTGAAGTTTGTGTAGATGTGTTGCGAAAAAACGAATACAAGGATGCGTACATTCGTCCTTTTGCTTTTCGTGGCTATGGCACACTGGGTGTTGATCCGCGACCGAATCCGGTAGACGTTGTTATTGGTGCCTGGGTGTGGGGTAAATACCTCGGTAGCGAAGCATTGGACAACGGCGTAGATGTTCGTGTTTCTTCCTGGGCAAAACCAGCCGGTATTCCTGCCCTTTCGAAAGCGGGCGGGCATTATTTAAACTCACAGCTTGTAAAAATGGAAGCGGCGGCAGACGGTTATATCGAAGGAATTTTACTCGATCAGAACGGTTATGTTAGTGAGGGGTCCGGTGAAAATATTTTTATTCTTATGGATGGAAAATGCTATACATCCCCAATTGCATCTTCCATTTTAAAAGGGATCACGCGTGACTGCGCGATGACATTCCTGAAGGAAGAAGGAATCGAATTGCAGGAAACATTCATCCCGAGAGAAATGCTCTATCTTGCAGATGAAATATTCTTTACCGGAACAGCGGCAGAAATTACACCGATTCGCAGCATCGACAAAGTGATGATTGGCAACGGTAAACCTGGCGACGTGACAAAACATATTCAAAAACGTTATTTTGACGTCATCAATGGAAAAGTGGAAGATAAATACAATTGGTTGACTCGCGTGTATTAAAATGAGCAATCGACGAAAAGCAAGAGAAATCGCTGTACAGGCGTGTTATGCATTTGAGTTTTCCGGAAACACGCCTCAACAGGTCATCGAAACAACCATTCTCGAAAGCGGTGAGCCTGCATCCGTAACAGATTTTGCTGTGGAACTTTTCCAGAAAACTGTGGAAAACAAGGAAGAGTTCGATCAATGGATTATGAAACGCGCGGCCAATTGGGATTTTACCAGAATTGCAGTGCTCGATAAAATTATCCTTCGTTTGATTATTTGTGAATTTCTCAATTTTAAAGATATCCCGCCTAAAGTTTCCATTGACGAAGGCATAGAAATCGCCAAAAAATATAGCACGGAACAAAGTGGCCGGTTTGTTAATGGTATCGCTGATGCTGTTTTGGCTGATCTTAAAAAAGAAGGCATAGTGGAAAAGACGGGACGTGGATTGAATTAACGGAAGAATAAATGATTAATACTCTACTCGAAAAAGTTTTTGGAAACAAGCACGAAAAAGATATTAAAAAAATCGAACCGATAGTTGTGGAAATCAATAAAATTTATCCCGGCCTTGAGGCGCTTTCAGATGACGAACTGAAAGCGAAGACGGCAGAATTTAAGGAAAGAATTACGACCGCAACTGCTGAAGTGTGTGCAGAAATTGAAAAATTGGAAAATCTTTTACGTGATGAAGAAGCTGCTGAAGCAAGTGAATTCGCCACCAGTGATGATATTCGAGATGTTTTAACAGAACATGAGGAAGAAGAATTAGCGATCATCGCGGACAAGCTTGATGAGATTTTACCCGAGGCCTTTGCAGTGGTAAAAGATACCTGCCGCCGCCTCGTTGGGAAAGAGTGGGATGTCATGGGGCAGAAAACCCGTTGGGATATGATTCCTTACGATGTCCAGCTCATTGGTGGTATTGTCTTGCACCAGGGAAAAATTGCGGAGATGGCTACCGGGGAAGGAAAAACGCTTGTTGCCACCTTGCCCCTCTACCTTAATGCCCTCGCCGGTAAAGGCGCACATCTCGTCACCGTGAATGACTACCTCGCTCAGCGGGACTGTGAATGGATGGGCAAAATTTTCGAATTTCTTGGACTCACCGCTGATTACATCACAAACGATCTCGATTCAAATCACCGCAAACCGGCTTATAATGCAGATATTACCTATGGCACAAACAACGAATTTGGCTTTGATTACCTGCGTGATAATATGGCGGGTAGTTTTGATGATCAGGTACAGCGTAAACACCACTTTGCCATCATCGATGAGGTTGATTCTGTCCTTATCGATGAAGCACGTACGCCGCTGATTATTTCAGGTCCCGTTGAATCTTCTAATCAGCAGTATCTCGAAATGAAACCCCGGGTTGAGCGACTGGTTCGCAACCAAACCATGCTAGTAAATAAAATGGTTGCCGATGGTGAAAAGCTGCTCAACGAAGGACAGGAATACGAAGCGGGTGTTTTACTCTTGCGTGCCAGTCGTGGGGCACCGAAGAACAAACGCTTGATGAAGTTGCTCAACGAAAAGGGTGTGAAAAAGCTCATTCGTGGTATTGAGAGTGAATTCATTCGTGACAAACGTATGGCTGAAATTGACGATGAGCTTTATTTTGCCATTGATGAAAAAGCACATACAATCGATCTGATGGACAAAGGCCGTGAGAACATGTCCCCGAACGATCCTAATATGTTCGTTCTGCCGGATTTGAGCCAGGCTGTCGGTGAAATAGAAACCGATGAAGAATTAAGTGATGCTGAAAAAATTGAAAAAAGAGAAGCCCTGCATCGTAACTATAGTGAGAAAGCGGATCAACTTCATAGCATTTCACAATTGCTGAGGGCGTACAGCCTTTTTGAAAAAGATGTGGAATACGTCGTTTCTGATGACAATAAAGTGATGATCGTCGACGAATTTACCGGACGTTTAATGACCGGTCGCCGCTATAGCGATGGATTACACCAGGCTATCGAAGCCAAAGAAGGGGTGAAAATTGAAAAAGAAACCCAGACGATGGCAACGATCACATTGCAAAATTATTTTCGTATGTACTCCAAACTCGCGGGTATGACTGGTACTGCCGAAACGGAGTCGTCCGAATTTTGGGAAATCTACAAACTCGATGTTGTTGTTATTCCAACCAACCGGCCAATTTCCCGTGTCGATCACGAAGATTTCGTCTATCGTACAAAGCGTGAAAAATACAATGCGGTGATCGCTGAAATTGAGAATCTGCATAATCAGCGATTACCAATATTGGTGGGCACGACTTCAGTTGAGGAATCAGAAACGCTGAGCCGGATGCTCAAGCGTAAAGGAATTAAGCACAACGTTCTCAACGCCAAACAGCACAAGAGGGAGGCAGAGATTATTGCCCATGCCGGGCAGTTGAATGCCGTGACCATTGCAACCAATATGGCGGGTCGCGGTACTGATATTAAGCTCGGCACCGGGGTTGTTATACCCGATAACCCGGAAAGTGGTTTACAAATTGTTGGCACTGGGCGCCACGAGGCGCGACGTATCGATAGGCAGTTGCGTGGTCGTGCCGGTCGTCAGGGAGATCCCGGATCGTCGCGATTTTTTCTCAGTCTCGAAGATGATCTCATGCGCTTATTTCAATCTGATCGTGTTGCTTCGGTAATGGATCGTCTCGGTCTGGAAGATGGCGAAGTTATTACGCACAGTATGGTGACGAAAAGTATAGAGCGCGCACAAAAACGCGTAGAAGCCCACAACTTTGATATCCGCAAGCATTTGCTGGAATATGATAATGTCATGAACCAGCAACGGGAAGTGATTTATGATCGACGCAATCATGCCTTGCGTGGTGAAAATTTGAAGGAAGAGATTAAAGGATTGATTGCCGAGCAGGTCGATGCAATGTTGGCGCAACACATGCCGGAAGATGCTTATGCAGACGACTGGGATTTACCCGCCCTTCGACTTGATTTTCAGAAAATGTTTTTGATGGATTGGCCTATCGGGGACGATGAAGCTGATAATTTGACTTCGAGTGAAATTACAGAGAAAATCCATGATGCTGCAGCGAAAGCTTACGATTACAAAGAAAAATCAGTAACCGCGCGGATTATGCGGCAGATGGAGCGTTTCGCAATGTTGCAAACCATTGATGTGAAATGGCGTGACCATCTTTACGAAATGGATCAGATCAAAGAAGGTATTGGACTTCGTGCATACGGGCAAAAAGATCCGCTGATCGAATACAAATCGGAAGGATTTCGTGCCTTTAAGGAGATGATTGACGATCTTAATCGTGACGTTTTGGAACTCCTTTTCAAAATGCAGGTTCATACAGAAAGAAGTGCAGAGCTGCAACGCAGGCAACAGATGATGAATCGATTAACTACAATGCATCAGGATGCTACCGGGATGGGAATGCATGGGGGGGAATCCCCGCAAAACGCTGCAGTTGCAGGTAAAAGACAACCCGTGGTTGTCGAACAAAAAGTTGGTAGAAACGACCCGTGCCCTTGTGGTTCAGGTAAGAAATATAAAAAATGTCACGGAACCACAAGTTGACGTTATTCTATTCCCTACTCGTGTTAAATAATAGTAAAATGCTTGTTTTTTGTAGGGAATTTCTTAGATTTCAGACAACTATGGAGAGGTGAGGAAACAAGGAGTTCTCAATGAACGAACGAGTCGTTGAAATTTTAATGTTTATCATGAGTCAACTGCGCGGTGGAAAGAAAGACTTTGATAATCTGGATTTACTTTCACAAGACTTACTTAACAGGGGATATTCTCAAAATGAAATAAGTTCAGCATTTTCCTGGCTTTTTGAGCGGGCTGATCATGACATCGAAGAAATACTACGCGATGGTGACAGCGATATCTCTCAATCGTTTCGCGTACTGCATGAGCTTGAGGAAATGATTATTTCTGCTGATGCGTTCGGGTATCTTCTTCAAATCAAGCAATTGGAAATTCTTTCAGATTTTGATGTCGAACTCGCAATTGAAAAAGCGATGATGCTTGGGGTATCACGTGTGCATATTGAAGATATGAAATCGATCGTTGCTGCTATATTAACAACACGAAGTTCACATTTTCACGGAAATTTTCCATTTGACAACGACATGGATGCGATGATCCATTAGAAAAACAGTTCTTTTCGTATTTTTTTTTAAAATCCCATGCTAGCGGATGCAGGGTATATGAAAAAAACTTCATCTCTTGCCACACCATATTTGTATTACAAAGGACCAATCTACAATTTAGAAACCCGTTCTAAAATTGCCTGTGGTTTAGTTCGCTTTCACTTCACTCATCTTAAAAATAACCGAAACCCGGTTTCTGCCTTTAGGGCTCTCGTTGGTTTTTTATTCGTAAAAGCGGGAGTGTTTAAATGGGAGTTTTCTCACCAGATTCACGAATATTCACCTAATAAATTAGCGCGCAGGTTTAAAATGAATTCAATTCCAAGCACGTCTCGAGAATCCATGGGAGAAATAAGCTGGGCTACAATTTTTATGAAATATTTAGCTCCTATTTCGCATTAAGAATAAATGAATGGCACTAATGAGTTACTAATTTTTGATGAATCGAAATGGTGAACTAATGAAGCCTTTCAACACGATTCTTTCGCTAATCCCCTCATTTCAGTACAAAAGTTGTTGTGTGTGAAACAGTGATAATTTTTACAGTAAATTATGCAGGTAGCCTGGCCGATTTTAATACTATATAGATAAATTAAAGAATGCAAAAAGCACTTTTAATGCATAAATTTGATCGTGAATTAACAAATTATCTGCAACATCTTTCTCAACAAAATCATGCATCTCGTTTGACTGTGCAAGCCTATTCGAAAGATTTGATTTTATTCCGCGACTTCCTGCATGATTCGAATATTGTTGGTGGTATTTCACGAATACATGTACGCAAATACCTGCATTTTTTAGCTGCAAATAACAGATCCCCTAAAACTGTCAACCGAAAACTTTCCACCCTGCGAAGTTTTTTTCGCTATTTAATCGAACAAAAGAAAATTGATACGAACCCCACTGCCAATATTTGCTCACTCAAGGAACCCGTATCAGTGCCAAAATTTTTGCAACAACATCAGGTATTGGCTGCGATCTCACAACTTGATCTCGCCAATGATGTCAACCTACGAAATTATCTTATTGTTCTTTATCTCTATGGATGCGGCCTGCGGGTCAGCGAACTGGTAAATCTGACAGTTAGTAGACTTGATTTGTATTCATGTCAGATTAAAGTGATGGGAAAAAGGCAAAAAGAACGAATTGTACCTTTGCCCAAATCACTTGAAAAAATGTCCAGAGAATGGCTGGCAATTCGTGAGAATTGGCAAAGTGCGGCACAAACTAAACCGACACAATTATTTATAAATAAAAACGGAAAGGAGCTCAATCGACAAATAGTATATTCCATCGTGTCCAAAATTCTAGGAAGTGTCGCTGAAAAAGGAAAAACCAATCCCCATATTCTACGGCATAGCTATGCAACACATCTTTTGGATTCCGGTGCGGATTTGGTTTCTGTGCGCGAACTTCTCGGGCATTCGGATTTAAATACGACTCAAATATATACTCATATCTCGTCGCAGCGCTTGAAAGAAACATATAGACAAGCTCATCCTCGAGCAAAAAAATGATCGCCTTTATGTTTTTGTAAAGAGCGTGACGAGTCAACCGTTCATCACTTTTTTTAGGAGGTTTGCCATGCGTACAATCTTCACTGCACGTCATTATAAAGCACCAGAAAACTTGAAAGAGTTTGCAGAAAACGAAGTGCAAAGCCTGAAGAAATATTATGATGGCATAATTGATTGCGAAATCATACTGGACTATGAAAAACAAGTACAAGTCGCTGAGATCAAGATTTCAGTGAACGGACAAACGCTCAAAGCAATCGAAAAAAGTGAAAATATTCGTAAATCAATAACCCTCGCAACTAACAAACTCGAACGACAGTTGAAAAAATATAAAGGGAAGTGGAGCCGAAAGGGGGCGGCAAAACCATCACTGGTTGAAAGCCATGAGGAAGAACCACTGCCTGATGAAATTTAATCAATTGAGTTAGAAAAAGGCCTCCAGTGCTGGAGGCCTTTTTCTTTTTTTTGTCGCATATAGTGGATGAAATGTTAAATTGGAACCCTGTCTGATATAATAATCCGCAATTTGAACCGAAATTTTTTTAAATATTTATGGTCAATTTAATAAGAGGACGGTAGTGCAAAAAATAGATGTTAAGACACTGTACATTGATAACCAGGATCATTTGAATCTCGAGTTGCTGAACAGTGAAAATGGCTTTGCTAACGAAATTTTTGAACCCGACTTGCATCGACCGGGGTTGGCTTTGTCTGGATTCACCGATGTTTTTACTTACAGAAGGATACAGGTTTTCGGCAATACGGAAATGGGTTATTTAAAAAAATTGTCTGTTGAACGCCGGAAAAAAGCACTGAAAACGGTGATGAAATTTGCCATCCCCTGCATTATTGTAACGGAAAGCAATGATGTGCCAAACGAAATGCTGGAGATTGCATCGAACCAAAGTATTCCTGTGATGCGAACAAATATAACTACGACGCAGCTTCTGCATCTGCTTGGTGAATACATGGACATTACATTTGCTGAAACAACAACAGTCCACGGGAGCCTTGTAGACGTATTCGGTATGGGAGTGTTGTTCACAGGCCGTTCATCCATAGGGAAAAGTGAGATTGCATTGGATCTCGTTGAGAGAGGCCATCGCCTTGTAGCCGATGACGTCGTGAATATATTTAAGCTCGCAGGCGATGTGCTACTTGGCCGTGGAAGTGAACTTTTGCAACACCATATGGAAATACGTGGCCTTGGTATAGTTGATGTAAAAAGTCTTTTTGGTATCAATTCGATTCGAGTACAAAAACGAATCGAAGTTGAGGTGCAACTGGAACAGTGGGACTCGAAGGAAGAATACGAACGTATAGGACTTGATGAGGAATTCGCAACGCATCTCGGTGTGAAAATTCCTGTCGTGCGTTTACCAATTTTCCCTGGAAAAAATATTACTGTTATAGCCGAAGTTATCGCATTAAATCAGATGTTGAAAGTGTATGGGCAGAATACGGCAAAATTGTTTAGCGACCGCTTGATCCAAAAAATTCAAGCGAAAGGCGAGGAAAACAAGGGGCAGGCAGAACAACAATCTGCTGATACGTTCGTGCCAAATACCACCCGGATCAAGAGATATTTGCGAAAGGACTACGAATAATTATGCAGCCATACATTGTTACCAGTTTTGTGAGAAGGAAATGAATCGCAGTAATCTTGAACTTAAAGTTGGTATCATAACAATTTTAGGGATAATTATTCTGGTTGTTGGATCAATTTGGGGGCGCGATGTCAAATTATCTTCAAACTACCGTCAACTTGAAATTGTCTTTAACCACAGCGGTGGAATTCGACCTGGCGATGCCGTCACGGTAAACGGCATAAAAAAAGGACGCGTTGAAGCGGTTCAATTGCTTCCTCATCAAGTGAAAGTCACGCTCGTATTGTCAACAGATGTCCTTCTTTATGAAGACATGAAAGCGCAGATCGTCATGCTTGATTTAATGGGTGGCACAGTACTCGAAATTATTCCGGGGCATTCGGAACGGCAATTGGAGTTGTCGGTGCTTAATGAGCCAATTCAAGGAAAATCCGTTGCAAACCTTGCATTGCTAATCGCTGATTTTCAGGTTTTACGAATTCAGGCGGATACCTTGCTTTCACGGATGAATGATGCCGTCTCAAGCTTGAATTACATGCTGGATCAAGGCACGGTTGTGGAACCGCTTAAAAAGAGCATTACAAATTTGCATGCTTCCACAATTATGATGAAAAAGATTTTATCGGATAATGAAAAATCTATAAATCAACTCATAACAAACGCAGGAAATGCTTCTGATAAAATGCAGCAACTGATGGATACAAAAGGGGATGCTTTGGGTAAATCGGTCGATTCTTTTGTGCGTGCGTCAGGAAAAATTGATACCATCACGACGGATTTACAGGAAATCAGCCAGCAATTGCATCAGCGTAAAGGCAGCCTGGCTAAACTTATTTACGAAGAAGAAATGTACAACGATCTGCAAAAAACCATTGCTGGCCTTGATAGTCTTTCTCATGATCTCAAATCCAATCTTGGAAAATACATGCAAGGGACAGATGTTAATTTGCTTAATTTGTTGAAGTTTTAAGTGAAGATTCTTTGCGTTTCTTAATTCCAAGTTCAATTACGCTGTACCGTATTGAAAAGCACACTGCATATTCCTGATATCGCGCCGCCCACGCTTCAACAGAAGCATCGTACTCAATGGACAAAACAATCGAGTACTTAAACCTGGTTGTAAATTCTTCCACTGATTCAAAAAGAAAATCTCAAGGATTCGATCAAAAAATCCAAAAATCAACTTGATGGTTTTGCAAATTTTGCGTTTCTTCCGTGAATATTTATGCACTAAACCTTTGTCATTATAAAGAAATCATCCATGCTGGAACCTGAAGTTAATAAAGAACTCGTCGAGGCGCACGGGCTGACCGACGAGGAGTATGCAAAAATCTGTGAAATTCTCGGCCGCACACCAAATTTTACCGAGTTGGGTATTTTTTCCGTTATGTGGTCTGAGCACTGCAGCTATAAAAACAGCATTTTGCAATTGAAAACTCTGCCCCGGGAAGGCGAACATCTCTTAGCAGAAGCAGGCGAAGAAAATGCTGGTCTCATTGATATCGGCGATGGGCTTGCAGTGGCGTTCAAAATCGAGAGCCATAACCACCCTTCGGCGGTAGAGCCTTATCAGGGTGCAGCAACCGGCGTTGGCGGTATTCTGCGCGATATTTTCACCATGGGCGCCCGTCCAATTGCGGCACTCGACAGCTTGCGTTTCGGTAGACTGGAAGATGCGCGCGTTCGTTACCTTTTTCGTGGAGTTGTCAAGGGTATAGGCGATTATGGCAACTGTTTTGGGGTGCCGACAGTAGGCGGGGAAGTTTATTTCGACGAAAGTTACAGCGGTAATCCTTTGGTGAATGCCATGGCCGTGGGCATTGTTAAGCATGATCAGATTGCCCGGGCTCAGGCAAAAATCGACGGCGCGACAGTAATGATTATCGGTGCATCCACAGGCCGTGATGGCATCCACGGAGCAACTTTTGCCAGTGAGGATTTGAGCAAAGAATCAGAAGAACGTCGCTCGAACGTACAGGTCGGTGATCCCTTCACGGAAAAACTGCTGCTCGAAGCTACTTTGGAAATGATAAAAGCAGGCTGCATCCATGGCATTCAGGATATGGGCGCTGCGGGTATCACCTGTTCCAGCAGTGAAATGGCAGGCGGCAGCGGTACGGGAATGGAACTTGATCTGGATAAAGTACCCCTGCGGGAAGACGGTATGACGCCCTACGAAATTATGCTATCCGAATCGCAGGAACGTATGTTGCTGGTTGCCGAACCAGGCCGGGAAGCTGATGTAATCGCAATCTGCGCAAAGTGGGATTTGAACGCACAGGAAATCGGATTCGTTACAGCCAAACATGACAAACTTATCGTTCGAAAAGAAGGCCGGGTGTTTGCAGAAATTCCAGCCGACACTTTGGTTTTAGGCGGTGGCGCACCGCAATATGTTCGTGAAACGAAAAAGCCTGCTTATATCGATGTCGTTCAGGCGCAAAAATTTGATTCCCTTCCGGTTCCCGAAGATTTAAATGCCGTATTATTGCAACTGATAGGCTCACCGAATATCGCCAGCAAAGCTTGGGTTTACCAGCAATATGATTTCAGTGTTCGCACCAACACGATCATAGCACCCGGTGCCGATGCAGCTGTGGTGCGCATTAAAGGCACGCAAAAAGCACTTGCAGTCTCCACAGATTGCAATGGCCGTTATGTTTATCTCAATCCGCGACGCGGTGCGAGTATCGCTGTTGCCGAATCGGCACGTAATGTGGTGTGTTCTGGTGGTCAACCCGTGGGAATTACCAACTGCCTCAATTTCGGTAATCCCTACAAGCCGGAAATGTACTGGCAGTTCACCGAAGCGATAGCCGGGATGGGTGAGGCATGCAGAACTTTTGGTACACCCGTTACAGGTGGCAACGTCAGTTTTTATAATGAAAATCCCAAAGGCGCTGTTTATCCCACGCCGACCATCGGCATGCTGGGCGTGCTGGAAAATGTAGACCATGCAACTACTGCTTGGTTTAAAAATGCAGGTGATATCATCGCATTGATTGGTGATGACAAAGAGGAAATTGGCGGCAGCGAGTACCTGGCAACTATTCATGGAAAAATCGGTGGTGGTTGCCCCGCACTTGATTTGCAACAGGAAAAAGCTGTGCAGGAAACCTGCCTAACAGCCATAAAAAATGGCCTTATTCTCTCTGCCCACGATGTCGCCGACGGTGGGCTGGCCATCGCACTTGCAGAATGTTGTATTTTAAATGCTGAAAATCCACTCGGCGCTAAAGTAAAACTGCCTGAACACCAACGCATCGATGGGGCATTGTTTGGTGAAAGCCAATCACGAATTGTGCTTTCAGTCGCCAGTGAAGATGTTGAAGCATTGAGAGAAATATGCAAAGCTTACAATGTCCATTGCCATATTCTTGGTGAGGTCAGCGGTGACAGACTCATTATCGATTCTTCTATCGATGTGCAACTTTCTGAGCTTACCAAACCCTTCTACAATTCCATAAAAGATCAAATGTCCGAGATTATTTAACCATACATGATAGATAAACAAGTTAAAAATCCACTTCGATTACCTGCAGGTATCAAAGATTATATATTCGATGAAGCGGAAAATCACCGATATGTCGAGCGTGGTTTGACGAACTTATTACAAAGCAAAGGGTATCGGGAAATTATAACACCAACCTTTGAATACGGTGAGATTTTCGAAATAGCCACGAAAGCAGGTATGATTCGCAACGGTCTGGACGAAAAAGTCTACCGTTTCCTCGACCGAGATGGCAATCTTCTCGCATTGCGTGCGGATTTCACTGCACAGATCGCACGGATAGCCGCTGCTCGCTTTGCAGATTTTGAATCTGTAATAAAGATTTTTTACACGGGCAAAGTTTTTCGCGCGGAGCCGCATCATGAAGGTCGAAGCCGTGAAAAGTGGCAGGTTGGATTTGAAATTTTTAATGAAGCAACGATAGAAGCAGATGCTGAAGCCATTATTAATATTATCGAAGCTCTGGATTATTTTAAGCTTTCCAATTTTCGCATTGCCATCGGGCATATTGGCTATTTTCACGGTCTTGTCGAAGAGAGTGGTTTAAGCGGAGAGGAGCGACAGGTATTACGCTATCTTGTGGAGCGTAAGGATATGGCCGGAATTGCACGATTACTCGCTCAAACAACGACGACTGCAGAGGTAAAAAAGGTACTACAAAACCTGCCCGATTTGCATGGAGATATAAGAATCCTGGACAAAGCAAAGTCCATGATTAACAATAAAAAATCGTTGAATGCACTCGAGAATTTGCAAAAATTATGGCAGAAAATTTCTTTGCATCCGCTTGCCCCCAATGTCTTTTTTGACCTAAGTGAAGTAGAGGGGATGGGTTACTACACAGGTATAATGCTGAAGGCTTTTGCTCCGGGAGTGGGAACTGAAATTGGTAGTGGCGGTCGATATGACCAGCTGACGGCGGTTTTTGGAACCGAAATGCCGGCAATTGGCTTTTCTTTTGATGTTCACTTGCTCGCCTCTGCCCGACTCATGCAACAAGAATAGAATACAATGACAATAAACATTAATCGTACTGAAAAGCTTGTAGCAGCATTACCCAAAGGCAAGTTGCTGAAGCCGACATTTGATTTATTACAAAAAGCCGGTTTTACATTTAACGAAGCGGATCAAAAAAGTCGCAAATTAATCATTGAAGACGAAAACCGCGCAATGCAGGCACTCTTTGTAAAGCCGAGTGATGTCCCAATTTACGTGGAACACGGCATTGCAGATTTTGGCATCGTGGGTAAAGATTCTCTTGTTGAAAGCTGTGTTGATGTTTTTACGCCGCTTGAACTTGATTTTGGACAATGCAATCTCGCAATTGCTGGTTTTCCGGAAGATCAGGATCGCAACTGGCGCCTGCGTTCTCTTGTTCGTGTTGCAACAAAATATCCCAACATAACACGGGTGCATTTTGATAAATTGGGTGTACAGGCAGAAATTATATCACTCCACGGCTCGGTTGAGCTTGGTGTGCTCGCTGGCCTTGCCGATGTGATCGTTGATATTGTGGAAACAGGTACAACGCTAAAAGAAAATGGTCTCGTAGTTTTTGATGAAATTCTTCCGGCAATGGCCATGTTCATCGTTAATAAAGCCAGCCACAAATTGAAACTGCGGCAACTCGACGCCGTAATTTCCGCGATAGCAAACTCGTAAAATTACAAAACAATTTTTCAATTTTTGGACGTTTTAAATGCAGTATTTTAATATAAAATCCTTGGATGATATTGAGAAATTATCAGATCTGTTCTCGGGTGATAGTGTTATGCAGGATACTATCTCAAATTCGGTTCGTAACATTTTACAAGATGTGAAGCAGCACGGTGATAGTGCTTGTGTTGGCTATACTAAAAAATTTGATGGCGTTGATTTGACGCCACAAAACCAGGAAGTGAGCGCCGATGAATGGCAGCAAGCAGCTGCAAATGTAGATGGCGAACTTTGCGAAGCATTGGAATTTGCAGCAAAAAATATTCGTATTTTTCACGAAAAACAAAAGCATTCAAGTTGGGAAATTGAAAGAGATGGTGTCGTGCTTGGTCAGCGAATTAAACCAATTGAACGCGTCGGAATTTATGTCCCGGGCGGCCGGGCAAAGTACCCAAGCACAGTGCTGATGACAGCCTTGCCTGCACATATCGCTGGTGTAGAGGAAATTGTGATGGTCTCACCGCCTGATAAAGAGACAGGTACAATCGATTCCGTTCTGTTATTCGCTGCGAAAATTGCTGGTGTAAAACGTGTGTTTAAATGTGGTGGGGCGCAAGCCGTTGCTGCACTGGCATACGGCACGGAAACCATACCACGAACCGATAAAATTGTTGGGCCGGGTAACGCATGGGTGGCGGAAGCCAAACGTCAGGTGTTCGGTACCGTTGGCATAGATCTTATCGCTGGACCTTCCGAGGTTGCGATTTTGGTGGACGCAAATTCTGTTACGAATTGGGTTGTGCAGGATCTCTTCGCACAAATGGAGCATGATCCGATGACCCGTTGCTTGGTTGTCTCCTTGAGTGAAGAAAAAGCACAGGATATTATTAAAACGCTCGAAAAACAGATGCAAACCGCTCCTCGCAGCGAAATTTTACTGCAGGCCTGGCAGGGTAATTCTTTTGTGTGCTTTGTTGAAAAATTGAATCACGCGGTAGAGATACTCAATCGTTTTGCACCCGAGCATTTGCAAATCATGGTGGATAAACCAAGGACAATTTTGCCGAAAATTAAGAATGCCGGCGCTATCTTTTTAGGGCAATATTCACCAGTGCCCATGGGGGATTATGTTGCTGGCCCGAATCATACTCTCCCGACGATGGGTGCGGCACGTTTTGCTTCGGCCCTTGGTGTTTACGATTTTATCCGCCATCAGGACATTATTGAATACACACCTTCCAGTTGGCAGCGGGAAGGTGTGTTCGTCAATCGGTTAGCCACAGCTGAGCAATTGACTAACCATGCAGCTTCTGTTTTAGCGCGATCCAGGGAGGATTGACCTATGGATGCTGGAAAATATATTCGCCCGAATGTACATAAAATGAAAGGATATCATCTTGGCAAATTTACTTGTGATATCAAACTAGACCAGAATGAAAATCCTTTCGATTTGCCTGATGAACTCAAAGATACGATCCTTGCAAAGATCAAAGCAGTTCAATGGGGGCGCTATCCAGATTACAGTTCCGCTAAATTGACCGATAAAATTGCGTATTTTGCTGGAGTTGAAGTTGATGAAGTGCTCGTCGGGCATGGATCAAATTCGCTGATTTTATCCACACTTTTAGCCAGTGTATCCTCCGGGGATGTGGTTGTTTTAACAGAGCCTTCCTTTTCATTGTATGAGGTCTTCAATCAGATATTGTCTGCGACGATTAAAACTGTTCAACTCGATCCGAATGATTTTTCTCTGCCTTTGGATACCATGTGCAAGATGGTTGCGAGTGAAAATGTAAAAATGACAATTTTATGCAGTCCGAACAACCCAACGGGCAATGCGTTCTCAATCGAAGAGATTGAAAAGATTTTAGTGGCAACTTCCGGGCTCGTACTGATCGATGAGGCGTATCAAGAGTTTTATCAACAAAATTTAACAACTCTCTTGCCAAAGTACGAAAATCTTGTTATTTTAAGAACCTTTTCAAAAGCACTTTCCATGGCGGGCTTTCGAGTTGGCTATCTCATAGCCAGAAAGGAACTCATCGCTGGCATCAAAAAAGCCTGCGTTCCATATAATACCAATATCTCAGCCCAAATTGCTGTTGATGAAATTCTGAACCACCAAGAACTAATCAGCGATCGAATCGAAACGATTATTAATGAACGGGAAAGGCTGTGGCCGATTTTAAAAAATCTGAATTCGGTTAAAGTCTACCCGTCGAAGGCAAATTTTTTTCTCGTCCGGACGTCGGATGGCAAAAAAGCATTCCAACACTTTTTAGATGCCGGTATTCTGGTGCGGGATGTGAGCGGTTACCCCGGCCTGAAGAATTGCATACGATTTAATATTGGGACCCCCGAAGAAAATGAAAGGGTTATCGACAGCCTGGAGAATCTGGATAAAATTTTATGAGCCGAACTGCTAATCTCCATAGAAAAACCGGAGAAACGAATATAGAAATTACCGTCGATTTAGACGGTAGTGGACAAGCTGAAATTGCAACAGGAATCGGATTTTTTGACCACATGCTTACACTTCTTGCAGTTCACTCTTTACTGGATTTAAAGGTCGTAGCCGATGGTGATCTGCATGTTGACTTTCATCACACAGTTGAAGATGTTGGTATTTGTCTGGGTACTGTTATAAATGATGCTATTGGTGATAAAAAGGGTATTCGAAGATATGGCACTGCATACGTGCCATTGGATGAAGCGCTTGGACGCAGTGTTATCGACTTTTGTGGCCGCGCCTACCTGTCGTTTAGCCATAATTTAAATGGAACCTTTGCGGGACAATTTCCAGGAGAACTTGTGGAAGATTTTCTACAAGGTTTTGTGAATCATGGGCAGATAACATTGCATTGCGATGTCCTTAAAGGCCGGAACATTCACCACATGATCGAAGTGATTTTTAAATCCCTTGGACAGGCCATAAGACACGCCGTAAGTTTTGATGAGCGGAGATCTGGCATACCCTCATCGAAAGGCGTGCTGTGATAAATATTGTTGATTATGAAGGTGGCAACCTTTTTAGTGTTATAAAAGCCTTTGAATTTTTAGGCGTGAATCCGGCTGTAATTACACGGCCGGAAGAGTATGAAGGCGGTAAAATTGTTATCCCCGGTGTCGGTGATTTCGGGGATGCCATGCGAGCACTTAATGAACGGAATTTCCCTGCATTCCTGCATGAGAAAGCAGAGGAAGGCGCGTTATTGCTTGGCATATGCGTCGGTGTTCAGATTTTGTTTTCCAGTAGCGAAGAAGCGCCCGGCGTGGATGGCTTATCCTTTTTTCAACCATCGGTGAAGCGCTTTTCGCCTGGAGGAAAAATTCCGCACATGGGTTGGAATAACTTGACAATTCACAAATCCCATCCACTTTTGAAGAATGTAGCTGATAACAGCTACGTCTATTTTGCTCATTCATATTATATACCGAATTTGAATGAAAATTTTGAGATGGCACATTGTGAGTACTCCAACTCGTTTACGGCGATAGTCAATCGTGAAAATATTTACGGTGTGCAGTTTCACCCGGAGAAAAGCCAAAAAACAGGAATGCAAATTTTAAAAAATTTTATTGAATTATGATAATTTATCCGGCAATTGACTTGCGCGGCGGCAAATGTGTGCGTTTGGTGCAAGGAGAGAAAAATCGCGAAACAGTATATAATGGTGATCCGATCGCTGCAGCTCAGGAATTTAAACAAAAAGGCGCTCGTTGGTTGCATGTTGTCGATCTCGACCGGGCATTTGATGAAGAAGCGAATAATACTGCCATTGTAAAAAATATTGTTGATGAAGTTGGAATCAATGTTCAAACCGGAGGTGGCCTGAGAACATTAGGTGACATTGAACGACTGTTGAATACAGGTGTACATCGGGTTATTCTTGGTACAATTGCTGTGCGTCGTCCAGCATTGGTGCAAAAAGCGATAACAGAATTTGGAGATGATAAAATTGCCTTGGCTATCGACGCGCGTGATGGCCGTGTTGCAGTTGATGGCTGGGAACGAACAAGTCAGCTGGACGCTTTGGCTTTCGCAAAACGCATGCAAGCGCTTGGTGTACAATTAGCCATTTTTACTGATATTGCCAGAGACGGAATGTTAACAGGTATAAATATCAATGCTTTGAAGCTATTTCTTGAAAATACTCAGATGGAAATAATTGCTTCCGGGGGTATTCGGGATATTGGGGATTTAGAAAAAATGAAAGCACTTAATTATCGTACACTCAACGGTGCTATCCTGGGAAAATCGTTATACGAAAAACGGATTGACCTGATTGAAGCCCTTGAATTTGCAAATAAAAACGATGTTAGTTAAAAGAATAATACCCTGTCTCGATGTTACAGGTGGACGTGTTGTGAAGGGAGTCAAATTTATTGACCTCGTCGATGCTGGTGATCCTGTTGAGCAAGCCCGATTTTATAATTCAGAAGGTGCTGATGAGCTCGTTTTTCTCGATATCACAGCATCATCCGATGGAAGAGAAATACTGCAGGATATGGTGCGAAGGGTTGCTTCGACTATCCATATCCCCTTTACAGTAGGGGGTGGTATTCGTTCAGTTGAAGATATGCGTGAGATTTTGCGCTGCGGTGCAGATAAAATATCCATAAATACATCAGCTATTCAAACTCCGGATTTGATAAGCCAGGGTGCTCAAGCATTCGGTAGGCAGTGCATCGTTGTCGCAATAGATGCGAGGCGCAAAGGTGAAAGCTGGGACATATATACGCATGGTGGACGCAAAGCAGTCAATATGGATGCTGTGGAATGGGCAAAAAAAGTAGTTGAACTAGGTGCAGGGGAACTACTCATAACTTCTATGGACAGCGATGGCACACAAGCTGGATTTGATAATGAGTTGCTTGCACGAATTTCCGAAAACGTCTCTGTGCCCGTTATTGCATCAGGTGGAGCAGGCAATGTTCAACACTTTATAGATGCGGTAAAAATTGGAAAATCTGATGCAGTACTTGCCGCCTCATTATTTCATTTCCGACAATTAACTATTCAAGAAATTAAGGAAGCTTTTGCTGAAAATGAAATCCCCGTACGATTACCCTATTGATATTAATACTTTGAAATTCGATGAAAATGGACTTATTCCAGCCATTTTGCAGCATGCCCTAACCCGCCAAGTTCTCATGCTGGGATATATGAGCCGAGAGAGTCTGCAAAAAACGTTTGAAAGTGGACATTGCTGGTTTTTTAGTCGCAGCAAGGGACGTTTGTGGGAAAAAGGAGAAACCTCTGGCCATTTCCAAAAAATTCAGCAAGTACAGTACGATTGTGATGCAGATACCCTGCTCTTACATGTGTTACCAGAAGGACCAACATGCCATACAGGTGCAACGAGTTGTTTTGATATAACCGAAAAAAACGCAATGAGCAAAAAAACTGCCTCAACGCTATATATTGCTCTTGAATATTTGCAGAACATAATTCAGGATAGAAATATAGCACGACCAGCAGATAGTTATACTACCCGTCTTTTTGAAGCAGGTATTGGTAAAATCGCCAAGAAATTTGGTGAAGAAGGGGTTGAAGTTTCACTTGCTGCTGTGAGCGAGACTGATGAAAGACTTGTGGAAGAAACCGCTGATTTGTTGTATAATCTTGCTGTTTTATTTGAATGCCGTGAAATCAGCCTGGATGATGTGGGGAACGTTCTGTTGAAACGTATAAAATAGTTTTGCATTGACGATTTTTCACGCCTGTAGTCGAAATACAATTCCAAATAACTATTATTCTTTTCCTCATCGGACATTCGTGCAAGAGTCGATTTTTATACTCATCAAGGTGATGCATATGTTGTTTTTTTTTCAAAAATAAGTACCACTTTTGAAAAAGTATAGTTACTAAACGACAAAAAAATGGGACTGACTTCTAGGTGTGGAACATGAAGCATGTCAGTCCCTTTTTGCTCGATCTCTAAGTTGTTTTTCCATCGGTGTATTGCTTGAGATCGCTTTTTATTTCGAATCGTTGAAAAGCTAAGTGTTTTCAAAGATCTTTCAGTATGGGAAAGAGCATGATACGATAAATAGTGGATATTATTTCGCAAATTAAATGCCACGTCAGTATGTGCCATTTCGATCACAATTGCGATTTATTTGAGCCTAGATATTGATGAGTAATGTTTGCTTAGTGGTGGAAATTGAGCCGAATGAGCGAAAATTGTACGATTTAACTATTTGTCAATATCAATGTTTCCTTTCTTGTTAGTTGTTTTTTTTAAGTCTTGGGTTACACTATCCAAGAAAGCAATCCAGAAATTAGCGGATTGATTGTGTTCGTTTATCTTTTTTTGCATTTCCTCAAATGTTACTTGATGCATATTTAGTAGTGAATCGATCCTTGCTTTTCTATCTAGACTATCGGATTGAGTATATATATAAACAGCCTCTATGTAAAGCCGTAGTAACTCATTATCTGATATCGACGTTTTTTCGGTGTTTTTTTGACATGTTATGGAAATTAACGTGAGCAGAACAAAGCTACTGATATATTTCATTGTTTCCTGCCGTTTTAAAAGAAATAAAATGTACCGCAAAATATCAGTAAACTACCTTAAAAAAACAAGTGTAACAAGGAACATTTTTAGTATTTAATTTTTTTAAAAATATATTGCATCACAGCAGAAAATATATATATTAACGCTGCTAAATTTAAGATTGATGATGTTAATTCTTTTTTTCATTAATAATAAAAAAAGGATTTGACAGTGTTTTAAAGAAGTGTTATATTGTAGGTCTTGCGCTGCGACAGGCGTGAGTATATATAGATAAGTTCTTTGACAGTACAAAGCGTACACAAAGCCACGAATAGAGATTTTGATGAGCGGACAGTTCAAGCGATTGAGCGAAAAGGAAAAGACGAAATAAAGAAACAACGAAGAGTTTGATCCTGGCTCAGGACGAACGCTGGCGGCGTGCTTAACACATGCAAGTCAAGGGGAAAGTATTCTTCGGGATATGAGTATACTGGCGGACGGGTGAGTAACGCGTAGATAACCTGCCATATGGTTTGGGATAACCTTGCGAAAGCGGGGCTAATACCGGATGTGTTATAGATTGCACCTGCAATTTATAAGAAAGCGGGCGTAAGCTCGTGCCAAATGATGGATCTGCGTCTCATTAGTTAGTTGGTGAGGTAATGGCTTACCAAGACGACGATGAGTAGCCGGCCTGAGAGGGTGACCGGCCACACTGGGACTGAGATACGGCCCAGACTCCTACGGGAGGCAGCAGTGAGGAATATTGGGCAATGGGCGTAAGCCTGACCCAGCAACGCCGCGTGGAGGAAGACGCATCAAGGTGTGTAAACTCCTGTTAGATGGGACGAAAGTTATTAATTCGAATAGGGTTAATATTTGCCGGTACCATCAGAGAAAGCTCCGGCTAACTCCGTGCCAGCAGCCGCGGTAATACGGGGGGAGCAAGCGTTGTCCGGAATCATTGGGCGTAAAGGGCAAGTAGGCGGGTTTGTCAGTCGGAAGTGCAATCTCAGTGCTTAACATTGAGTTAGCTTCCGAAACTGCAGATCTTGAGTGTGAGAGAGGGATGCGGAATTCCCGGTGTAGCGGTGAAATGCGTAGATATCGGGAAGAACACCAGTAGCGAAGGCGGCATTCTGGCTCATAACTGACGCTGAATTGCGAAAGCGTGGGTAGCGAACAGGATTAGATACCCTGGTAGTCCACGCTGTAAACGATGGGCACTAGGTGTTGGTCCCGCTCTTTTGTCATAGCATATGTGATAAGAGAGCGGGATCGGTGCCGTAGTAAACGCATTAAGTGCCCCGCCTGGGGAGTACGGTCGCAAGATTGAAACTCAAAGGAATTGACGGGGGCCCGCACAAGCGGTGGAGCATGTGGTTTAATTCGATGCAACGCGAAGAACCTTACCTGGGCTTGACATATAGCAAGTTCTTGCAGAGATGTAAGTAGTTTGGTTTCGGCCAGACGTGTTATACAGGTGCTGCATGGCTGTCGTCAGCTCGTGTCGTGAGATGTTGGGTTAAGTCCCGCAACGAGCGCAACCCTTATCCTTAGTTGCCATCAGGTAAAGCTGGGCACTCTATGGAGACTGCCCCGGACAACGGGGAGGAAGGTGGGGATGACGTCAAGTCCTCATGGCCCTTACGCCCAGGGCTACACACGTGCTACAATGGCCGGTACAACGGGCAGCTAGACAGCGATGTTGAGCTAATCCCTTAAAACCGGTCTCAGTTCGGATTGCAGTCTGCAACTCGACTGCATGAAGTTGGAATCGCTAGTAATCGCGGATCAGCATGCCGCGGTGAATACGTTCCCGGGCCTTGTACACACCGCCCGTCACGCCATGGGAGTTGGTAGCACCCGAAGTCGCGAGTCTAACCAGTAATGGGAGATAGTGCCGAAGGTGAGATCGATGACTGGGGCGAAGTCGTAACAAGGTAGCCGTACCGGAAGGTGCGGCTGGATCACCTCCTTTCTAGGGAGCCTTTTAGGCTTACGAGTTCGTCAGGATTTTGCGTGGTTTGTGTACGCTTTTACTTATATATTTTAGAGTAGTTAGGAGTTTGTAGTTAGGATTTGGATTAGAATCTGTAGGGAATGTTAGCAGAATTCAGATTTTATTTCCTGACAACTGCTTTCTGGCGACGAAAAAGCGGGCCTATAGCTCAGCTTCGGTTAGAGCGCACGCCTGATAAGCGTGAGGTCAGTGGTTCAAGTCCACTTAGGCCCACGCGGATCCCCTATTCAACCTTTAACAATGCATTTGCAGTTGAAGGCGATGCAGAGTTTGTGGAACATTTCTTTTAAAGCTTTGGCTATTGAATAGTGGAAAAAATACCGGGGATATAGCTCAGTTGGGAGAGCGCCTGGTTTGCAACCAGGAGGTCATCGGTTCGAACCCGGTTATCTCCACGGTAGTAGTATTTTTTTAAGCAGATGAGATGCAAGCATTTATTATTAGCGGGCATTTTATTTAATATTTGCAATTATAAAGTTCATATTTTTTAAAAGGTGTGAGCTTTTTTAGTTGGAAAAAGTTGTTTGTTCTTTGACATCGTACGATCATCATATTTACAAGTAAAGAGAGAAAAAGCAAAAAGCAATCCGAGCCATGAACAGTCTGCTTTAAGCGGATAGATTTTTGGTTAAGCTAATAAGGGCGTATGGGGGATGCCTAGGCACGAGGAGGCGAAGAAGGACGTGATAAGCTGCGAAAAGCCACGGGGAGATGCAACCGATTGAAGATCCGTGGATGTCCGAATGGGGCAACCCGTCATGAATGAATCATGACATCGTATACTGAATTCATAGGTATGCGAGGCGAACGCGGGGAACTGAAACATCTAAGTACCTGCAGGAAGAGAAAGCAGTAGCGATTTTCCTAGTAGCGGCGAGCGAACGGGAAAGAGCCTAAACCCTATGTATGTAAACCTGCATGTGTTTTACATAGGGAGTTGTGGGATGCATAGTTGTCTTGATGCAGCGAGGCAGATGAGTTAGAAAGTCTATAGTTATCCGAATAGAACTGGAAAGTTCAGCCGTAGTAGGTGATAGCCCTGTAGGAGAAAGTTATAGATCTCATTTATGTATTCCCGAGTACCACGGGACACGAGAAATCCTGTGGGAATCCGGGTGGACCATCATCCAAGGCTAAATACTCCCTCGTGACCGATAGTGTACTAGTACTGTGAAGGAAAGGTGAAAAGCACCCCTGGCGGGGAGTGAAATAGAACCTGAAACCATACGCTTACAATCAGTTGGAGTCCTGTAAACTTACGGGATGACAGCGTGCCTTTTGCATAATGAGCTGGTGAGTTACACGTATGCAGCGAGATTAATTGATTCAGTCAAGTAGTCGTAGCGAAAGCGAGTCTTAATAGGGCGAAAGAGTTGCATGCGGTAGACGCGAAGCCGAGTGATCTACCCATGTCCAGGGTGAAGTTCCGGTAACTCGGGATGGAGGCCCGAACCCACTGATGTTGAAAAATCAGGGGATGAGGTGTGGGTAGGGGTGAAAGGCCAATCAAACTCGGAGATAGCTCGTTCTCCCCGAAATAGCTTTAGGGCTAGCCTATGGAAATAGAGTGACGGAGGTAGAGCACTGATTGGGTTCGGGCCCTTCCCAGGGTACCACCCCCATCCAAACTCCGAATGCCGTTAATTTTTTTCCATGGAGTCAGGCTGTGTGGGATAAGCTTCATAGCCGAGAGGGAAAGAACCCGGACCGTCGTCTAAGGTCCTCAAGTATACGCTAAGTGAGAAAGGATGTAAGATTGCCGAGACAACCAGGATGTTGGCTTAGAAGCAGCCACCATTTAAAGAGTGCGTAATAGCTCACTGGTCAAGTGGTTTTGCGCCGATAATAATCGGGACTAAAGCGTATCACCGAAGGCGCGGGTTGGTTACGTAAGTAATCAGCGGTAGGGGAGCGTTCTGTAAGTTGCTGAAGATGCATTGTGAGATGCGTTGGAGATATCAGAAACGATCATGCCAGCATGAGTAGCGATAAACCAGGTGAGAACCCTGGTCACCGAAAATCTAAGGTTTCCTGAGTAAAGCTAATCTTCTCAGGGTTAGTCGGGTCCTAAGCCGAGGCCGCGAGGCGTAGGTGATGGGAAACAGGTTAATATTCCTGTACCTTTTAATAACTGTTTGATCGATGTGGGGACGCAGTAGTGAAGGTCATCTCACTGTTGGATTAGTGAGTCGAAGCGTGTAGAGATTGACGGTAGGCAAATCCGCCGTTGAATATCTTGAGGCGTGATAGGGAAGCGCGGCATCGTCCAAGCCAACTGACCGTAATCGAGCTGCCGAGAAAAGCCACTAAGAGAGGTTATTGAGAGTCCGTACCGCAAACCGACACAGGTAGATAAGGAGAGAATCCTCAGGTGTACGAGTGAAATCTGGTTAAGGAACTAGGCAAATTAGCCCCGTAACTTCGGGAGAAGGGGTGCCTAGATTATGTGAGACTCTTCGCGAGTTAAGCAGAAATAGGCCGCAGTGACCAGGCCTGGGCGACTGTTTACTAAAAACACAGGTCTGTGCGAAGTTTGAGAAGACGACGTATACGGACTGACACCTGCCCGGTGCTGGAAGGTTAAGAGGACGTGTTATCCCCTTTGGGGAGAAGCTCAGAATTGAAGCCCCAGTAAACGGCGGCCGTAACTATAACGGTCCTAAGGTAGCGAAATTCCTTGTCGGGTAAGTTCCGACCTGCACGAATGGTGCAACGACTTGGGCACTGTCTCAACCAGAGGCTCGGCGAAATTGTATTACCGGTGAAGATGCCGGTTACCCGCAACGGGACGGAAAGACCCCGTGAACCTTTACTACAGCTTAACATTGTATTTCGTCATTACATGTGTAGGATAGGTGGGAGACTATGAAGTTGCTACGCCAGTAGCGATGGAGTCATTGTTGAAATACCACCCTTGTATTGTTGGGATACTAACTTGCTTTCTTGAATCAGGAAGAAGGACATTGTTAGGTGGGTAGTTTGACTGGGGCGGTCGCCTCCCAAAGCGTAACGGAGGCGCCCCAAGGTTCCTTCAGCATGTTTGGCAATCATGCGTAGAGTGTAAAGGCATAAGGGAGCTTGACTGCGACACCGACGGGTGGAGCAGGTGCGAAAGCAGGGCTTAGTGATCCGGCGGTAGGGCATGGAACTGCCGTCGCTCAACGGATAAAAGGTACTCCGGGGATAACAGGCTTATCGGGCCCAAGAGTTCACATCGACGGCCCGGTTTGGCACCTCGATGTCGGCTCATCGCATCCTGGGGCTGGAGAAGGTCCCAAGGGTTTGGCTGTTCGCCAATTAAAGCGGTACGTGAGCTGGGTTTAGAACGTCGTGAGACAGTTCGGTCCCTATCTGTTGTGGGCGTAGGATATTTGCGGGGATCTGCTCTTAGTACGAGAGGACCGGAGTGGACAAACCTCTAGTGCACCAGTTGTGACGCCAGTTGCACAGCTGGGTAGCTACGTTTGGCCGGGATAAGCACTGAAAGCATCTAAGTGCGAAGCCCCCCCCAAGATGAGATATCCCTTCCAGAAATGGACGTAAGGCACCTTGTAGACGACGAGGTTGATAGGCCACAGGTGTAAGTGCAGTAATGTATTGAGCCGAGTGGTACTAATAAGCCGTGCGGCTTAACCATAAATATATTTGCAGAAGCAGACTGTTTTTGGTTCTGGGTTGCAGAGTAAAGAAGCTTCTTGTAAAAAGGATTGTACGAGAGAAAATCGAACAGACAACCAACAAGCGAAAAAAATTCGGTGGTAATGGCGGTGAGGTCACACCTCTATCCATTCCGAACAGAGAAGTTAAGCTCACCAGCGCCGATGGTACTGCCCTGGAGACGGGGTGGGAGAGTAGGACACTGCCGGATATAAATTCATAAACAAAAGGGCTCCTGAGAAATCAGAAGCCCTTTTCTGTTTTATAAATAGCCTGTAAATAATTTTCTGTAAACGGTTAATATTCTACTTTGGTAAATGATAGCAAATTGGTTCATGGCCTGTTTCCAGTTTTGGATAGGCATGGACCATTTTTTTTGAATGTTTCCAATAGCGAGATACATAATTTTCATCACGGACATGTCGTTTGGAAAAACACTTTTTGTTTTTATCACCTTTCGAAGTGAATTATTGAGCGATTCAATAGCGTTAGTCGTATAAATCGCCTTTCTGATTTCTTCCGGATAAGCAAAAAGTGTGATTAAATTTTCCCAATTATTTTGCCATGATTTGCTGATGAGTGGATATTTATGATCCCATTTTTCAGCAAAAAGATTCAATTCATGTTTTGATTGCTGTTCTGTTGTCGAACGATAAATATATTTGAGGTCCTGAGCAACTGTTTTCCTGTCTTTGCAGGAAACAAACTTGAGTGAATTGCGGATCATATGAACAATACACAGCTGAATACTTGTTTTGGGAAAGACGGTGTTAATCGCTTCCGGAAAGCCTTTGAGACCGTCAACGCAGGCAATAAAAATATCGTCAACACCACGATTTTTCAGTTCAGTAATCACACCGAGCCAGAACTTGGCGCCTTCATTTTTCTCAATCCATAAGCCAAGCACTTCCTTGTGGCCTTCCAGATTGGCGCCTAATGCCAGGTAAACAGCCTTCTTGATGATCTGTCCCTGTTCCCTGATATTGACTCTTAATGCATCCAGATAAACAATTGGATATTGGCTATCCAATGGACGATTCTGCCATTCTCTAACTTCATTGATAATACCGTTGGTTACGTGGGAAATAAGTTCAGTTGATACATCAACTTGATAAATTTCCTGTAAATGAGCTTGAATGTCCTGAGTTGACAAGCCACGAGCATATAGTGCAATAATTGCGACTTCCTGCTACCTTCGGTTTTTATCATCGAAACCATTGAAATAGCGTTGGTGCTTGGGAATAAGTTTCGGGGTGAATTCGGACTCTCGATCTCGAGGCACTTCTATGTCGAGAGATCCAGAATCGGTACGAACACGTTTTTTACTCTTTCCGTTTCGGTAATTCTTCTGTTCTTTGGCTGGAGCAGGTTCATGCTTTTGGTAGCCGAGGTGATGATTCATTGCAACTTCTAAAGCTTTTTCAATAAGCGCTTTTTGAAGTTGCTTGATTAAACCATTCTCACCAAGAAGGTCTTCTGGGGTTTTGTAATCTTTTAAAAGTTCGGCAATGAGTTTTTCATTAAGAGACATAGAGTAATCCTTGTGTAAAAAATTAATGGGTTTACTACACAAGAATTATTTACAGACAATGGGCAGTGAAAGAAAAATTGGAAACTCCATTTAGCTCTAATTATTGGGCACATTACGTTTCCAATTTTTCAAACAAAGACTTTACACAAAAATCTTTATACTACCTTGGTTCATCGCATGTATCCAGTTTCATCTAAAATTTTCATTCGAAATTACAGCCATTAAAGAAGCAATATCCCCAATTTTTTTTCCCAATGCGGCTGGGACAATTTGACAAATATTATAAGCTTGGGGTAATGATTCCTTTTGGCATATATCGTGAATCGGTTTTAAAATCTTATCACCTAATACAACACCTAAAGATCCTAATACTATAATTTGTGGATTTAAAGCATCGATGAGAAGGGCTATGCCTTTTCCCATCCACTCCCCTGCTTTTTCAATAATGAGTTTACCTTCTGAATTCTCCTCTAAAATTATATCCACAATTTCCCGAATTGATATATTGGGGGGCCATTTATTTGGAAATAATTCTTGAGCAATATTTACTAGACCTGTACCTGCAGCAAACCCTTCCCAAGATCCTTGCTTTCCATACCCAACAGGGCCGTTTGCTGATAAACGCCAATGACCGACTTCGCCTGCGGTATCACTTGCACCGTGTAATATTTTTCCATTTATTATGAATCCTGCACCCAATCCTGTTCCGAATGTGAGAAAAATAAGATGCTGCAATCCTTGGATGTTTTTTCCAGCACCAAAATAAAATTCGGCTAATGCACCAGCATTACCATCATGTTCAATATAAACTGGCCATCTAGGATATGTTTCTTTTAAAATGTTTTTGAGCGGTAAATTATGCCATCCAGGTAGATGGGGTGGATTGATGATAGAGCCTTCATCAATCCTTAATGGGCCTCCGATCGATACGCTTATCGCCTTTATTTTTCGATTCTGTTCAACGGAATGATTGGCTATACTATTTATAATTGATTTTATTTTCGGAAACGTTTTCTGAAATGGATTTTTTGCTTCGGTGGGAAATTCTGTGCGTTGCAAGATTACTCCCTTAAATGTTCCTTCAACAATTGCAGTTTTTGTACCGCCAATATCCAAACCAATAATTGTGTTTACCATCAAATACTCCATGATGAAAATTAATTGAAATAGGTAAAAATTATATATTTGAGTTCTACAAACCTGTTTAAATTTCCCAGGTTTGATTTTTATTCAGTTGGTTTCCGAGGGGATTTATATTGTAGAATTTTTTCTGCAAAAGCAGTGCTTTTCCACTAAGTTTATATCATTTAACCCATGATTTTCGATTAAGTTAAATAACTTTATGATGCATGAAACTATGAATTTGATTAGTAAATACAGAATTTATAAAACTTCCATTTATAAATCGATGTCAAATTTCTTTTCAAACGGAAAAACAGCTAATTTAATTTCTGCGAATTTGTCAGCTGTCCAATCGGACGGGAATATTTCGGATTACGATGAAAATATAAAAATTTTGGTAAGCGGGCCTTATGGCTCTGGTAAAACACAATTTATAAAAACGCTAAGTGAGATTGCGCCTCTTACGACAGAAGAAAATATAACGCTTGATGCAAAAAAAGATGAAAAAGTTACAACAACTGTTGCCATGGATTATGGGAAATTTCAATTCAATAAGCAAACGGCTGTACATCTTTTTGGCACGCCTGGACAAAAGCGGTTCGATTTTATGCGAGAGATTTTAGGTATTGGTGCAAGGGGATTGATTTTACTCGTTGATGCACGGTTGCATGAAGACGAACAAGAACAGGCACGGGAAATTTTAACCTATTTTGAATCGCGTAATTTCTCACCGATAGTCGTGTGCGCAAATAAACAGGATTTATCGGATGCTCTTGATCCTATGGAGATTAAAAAACGATTAGGAGTAAAAGATGAGATTGCTGTAATTCCTATGATGGCTACTCGAAGTGAGAGTGCATTACAAGCTGTTAAAATTATATTATCTGCCGATGCGCAGAAGACGATGCATTAAACGACTTCTTTTATCTTGTGGGCAGTTGTCTCGAGGATTTTAAAGGCGGTTGAAATATTTTTTTCCGATTCAAACATTGCGACGAGAAGAGCATTGGCGCCAGCACTGAAAACGACAATATCACCTGATTCACCATCTAAATAAACCTTTTTTAATTCTCCATTTTTACTCTCATCGGAAACACGCCTTCCCACTGCAAATAGAGCGGTTCCGAGCGCTCCAAGAATGTTTTTTTCACACGTAGCATTTATCTTAGAAGCCATGAGGAGGCCTTCAATGCTGACGACCACCGCTCCTTTGTATCCAGGTAATTTTTCTTCAAGGTTGCTTAGTTCAAGTTGTAATTTTTCTATTTTTCCAGACATAGGATAATGACCATTTTTTATAATAAGGTTTCCTGACAGAGGAGTTCTTGTTTTAACAAGTGTGAAAAGGTGTGATTTAATCGATCATATAAATCATCTATATTCAATTTTTTAATTTGAACGTCAAGGCGTGTAAATGCGGTGAATGATTGGGGCTCAAATTGCGGCTTGTAGACGAATCCGGTATCCAGATAACATGCATGTGTGTGCATTTCGGGAAAAAAGATTTGTCCAATTTTTTCATTAAATCCCAGGTTCTTCGTGAAAACTTTATTCCAATACCCAGCCCATTGGGGTAGTAAAAAGTATGTACCAGCCGCCAGAAGCTTTCTATAGGATGTTTTACCTAACAACATTTCATAGCAATTCCCAAGATGCACTAATTCACCACCATTTCCTTGCACGAAATCTGCAATATTTGGGTGACACTGTCCGTAAAGAACAAAGGCACGTGAGTAGGTATTTGCAGCGTGTATTTTTTGCAACGCTCTGGTGATATATTTTTGCATTCGGTCGAAATCGAGGTCAAGACTCGACGGTAAAAATAAAAACTCCAGACCGAACCGTTTCCGGTCCGGCCAGGCACTTAATTCTTTTCGCAATACACCACAGGTTATTACGATATGTCGTGGTTTATGCGATAAATTATGTACAGTTGCATTGATATTAGATTCTGGTCGTGAAAAATTTTTCACTGCTTACCCCATTTTTTCCCTGCTTCGACAAACGCACGAATATTTTCATCGGGTACATCATACGGAATCTCTGGGCCTTGGTTCGCCAGGATAAACCCACCACCTTTTTTTGCAGCTTCGCAGACTTTTTTAACTTCTTCTTCTATTTGTTCCGGTGTCCAGTCGATCAAGGCGATGTTATTGATATTTCCCACGATCGTCACTTTCCCGGCTAAAACGGGTTTGATTTCCGCCAGATTATCATAACGATCGAATATGGCTGCAGCTGCTCCTAATTCAGGAAGCAAATCTGCAAAATCACCAAGCGAACCAACACCTTCATAGACTACAGGCCCATTGATACGTGCAATAGTTGCTTTAATCAGTGGCATAGCCCATTTTTGGAATTGTTTACGAAGTAAAATTGTAGCTGAGGCCATGCCGTCAGCGAGAACGACTGTGTCGGCACCGGCATCAAGTTGACGGTTCATCCATTTAACACAAAATTCCATTGAAACTTCGAGAAAACGAATGAGGTATTGTTTCCGCATTTCCTCATCGTCAAAGAGTAATTGCAGCCATTTTTCTGTTCCAATAAACATACTTGGCAGTGAAAATGGGGCAATACCCGCTCCAAGAATCGGGACAGTTCCTTTGTAGCGTTTTGCAAGCAATTCTATAGCTTTGAGAGTCTCCCGCAATTCAGGGACATCCCCGGGATCTTTGACGACTAATTTATCTATTTCATGGAACCGGCTTATAGCCATACCACCAAGGACAGGTGCTCCGTTTGGAAAATAAACGAGCTTTTGGCCAAACGCGAGAAGGTCCTCCACCACATGTGGAACACCGATCACCGCATCGTACTCATATTTTTCAATGAGTCGGGTTTGTCCTTCAGCCAGCATTTCTCCATTTGTGAAATATTTTTCAAGATCGACATTGAGTTCTTTTGCACCATGTTGCAGAAGGACAGGCAGAATGGGAATTCGATCCGCTTCTTTGTGCGACAGCGCAGTAAGTAGTCTTTCAAGTGGTGTTGGCATCAGAAATCTCCTGCAAGTTCTCGAACAACACGGACGGCATCTAATGCATTGGGTGCCATAGCATCCGCACCATATTTGTTACTGAGTTTGGGATTGAAGTTAAACAACGCTCCGCCAACTACGATTTTAATATGATTATAACCGCGTGAATCGAGTTCCTTACGAATTTCAGTTATACCCAATGCAGTATGCAGCAAAAGCGCTGAGACACAGATTATTTTTGCGTTAAAAGCAATCGCCATATTGACAAAGTCAAAATGATTGACGCTTAGTCCTAAATCCATGACCTGGTAATCTGCCAGACGCAAGAAAGTTGCCACCAGCTTTTTCCCAAGTCCGTGGTAATCACCCATCGGAGTACCGATTATAACAGTGCCTTTGGTACGGGGTTTTATGGGCATTTCCACCAAAACTTTATTGATCTCGTTTTCTGCAATTTTTGCCATCACATAAATCTGTGCAACAACCACTTCACGATTTTTTTGTTTTTCCGCGATGGCATCAATTGCGGGCATGATGATCTTTGTAATAATTTGCTCTGGTGGCAATCCCGCTTTCAGGCAATTGGAGATGAGTTTATCAGCTCCCTGTTGATCGAGACTTTGAATGTAATGTAGAAAACGGGCATTAATTTCACTTATTGTGGGCATAGTTTTGCTCGGTTTGCTATTCAAAATTTAAACGTAAATACTAATTGCAGCTCTGAAGTAACCATAAAAATGTGTTATGTAGGCTTGCCTGAGTCAGCACTTGTGACTGCGGCAATTATCTATTAAACAATATCTGTAATATCCTGAGCCGCACGTTTCATTTCGAGAAAAACAAGTCCAAGATTGGCATCTGGTCGAACCAGAACCGAAAGCAGTGCTTTTTCACCAGCGACGGAAACGATGGCTGATCCATCACTCCCATTAATAAATACCTGATTGAATTTACCACGCGATTGTTCCTGGGCAGCACGTTTTCCCAAGGAAAGCAATGCGGCACTCATGGCGGCCACTGTATCTTTGTTCACGTCACGAGGCATGTCGGAAGCAATCATCAATCCTTCGATACTGACGACGGCAGAAGCTTCAACATCTCCGGTATCCTGTCTGAGTTGTAATAAAATCTGCTGTAGTTTTTCTGATTTCGTTGCCATCACTAAACTCCGTTTCTTAGCTGTGCTTAAATTTGGTAATGAATTCTGTTGAATTCCTTGAGTAAGGTTTATTTGAATTGTTTTTTATTCACTAAAATTTAATCTGAAAAGCTTTCCCATCATGTCGCAGAACGCAGATTGGCGATGCGTTTGGTAATTTCGATTTCCATCATTCTCTCAATCAATCCACGGTTAAAACCAAGTACGTTTTCCAACGATTCAACATAATTTACGAAGTAACCTTCTGCAATCAGCGTTGCCACAACATCTGTAACGCGCTTGAATGCGCCATATAATTTAAGTGCTTCGGCGCTATCCAAATGAGTCATACATTTTTCCAGGAAGAGTTGCTGCACTTTACTCGTCATCCCGAGCATGTAAGTATTTGAGACCTTGACTTTTATGTGGATTAGACCAACCAGCCACTGTTGCCACCAGAATGCTTCGTTGATATTCCCTGAGGTGACTTGCATGTACCATCTGCGTAAAGTTTGTTCTCTGTCCGGACGTTCCGCCTCGCCTCTTGGAAAGACCTTGCTTGTTTTTTCGTAACCGAACAATGTGTCGTAAAATGCTTCCACAACATCATCGATCCAGCTTTGAGTCAGTGTAGAATGGGCTGCAATTGTTGCATAATCTGCTTCTGAAATGCCGGTGAGTACTTGCAGGTCTGCGAAAATTTGTTTCATGTAAATCCTCCGAAATAATTAGAATACAGAAGTCAATTCCTGCTTCTGTCGATAAAGTGTTGCGCAATTGCTCTTGCAGCCTGACTCCCTTCCAAACTTATAAGACCAATATTTGCACCATTTTTTATAACGAGTAGCAATAACGCATTGTCAAATCCGTAGACAACAGCCGAACGTGCTTTTCCTTGCAAATGAAATTCTTTAAAATCACCGATATGAATGGTGTCATGGGAATGCTTGCACAAACTGACGAGTACACCCGCGATAATGGCAACGCGTGCAGAAATTTTTTGTTCTGCGAAAGTATGCGTCAACAACCTGCCATCATTTGAAATGATAGCCCCTCCTTGAATATCCCCATTGTTTTTGCAGAGATTTTTCAATATTACATCTGCCTCTCGCAGTGGTTGATTCGTGGACACCCGGATTTCCCTTTCTAAAGGATAATTATGCTTCTACCAATTCTCGTATAATATTCCCAATTTGCGTCGCAGCTGCTTTGGATTCGATGACGATCATTCCCAGAGGGACCTTTGGTCCTACCCACACTGCAAGTACAGCACGACCACCCGCGTCAAAAAGCAAAGCTGTCCGTTCTGATCCGTGCAAACGCAGCAATTCGATACCACCTAAGTTCAATCCGGCGTCGAGAACATCTGCAAATTTTCGCAGTGCTGCCATCTGGATCATCGTTTTATCATATTCTTTGATATCCATCAGATGATTTGTTACCGATACACCTTCGTTCGTGATCAATGCCACACCTTCGATTTCACCATGGGATTCGAGGAGTTCATTTAAAACGCTATCACTTCTCAATTTGCATTCTGCTATAACCTGTTCAGGAATTCCTTGCTCTTCAATAGAATTCTCTGCGATCCCGCCTGCCTCATGCGGAGTTATAGTAAATTCTTCATCCTCTGGCATATCACCTGATTCTTTCCCATCGAAAGATGAATCAGTAGTGGTGTCGAACTCAAATTCTAATTCATGTGGTGAATCCTTCTCTTCTTCGAACTCGAAATTTTGTTGGGGTAAATCGTGATTCGAATCCAGATTTGAATAGCGTTCGCGGATTTTTAATAAATCTTCGAGAGCGACAGAAGTATCATCGATGTTAGAGGACGTTTCATCCGTTTTTGCGACGTGCTGCTCAGAATTAAAATGTTCATCCAATTCTATTTCAAATTCATTCTCTGTGTTTGGGGCACTTTCCCTCGGGGTGATACTGTTTCCTGCTAAGGTATTTTCGATATCTTCTGAGAGAATGCTATCCATTTCTATGTCAACTGTTTCTTCTGTATCAGAAAATATTCCTTCCGGAAATTGGATTTCATCTTCTTTGGGAGCTATCTCCGGTTCTTCATCTTCCGAGGATGATTCCTGACTTGGTTCAAAAAAGGAGATCGTTTCGTGTGTCTTATCGGCACTTTCTTCAATTTCGTTGGAATTGGGTGGGAGATGCCCGTCATTTATGGAAATTGGCTCTTCGATTTTCTCATCGAATTTCAATTCTTCGAGATCATTATGCGATTCATCTGCTTCTTCTGATAATTCATCCTGTGCTATCTCGTCAGTTGCTTCCCCTTCTGATAATACATGCATCATCGGCTGATCGAAATTTAATTCCTCGAGCTCTTCCGTTGGCGAGTCCGGATCTTCAGCACTTTTTTCAAAACCAGGAATATCAGGCTGCTCTTCCTCTTGCTCGAACTGTATATGTGTATCATCCTCAGTAGGAGTTGTGCTTGTTTCAGGGGAATCGCTAAAACTGAATACTTCCGATTCGTTTATGCTAAATTCAGTTGTATCGGGTTGGGCAGTACCCATTTCGTCTTTATGTTCCTGCTCTGGGTTGAATTCGAAGTCTCCTTCATCAAATTTAAATTCATCTAATTCGTCAGTGAGCATCTCCTGGGTTTCATTGGTTTCAGTGAATTCAGGCTTTTCGGATTCGTCCTGGGGTAAATCTTCGCTGCTGTCAGGCTCTTCAGTGTAATCCAATGCTTCGCTTTCGGTGTAACGCGACTGCATTTCTTTTTCGATTTTACTGGAATTTTCTGAATCATCCAGTTCATCGAATTCATATTTTCCGGTAAGGGGATTTATTGGCGATAGGTCATTATTTATCAGGGGTTTCGAAAGGCGGTCACTGCTGCTGTTTGCAAAGTGGGACGACGATGCATGATCCGAAGTGTGTTCCTCAGATTCCAGCGAATTTGGTGAAAATGAACTTTTGGCGTCAGGTTTTTCTTGCTGTCCCTGAGTTTTACTCGTTTGTTTTTTGTTGAGCAGTTTCTTAAAAAAATCCATTTATGCTTTTTGCTCCTCCATAAGGAACTTTGCCTTTACGACTGAACGAAATTGAGCCTGGATTCCCCACATTTTTTTCGTACCACATAAATTTCATTGTTCAGCGGTGTGCCGAGAGAAAGGGCGAAATGAAGTCATTTTATAGTTTTTTATATAATCGCAATTTTATTTTTTGCGGATTTTTCGCTGAAAATGATTCATCTATTTTTAACTTTTAAAATTAAATTGCTGAAGGGTGTGAAGATTTGAAGGAAGGCAGAGGAAGGATGCGTGCTGAGAGAATTAAATTGCAATTCTACTCAGCACATATTTTATAGATCGAAATACATTGAATATTCAATCGGGCTTGGCCAGTTGGAAACTTGATTGAATTCATCACTTTTTATTTTTATCCAATGCTGCACGAGTTGCTCACTGAAAATATTTCCTCGCAGCAAAAAAGAATGATCAGATTCCAGGGATTGCAAAGATTGGGTGATGCTGAAGGGCAGGTATTTAATCTCGATATTTGGATCAAAAGCATCGGCTTCATAAGGGCCGAATCCTTCTTTTCGTGGATCAATTTTGTTTACGACGCCATCAATACCTGCTAACATGAGCGCGCTCATGGCTATATATGGATTTGCAGTTGCATCCGGAGGGCGATATTCAAAACGTGTCTTTTGCGGGTCTTTGATATAGCGTGGAATTCGCACGCAGCTCGCGCGGTTAGCCTGGCCGAAATTGATTGCCGTTGGGGCTTCAACGCCGGGAACGAGCCGCTTGTATGAGTTCGTCGATGGATTGGTAAACGCACAAAGGGCTGCTGCATGTTTCAAAATTCCACCAATGTAGAAAAGCGCTGTTTCATTCAGATTTGCATAGCTTCCCTGCTGAAAGAAGGAGTTTGCATTTGCATTATCCACAAGGTAATGATGCAAATGCAATCCGGAGCCGGCTTGTTTATAAACCGGTTTTGGCATAAATGTAAGAAAGAGACCTTTTTCTCGTGCAAGGTTATGCAAAATATATTTTCCCAGAACAATATTGTCCGCAGTGGGCAACAACCGGTTAAAGTAGAGCTCAATTTCCTGCTGTCCCAAATTTCCGACTTCATGGTGGTGATACTTGACTTCAATACCTGATTTTTCGAGAATTTTTGTGGCTTCATCACGAAAATCATCATGAACATCAAATGGATTTGCTATATGATATCCGTTTGCTAAAAATTCCTCATCTGATTCTATGGAAAAAAAACTATGTTTTGCATCCGAACGGTATTGTGCATCGTGGAAGATGTAAAATTCCAGTTCCGGGCCCCATTGCGACGCAGCAGCGATACCGTGGTCCCCCAGCAGTTTTTCAGTCTCTTCTGCCATATTGCGCAAATCGAATTGATAGGGTGTGTTGTGCGCATCCGTGTTAAAAACACGGGTCATAAAACTCAATGTCGGTGCGTTACGGAATGGATCGATCAAAGCAGTTTTGACATCGGGTTTCATGATCATGTCGCTGTTTTCAACCTTCTGAAAGCCGTAGCTGGAGCCGTCAAAGCCAATACCATCGTTTAAGAGCATTGCCATCGTTTTTTCACTGAATGGCAGCGTAAGATGGTGTAAACGGCCATTCAAATCGGTTACTTTGAGATCGATGAACTCGATTTCCGTGCCTTCAGTATAATTTTTGATCTCGAAATGCAGTGGTGTCATTCCAACCTCCTGGAGAATGCAACATCAACTCTGACGAGATTGTCGAAAAACTTAAATATTCGGACGCTGAACTTGCCGAATGGCCAGAATTTGAGCGTGGAACCGGACGTTTCGATACTTCGACTTTACTTAGTGCAGGCAGTCTCAAACGTCCGGTTTGCTGCTTTTTCTCCGGTCTCGTCAGAGTTATTTCATGTTTTCATGTGATTTTTAATACTACCAATAGAGTGCATTAATTCGGTCGAATAACTTTATCCGCCGTAAACATAATTTCTACGGTGCCATCCATTGTACCAATGACACCAAGAAGAAGCTTGTCCCGTTTTTTATAATGGTCAAGACACGTGCCGCAGGTTGCTATTCTCGTTCCTTTTGCTTCGAATTTCTGTAAAATCTCGATAACCTCGCTGCCTTCGGTCGTGAGATGAATACCGGAATTTACACATCCAATGGCATCAACCTGCTTGCCGGATTTTTCCAGTTCACTCAGAAATGAACGCATTAATTTTTTGCCTAACTGGGGATCCCCTTCACCCATTTTATCTGAATTTAAGTATAAAAAAGTCATTTAAACCCTCCGTCTGGATTAGTATTTTCTTTGTGTTTCTGATAATTATAAGTGCATACGGACGGTGCCAAAGTGCGAGTGGCATTCCCGTTCATTATTTCTTAAAATATAACAATTAATCGCCAACTTCAAAAATAAGAATTCAGCGATAAACTCATTCTCGTTTTCAAACACTGCTATGATTTGGAATCCTTCCCGAAGGACAGAACCTCTGCTTTAAATACCGAAAAAAGTATGCAAAAACTTGATTTCAATTTACATTGACTTGTCTTTTTGCACAGACTTATGTTAATTCACAAGTTCCGAAATTTGGCTAATTATTTTGCAGGAGAAATGACTATGGTCCCTAAAAGAAATTTTTTCGTGCTCATCCTTTTATTCTTCAGTGTGAATTTGTTGGCTCAAACAAAAGGGGATTATCCCATCCACCCTGTGCCTTTCACGGAAGTGCACATGACGGATAATTTCTGGCTTCCGCGAATTGAAACCAACCGCAGCGTGACGATTCCCCATGCATTTAAAATGAATGAAGAAACAGGAAGAGTGGAAAACTTCGCCATCGCCGGTGGATTGTCTCACAAGGAGCCTCAGGGAATCTATCCTTTTGATGACACTGACGTATATAAAACCATGGAAGGTGCATCCTATGCCTTGATGGTGAAACCGGACCCCAGGCTCGATGCCTATCTTGATTCATTGATAACACTAATTGCCGCAGCACAGGAAGAGGACGGTTATCTCTACACAGTACGCACGAACAAAGTTGAGAAAATCAAACGCTGGTACGGAGACGAACGATGGGAAAAACTTCAGGGCAGCCATGAACTCTATAATGCAGGGCATTTATTTGAGGCTGCCGCAGCGCACTACCAGGCAACAGGGAAACGCAATTTACTCGATATTGCTCTCAAAGAAGCAGATCTACTCGTGAAAACATTTGGTCCGGAAAATTTGCAAAAAGCGCCGGGGCACCAGGTTGTCGAAATGGGATTAGCCAAGCTTTACCGCGTCACCGGCGACGAAAAGTATATCGATCTGGCCAAGTTTTTTCTCGATGTACGTGGTCGCACCGATCTCGACAGCACCGCGGGTAGTCCGTACAATCAACAGCACAAACCGGTTTTGCAACAGGATGAAGCTGTCGGTCATGCAGTGCGTGCAGGGTACATGTATTCGGGAATGGCAGATGTTGCTGCCCTGAAAAACGATCCGTCCTATATCGCGGCAATCGATCGCTTGTGGCAGAATGTTGCCGGAAAAAAGTTGTATCTAACAGGTGGTATCGGCTCGCGTGGTTCAAATGAAGGATTTGGCCCGAACTACGACCTGCCGAATATGAGCGCCTACAATGAGACCTGTGCCTCTATCGGCAATGTCTATTGGAATCACCGCCAGTTTCTGTTGCACGGTGAAAGCAAGTATATCGATGTGATGGAGCGTACTTTGTACAACGCGCTGCTTTCGGGAATATCGTTGGAAGGAACTCGTTTTTTCTATCCCAATGCTTTGGAATCGGTGGGACAACATGAGCGTGCCGAATGGTTTGGTTGCGCCTGTTGTCCGGGCAACATGACTCGCTTCCTGGCTTCCTTGCCTGGTTATGTGTACGCGGTTGACAAGAATCAAATTTTTATCAATTTATATGGATCGAATACCGCAGAATTGGAAGCAGAAGCGGGAACGGTCACTTTAATTCAAAAATCAAATTATCCCTGGGATGGAGCGATAGACGTC
The DNA here is from genome assembly GCA_020633655.1 of Deferribacteres bacterium. GTDB lineage: Bacteria > Zhuqueibacterota > Zhuqueibacteria > Zhuqueibacterales > Geothermadaptataceae > Bioreactorimicrobium. Next base: position 326,497 of record JACKDF010000002.1, read on the forward strand.
ATTGTCAAGCCGCAAAAGAAAAATCTGCCATTGAATATAAAATTGCGCATACCCGGTTGGGCGCAGGGTAAGCCAGTTGCAACGGATTTATACCGGTACTTGAATGATGAACCGGGTAAAATTTCAATCGCGGTAAATGGCAAAAAATTCCCTGTTAAAATGAAAAACGGCTATGCTGAAATTGAACGTGCCTGGCAGGACGGGGACAAAATAGAACTGCAATTACCCATGATAATTCGCCGGGTTATCGCCATTGACAGCGTGAAAGCAGATATTGGCCGGGTGGCACTGGAGCGGGGTCCATTGGTTTTTTGTGCCGAATGGCCAGATAACCCCGATGGGCATGTACGAAATTTGCTGTTGCCTGATGCGGTGAAACTAACGACGAAATTCGACAAGGATTTATTGCATGGCGTGCAGGTAATCCAGGGCGAAGCTGTGGCCTATCATGTGAACGAAGCAGGTAATCGTGTTCGTTCGCCTCAGACTTTTACAGCCATTCCCTACTATTCATGGGCGAATCGCGGTAAAGGGGAAATGGTGGTGTGGTTTGCTCGAGAGGAATCCGCAGTGACACCGCTTGGACTGCCGACGCTGGCATCCCAAAGTAAAGTCAGTGCTTCATCCGGTAGAAATCCGGACGCGGTGAATGACCAATTGGAACCGGCTTCTTCAAATGATCATGAAATCCCCTATTTTCACTGGTGGCCGAACAAAGGCACAACAGAATGGATTCAATATGATTTTGCAGCTCCAACGGAAGTTTCAATAGCGCAAGTCTACTGGTTTGATGACACTGGACAGGGTGAATGCCGCATCCCAAAATCGTGGCGAATAATGTATTTTGAAGATGGTGAATGGAAAAAAGCCTATGCCCCGGAGGGTTATCCAATTGCCAAGGACGAATACAATGAAGCGGTTTTCGAAACGGTGCGCACGAAATCGCTGAGGCTGGAGGTCGAGGCACAAGAAGGATGGGCTGGCGGCGTGTATGAGTTAAAGATAAAGTAAAGAGAGTGCAATGCTTGTTTTAACAAGATGAATGCTCCATTTTTGGAGACATTTTGTTTTTGATTCAAAAAGAGATGATCGCGCCGTGCAGAGTAGACTATTGGGTTGTCCGGCGCGATAATTTTTGGTTTGATTTGCTTTGGCGTCAGTTAGTCCTGCCACTCAATCTTCTCAACATCTACAGCAACAACTTTATATTCAGGACAGGCGGCCTCTGAATCGAGAACATCACTCGTCAAATTATTGATCATAATTTCCGGAAAATGAAATGTTGTACTGAGAATTCCCGGTTTCACTGCGGAAGAAACAGCGGCTTTCATTTGTACGGTACCGCGCGCTGAGCTCACCTGTACTTTGTCTCCATCCGCGATTGCTTTGTGCATGGCATCGTTTGGATTGATGAGAATTATATCTTCGCTGTTAATAGCGACATTGTCCGTACGGCGGGTCATAGTGCCACAATTGTAATGCTCAAGATTCCGGACGGTTGTCATTATGAATGGATAAACCTCACCGTTTTCTTCGATTTCCTTGCTCTCGGCAAAATCGAAATAATAGAAACGGCCTTTGCCCAGTTTGAAGGTTTCCTTGTGCAAAATTTTTGTATCCTGCCCGTTTTCCTGAACAGGCCATTGCTTGCCATTTTTCCCGAGTTCTTCCCATTTAATCCCCTTAAAAAAGGGCACGATTTGTGAAATTTCCTCGAGCATCGTTTTGGGATGATAGTCGGGCTGTTTGTAGCCCAATTTGTTCATCATTTCGACAATGATCTGACCATCAGCTTTTGTGCCGGGTAGTGGATCAATTACCTGATTGACGCGTTGCACCCGGCGTTCACCGTTGGTAAAGGTGCCATTTTTCTCCAGAAAAGATGCGCCCGGTAGAATGACATGGGCATGCTTTGTCGTCTCGGTTTCGAAAAGTTCCTGAACTACCAGCAAATCGAGTTTATCAAGAGAGCGTCGCACTTTTTGGACGTTTGGATCGGTTTGCGCAATATCTTCGCCCATTATCCAAAGTGCCTTGAGCTTTCCTTCCTCAGCAGCATCGAGCATATGTGTGCTTTTGAGCCCGACTTCTGTGGGGAGATCGACACCGTAGAATTGCTCGTAATTCCGGCGTATTTCCGGATTTGTGATGTCAAGGTAGCCGGCGCCCTGATGCGGTTGCACACCCATATCCGCCGCACCTTGTACGTTGTTCTGTCCGCGAAGTGGATTTACGCCAACACCTGGCCGGCCGATATTTCCCGTAATCATTGCAAGGTCGGCGATGAGCATGACGGTGAAAGTACCCTGGCTGTGCTCTGTGACACCCAAACCGTGGAAGGACATGGCGGCATTGGCTTTGGCATAGGCGATGGCAGCTTTTCTGGCCAATTCGAGGTCAACTCCGGAAATTTTTTCCAGTTCATCAATGTCGAGATCAAGCACGTTATTTTTGAAGTCAGCAAAACCTTCCGTCCGGTTTTCAATAAATTGTTTATCTGCCAATCCTTCCTTGATGATGAAATACAGCAACATATTGAGTACAGCGACATTGGTTCCCGGTCGCAGCTGCAGGTGGTATTTTGCATATTTTGCCAGCTCGGTTTTTGTTGGATCAATAACGATAAGATTGTTTGTTCGCATGGCAAATTGCTTGATTTTCGCACCGGTCACCGGGTGGGCTGCTGTGGGATTAGCACCGACAATGAGAATACATTCCGTGTGTTGAATGTCGGCGATAGAGTTCGTAGCGGCACCTGTACCGAATGTGCGTTGCATCCCGAGGGCCGTGGGAGAGTGGCACACCCGTGCACAGCCGTCGATATTGTTGGTGCCGATTACCGCACGAATGAATTTCTGCATCAGGTAATTTTCTTCATTGGTGCAGCGCGATGATGAAATACCGGCGATGGCATCTGGTCCGTACTCTTTTTTAATATTTATTAGTTTCTTCGCAATATAATCGTACGCTTCCTCCCAGGTTGCTTCTTCGAGTTTGCCGTTGCGGCGAATCATTGGTGAACGCAGTCGGTCGGGGTGGTTGTAAAATTTAAACGCATAACGGCCTTTCAGGCAGGTGTGCCCCTGATTGACTTCCGCATCAAACGGTGCTTGAATGCTTAAAATGGTGCCGTTCCTGGTGGCGACATCGAGGTTGCAGCCGACACCACAATAAGTACAAACAGTACGCGTCTTTGCTTCTGCGATAACCGCTTTCGATTGAAAAACATCGGAAATTGCAGAAGTAGGGCACGCTTGCGCACAGGCACCGCAGGAGACACAGGTCGAGTCGGCAAAATTAACGTCTGCTCCTTTGATGATCTTGCTTTCGAAACCACGTCCGGCTACGCTGAGCACGAATTGACCCTGCACCTCGTCACAAGCGCGTACACAACGGTAGCAATTAATGCATTTGGATAAATCGGAAACCATGTAGGGATGGCTGGTGTCTTTCGCTCGATCCAGGTGATTTGCGCCTTTCGGGTAGCGCACGGAACGAATGCCCACGCGTGCTGCTACACTTTGTAGCTGACAATTGCCATTGACTTCACAGGTGAGACAATCCAGCGGATGATCCGTCAGAACCAGCTCGATGATATTACGGCGCAGGCGCGTAATTTTAGGTGAATCCGTGTAAATAAAACTGCCTTCCAGCACTGGTGTGTGACACGATGCTACGGTTTTCGCCGGGCCATCTTGCCGCAATGCAACTTCAACACTGCAAACACGGCAGGAACCGAATGGTTTGAGATTTGGTGCATCGCACAAGGTTGGAATGCGGTCTTCACCACCGTGTCGCCTGGCGAAGGATAAAATGGTCTCGCCATCGTGCATCTGAAAAGGAACGTTGTTGATGAAGGCAATTTTTTTCATGGTTTGTCCTTTTAGTTCGCTCATATCGCGGATTTCGCTAATTCATTTTTATTGGCGGATGCCTTGAAATATTTATGTTTTAGTCATCTGGTGTTTGCAAACCGTTCCCGTTCTAAATCTGGTGAATGACCAAAATTGACGAGATGGCCAAGCTCAAATCGCGTTACATTTAAATATGTAAGAATTTGAGATTGGTCAGCGATACGTAATTCATTTAAGGCTTTTATCTCTAAGATGATTTTGTCATAACATATAAAATCAGGTTCAAAAGTCTTCTTAAGCTGTTGGTTGCGGAAAAACAATTTCTGTGGGCTTTTCGCTTTAAATGGGATGCCCAAATATTCAAATTCTATCTCAAGACATTCCAGATAAACCTGCTCCGGCAGACCAGGACCCATTTCGTTATAAACCGTAAAACAAGCGCCAATAATTGCATAACTTTCTTCCGGGTAAAGCAATTTTGACATTTTAAATTCCCCTAATATGTAAATTGTTTGTTTTTCGCTAATCTCGCCAATCTTCGCGAATTGTTTTTTAAAATAATTTTATTCGTGCGATTAGCGTAATTAGCGAACCTATTCAAAAAACGCCTTTAGTTCATTATCAAAGTACTTTAATGCATTTTTCACACCCAAAGGCAAACCACCGCCCAGTGCGCATAATGAACCGCTTTCTAATGTTTCAAGCAAATCATCGAAAAGCCGACGATCGATTTTGTAGTCTTCAGTCTGTGCATTTTGCAGGAGTTCCTTGCCTCGCTGCGAACCGAGCCGGCAGGGAAAACACTTGCCGCATGATTCGTGTGCGGTAAAGGCGAAAAGGTGTTCGAGGTATTTCACCATCGGAAAATCTTCCGGTATGGAGATGATGCTTGCGTGGCCGAGAAGAAAACCATTTTCTGCAAAAGATTCGAAGTCGATGGTGAGACCGTCTATTTTCGAAATGGGTACAATACCACCAAGTGGCCCACCGATGTGCAGTGCTTTCACCGGTTTGATGAATCCCCCTGCGTCGTCGATGAGTTTCCGCAATGGCATACCCATTTCGACTTCGTAGAGCCCTGGCTTTCCAAAGGCGCTGTCCAGGCACACTAATTTTGTACCGCTTGATTTCGTCGTACCGAGCTGCGCATAGGCTTGCCCGCTATTTTTTAAAATCCAGGGAATCGCGGCGAGGGTTTCTACATTATTGACGACCGTTGGCTTGTTGAAAAGTCCTTGCTGTGTAGGGTAGGGAGGGCGTACTCGGACTTCCGGTCGCTGTCCCTCGAGGGAAGAGAGCAAAGCAGTTTCTTCACCGCAGATGTAAGCGCCTGCTGCCGCAATAATCTTAAATTTAAAATTGAATCCGCTTCCCATAATGTTGTTGCCGATGAATTCGTGCTTGTGCAGCTCAACCACAGCCTTTTTTACTTTATCGATGGCTTCCGGATATTCTGCACGAATGTAAATGACACCGGTATCAGCACCGACCGTGTATCCGGCTATGATCATGCCCATCAGCAGGTTGTGCGGCTGTTCTTCAAGAATGTAACGATCGGAAAAAGCACCGGGGTCACCTTCATCTGCATTGCAGACAATAAATTTTTGCTCACTTGTAACCTCACGGCAGGACAGTAATTTGAAAGCAAGGGGGAATCCGGCACCACCACGACCACGCAGATTCGACACCTTTAATTCTTGAAGAATTTCCTCAGAAGGTTTACGAAGTATTGCTCCCAAACTAGCGTAAAATTCGGAAATACTAGAAAATTGTGCTGTGAGAATTGGCCGCTTGGCGCAGCAGGTTACAGCATATTGATCATGAGTAAGGGTCGTGTTTTTTGCAAGAGTTTCCAATTTATCGATAGCACTGCCGGAGTAGTTTTTCCCGTCGATGTGAAAGGCGCTGTTTTCGTGGCAACGCCCAAGGCAACACATTTCTCCGATCTCATCTTTGCCAAAGTGAGCGTGTAATTTTGCCTGCACTTTATCCTGTGTGCCCGCCAGTAAACAGGCACTGCCGTTACAGGCGTAGGCTAATTTCCTGGCATTTTCTTGCTTTAGAAAATCATAAAAGGAAGCCGTTCCGTAGACGATAGCATCGCCCATGAGGTATTCCTCAGCAAGTTTTTTCATCTCCGAATTTTCAGGTGTCCCTGCAACGTGCCCGGATTGTGTGAGTTTTTCAAAAAGGCTGTCATCGAGGCCTTTGCGGCCGGAAAGATAGCTTAGATTGTCTGACATGCGTTTTTATCCTCTATTATTCTTGAAATATGCGAGTAAACCGTTACCCTGTTTTTTCTGCAAAAAGCTGCGAGGGTGATGCCCATTTTATCAGCTGTTTCTACAGCAAGCGAGGATGGGGCACTGACTGCTGCTAAAACCGGAATTTTTGCCGTAAACGCTTTGGTTACGATTTCAAATGAAACCCGCCCACTCACAAGAAGCACTTTTGCTGACTGCAATCGGTCTTCGCAGAGCAGCATGCCAATGACTTTATCCACGGCGTTGTGTCGTCCAATGTCTTCTTTGATGGAAAGGAGTTCTCCATGACAATCGAAAGCGGCGGCGGCATGGGAACCACCGGATTGGTTAAAGGTGTTTTGCTGGCTGTTCATTTTTGCGAACATCGCCAGGAGTAGTGGTCTGCTAATTTGAATACCGTCCTGCAATTGGGGGGCGGTCTGCATCAAATTTGCCAAATCCTTTTTCCCGCAAATACCGCAGGAAGAAACAGATAAAAGACTGCGGCGCTTCTCCAAATCAGCCGGTAAATTTTCATTTTCACTGATAAAATTGACCGAATAGGCGACTTCAGAATTGCGTTGTTTGCGCTCCTGAAAATCGTATCCGTTTGGTTGGGTGTAGATGTTTTCGGTGTAAAGTAAACCACGCACAAGATGTAAATCATCTCCCGGCGTGCGCATGGTGATAGTGAAGGGACGGCTGTTGATGTTAATTTGCAACGGTGCTTCGATGGTTAATGAATCGTTCACCTCATCGCTTGAAGTCGCGTTGAATCTTCGTGCTTTGAACAAGCCGGTTTGCATCGCTCCCTCGTAGTGAGTGCAAATTAATTTATATCTATAATAAAAAAAACAAGTGACTGCTAAAAGAACTTTTTGGCGGTTATTGCTGCAAAACCAGCCATACCGGAACATGATCCGAGGCGAATGATCCTCTTTGTGTGTAAATGAGTTTGCCGTTATCAAATTTAATTCTCGAATTCTGCCCACGAACGGCTGCTGCCCCGTTGAAGACACCAGTACGGACAACTTTCTCCTTTAAATTCAATGAAACGAGAATCTGGTCAAAAAGAATGGCTTTCACTTTGACATCACGATAATAATCCACGTTGGGGATGCTCCGCCATTTGTTATTTTCCCGTCCTGCACCTAAAACGGTGAGTGCAAAGGTGTCGAGCGTGGTTTCTTTATAAAAATAATTGTATCCCCAGGAGCAGTAGTCTTTATCAAGCAGGTTTTCGGTCGTATCGAACAGAAACGTATCCTCCCCTGTGTCAATGCCACCGACAGCAGTACTATCGCCATATTCGAGCATGTTGAGAGATTTGTCATCCGGATTATCATTGAGATCACCAAGCAGGACAATATTTTTGTCAGCGAGATTGTTTTTGATGTACTCGATGATCAGTTTTGCGGCTTCCTGCCGCCTTGCATCGGTTTCTGTGCGGCCACCGCTGCGCGATTTGGCGTGGTGCACGAGGAAATAATACATAGTGCCATTTGCCTCGACTTCCACCTGCAGAAGATTTCGGCTGCGTGGAAACGCGTTGTCATACTTTTCATCGGCATAAACAAAACGCTTCTCATTTATTTTTAATGGCTTGCGAACCGCCAATGCGACTTCCTGAACTTCCTCCGGTGAATCGATAATGGCGATGTCGTACGAATCGGGTAATAGATTTTCCAGAGCAGCACGGTTGTTAATTTCTTCGAAAGCGATGATATCAGCATCGAGTTCTTTGATAACCTGCTGCAAATTTGCCTTGCGTTCAGCTGAAATACCTGCATCAAGAAAATAGATATTGTAGGTTGCAATTTTTATTGTTTGGCCATAAGCAGCCGATACGAATACAAGTATGAGGATAAAGATGTGTGACAGTTGTTTTATTTTTTCCATTTCAGCTCCTATGGGGCTATAAGTTCGAATTTGTATCTTTTGCAAAGGAATGATTTTTTTTCTGTAGTAGCACTAAATCATGTTCATGTCAAACCAGGTTTCGAACACAGAAAAGAATACCAGTTAAAAACGGCACAAAGATAATTAAAAAAAATAAAGGAACGAAATCAAATCCATAAAAAATCCTGGTCCTACTCTTGGTGAAAATGCAAGCCAGGACGTCTCGTCAATTTAATTGGAAATCATACGCAAAAAGTTTGTTGTATAAAATGATCGGATTTAAGCAGTGTAATTCGTAGTCAACAGGATTGGATAGGGGATACCCCCTGTCTATCGTTATCTTTATGTAATGTGTGAAAAAATCAGGTTCTCTATGTTATTTTTTTAATTCAATTCAAAAGAATGAGGTGAATAAATGCAACGTTATAAGATACTTTGTCGAAATTTCGCATCGCTTCTCGTGTTGGCAATTTTTATTGCATGCACTGGAAACCACGAAAATAAAAATTCCGATTCCAGTCCACCCGATGATTTGACTATCGTTTTTGGGGAAGGGGGCGGCATTACGGGATTGTGGCAGGGCTATACGATCGAGTCGGATGGTAGCGTCCTCACGTGGCAGGGACGTGTCGCTGAAGCCAATCCAACAGCGGCTGGTAAAATATCGGAAGAAGCTTTGTCCAGGCTCTGGCAATCAATCAATGAAAATAAAATATTTACTCAATCGGGAACCGAACCCGGTAACATTACACGTTTCCTTCGAATTACGAGTAAGAAGCAGAAAAAACAATTAAACTGGGCTCAGAGCGTGAATGATAAAACTTCAGAGTTAAATCAGTTTTATGATTTATGTCGTGAGATCGTTTCGCAAGAATAGGTTCAATTTTAAACAAACATCTTCGCCTTCGATAGCGTGGACTCTATTCCTTGCCCGGGTTTATCGAAGGCTGAATCTTTCAGTAGGGTTAGTAACTGTCCAAAACGTTCATTTATATTAAGGATTATTTCATGCAAAAATTTTACAGGTTTATGTCCAGATTATTTTGGGTTGTTTTGTGTCTCTCCCTTTTTTCTTTTAAAAATGAAAAATTACCAACCACTGCGAAGCAAAATCCACTTGAAGAAAAAGAAAAGACGCAGAGCGGGGAACTGGAACAAACAGGTTCCTGGAAGGCCGTTCAAACCGAAATGCAACAAATGAGCACGAAAGTCAATACGTTTAAAAGTGCACAACAAGAGAAACAGAAACAGCTCCTCGTTCAACAACAACAAACCGAAGCACTCCATAAATTACAAAAAATTTCCGGTCCGGAACTTCAAGTCATTTGGGATCCGAATAATCAGATACCCATTTTTATCGACAATGTGCAAACTGCTGCCGTCTTCAAAACGACGCCTGGTTTAGCACAGGATGAAATTTGGGCGCAGAGGGCACGCTTTTTTCTGTCGGAAAATGCTGCTTTACTGCGAATTGAAAATGCAGAGGATGAATTTAAAATGATGGGCATCGAAGCCGATGCGCTGGGTATGGCCCATGTACGTTATCAGCAGATATATAAGGGCCTCGATATTTGGGGTAGCGATGTCATTGTTCATATCGGTGCAGACGGTATTGTGCACAGCTTTAATGGTCGCTCGATACCGACGATCAGGTTTTTTTCCACTGATGCGGCGATAACTGCTGAGGAAGCACGGGACAAAGCATTGATTGCGTTCAATGCTCCTGCTAATGTGAAATTCTCAAAAAAAATGATATATCATACGGGGACGGAGGCAAGGCTCGTTTGGCAAATCCGCTTACAACGCGGCTTAAGCAGGGACATGAGTTACTTCATCGATGCTGGTAGTGGCGAGGTTTTGAAAAAATACAGCCACGTCAATTATGATGGCCCAGCCGACGGCAGCGGGACAGATGTACTTGGACAAACTCGTACTTTAAAGGTATATGAGACGGGTGGGAGCTATTTCATGATCGATCCCAGTAAATCCATGTACGATGCAGTAGCTTCTCAACTCCCACAGGACGGACGAGGTGTAATTTATACACTGGACGCAAAAAATGCGGACAGTACCTTGTATTTTGTCACCTCTGCAAATGCAAATGACTGGAACAATCAGCCTGCGGTTTCGGCCGCCGCCAACGGCGCTCTGGTTTTTGATTATTACAAACAGGTGCACAACCGCAATGCCATCGATGGCAAAGGTACCTCCATGAACCTGGTTGTCAATTTTAGTCAGAACTACAACAATGCTTTTTGGAATGGCTCTCTGATGGTTTTTGGTAATGGCGATGGCCAGGCCTTCAGTGATTTATCCGGTGCCCTTGACGTAACAGCTCACGAAATGACGCATGGTGTTGTCGAGCATACGGCAAATCTGGTTTATGAAAACCAATCGGGTGCCCTCAATGAATCCTTTGCGGATGTGTTCGGTACCCTTTTTGAATTTTGGGTCAAAGGCGACCAGGGAAACTGGTTGTTGGGTGAAGATGTGACGACGCCGAATATCGACAATGATTGTTTGCGAAGCATGGCAGAACCTGACGGTGCCAATATTGCCTTCCAGGGGCAACAACCGGCCCACATGGATGACTATAATGATTTACCAAACACGCCGGATGGAGACAACGGCGGGGTGCATGTGAATAGCGGGATTCCGAATAAAGCTTTTTATTTGTTTGCGCAAAGTACAAGTCGGGATGATGCAGAAAAAGTATACTATCGGGCACTTTCAACCTATCTCACCCGCAGTGCACAATTTATCGATGCACGAATCGCGGTTGTAAAATCTGCTGAGGATCTGTTCGGTGCAGGCAGCGCACAAGCCATTGCAGCTGCTCAAGCTTTCGAGGCAGTTGGCGTCGCGGATGGACAAGGTACACCGCCGCCCGTCGATAATCCTGCTGTCGTCGGAGCAGAATATTTGGCAGTGACGGACGCCGGCAATGGGCAACTTTATCGTGTTCCCCTTGATATTTCTTCATTTTTGCCAATTTCCAATGCGGCTCTCAAGCGTCGCCCGGCACCGGAAGATGACGGTGGATATATTTATTATGTTGATACGAATTCCAATATCCACGTAACGGCCTCAGACGGTACTTCTGATCAGGCATTGACGGATACGGGAGTCTGGGAATTTGTGGCGATATCACCGAGTGGCCAATATCTGGCGGCAACGTCGATCTATGCGGAAGCAGCGATTTATATTTTTGATTTTGGTGATCTCTCCGGGAATAGTGACAAACGGATTGAACTTTTCACACCGACGTATACTGAAGGTGAGCAGGCAGGCAACATCCTCTATCCGGACCGGCTCGATTGGTCTTCTGATAGCCAGTATTTGATGTACGATGCACTCAACGCTTTTGTCAATTCTTATGGCGATACAACAGAATATTGGGATATTAATATCGTCCGTCCTACGGATGTGGCTATTGCCCGGCTTTTCCCGCCACAGCCACCTGGTGTCAATATTGGAAATCCGGTTTTTTCTTCAAATAATGATAACAAAATAGTCTTTGATTATATCGATGCTGACTACCAGGTTTCAGTCCTTGCAGCTGATCTGAATACTGGAAATGTTGGCATTGTCGCGAATAACTTTAATTCGCTTGGGAATCCTTCTTTTTCCAACGATGACAGCCGTATTTATTATCATTATGTCAATGGATCCAGCGCTTCAATCTGGTATGCGGATTTGCAACAGGATGGCCTCTCCGGGGATGGGCTGGACAAGGAAATAATTACGGGGGGCATGAATGTGGTTGATTTTGCGATTGGTACAAGACCCTCAGGTGTTGCAGAACGCGCTGAAGAAATGCCGGCCGATTTTCAACTTTTTCAAAACTACCCGAATCCCTTTAATCCGGCAACAATGATCCGGTTTTCCCTGCCGCAGCGTTCAAATGTAACAGTTAAAATATTTGATTTGATGGGAAGAGAACTGGCTGTTCTAACCGATAAAGTCTATGCAGCCGGCAGCCATGAACTACGTTGGAGTGGTGAAGATAAGGATGGCAATTCCTTGCCAAGTGGATTGTATTTTTACAAGCTCATGGCAAGTTCGGGCAGCGGAATACAGTTTACGCAGACGCGTAAAATGACCTTGATAAAATAAAGTCTGAAGTGTCATTCACTTCTCGACAAGTGAAAGGCAACTGTCTGGTTGTATCACATTTAGTGCGTAAAGTACATGACACTTTTTCCCCAATATCATATACGAAAAAACGAAAGCATAGCAGCTCGCTTTCGTTTTCTCGTATTAGTCATTTTGTTTATGGCGTAATCTATCGATTGCCACGGCCAGAACGATGACGGAACCGGTGACGATTTGTGTTACCCACGGGGGCCAGCCGTTTAATTGGCAACCGGTTCGAATGACGGTCATAATCATCGCACCGATGAGCGAGCCAATGATTGATCCTTCACCTCCACTTAAGCTCCCACCTCCGATGACTACTGCTGCGATAACGTCCAATTCAAGTCCAACAGCCCCTGTTGGATCTCCCTGTTCCTGATAGGACATGAGCATCAAACCTGACAAGCCGGAAAAGGCTCCTGCCAAAGAATAGACGATAATCTTGACTCTTTCGACGGCAACACCGCACAAGCGTGCTGTCTGTTCATTGGAGCCAATTGCCACGATGTGCCTGCCAAGTCGTGTATAGCGCAGGAGACCAGCTACCAGCAGCGCAAGAATGATCATCAACCAGGCGCCCGGGGGGATAAGCTGCCATTTTTTGTCAGCGGGCAATGTGGCTAATAAGTCACTGAGCCAGGTCTCTCCGGCATTGATTGGCATGCTGTTGGCAAAACCTTTGGCAAGACCACGCACTACGAGCAATGATCCAAGAGTAACAATAAAAGGTACAAGTTTCATGCGTGTGATGAGCCAACCATTGAAAAATCCGCAGATGAGCCCAGCAGCAATACCGCCGAGTGCGCCTACAAGAGGTGGCAGCTGGAATGTCTCGATTAAAAGCGCGGTAACCACAGAACTGAAAGCAATGATTGATCCTGCAGAAAGATCGATACCACCGGAAATGATGACGAGTGTCATGCCTGTGGCCGAGACTGCAACGATGACAGTTTGTAAAATCATCGCCTCTATTGCAGTGAAGGAGGTTATTTTGGAATTAAATGCAGCGAAAAACAAGTAGACGAGTAACAGGGCTAGTATCGGTCCAAATTTGTTTAGCCAGTTCCAATTCAGTCTTTTGTCCTGGGTCATAGTTCTTATTTTGAAGGATTGTTTAAAGCGCAGGAATTCTGATGTTTTAATTTTGTAAAAGAAAAATAGGAAAATAAAATTAAAAATAACAGAATTTAAACCAGTATGAACCAAATTTTCCAATTGAGGGGCGACTTGCGGGGAAAATTGTTTTTACTTACGCTAAGCAGGAAGCATGATCCACTACAATATTTTGATTCAGCATCTTTACACAGCGTCTGTTGTTGTGCAGTTGCGATGGATTTTATTTCCCATAAGCATTTAAAAGAAAAGGCCATTTGATAAAAATCAAATGGCCTTTGAGTGCTATATACAAGAAACCCATCCTCTCCGATTCTTTAAACCGGAAAGGAGTTCATACAGAATATTTTATTTGATGAATAACATGCGTTTCTGCAATGTGATGTTTTCGAACTGGACACGATAGAAATAGATACCTGTCGCTAATTTCGAAGGATTAAATGTTACCGTGTGTTTTCCGGCATCCATTTGACCGTCAACCAGCGTTGCAACAACCTGACCTAAGTTGTTGTAGACTTTCAATTCGACATGGCCGGCTTTGGCAACATCGAAGGGAATAATGGTTGAAGGATTGAATGGGTTCGGGTAATTCTGGCCGAGGGCAAAACGCTCAGGTATTGCATTTTCAGTTTCCGCTACACCTGTCCCTTCTTTTACGAACTTCCAGACAACACCTGCATTAAAGCTGGCAACATAAGCTGACTTGCCGTCAGGGCTGAAAGCAACGTTGCGTGGACCATTGGCGCCACCAATATCAGGCATCGTAAGACGCTGATATTCCATGGTTGCGAAATCAAAAACAACCAGGGAATTGTTGCTGTTGTCATCCGGGCTGTAGGCAGCATCCTGAGAAACCCAGAGTTTGCCTTCCGTATCCCAGTTCATCGTCGTTCTGTGCCCACCTGTGAAAATAAATTCACCATCCGTATTCGCATAAATACTGTCGGTTTTGCTGTAGGTGATGAAATCTTCGGTGGTCCAGATATAAAGGGGAGCAACATCATCAAGTACTCCGGCAAAGAGTGTTTTGCCGTCTGGAGTAACATTGACGCCACGACCATAAGATGGTGCGCCAGGCAATTCAATTGTTTGCTCTTCGGCAAGGGTTTCACCGTTGAGAACAACAACAGGATTGGTGCCAACAACTTTTCCGACATAGATGAAGCCTTCACTATCGATGCCAGGATTTTCCAGACTGCCACTTCCTTCCCACATGGCCATAGCTTCACCGGTCATGTAGTTGATTTTGATGAGCTGAGCGCCTTTTTCATAAAGGATATTGCCATCTTTTGCCGTGGCCATCCCACGACAGTTCCCTGCAGCGAGGTCGATTTCGGTTCCATCGACAGTGACCGTGCCAAGAGGACTGAAGCTGGCTTCTGTGCCGTCAGCATTGCGAACACGGATACCTTCGGTTGCACCATAGCTACCGGACCAGACTTTGCCATCAGGGTCAACAGCAACACCGTGTGTGGAGGCAACGGTTGTATCTTCCCAAACGGAATCAAATTCCCAAGGGGCAGCACCCATGTTTTTCCATGGACCTGGTGCAATAACTTTATCATAGGCAATTTTTGTGATTGCACCGTCAACATCAACAACAAAGAGACCTAGTTCGGTGCCGCCTTCATTTTTGGTTGGATCGATAAATCCACCAGCAAAAACAACAGCAGATTTACCCGCATAACCACTGAGATCAGCAGACTTAAAATTAATATCTTCAAAGCCATCAGCAGTCAAAACAAAAGTCATCTCACCAGGATCAACTGAAATATAGTCAGAGTAGGAACCAAAAGCGAGACCAGAAGCAAGTGTGACATCACCTGCAACGACATTCCCATCAGGAATATCAGTTCCGCCATGGAAAAGGACGAAATCAAATTTCGCTGCGTCCGATGCAGTCATGCGAATACCGTCTGTTTTAAAAACGTTCAGGTTCAAGTCGCGTGACAATGGATTGTCGTATTTACCATCGCTAACAGGAAGAATACCGGCCAAAGTGGTTACATAAGTTGCACCAGCGGCAACATCTGCTTCCATTTCAACAATTGTCGAATCGGTATTGCCATGTGGTGTCACTTTGAACGTAACTGCACCAGAGGGGACTTCCATGAAACCTGTAGCTGATAGACGGCCAAGGCCATCGGCAACGAGTTGATCATTCATGTAAACGTCAAGAGTTGTGGCATCTTGATCTGCGGAAGCATGAATAAATTGCATATTGGTTGCAGCTTTTTTGGTGAATTTCCAGACAACACCTGCATTAAAGCTGGCAACATAAGCTGACTTGCCGTCAGGGCTGAAAGCAACGTTGCGTGGACCATTGGCGCCACCAATATCAGGCATCGTAAGACGCTGATATTCCATAGCTGCGAAATCAAAAACAACCAGGGAATTGTTGCTGTTGTCATCCGGGCTGTAGGCAGCATCCTGAGAAACCCAGAGTTTGCCTTCCGTATCCCAGTTCATCGTCGTTCTGTGCCCACCTGTGAAAATAAATTCACCATCCGTATTCGCATAAATACTGTCGGTTTTGCTGTAGGTGATGAAATCTTCGGTGGTCCAGATATAAAGGGGAGCAACATCATCAAGTACTCCGGCGAACAATGTTTTGCCATCTGGAGTAACATTGACGCCACGACCATAAGATGGTGCGCCAGGCAATTCAATTGTTTGCTCTTCGGCAAGGGTTTCACCGTTGAGAACAACAACAGGATTGGTGCCAACAACTTTTCCGACATAGATGAAGCCTTCACTATCGATGCCAGGATTTTCCAGACTGCCACTTCCTTCCCACATGGCCATAGCTTCACCGGTCATGTAGTTGATTTTGATGAGCTGGGCTCCTTTTTCATAAAGGATATTGCCATCTTTTGCCGTGGCCATCCCGCGACAGTTCCCTGCAGCGAGGTCGATTTCGGTTCCATCGACAGTGACCGTGCCAAGAGGACTGAAGCTGGCTTCTGTGCCGTCAGCATTGCGAACACGGATACCTTCGGTTGCACCGTAGCTACCGGACCAGACTTTGCCATCAGGGTCAACAGCAACACCGTGTGTGGAGGCAACGGTTGTATCTTCCCAAACGGAATCAAATTCCCAAGGGGCAGCACCCATGTTTTTCCACGGACCTGGTTCGAGTTGGATTGTTTGTTCGAATTTTACAATGCTACCATCGCTCAATACGGCGTAAAGTGCGAGCAATGCACCACCTTCGTTAAGCGTCGGATCAACAAAACCACCTGCGAACACAACAGCAGATTGGCCAGTGAGAGTGCTGAGATCAACATTTTCAAACAAGGCTTTTACATCTGCAGCATCTCCAGGTGCTGTAAAGGTAATTTCATAGGATGCAGGATCGACAAGGACGTAGTCGGAAAACATCCCATAATCGATTCCACTTGCAATTGTTAGTGCACCGTCAACTACGACATCAACGGCTGGGGCGTCTGATCCACCATGGAAAACAACGAATTCAACCTTCGCTGCATCCGTGGCTGCAGTCCGGGCACCGTCCAATTTAAAGATGCCGAGATTCAGATCACGTGACAGTGGATTGTCGTATTTGCCATCATTAATCGGAAGAATACCCGCCAATGCAGTTACGTATGTTGCACCGGAGGTGAGTTCCGTATCCATCGTTACGATGGTAGAATCAGCGTTGCCGTTTGGCGTCACTTTAAGTGTGACGGTACCAGAAGCAACTTCCAGAAAAGCAGTCGCTTGTAAGCGACCGAGTGCTTCCGCGACCAGCACATCATTGACGTAAACGTCGAGAGATGTTGCATCCTGATCTGCAGAAGAATGGATGAATTGTACCTGAGCAGTTTGCCCGAACACAGGTACAGCAACGCATAAAACGAGCAATGAAATCATGAACTTGAAACGTAAGCCAAATTTCATTGGTTCCTCCTTGTAGATTGAGTACGGTTAAGATGAATTATGGTTTAACTATCTATATTCAAACAACCCTGTGCGAACAAATCTTCCCACAGGGTTTCTTTTTTACTGCCTACCTGCGTATGGCGCCCCGAGTACTGTATCCATGTCAACCCGAAGAACGGTTGTGTTGCCATCTTTATCCCGTAAAGCATAAAAACTCGTGCTGTTGCCCCAGGATAAAGCGGTGATTTCCGAGCTGAGCAATTCCGGGTAAAGTGGCGTAACCCAGGCATCACTGGATAACTGGAACATCCCGTTATCAGGGTGGTTTGTCCCAAGAACCATATCACCAGTCTCAGTAAGCACCATTGCGTTTATGTTGGCACCAATAATAACGCCGGAATTAAATGTATCAAAAATCTCTGTTATATTTTCAAGGCTGCTTTCCTGGACAGTTGCCGTCCATATTTTCTGTGAATCTGTCTCATCAGCAAGCTCCAGGGCGTAAAGTTGACCATTAAACAGACGTATCGTTTTTAGTTCACCAGGAAAACTGCCAATTATCGCTTTGGACTGGTCTGGTTTAACCCGGTAAATGTCTGCGCCAACGGCTGCAAGAATATCTCCGGCTGTGTCAAAGTCAAAATCTATGGCGACCGCTGGAAAACTAGTAAACAAAATTTCATTTCCGGCTTGGTCATATTGCACGATTTTCCGTACACGCCCTGCTGGAGCAGAGGCATACAAAATTCCGCCTGGTCCAAATTTCATGCTTGTTGCCGCAACGTATGTTGTTGTTGCAAAATCGGTCGTAATTCCATTCGGACTAATTTTTTTGATTTTTTTCGGATCCGTCTGAACAAAAACATTTTCATTGACGTCGACAGCAAGGGCATAACCCTGGTTTGTTTCCGTACCGGGTTCGAGAATACGTCCATACTCAGAAACTGCCGGTATGAGTTCATAAATGATTTCATTGCTGAAAAGTTCCACCCGAAATACAGCCGCTTTTACGACAACGGAATCGCCGACAACATCCGGAGCGATCACGTAGAGTTGCGTCGGGGATGCGCTGAGAATGGTGGCTTCAACGCCATTGAAGTAGAGGTAGTTTTCCTCAATTACCGATGAAAAGTTTTCTCCTGTCACCGTTAAACGTCCAACGCCTGCGAGCGGTTTACCATCGGGGACGATACTTGTCAGAACTGGAGTTGTCCCTTTGGGTGCATCCGGATCAAAGAGTTTGTCAGGCAATTCCTGATTGCAACTTACCGATACGATTGCCAAAAGCAGGATGCCTATCCACGTTAATTTATTTTTTGATTTCATTTCTAATCTCCACTTATTTCCAAACCGCATTGCTAAAACTCAAAATGCATTGAAAGACGTGTGACATCCTCAAAAATCGAATCGGGGAATGGTGTGTACGCAAAATCAATTCCTGCACCCATCAGCTGGAAACCGACACCATAGGAAATACCATATTCGTCCTGATTGCTTTTATAACCGGCCCGTAACGCCAGCGTTTTCATGAATGTATATTCCATACCCAAATTGAGGTACTCGGGATAGGAACGGGGGTGGGCGGCATCAATTGAGACAAGAACAGCGTGATCGGACAAATCTCGGTCCAACAAATCCAGAACATTCATCGAAACACCGACCTGAAAGGTAAGCGGGAGTTGGAATCCCTCTCGCACGTATTTTAATTCTCTTGAATAATTGCGAACCGACATACCAAATGCCAGACTTTTAAAACCTGTTCTGTAAATCGTTCCGAAATCGATTGCAAATTCAGAAAGTGTGTTATCGGTTTTTTCCAGGATAACGGAATCGGGTTCTGTCTCCTTAGGATCACTCGGAATCCAACTGTCACCCAAATCCTGGTGTACAGTTTTAATTTGTGCACCGACGGCAAAACGGTCTGTCAGGCTATAGGCATATCCCAGGCCGAACATATAAGCCGATGGAGCAATGTTGCCGGTTTCGACGTAACCACGCTCATCGACACTGGTTTTTACGCGGCGTGTACCGATTATTTCGCCATAATCCACCGTTTGAAAGCTGAATCCGACGACACCCCAGCTCCCATTATTCAAGCTATAGGCAAAAGAACCGGAGTTATGTTTGATGTCAGCAATCCAGTTTGTCAGGTTAAACTGGGCATCGAGCATTTTAGTAGTTCGAGCTATCAATGCAGGGTTGTAAAACAATGAACCCGACTGTCCTTCGACTGTAGTGAAAGCCTCCGCCATGGCAACTGCCCTTGCATCTCCGCTCACACTTAGAAATTGAAAGCCAGTCTGAGCCAGTTTTTGCTGTGCAAACATCGTTTGACTGACGAAGAACGACAGCAGCAAAAACAATAATTTATTTATCGATGTATTTCTCATTCTGAAACTCCATCACTATTTGAAGTGGTAAGAAGTTAATGGTGTATTTTTATGAGATGAACCATTAACGACTCTGTATCGCTTAGCGGATAATAACAAACTTACGGATGGCAGTATCACCTTTATGAATCGCTGGGTTGTTCGGATCATCTTCAGTAACTTCGAAAGTGGCGATGTAAACACCACTGACGACGATTTGACCATATTCTGTTTCCGAATTCCAGTCCTCCGAACCACTACCGTTTGTGTGGTGAATTGTTTTTATCAAATCACCGCGTTCTGTATAAATACGGATAATGCATTGTCCCGGGATATCGATGAATGCCAGTTTGTCCTGTTCACCCGGAAATTGAACGATACGTGAACGAATATCAAAGGGATTGGGAACAACACGGATGTCTTCCAGTTTTTCACCAGCGGGACGCAATAGTTTGGCTGGTTGCGTCGTTCTTGTCCAGAACATACTGCTTTCCAATTCACCCGATGGGTTTGCATTGGTGTTGTTGTTGCTCCCATCGCTGAAAGATGAAATGTAGTAATAATAGTTTGTGCTTGGTTCAACTGTTTTATCATCAAATTCATGAACCACAGGATTGCCTGTTCCGGTTCCACATTCGAAGATATTGATAAATGTAGTATCATATCGCGCAATGGCACGATAGAGGCGGTAACCAGCAAAATTTGCATCAGATTCGGGATCATCGGACCAGGAAAGGGAGATACGGTCACCACCGGAAGTAACCTGAAATAACGCCGGCGGGGGTGGTGGGACTGCAATTTGATAATTCAGGTTATAATTGCGTCGCGCTCGTCCCATCGTTTGAAATAAGGAATCTTCACCTGTAAAAACCCAAGCGTTTTTGTATTCATCCTTGTCGTTTGTGGTCGAACCATCGGGTAAATCAAAGGTAAATGTTTCACTGGGATTTTTATAGGCTTCGTACCATTTCGCACCTACTTCAATACATTTGTCACGATCAATGCCGTTTACACCTTCAGCAAGAATGATGCGTATTGTATCGCCGGGTGCCATAGTATAAGGCCCATAACCGCTGGTATTGGAAAATCCACCCGGAGTACCTTCATAAATATCCGGGAAACCGTCGCCAATGACATCAGCATGACGTGGCCAGCGGTGTCCTTTTGACATCCAGCCATATTCATTGGTCATACGAATAGGATCAAACTGATCATTTGGGCGTGTTTCCGGTTCATCCGAACCCTCGAATGAGGTTGTTGTAGGTTGGTATGGATCATCTGTATGATCCGCTGGTGACATATCTGCGTGCAAAGTAATGTTGCCCATGTATTGTGGTGATCCCAATCGTCCCGTACCGTATTTCACGTCCGGTGAACCAATGAGATCATAAGCTGCCTTGGAGTGTCGACCCATCCAGGCGTATTGCAGGCGCATGGAATCAGCCGCCGTATTACCCGCTAGCCAAGCCGGATAACCACCGTTGGGTTCTTTGGTCTCTCCTCGTGAACTCTCCATCTCATTGATACCCCAGCGTGGGGAATTTAAGTCGGTCCACTGGGCGCCTTCACGGCTTGCAGCATAGCGATATTGCCAGAAAAAGTACACGCCATTGAGGGTTTTTTGTTGTTCGATATCCGGATCCGGATCAACATTGCCAGAATTGATAAATGTGTAATCGTAAACGAAATAATTATCGTGGTATTGCTGACCCCATGCATAGATTTTTCGAATCATCGTTATCCCGAGGGACGTATTGACTTCGTTATAAATCATGCGATCACTAATAAGGTTCTCATCGACTTCAACTTCGGTTTCGGAAAACATGAGATCAGAGGCTGGATTTCCATCCACGTAAACATCCGGGTGTTTAAAGCGGCCGTATAGTTTGAAACCGTCTTGAACCGGCATAAATTCTCTTAGTGGATCAGCGCCGCGAGGGCCAACATGAACAACTTTATAAGGATAGGTTACACCGCCATACTGATCTGCATCGGTATAATTTGTTGTTCCTATCCAAAATGCCTTGGCTGCCTGGTTGTCCTGATCGGCGTATTTGGCAGGCCAGGCGAGTCCCGCTTGCTGTTCAATCACCGTTCCGCCCTCTTCAATTTCAGAGCCGTCGGAACGGTACCAGCTATGCAGTGAGCCAATGTTAATATTGAGCACTTCTTGCGCCTGGATTATCCCGGCAAACTGGAAAAAAATAAACGAAACGACTCCAGCATAAAGCGCCTTTTTTAACTGGTTATGTAATATCATGATTTTACCCGTTTCATATAGTTTGCAGGTTTAAAAATCGATTTTAATACCAAAGGTGTAAGTTCTTGGATTCAGATAATACAACCATTCCAGGTTGGGATTATCTATATAGGATTTGGTCTCCCGTCTGTGATCGTTGCGTGCTTTAATTTCGGGATCGTTCGTTGGGTTCGGTTCCAATGGATCGTATTCAACGTCAGAAGGCCGTAAATCACCCATTTTGTCGTCTCCGAATTCTGTATAACCGATAGGTTTCCCAATATCTTCCGGCCATAGCAGCGAATCCATGTAATCCCGATAATCCTGGCCATCTGAAAAAGCAAGACCGATACCACGAACCGGGTCGTATGTGAAATTCTTGGTATTGAATAGATTTGTCACATCCATATACAATCGGAAATTGAATTTATTGATGTTGAAATCTTTGCTCATACGCAAATCGATGTTTTTCTGATCAGGCCATTGGATGTTGTACTGAACGCCGGGAATAACCGCACCGCGTGTCCAGGTCGTGTACCTGCCTTCACGCCAGATGGGAAGCAAGCTTAATTTAATATCCTCAAACGGATAAAAGTTGCTTACGACAGGTCCAAATTTCCTTGGTGTCTGTACTGTAATGTTACCGCGAAAATAAGGACGGGGAATTGGACGTGATTGATATCGGTCCTCGGGATGATCCCGGTCATAGTTATTTTGTTCCGCCGGATTCTGATAAATTACTCTTGTGCCGTAAATTCCGCTCGTCGAGACTTCATATGTATAGTTTAAAAATCCACTAAACCAACCCGATGTCCTTTTGGTTAGTGAAATTTCAAAACCACGAATATCTTCATACGACGAACTCGATGATTGGTAATAATCCGATTTCAGATCCGAGCTTACATAGCGCACCCAATAAGGCTGATCGCTTACGTCTTTATAATAGGCGGAAGTATGCAGAAGATAATTATCCGCAATGTTGTGATCGTAGCCAAGTTCATAGGCTATTGTGCGGCTGAGATCGAGATTTGGATTGGCAAAATAGCTCACTTTTCCAGCAGTTACCCTTTGCACTGTATACAATCTTTCCGCAACGGGGATTGACTGAAAATGTCCGTAGTTGAAGTAGAGTTTTGAGTTGTCAGTAATCGGGTGTGAGATTCCGAGACGTGGACTGAAGTTGTACTGTTTTTCTGTTTGTTTTCGGGTGAAGGATGTATCTGCCGTTGGATCATAGGCATTCCCGAAGAAAGCTCCATTAAAAGGATCAAGATCATACCATTGATCCTGTGCATCCGACATGTCGAATCGTAAGCCAATATTGGCTATCATTCCTTTGAATTCGAGCTTGTCCTGAAGATAAGCACTTAGGCGAATTGGATTTTTGTCCCAGTTGGATGACGGGCGTCCTGAGGGAAGTGTTATATCGATTGCGCCATAACGGATTTTATGGTCATTATAAACGAACTCAACACCAGCCTTGATAAGATTAAAATGATTAGCCTGGCTAGTTAAATCAAACTTTGCTGTTGTTGTGGCGATTATACTTGAATCCCTGGATCCACTCATTCCAACTCCCATACGCATGCCGTCAATTCCGGCGCTTGGATAAGGCATGAATCCATAGGGTTGCTCATCCAATAAGTAGTTATTGCCGATCGTCACGACTTTTGTTGTATCGCGCAGGGGGCTTGGAAAAGTTTCGTATTCGGTTGCGTTTTGGAAAACGCTGACCTCATAGAATGAGTTCGCCGATAATGTATGCGAAAATTTAGCTCCAAAAGCATACCGGTTAATTGTTGTCGGTGCAAAGTATTCCGGAGCATACATAATCGTATTGATATAGCTTCTTTGGCTCAAAACGCGGGCGATACTCAGGGGTGTTTTGAAGACACCTGCCTGGCCAACGTTGTTATCGTTTGTTCCTGTAATTTCACTAATTTGTCCCGAAACACTAAGTTTCATGTTTTCGTTCAAATTTGATGTCAGCTTCAACATCGATGTGTGTTCGAGATAACTGTCACGTGATAATGGGATGAGATACATTTCTCGTTCAGTACGATGTGACAGGTAAAAGCGCATATCGCCCAGCATTTCTGAAATGACTGGAACAGGACCACCTAATCCAAAATCGACATCAAAATCTGGTTTGGCTATATCGCCAGTGCGACGATGTTGATAGAGAAAAACACGCTGTGCGGCCTCAGGCGTCAGATCATTATTCGGATCGTCATCCTGTAAGGATTGTCGCGCAATTTCTTCCCAACCACCACTGAACTGCGGATATTGTAATTGCATGTTTTGCGACCATGCACCATTGTCCGTCCCCGTCCAGCAAACAGCATCATCGAGGTAAGGTCGCAACCAGTATCCGTTGGGATCGTAAGCTGATGGTCCAAAATTCTTTTGAGTTGCTGGTGTGTGGTTGTAGGTGATCGAACCGCTGTATTTTCTTTTATCCCCTTCTTTGGTGACTACATTGATGAGCCCTGAGCGAATATTTCCATATTCCGCATTGAATCCACCAGTTTGAATTTGAATAGCATCTACTGAGCTCAGACTTACTTGCGTGAAAGGCAAATTTGTCCTTTCATCCCTTTGTGTGAAACCATCAACGACAAACGCTGTCTGGTCAGCACCACCACCGCGGATGATGGGGCCATCTTCACCAGAGACAATTCCTGCCTGCAAACTCACAACGTCGTTGATGCTTTTTGCTGCAGGGATATTTTCTATTTGTCCTGCATCGATATTTGCCTGGCTGGATGAGACGTCCTTTTCGACCACAGGGCGTGTAGCTACGATGGTGATTTCTTCACCTTCGATAACCTCTGCTTTGAGTAGAATATCAATTGTCGTGGTTTGATCAATATTGACACGCACGTCCTGAACAACAAATTCTGCGTATCCAATGTAAGTTACTTTAAGAGTGTAGTATCCCGGAGGAAGGTTGAGAATAGCGTAGTTGCCGTTTATATCGGTTGCTGCCCCTCGGGATGTTCCTGAAAGAATCAGATTCACTCCAGGTAATGGATCTCCCGTTTCAGCATCGGTAACTGTACCGGCAATTTTTCCAGTGACCCCGGCCATGGCAACTTGGCCGGTTAAGAACAGAAGTGCACTGAAAATCAACAGTAGTCTTTTTATAACCATAAAAAGGCCTCCAAAATAAGTAAGCCATATATGAATTGTTGATTCGTTGATACACTGAGTTAATTAACAAAACAAAAATATTTCGACATCTCGGTTATGATTTAAAAATAAAGCGCGAACCTCCAATCAAGTCGTAATTTTGATTCTTCGATTTAAGTGTGAGAAGTGCTGTCAAATAGCAAAAAGTTTAGAATGCTGATGCTGGTGTAAAGAAAAAAACTTCTCTCCTTATGACGTGAGTTGAAGTTTTTCTTAACACGATACTTTGGTGGTTTTTTATCATTAAAAGGTTTGGAATGCAAGACAGAATTATTCCAATTTTATAGTCAATAATTATTGGTTGTGATTAATCTATCTGTTAGAAAGTTTATCCATTAAATAAACGAAATTCTTCTAACTAAGATCAACTGTTTTTTTACGAAATTTTGTTTTTTTTCAAGAATTTACACAATTATTGAATAGGAAATGCTGGTCGTTCAGTGGTGTGAACAATTTGTTCTACAATGGTAGAATTTGAACTCATCTCACAAATGGTCTTGCTTCCTGATCAAAACATTCAAATGTAACATATTTTAAAATAAATTGCTATTTATTTACTTGCCATTTTTCTTTGAACCCTGTAAGCTCAGAAAATTAAAAAATAAGTTTATATGAAAAACTTTTTATGATTGAATATGTATAGTTCTCATTTACATCATAATCCTTCTCGTGTTAATTTGGTTTTTGCTTTCACATATAAAAAGTGATGATTGGGTATGACGAGGAATTTGAAAGACTTGAAAAAGCTGGAAAATAGAAAAAATGATGTTCAGAAGATGGAATCGGATGACTTCAATCCCGAATTAGTGAATTGGACTATGAGAGAAAAGAGTGATGGTTTCTTTGGTAAAGATACGTCGCCAATTGTCAATGCCGATAATCAGCAGGTTTTTTATAGGAACGCTGCAATTCAGTTGATCCTTGATCCTTCCGATGGACGGATTGTTGATGCGAATACACCAGCCATTAGTTTCTATGGGTACGATCTCGGAACAATAACACAAATGTATCTGTACGATTTTAGTGATTCACCGGAAGAAGACAGGTTGAAGCTGGTAAGTCTTCTCGATGATGAAAATCAAGTAAGAAGCTTCATACATAAAACGGCTACAGGGGAAAAAAGAAATATTGAGATATATGCCGGCCCTCTGGAAACCGAAAATGGTGTACTGATACATGCGATAATGCATGATGTAACAGCGCGAAAAGGCAACGATGATAAATTACGTCAGCTTTCAAGAGTAGTGGAACAAAGTGATAGTGCAATTCTGATTACCGATCTGAACGGTATTATTGAATTTGTTAATCCGGCATTTACGAAAATTTCCGGTTATTCCTATGAGGAGGCCATAGGCAAAAATCCGAAGTTTATGAAATCCGGCAAAACACCACCGGAACGATACACTGATTTCTGGAACAAAGTAACGAGTGGTAAAATGTGGCAGGGAGAGTTCATTAACAGGAAAAAAAACGGAGATATTTATACTGAAAATGCAATTGTTTCCCCCGTTAAGGATGAATCTGGAAAAATTACCCATTACGTGGCTATTAAAGAGGATGTGACTGAGCGAAACCGTTCTGTCGAGATTTTGAGGGCCCGTTTACGACTCGTCAATTTTTCCGTGGTACATTCTCTGGATGAATTGTTGCAAGCTACTCTTGATGAGGCCGAAAAGTTGACCGAGAGTAATATTGGTTTCTATCATTTTTTGGAAGCCAATCAAAGAACACTCTCACTTCAGGCCTGGTCGACAAATACACTTGCGACCATGTGCACTGCAGAAGGCAAGGGCAGTCACTATGACGTAGATCTCGCTGGCGTTTGGGTCGACTGCATCCGGGAAAAACGCCCGGTGATTCACAATGATTACTCGAGCCTACCGCATAAGAAAGGAATGCCGGAAGGGCATGCGCCCGTCGTGCGCGAACTTGTTGTGCCAGTAATGCGAGGCGAAAAGATTGCCGCAATTTTAGGAGTAGGTAATAAAGAAAAGAATTACAATGAGGGAGATGTCGAAGTTGTTTCGTTGTTGGCGGATCTTGCCTGGGATATAGCGGAGCGTAAACAAGCGGAGTTGGCTTTGCAGAAGAGCAACCGACGTCTGGAGAAAGCGCTGAAAAAGCTTCGGGATACACAGAGCAGAATGGTTCAACAGGAGCGTTTGGCTGCAGTGGGCCAGCTTACGGCTGGAATTGCACACGATTTTAATAACCTTCTCACCAGTATTACCGGATTGACGGAGCTCATGCAAATGTCGGAGGAGACACCGGAACGAATGCAAGGGGATTTGCAGAATATTGGCAAAGCAGCACAACAAGCAGCACTACTTGTAAGGCAAATGCTCGATTTTAGCAGGAAAAGTATCCGCGATCCACGGCAGCTTGAACTTGGTGGTTTTATTCAGGAGTCGATCGATTTCTTTAAGCGAACCATTCCGGAGAATATTCAAATAAATGTCGATATTCGACCTGACAAATACAGGATCGTTGCGGATCAGACGCAGATTCAACAAGTGGTTACTAATTTGATGATCAATGCACGTGATGCCATGCCGGATGGGGGAAGTTTGAACTTAAAGTTATCCTTTATTAATGCAAATAGTTCAAGAGACTGTGTTATTTGTGGTCATCCGATATCCGAAGAGTTTATTTGCCTTTCCATAGCTGATACAGGATGTGGTATCCCACGGGAACAATTGCCCCATATTTTTGAACCATTTTTCACAACAAAACAAGTCGGGAAAGGTTCGGGATTGGGTTTGGCGCAGGTTTACGGTATTATTAGCCAGCATAAAGGCCACATCGCTGTGGAGAGTGAGGTAAATGTTGGGACTACCATATTTATCTATTTACCCTTTTTGCATGAGAATAAATCCGATAATTTGCATGAAAAATTTGATCAATTAATTTCTGGCCGAGGAGAAACGATTCTTCTTGTTGAAGATGAGCCGGATGTTTTAAGTACAACCAAAGCTATGCTTGAACAGTTAAATTATCAGGTTTTGGCAGCAAAAAATGGTATGGAAGCATACACAATTTATCAGGAGAAAAAGGAATCGGTCGCGGCAGTTTTGTCGGACATGATTATGCCAGACATAACAGGTGAGACATTGTTTTATTCCTTAAAGGCTATCGATTCTCAAGTCAAAATGATAATTATGAGTGGATATCCACTGGGTCTTGATAAGGGAAATTCCTCTGATTATGGTGCAGCAGCCTGGCTTGGAAAACCAGTTACATTACAGCAACTGTCACAGGCGGTTCATGATGTGTTGATTGCGAAATCAGCAAATGAGCAATCTGAACTCAGTTAATACTCAACGATTTGCTGCTCTATGGTAAGTTCTATCCTCCTCTCTGAAATCCTCGTTAACAGGCGTTTTTTTATTCCATGTATTATTCATTTAAAAAATTTTTGGGCTTAAATTTTTCGATTTGAAAAATTATTTTTGAAATTTTCAAACTTTTTATTAGTTTGTTCGATAAATAAAAATCGGAGCGCTTATGGATAAAGAAGATTCAAAAAAGGAACGAATTTTAGATGCTGCCATGCAGTGTTTTTCCCGTTTTGGGATGAATAAAGCAACAATGGATGATATTGCCCATGTACTGGGTATGAAAAAAGCTTCGCTTTATTACTATTACAAAAACAAGGAAGCGATTTTCGTTGATGCCATCAAACGTGAAATTGAAATGGCGCGTTTAAAAATTCAGGAAAATTTGGATACAGCAAAAACTAGTTCTGATAAATTGACGGTTTATATCGAAGAAATGGTGGATCATTTTGGTGCAAAAAAAGAATTTTTTGAGCTCAATTTGGCAGCAGTTCTCGAGAATAATGCGCTTATGCAAAACATTCAATCACAGATTAATTGCAGCAGTATTGATTTTTTAACCAAGACAATTTCCGAGGGTATTGCAAACGGTGAATTTCGCCAGGGAGATGCAAAAGCATTAGCTGAGACACTTCACTCTGTTTTTGAAGCACGCAAAATTGTTTTTATGCAAAATGCCCTCGCTCAAAGCGAGCAAACAGTCGATTTTCAGATTTTTAAGGATGAGTTATTACGAATTTTGGAGTTAATTCTAAACGGTTTAAAAACAAGAAAGTAGAAATATGGATTTTACAAAAGGAACATGGAGTTGGACGGCGAGAATCCGGCCATTTTTAAATGAAAACAAAAGACGATTAAAACGTGTGTTCGTCGCTGGGAGCTTCAATAAAATACCAGCTCGGTTACATGCTCGGGTTAGTCTTTCCCTCATCGCACTGGCGTTGTTTATTACGACGAACAGTAGTGCCCAGGAAAACAAGCTTACATTTAGCATTAAAAAGGCGCAGAATTATGCGGTTGAGCATAATTACGATGTGCGCAATGCAAAATTGGCTATTAAAGTCGCTGACAAGCAACGATGGGAAGTAACAGCTGCCGGATTACCGCATATCGAAGCTTCAGCCCAATACATGAAATACATCGATTTGCCGACTCAGCTAATTAAAGGGGAAGCATTTGGTGGACCACCGGGAACCCTTATTGAAGCAAATTTTGGCTTGCCGCACAATGCCAACTACGGTGTGAGTTTCTCCCAGCTCATTTTTAGTGGCAGCTATTTGGTTGGGTTGCGTGCTTCCGGCATTTATAAAAAGTTATCGCAACAAAGCGCTTTTGCCACGGAGCAGGATGTGCGGGAAACGGTGGCACAAACTTGTTATCTCGTTCTTACGGTGGAAGAAAATCGTAGAATCCTGCAACAGAGCTATGAAAATATAAAGAAAACGCATGCGGAAATTAGTGCTATGTTCCGTGAGGGCTTTGTCGAAGAAACCGATGTAAAGCAGCTTCAAATTGCCCTTAGCGATTTGGAAAACAATATTTTCACTCTCGATCAACAAAGAGAGATTTCGTATCAGTTGTTAAAAATGCAACTTGGGATTGAATTTTCCACAGAAGTGGTTTTGAGCGAAAATTTAACAGATCAACTCAAGAAAATAAATGTGGAATCCCGGCTGGAGAAAAAGTTTCATCCTGAAGACAATATTACATTTCAACTTTTACAGACCCGGGAAAAACTGGCGGGTTTGAATGTAAAAAATGAACTGGTCGGTTTTCTCCCCTCCTTAGCCGCGTTTGCCCAGCGATCGCAAAACGCTATGCGCCTGGAATTTAATATTTTCGATGGCAACGAAAAATGGTATCCGACGACGGTGGTTGGTGTGCAAATGTCCTGGCCGATTTTTAGTGGTGGTGCGAAAATTTTTCGCACGCAAAAGGCAAGAGCTGAGCACCAGCAAGCCAGCATACAGCGGCAACAGGCAGAGCAAGGTATTCAATTACAGTACAATCAAGCTCGTTTGAGTATGGAATCTGCTTATAAAAAATTCCAAAACTCACAGCAGAGCCGCAATCTGGCAAAAGATATTTATGACATTCATTTGATAAAATTCAAAGAAGGACTGGCCTCCAGCCTCGATTTGACACAAAGCCATAATCAGTATTTACAAAGCGAATCAGCGTATCTGGCTTCGATTTCGGAAGTCCTCAATGCGCAGAACACGCTGGATAAATTACTCTCACATGAATAAAAACAGGACAATAAAATGATTAAGAAAACAATCGTATTTTTCTCTCTTATATTTGCCATCGCCTGCGGTGGTGGTGATAAACAGGCTGAGTTGAAGAAACTCGAAGCCCAGCGTGATGAAATCAATGCAAAAATTGAAGTACTCCGAAATGAACTCGCAGACCAAAATGGAGATGGTGCCCCCGCTGTTATTACGTATGTGGACATCGTGCAAGTACAACCGGAGCTTTTTAGGCATTTTATTAAAGTGCAGGGAAATGTGATTTCCGACAACAATATTATGGTACCGGCACAGGCGAGCGGCCTTGTGAAACGCATCTATGTGAAGGAAGGGGAGAACGTGAAGAAAGGCCAGTTGCTCGCTGAAATCGACGGGGCTATTTACGAACGCAATCTTGCCGAGTTAAAAACCAATCTTGAATTGGCACGCACGCTTTTCGAACGCCAGGAGCGTTTGTGGAAGCAGAAAATCGGCAGTGAGGTGCAGTACCTGCAAGCGAAAACCAACAAGGAATCCCTGGAAAATCGTCTTGCTTCCGTTGAAGAGCAGTACAGGTTAACAAAATTCATCGCTCCCATTGATGGAACAGTGGACCAAATTAATTTGAAAGAGGGAGAAGCGACTGCCGCAGGCATGGGAGGTGTTCGGGTTGTTCAGTTATCGAAGTTGAAAATTGAAGCAAAACTCTCAGAAAAATATATCGATGATGTGCGTGTTGGCGATGAAGTGCAGGTTGAACTGCCTGTTCTCGGCAAGACCTTTACCTCCAAAATTCGTGCGGTCTCTCAGGTCATCGATCCACAAAATCGTACTTTTCCCATTGAAATTGACATGCCGGGCCAATCCAAAATGATCAAGCCAAACATGTTGACTGTGTTAACGATTAATGATTATTCAAATGAAAATGCATTCACAGTTCCGGTTCGTGTACTGCAGCACTCCGGCACCGATCAATTCCTTTTTACGGCAGTCGAAGCAGAAAATAATGACGGTTTCATAGCGAAAAAACGATCGGTTGAAGCAGGTGAAAACGATGGCACTGTTGCTGAAATCGTATCTGGTTTGCAAGCGGGAGACCGCGTTGTTACACGTGGTTTTCAGGATTTGGCAGACGGGCAAAAAGTTATGCGTTCTATTGCAGAAGCAAATGGACAGTAATTGAATAACTCTGACAAGACTGTTGAAAAAGGGATAAACCGGACGCTGAGCCTGCTGAAACGCCCGGTTCCACGCTCGAATTCGAGCCCTTCGGCAAGCTCAGGGTCCGAATTTGTATGTTTTTCGACTGTCTCGACAGGGTTCCAAACCTTATCAGAGTTGATATAAAAGGATCAATTGAATGAAACACTTTAAACTCTCAAATAAAGCGATTGAAAACCGGACAACGGTTTATGTGTTCATGGTGCTGCTGACGATATACGGCATCATGCAATATATCGCCACGCCAAAGGAAAAATTTCCCGATGTGGTCTTCCCGTACTTCATGATTACGACCATTCAGCCTGGCACGTCACCAGCTGACATGGAAAACCTGATCTCACGCCCGATCGAAAAAGAACTCAAGGGAATCAGTGAAATTAAAAAACTGACCAGCCAAAGCATGCAGGATGTCTCTCTCATTATTGCTGAATTTGATGTGACTGCGGATGAAATGCAAGCGTATCTCGATGTGAAAAAAGCAATTGATGATGCGCGAACCGAGTTGCCTACTGATTTGTTCCAGGAACCTGAATTACGGCAGATAGACGTCTCTGAGATTCCCATTCTTTATGTGAATTTGTCAGGAGATTTAGGCCTTGTAAAACTCAAAGATTATGCGGATGAGTTGCAGGATGTAATCGAAGCATTAGGGGAAATCACCCGTGTAGATATTGTCGGTGCGCTGGACCGGGAAATTCAAATAAATGTTGATCTCTATAAAATGCAGGCTGCCGGTATTTCCTTCGGCCAGATTCAAGGAGCTATCGCTGCAGAAAATTTAACGATTTCCGGCGGTTTGGTGCCCACAGACGGTATCGAGCGCAATCTGCGGGTTGTTGGCGAATTTGAGCGTGTCGACCAGATAGCGAACATCATGCTCAAAGAGGGAATTTACGTCAAAGATATTGCAGAAGTCGTGGATGGTTTTAAGGACCGGGAAAGTTATGCCCGGCTCAACCAGGAAGACGTTATCTCCCTCGCAGTCATTAAACGAAGCGGTGAAAACCTGATCGATTCGGTTGATAAAATTCGTCTCCTGGTTGCAGATTTTAAGTCCAAAGCTGCTGAAAACCTGGAAATCACTGTGACAGGTGATATGAGCACACAAACGCGAAATTCGGTAAGTGATTTGTTCAATACCATTATTCTCGGATTTCTCGTCGTTGTGCTCGTGCTGATGTTTTTCATGGGTGAGCTCGATGCGATTTTTGTCGGTGTGGCTATTCCGCTTTCCATGCTCATTGCTTTTGCAGTGTTGCCCAATATCAATTTCACTATGAACATGATTGTGTTGTTTGCCTTCATTCTCGTCCTCGGTATCGTTGTGGACAATTCGATTGTGGTGGTTGAAAATATCTACCGCCATTTCAAAGAAGATGGTGGCAAGGATATCGAAGAATCAACACGCAATGCGGTTGGTGAAGTTGCGTTGCCGGTTTTTACCGGCACACTGACGACACTAGCACCATTTTTCCCGCTTATTTTTATGCCGACGATTATGGGAAAATTCATTTCTTACATGCCAATTACACTGGTCATTACACTTTCTGCTTCCATGCTGGTGGCTTATTTTATGAATCCGGTGTTTGCTGTTTCTTTTATGAAACATGAACCGGATAAATCCGCCGTCGAACACGGGAAGATCTCCAGGAAAACGTGGAAGATAATTGGTGGGATTTTTGGATTTGCCATCGTGTTGTACATTCTTCGGGCTTTTGTACTGGCAAATTTAATCACCTTCGCTTTGCTCGCGTATATTTTTCTGAAAACGGTGATGATGAAATTTATCGATTATTTTCAGGAGCACACTTTGCCCTGGTTCATGAATTTGTACCGAAGCCAATTGGCATTCATGATCAAAGGGAAACGGCCTTATGCTGTTGTGGGTGGAACTATTGCATTGCTTTTTGTCACCTTCATGTTGATGGGCGTTTTTACACCAAAGGTTGTTTTCATGCCAAGTGGTGAGCCGAATATGGTTATCGTTTATATCACTATGCCTGAAGGAACCGATGTTGATCAGACCAATGTCGTCACAAAATACGTTGAGAAAAAAGTTTTCGAGGTGATCGGAAAAAACAATCCGGATGTGGAATCTGTGGTTGCGAATGTCGCCGTGAATGCGGGTGCAGGATTATTCGACCGTGCTACGCAAGCAAAACGCGCCAAGGTGACCGTGACCTTTGTTGAATACAAATTTCGGCATGGGAAATCGACCTTAACCTATCTTGAAGAAATCCGTGATGCAGTAAAAGGTGTCGCTGGTGCAAAAATCGAAGTTGATCGCGATGTGATGGGACCACCCCCGGGAAAACCAATCAGCATCGAGATTAGCGGCGAAAATATCGAAACGTTAGTACACATTTCGGACAATTTGAAAAAATATATTGAAAAATTAGTCATTCCAGGTATCGAAGATCTGCGTTCGGATATGGAAACCAACAAACCAGAAATCGTACTCACAATTCAGCGGGACAAAGCAGCGAAATTAAGTGTTTCCACCGCTCAGATCGGTTCGATACTTCGCACCGCACTTTACGGAACGGAGATTTCCACATTTCGTGAAGGCGAAGATGAATACCCGATTCAACTTCGCCTCGATGCGAAACACCGCAACGATCTCGATGTATTGTTGAGCCAGGAATTGACCGTACCCGGGCGTAATGGCGGCCCTAGCAGCAAAATACCGATTTCAGCGGTGGCGGACTTGAAACTGGTTTCTTCCTATGGTGCCATCAAGCGTATCGACAATGAACGTGTGATCACACTGGCCTCAAACCTGATTACCGGATACAATGCCAATCAGATTATTTCGGAAATTAAAAAAGAGCTGCCACACTTTGAACTACCCGATGGCTACAGCATTCAATTCTCCGGTGAGCAGGAAATGCAAAATGAAATCGGTGCATTTATGGTCGAAGCATTGTTTATCGCCATTGCATTGATCCTTATTATTTTGGTTGCACAATTTGATTCAGTCGGGAAACCACTCATCATTGCAACACAAATTATTTTCAGCATCATCGGTGTGCTGCTCGGCTTTATCATTTTTCAGATTGATCTTTCCATTATGATGACAGGCATGGGCATCATTGCAGTGGCGGGAATCGTTGTGAAAAATGCCATTATTCTGATCGATTACATCGATGAAAAAATGCGGGATGCGAAAGACCCCTTTCAGGCCATCGTTGATGCCGGTGCGACGCGTCTAACACCGGTAATGCTGACGGCACTTTCGACTGTGCTGGGGCTTTTACCGCTGGCAATTGGGATTAATATTAATTTCATCACCCTGTTCACTGAACTTGATCCACAAATCTTCTTCGGTGGCGACAGTGTGGCTTTTTGGAACCCGTTGGCATGGACGATCATTTTCGGATTGGTTTTCGCAACTTTCTTAACCCTGATCGTGGTGCCGGCGATGTATCGCATCGTATATGTGCGGTCGAAAAAAAGTTAATAATTTTTGAACGTATTTCGATATAGTGTAGGTTTCAAGAATAATAACGAATTTCCTTGCTTTTCATCGGGAACTCGCTATAATCGAATGGATCTGATTGGATGTGGTGGCTTAACTTCGAAAGGAGTTTGGTTATGTCTGAAAAAAAAGCTGGCTGCGCTCGTCCCACAGGAGCTGTCGTAGGAGAGAGTGCAGTGCAGAAAAGTGACGAAACAACCCCAAAGGAGGCAGTAATGGTAACTGCAAAAGTTGGCAGCAAAGCCCCTGATTTTGAAGCGCCATCCTATTATCGAGGTGAATTTACCTCTGTAAAATTATCCGATTATTTAGGAAAATGGGTTTTGTTGTGTTTTTATCCCGGCGATTTCACTTTTGTCTGAGCGACAGAAGTGTCAGCGGTCGCTGCCAATCATAAAAAACTTCAAGATCTCGGTGTTGAGGTTATCTCTGTTAGCGTAGACAGTCAGTTCGTACACAAAGTTTGGAATGATCAAGAATTATCGAAAATGGCAAAAACGGATGTCCCATTTCACATGGCTTCTGATGGGCCGGGAAATGTTGGCAAGGTGTATGGCGTTTTCGATGAAATCACCGGCGTTGAATTACGTGGCCGCTTTATCATCGATCCCGATGGTGTTATCCAGGCGATGGAAGTGATGACACCGCCGGTCGGTCGACAATTGGCCGAAACGATTCGCCAGGTTCAAGCGTTCCAGCATGTACGAGCGTCGAAAGGTACAGAAGCCTGTCCGGCAGGCTGGAAGCCGGGCGCGAAAACGCTTAAACCCGGTCCAGCCTTAGTCGGTAATGTGTGGAAAGAGTGGAGCCCGTTCGAAAATCATTAAATTTCACAGAACACCACATCCAATTCAGTTCATGTTGTTCGATTCTACAAATACCGGTGCTTGCTGATACTTGTACGTTGTATCGGTGAGCACTGTTAGTGTTTTTTCCTTCCAATCCATGAGGGCGATGTCAAATTGTGTTTGATTGGGATCGAATACCTCAATCGCCAGCAACTTGCCATCGTTGCTCCAATCATGCCAGCCTTCTTCCTGTGAGTTGCCCGTGAGTTTCCATTGCTTTTTCCCATCCGGTGTGACACCATAGAGACTGTATTTCCCATTTTGTATCGATTGGTAGCTGATGAAGTTTTCTTTTTGATTCCATCGCGGCGGACCGGACTTGTATGCCCACCATGCTGCTGTGGTATCCTCCTTGGGATAATGGGTTAATTGTGTCCGCTCAGAACCGTCTGGATTGATGAGGTAAAGTTCATCAACAAAACCTTTTTCCCGTTTTGATTTTTTTGTTCCGCCTCGAAATACCACCTTCTGCCCATCCGGCGAAAAAAGTGGGTCGCTGGCAAAAGGAAGCCCTGTATCAAGCCTGCTCAACAGGTTGTCTTGTGTATCGATAATATTGAAAAGAGAATCCACCGAATTGTGAGGATTGATAATAAACTCCTGTCCATCGTTTCTGCTTGCAAACCAACTATCGCGAAGACGCCGATCGGAAATTTTACGGACATTGTTACCGTTCGCATCCATTTCATATAAGAAGTAAATCCGGTGGGTCGTGTCGCGATCAGAAATGAAATAGATTTTATCCTTATAAGCATAATATACCCAGTCGACGCCTTTCCATTTGGAAATGTTTTTTTTGTTGCTTCCGTCCAGATCCATGGCGAAGATTTCATAATCATCGTTTTTTGAATCGTACAAAACGTTATAAGCAATTTTATACTGTGGGGAAGTTTGTAAACGGGTATTGCCCGCCTCTTCTGAGGCCGTATCGCATCCAATTAGAAAAAATAGCAAAAACAGCAATAGTATGTTTTTTATCACGGTATACTTTATCCCTGGTTTTGTAATTATTGTAAAATTATAGACATTGCTAATGTAGGATATAATTTTTTCTGCTAAAAGAAAAATATTTTGAACCCACATGTGTGGAACGGTTTGAATAGATTGTAAAAGTCTTAAAAATGAATTGAATAAAAACATGTAAAAAGTTACGCTAATTATAAATTGTTGCTTGATTATTAAGATAGATTGTGCTTTTTTTATCACTTTATAAACCAATACGTATGTTGCATCACACGAAGAGGAGACAACAGGTAATGCCAGACTCGAAAAAAATATTCCTGACGGAAGCGGAAAGCCCAAAACAATGGTATAATATCCAGGCCGATATGCCAAATCCGATGCTGCCACCGCTGCATCCGGGGACAAAACAACCTGTGGGACCGGAAGACCTTGCTGCCATTTTTCCCATGGAATTGATTAAGCAGGAGGTTTCAACCGAGCGCTGGATCGATATTCCCGATGAAGTGATGGACGTCTATAAAATCTGGCGGCCAACGCCACTCGTCCGTGCTTACAATTTAGAGAAAGCGCTGGATACTCCGGCAAAAATTTACTATAAAAACGAAGGCGTGAGTCCGGCGGGCTCCCATAAACCCAATACTGCTGTTGCACAGGCATATTACAATAAGATGGAAGGGGTTAAACGTATTACTACCGAAACCGGTGCCGGGCAGTGGGGGAGCGCGCTCAGTTTTGCCTGCCAACTCTTCGGAATTGATCTGGAAGTGTTTATGGTGAAAGTGAGTTTCCAACAGAAACCCTACCGTAAAATGCTGATGAACACATGGGGAGCACAGGTGTTCGCCTCGCCTACGGATTTAACCCAGGCCGGGCGTAATATTCTCGCGGAGGATCCGGACAGTGCGGGCAGTTTGGGTATTGCCATCTCTGAGGCTATTGAACGGTGTGTCACCTCAGGCGACGCCAAGTACAGCCTGGGCAGCGTATTGAATCACGTGCTTATGCACCAGACCATTATTGGCCTTGAAGCGATTAAACAATTTGAGAAAGCCGGCGATATGCCGGATATCGTCATCGCACCATTAGGTGGCGGGTCAAATTTTGCGGGTATTTCCTTTCCATTTTTGCACAAAAACTTCACTGAAGGCAAAAACATTCGCTGCATTGCCATCGAACCCGCCTCCTGTCCAAAGCTCACAAAAGGCGAATTCCGCTACGATTTTGGTGACACCGCCGGGATGACACCGCTCATTCCCATGTATACTCTCGGCCATAATTTCGTCTCAGCACCGATTCATGCCGGTGGACTGCGCTACCACGGTGCCAGTGCATTAGTGAGCCAGTTGCTTAAGGATAAACTCGTTGAAGCGCAGGCTTATCAGCAGATTCCTTGTTTTGAAGCAGGTGTGTTGTTTGCAAAGACAGAAGGCATCATTCCGGCACCGGAAACAACACATGCAATAGCGGCAGTTGTCGACGAAGCAAAGCGCTGCAAGGAAGAAGGCGTCTCCAAAACTATTCTCTTTAACTTGAGTGGCCACGGTCATTTTGATATGGCTGCTTATGCTGATTACTTCGATGGGAAACTGAGCAATCACCAATTCACCGATGAAGATTTAAAATCGAATTTGCAGAAGTTGGATACACCGAAAATCGACTAATGCTGGAATTTTTCGGCTGGCGTAAGATCTAAATACAAAAACCTTTCAGGAAATGAGTTCTGAAGAGACTGTTGAAAAATGGATAAACCGGACGTTGAGCCTGCCGAAACGCCCGGTTCCACGCTCGAATTCGGGCCCTTCGGCAAGCTTAGGTTCCGAATTTGCATGTTTTTCGACAGTCTCGAAAGGTTTTTTATTTTAACATAGTATGATTATTTATTGAACAGGTTCAGCCATAATTCCCCCATTGTATTCGGGCAAGAAACGGCGAAGGAGTGCGATTTCAAGTAAAATAACCGGTACAGTTAAAATCAGAGCAAAAAAGGCCAGAACAATCGTAAGACAAAATATCCCCGTGGCAATTTCTACTACACCAACTTTCCAGGCAAAAGATCGAAGCTTTCCTTGTATTTGCATCAATCCGTATCCAAAAACCACTGTGCTGCCTCCGATGACGAGCAGGTAGCCAAGCCCCATTAATTTCTGCACATCTTCTGAAGTATCATCATAGAAAATTTTCAGCGCATGGTAAATAACGATGGTGACCAGAGTCATTACCGTCCCAAACCAGAGTGTGTTGTTGAAATAATAGTCGGCCATCAGAATAAATGCACGATAAAAGATGACTGCTGAGATAAGGCAGAGAAGATGAATTGTGGCATACAAAAATTGTGTATTCCCGTCGAAGCCATATTCCGATGAAACAGCTTCAATGGTGAGCTCAGGCAGGATTGAAATGAGATAGACAAGACCGGCAATGATACCAAACTGAATTGGATTTTTCATGGCTTACCTCACGAATTTGCCAGGAAAAGTGAACAACCTGCCAAAATAGATTATGCAGAAAGTATTAATTTTTTTTTAACATACTCTAAATCTGTTTATTCGTTTCATAAAAAACCGTGATCTTTTCATATCATGCGGTCAAAATAGAGATTGGCTAGTGTAGGTGAAGACAATTTTTCTTTATAAACTACAGTCTGTCCGGCGGGGTATCACTCGAAGGGACTCTAGTTATGCTCCCGTGTATTATGAAACGCAATCGCCGGCCATTTTTCCATTTCAAATTCCAGGCGCCACTGACTGGTGGCAAGAAAGGTGAGGTGCCCTTCGCCGTCCCGGGCGAGATCAGCTTGCTTGGCTTTTTCAAACTCGGCTAATTTTTTTGGATCCTCGGATGTCACCCAGCGCGCGGTTGCATAATCGATAGGTTCATACACTGCATCGGCGCCGTACTCGGCTTTTAGTCGTGCCATCGTCACTTCGAACTGTAAAACACCCACGGCACCGAGAATGTAGTCACTGCCAGTCAACGGTTTGAATACCTGGACGGTTCCTTCCTCAGAAAGCTGCTGCAGACCTTTTTGCAATTGTTTGAATTTAATAGGATTTTTTAAGCGCACACGGCGAAAATGCTCCGGTGCGAAGTTGGGAATACCCGTAAATTTAAGCTCTTCTTTTTCCGTAAACGTATCGCCGATTTTGATGGTGCCATGATTGTGCAAACCAATAATATCCCCGGGATAAGCTTCGTCCACAGCTGACCGGTCCTGTGCCATAAAAATGGTTGCATTGGCCAGCGTAATTTCCTTACCGATGCGGTGATGACGCACTTTCATGCCGCGGGTGAATTTTCCCGAACAAATGCGCACAAAAGCGATGCGATCGCGGTGAGCCGGATCCATATTTGCCTGAATTTTGAAGGCGAAACCGGTGAATTCATTCTCATAGGGCGAGATCGCTCTCGTTGTTGTTTCATGTTCTTGCGGCGGCGGCGAAAGCTCAATAAATGCGTCCAACATTTCCTGGATACCAAAGTTATTGATAGCACTTCCGAAAAAGACCGGCGTCTGGTTAGCTTTGAGATAATGATCCTTTTCAAAGGGATTGGCAGCTTCCTGCAGCAGTTCGATGTCATCACGCAATTGTCTGGCTTGTTGATCAAGAGAACCATCGAGTCGTGGGTCGGATAGATCGTTAATCGTGAGCACATCTTTTGTGCGTCGTTCCTGCCCCGGCTGGAAAAGTCGGAGCTGCTTTGTGTACAGACTGTAGACGCCGCGAAACCGCTTTCCCATGCCGATAGGCCAGGTCAGAGGCGTGCATTCGATTTGCAATTTCTCTTCGATGTCATGCATCACATCCAGCGGTTCCAGGCCTTCGCGGTCGAGTTTGTTGATGAAGGTGATGATTGGTGTGTTGCGCATACGGCAAATTTCCATCAGCTTGCGCGTCTGCGGTTCGACTCCCTTGGCATTGTCGATCACCATTATAGCGCTGTCGACGGCTGTGAGCACCCGATAGGTGTCCTCCGAAAAATCCTGGTGGCCGGGTGTGTCTAAAAGGTTAATCTCAAAATCGTGATAATTGAACTTCATCACCGAGCTGGTGACACTGATACCGCGTTCCTGTTCGATGGACATCCAGTCGCTGGTGGCGTGTCGTGCTGCTTTCCGCGATTTCACTGCACCGGCCATTTGGATGGCGCCACCGAACAACAGAAGTTTTTCAGTAAGTGTGGTTTTCCCAGCATCCGGGTGACTGATGATGGCGAAAGTTCGCCTTTTATCTATTTCTGATTTTAATCTGGAATTCAAAATCGTGCTCCACTATTTAGTATTCATCCGGAAATGCCTTGTTTTTCGTCATACCGGCACGTTTTAAGCCGAAACGAAGTTCGGCGAAGCAAAATCCATTTCCGTCATCCTCAACCAATAGTGGATTCCGGATAACAACGGAATGACGCTTTTCCCGCACGGACTCTTTTCAGCTTAAAAAGAAGCACAAATATAGAATTCTTGCGTGCAAATCAAAGTGAAAAGCATGAATAAAAAAAGGAGTTTTTCTCTATTCTGTTCAGTGTGTCCCAATGAGATTGCGTTCTTGTATGTAGTCCAAGCTTTAAGCTTGCCCTTGAAAATTGTCAAACTGAAGGTTGAGCTGCGTACAAGTTTCTTTCACCAAACGGAAAACGATAAATTCATTTTACCTTATATGCCGTCACGGTATTACCGAAAAAAGTTGGAATGAACAGCATCCCTTTCCCTGGAATATATTCAAAATCCGCGCTGTAAATACCCGGAGCTGTGGTGTCCAGAATTTCGGTAAATTCGCCCGTAGGCAGGACCTTGTACACAATGCCATGCCAGAGCGATACCAAATAGTTTCCCTCTTCATCGATACGCAATCCATCGATAAATCCTTTCTCGAACTGGGCGATGACTTCAATTTCTTTTGTATCCAGGTTAACCGATTTTAGACAACGATCGCCACTGTTGCCGAAGAGAAGTTTGTTGTTATGAAAGTAGAGCACATTGGGATCGAGTACTGCCTCGCCTGAAAGCCATTCCTCAGCCTGTCCGTCGGCATACTTCCAGATTACATTTTTACGGGAATCGGAAATGTAAATACGCCCAGAATCATCAATGGCAATGTCGTTGAGAAAAACGGAGCCAGGGATTGCGTGCCGCTGCAAAATTGTGCCCTTATCCAAATCGATTTCCGCGACGGCATTTCTTTCAGCAGTGAAAAGCTTGTCCTCGTAGATTGTCATACCCAGTGGATTGTTCAGGTTGTCAACCCAGTGTAAGCTCAGGATTACTCCCTCTAACGAGACTTTTGAAATAAATTGCGAGACCGCTGGATTGCCCACATTAAACTGGTCAAAATTGGTAACATAAAGCATATCTCTTTTGGCATCATAAAGAACGGATTCCGCTGTGGTGAAAACTTTTTCCGACTCCCATATTTTTTTCATTCCCTCAGCCATATCCACAGCTTTTGCATCCTGAAACAGGAAGCCCCAACCACCGAATGTTTCACCGACAAGCAGC
Organism: Deferribacteres bacterium; assembly: GCA_020633655.1. Lineage (GTDB taxonomy): Bacteria > Zhuqueibacterota > Zhuqueibacteria > Zhuqueibacterales > Geothermadaptataceae > Bioreactorimicrobium. The sequence continues at coordinate 368,992 of JACKDF010000002.1, forward strand.
ATGAGTTCATTCTCACCTTTTTTCAGCGGCAGTATGACGGAATCAAACAAACCGATAATGCCTTGAAAGGCAGCACCACGTCCCTGATACGGACTGCTGCCAGTGAAAATTTGCTCACCGTTGAGAAAAATAACGATCCAGTCGCTGTAGCCGAATTTAAATTCCTTCCTTTCTTGTTTCCCGGATTTTATCGTCGTCTTTGCGAAAATGAAATCCGGTTCTCGCCCGCGGCGCTCAATTGCTCGAGTGATGTTGACCAAACCAGACTGCTCGCACTCCACTTTCTGCCATTTTATATCTTTTATCCCTTGCTGTTCGGGTGTCTTTTCCAGATCGATCTGTGTGTATTTAAAAGGCTGGGAGATATGCCATTCGGTCAATAAACCGGGTGGTGTTGGCTCCATTTGTGGTGGTGCAAAATCCAGCTTTGCGGTGGTATCGATTTGAAAATTGGAGAAATAAGCTGAGCCATTTGGCGGTGCCGTCAAGGCGATGCCGCCTTTGCTTTTGCCATGTTTTAAGTAATCGATTATCAACGTTGGTATCTTCGTTTCACCAATGGAGACTCTGGCTTGCGATCCATAAACCTCGAGTTTAAAATGCACCCATTCGTTCGTTGGTATATCAATCCCGTTGGTGAAACCATCGCCATTGTAAAGTTGCCAGCAGGCTTCGTTATTGAAAATGGGCGTGTATTGCAGCGCATCCGGCGAATTGTGGTTCAGATGCGGGCGAATGTAAATATTTTCGGCCTGGGCTTGCGATTGTGCCCGAAAACGAATTCCCGGATAGGAGCGTTCTCCGGATATGGCAATATCGAATTCAATGATACCATTTTCAAATTCAATATTTTTCAACGCCGCGGACCCGGCGACGCTTTGCCTACCGAGGTGCTCAACGATCCTGCCGCTAAATATTTGCCAGTTTGCTTCATTGAATTCCTGTGTGATTTCTTGTGCTTTGAGTGAAGATAAAATCACAAAAATGGAAAAAAGAAGATTGATTTGCATTCTGATTGCAGGTTGCAAACTGCGACGAATCATGTTTTCCTCCGCTAATTTCTACTTTTTGGACAAAATGAGTTTGCGAACAATTTTCTATTCAGTCAACATACTCTGACACAATCCAATCGGATCGAATCATTGTGATTTTCCAAGCGGAAATGCTAATCCAGCCATGATTTGAAAACCACGGTTTTTAAAAGCATCTTCCTCTTTTTCAAACGTAATGATTTCACTAATGGAACCGGCGCCTATGGTGAAGCTGCCACCTTTTTGTGCGTTCGTCAGACCCAACAAATACCGACCCTCCAGGAAAAATGTAACACGATTTATGGGAAAGTTAAGACCGGCACCAAATCCGATACCCATGTCGAATTTTTCTGTGACCTCAGTCATATCGCCTTTAAAAACCACGACGCCAAGATCCGTCTCCACTTCCGCATCGAGCAGATAGCCGAAAGAGGGACCGGCGAGGAGATAAGGTTTCACTTTATCGCCAAAAGTATATTTCAGAAAGACGGGCATTTCGAGATACGTCAGTGAAAATGGGAATTCGCTGCCCTCGCTGTTATCTTTTACCAATGTGCCTTTCTTCATGTATTGCGGTTGCAAAACCAGACTGAATCGTTCGGAAAACTGACGTTCGTACAGACCACCGAAACAAAAAAAGGACTTTGAATTGACCTCAGTCCCCGGACCGGGATGGATGATGTCGAATTTTGCAAAATTGAATCCACCGAGGATGCCAACAGTATTTTGTGCTTGAATGGGACCATTTAGAACGACAGCTCCGGCAAATGTTAGCAGGAATAAGATTTTTTTCATCTTTCAATCCTCCATTTTTGTCCACGAGGGGCAAGGCCACGAATGTCTGCAATGGTAAACTTGTAACCCAGTTCCATGTGGCGTTATTGGGTGTGAAATTTTCATAGAATTTTAATTTTGTATTTAATTAGAGCCTGTCCGCAAATTCCTTGCTTTCGTCATATCCGAATGTTTTTATCCGGAATCCATAAGTGGTCGAGGCTAACAAATATGGATTTTGCTTCACGGAACTTCATTTCGGCTAAAAACTTTCCGGAATGCCATCCTGTCGAACAGCCTCTAATTAGAGGACAGCCATTAAAATAAAACGTGTCAAAATTTCTTCCGTCGGATCGGGCGTTGTAAAATTGCCGCCGGTGAAAACAACAACCATGTTCAAATCCGGAAAAACGTGAATGTACTGCCCACCCCAGCCTCGGGCTGTATACGATGCATAGTTCCGGGAATCGATCTCGTATGTCCGCAACCACCACAGGTAGCCATAATTCCAGTAGGAATCGATGGCGATGTGGTTTTGCACTGATTGCTCTATCCATTCGCGGGAAATAATTTGTTCGCCTTGCCACATGCCATTATTTAAATACAAATAGCCGAATTTCGCCATGTCGCGCGGTAGCATGTCTAATCCGCCGCCAGCCTGAAATGTTCCGTTGGGATAGCGCCACCAGGAGTAGTCGGAAATGCCTAGAGGAGTGAAAAGATAAGTCTCAGCGAATTCATCCAAAGGCATCAAGCTTGCTTTTTCAACAATTTTTCCTAAAGTAATTGGCAAACCACTGTTGTAAGTAAACCTGGTTCCGGGTTCTGCCTCCATCGGCAGTGCCAGCGCAAAATGGACGGGATCGCTGCTTTGATTCATCGCAACATGGTCATTGCGGTCATCGGAATAGGGGTAGGACCATTCGTCGAATTGCAGGCCGGCGCTCATGGTGAGAAAATGCTCCAGAGTAAGATGGTCTTTTTGTTCGGTGTGCACATCGTTGTATTGCGGGAAATAGGGCAGAACATGTTCGTCAACACTTGCGATGTAGTGCTGATCAATGGCAATCCCCACGAGGGCTGAGGTGATACTTTTCGTGTCGGATGCGAGTAAATGTGGCATGGTTCGATCGAAATGCGTTGAATAGCCATCGGCATTAACACCGCTGAAATATTCCTCCAGAACCAGCTTGCCATCCTTGACGATGAGGACGCTGTGCACTCCTTTGTAGAGCCCGAATTGAATACGGATTATGCCTTCTTCAACCGTTTCCTCCTGCAAACCGACATCCGCCAGGCTGGCTGTCGCCCAACCATCATCGATTTGCTCGGGAATGGTGTAAGTGTAGAGCGGCGGGCTTACGGGATTGTCCTCTTTGCAGCCACATAGGAACCCGGCGATGAGGAGGGTGGAACCGAGAATTTTCCCCATGGATTTTAATTTGTGTTTTCGTGCCATTTTTACCTCCGCATTTAGCTCGAAAAGTGCGCATTCTACGCCTATGTTTTCAATGGTGGGGACTTACGTTCCAAATCCTTTGGCACCACAATAATTTATTCAAATAACTTCGTGAATCCCTCTGGCAGTGGTCTGGCTTGTGTCGGGATTTCATTGATAATGGAAACGATGCGCCATGTGCTGTCCTGTCGAATCAAATGGAATTCATCCAAACCGCGCTGGGGTGCACGATTCCTGCCGGGAATGCTGGCTTCATAAACCACAAAACTTTGGGCAATATCTCCAGTTTCGAAGGTTTTTATGGGAATGATTGCTTCAGTGAATCCCGTTGTATCAACCCGTGCACGTAGGATGAAATCCTGAAAATCGTGCACAAAGGCCTCTCTTGAAAAAACGCTATGGCCAGTACGGCTGGTGCGCAGCACAATAACGGCATCGTCGATAAAAAGGGATTTTACCAACTGCCAATCGGGAGTTTGTCCGGCATTGAAAGTCACCAGTTTGTAAAGTTCCCGCACAACAGCCTCAGCCGGTTTTAGCTTTTTCTTTTCCGGTGCATTTTGCCCGTTTGCCTGCAGTGAACACAGGAGAATAAGAATAAATAGTCGTTTTAATTTTGTATGAAATCTCATTTCGAATCTCCACCTCCATCCGCAAGTGCAATGCACTTTTTTATTGTTCTATTTTTTGCCCCAACCATCTATTTTTATAGAGCGAAAGCGTCCTCACTGAGCGTAACGAACGTTCCACTCGGCGAGGCGCCTTCGATCTATTTATGTTTTGACACAGCCCCCATCGTCAATTCTCCGCAATGCACGAATTAATCAAGGGAGTTGTCATTTTTCCACTCCGTGTTGTCAAAATGAACTCACCGCCAGGCCGCGCATGCCTTGATTATCCAACAGGATTACCCGCACATTGCACTCATTCTGCAACGGCCGGTAGAATATATTCAGTCAGAATTGTTTGAATCGTCAATTGTTCTTCTGTGTAATAATTGCCAGCTGTCATGACAAAAACCGTTGCACAATCCGGCAAAACGATAATCCATTGCCCACCCCACCCGGAGGCTGCATAGGCATTGAGCGCAACACCGTTTATGTCCCTCCACAACCACCATTGGTAACCATAACCGTCTGAATCGAACCAATAATCAGTGAATTCGTTGTGCCCGTGAATTGATTTCAATATCCAATCCTGTGAGAGGATTCTTTCGCCTTGCCAAACGCCACCATTGAGAAAGAGATAACCGAATTTGGCCATGTCCCGGGGACGCAAGCGCAAATCGCCGGAACAAAAGACAACATTTCCTGAGATCATTTGCCACTCAAAGTCGGTGATTCCTAATGTGCTGAAAAGGTACTCTTCGGAAAAGGTATCGAGTCGCCTCAGACTGGCTTTGCGAATGATTTCACCAAGCACGTTGGTGTTGCAATTTTTGTATTCGAAAACTTCGCCTGGAGGATGCACGAAATTTTTACTCAAAATAAATCGTATGGGATCGCTGCTGTGAAATAGGCGGTTCATGTCATTTAACGGGTCGAAATAAGATGTCGATTCGTCATCCCATTCAAGACCGGACGTCATTGTCAGCAGGTGTTTCAGTGTCAGATTTTGTTTTTCCGGACTTTCGCTTAAAAGGTCCGTGTGTTCGGGAAAGAAATCGAAAACTTTCTGCTCTTCGGACTCGATATAGCCTTTTTCGATGGCGATGCCAATCAGGGCTGAGGTGAAGCTTTTGGTTGCGGAACACAGATTATGGGTGTCGTTGCGATCAAAGCCGGTTTCGCCGGTGAATTGCGCTAAATTAAATTTGTCACCGGGAAAATATTCTTCGAAAACCAGCTTGCCATTTTTGATGATCAGCAAACTATGAACGTGATGTTCGGTCGTTGTGTCGAGCCTGAACATCAATTTTGCCAAAGGTATATCATTTATTCCCACCGCATCCAGCGAGACGATTTCCCAGCCATCACCCGTCTGTTCGGGCGCTGTAAAGGGAAAAGTTGGTTCGGGATCGATGGCTTTTTTACTGCAGGAAATTGAGAAGATGAGCATTACTATGCAGAAAAATTGCCAAGTTGATCCCGATAAAAGAATTCGTTTTCTTCTTTTCATTAGTGACCGAATGGTATCGTAACACCGAGCATGAGTTCGAAACCTTTATTTTTCAATTCTGCTTGCTCCGAGACTTCATCGATTTGTGTCAAACCACCGCCCTGGAATTCAACGGTACCCCCTTTGTTAAGATCGATAAAACCCCAGGAATAGCGCCCTTCGATGAAGCCTGTAAATTTACGGATAGGCGCTGAAATGCCAGCACCAAGGGTGAGACCGATATCAACATTTTTTAATACCGGATCGGTGTCTGCTTCGAAATTGATACCCATGACACTGCCGCCGGCCGTTGAGCCGAGTTTGAATCCAAGTCTGGGACCGGCAAGCACGTAGGGGCGAGTTTCCTCACCGAAATGCATTTTTAAAAGCAGTGGCAGATCGATGAAATTGGATTTGAATTCAAGATCGGGATCGTTGGGATTTGTTGTGCCATGTTTTAGCAATGCGCCCTTTTGCACATACATCGGCTGTAATTCCAGGGTGAATTGCTGATTAATTTCATAGCCGAACACAGTACCAATGGCCCCGAAATTCATCGATTCGGTTCTTTCCGGGTTGCCAAAATCATCCGTAATCCGCATATCGGCGATGTTGAAACCACCAAGAATGCCAGCGTGAAATTGTTGTGCCCCTGCCTGAGAGATGAACAGAAAGGACAATGCAATTGTGAGAAAAAGAATGCGTTTCATAAAATACCTCCGGTTGTTTGAGTAAACACGACTTTTCTAAAAAGTCCGAATTTGCCTGCTTTATTTATAGATCCCAAGATTGAGCAGGGGATATCCCGTGCCTATCGCTCACTTTGATCATTGCGTGAATAATGCAGGTTCAAGAATTTTATTGTGAGTTTTCCTTTTCCATCAAAAGATTTTTTAGCCGATCTTCAAGCTCCTTTGCCGAGATAACGCCAACCACATGATCTACCAGATGGCCATTTTTAAACAAGAGGAGAAATGGCAACTCGCTGACGCCGTATTCTCGTGCCAATGTTTCGTTTGCCTCGATGTCGATGGTGCGAAAGGTGATGCGATCTGTGTAGACTACAGCCAATCGTTCTAAAACCGGGGCCATGATTTCGCAGCCGCCGCACCAGTCTGCACCGATTTCTACAAGCGTGGGTTTGGGATTTTGCAGCACTTCCATTTGAAAATTCGCTTCCAATAGATAGTGCCTTTTCGAAGTTTCTTTTCCCATAGCGGTCTCTCACTCCAGTTAACAAAAAGTATGTGAGAATTCAGATCGACAATCAATTTCGAATGGTTTTTATGAAGTCAAATGCGATGCCAAAAGATAAATGAGGAGAAAGGCGTGTGGGAACTAACTGTAAATTTGAAGTTTGTGGGTTTATATGCAGGATGATTGGAGACTCGTTTGTGGCGATAAAATTGCTTAAATATCAGGAACTCCTGAAATGTCAGGAATAAGGATTGAGACGGTTCGCCTTTGCGAAGGCTCGCGAGACTGTCGAAAAAGATGCAAGTTCGGCCCCTGGGTTCGCCGAAAGGCCTGAATTTGAAAGCGGTACCGCTCCCGTTTCGACAAGCTCAACGTCCGCTGGGTTTGTTGACCCTTGCGAAGACTCGCAGCTTTCGCAAGGTTCAGTTCGTCCTCTCAATTCCCAGCTTTTTCATCCGGGATTCCAGGGTTTTGGCATTGATTTGCAAAAGTTTGGCAGCGCCTTTTTCTCCGCTGATGCGCCAGCCGGTTTTTTCCAGAGCTTTGATGATGTGATTGCGTTCGTTTTCCTCCAGGCTTGAAAGCTGAGAATTGCCGTTTTGACCATTGTTTTTCGGTAGCCAGTCACCGAGCACCAATTTTTCCCCCGGACTCACAATCACAGCCCGTTCGATGATGTTTTCCAGTTCACGCACATTGCCCGGCCAGTTGTAAGCTTGCAGTTTGTCAACAAAGCTTTGCGGGATATTTGCGACCGGCTTGCCAATTTTGCGACAGTATTTTTTCACGAAATGCTTGATCAGGAGTGGAATATCTTCTTTACGTTCACGCAGCGGGGGAATAACGATTGGAAAGACGTTCAGGCGATAAAACAGGTCTTCACGAAAGCGACCCTGCTCAATTTCTGTGTGCAAATCGCGATTGGTGGCTGCGATGATGCGCACATCGACTTTGTGGGTGACTGAACTGCCAAGCCGTTCGAACTCTCCTTCCTGCAAAACACGCAGCAATTTGACTTGCAGTTCCAGTGGCAAATCACCGATTTCATCAAGGAAAATGGTGCCACCATTGGCCAGTTCGAAGCGGCCAATTTTTCGGGCGATTGCGCCGGTAAACGCGCCTTTTTCATGGCCAAACAATTCGCTTTCGATGAGATTCACCGGCAAGGCACTACAATTCACTTTCACTAGTGGGCGCTTCCCCCGAACACTGATATTGTGTACCGCACGCGCCAATAATTCTTTGCCAGTACCGGATTCACCAAGTATCAGCACAGTGGCATCCGTAGCAGCCACTTGTTCCACATTGCGCAGCACTTTTTTTAACGCTTCGCAGCGGGTGATGATATGTTCGAAATTGTGCACGATTCGGATTTCATCCTGCAGGTAGGTATTTTCGTCCTGCAGCCGGTTTTTCAGGTGTTGCACCTCATCCAAGGCATTTTGCAATTTCAATGCGGCTGTCGTCTTCTCTTTTACGCGAATTTCCAGCTCTCTTTTTTTTACTTCAATTTTTCGAATGCGGCTGCGGTACCACAGAATTATGGAACATGAAAAAATGAGGATCACAATCGTGCGAAACCACCATGTTCGCCAAAACGGGGGAGCAATAGTGATTTTCACCGAGGCGCCTGTCTCATTCCAGACTCCGTCATCATTGGACCCCTTGACGCGGAATTTATAATCGCCGGGGTCCAAATTGGTATAAGTTGCAACACGATTGGAGGCTTCAGTAACAAGCCAGTCTTCGTCGAAACCTTCCATTTTGTACTGGTATTTATTTTTCTGCGCATTGGTGAAATTTAAAGCAGCAAAGACAAAGGAAAATACGTTTTGTTTGTACGATAGGTGGATTTCCTCCGTCTCGAGAATGGAATTTTGCAGAACAGATTTTGAACCATCGCTGTTGTAACCGATCGGAACGGTGTTGTTGAAAATTCGAAAATCTGTAATATGCACAGCCGGTGCCCTGGGATTTTCTTTAATATATTGTGGATAAAAAGAGTTAAGACCGTTAATACCACCAAAAAAGAGTTCGCCCCCTGGGCTTTTAAAATAAGCCCCCACATTGAATTCGTTGCTCTGCAGTCCATCACCCGGAGTGAAATTTTTAAACTGCTTCGTTTGCGTGTCAAAACGAGCGAGTCCAGCGTTTGTACTGAGCCAGAGAAAGCCCTGATTATCTTCGAGAATACCGTAAATCATGGCGTTTGGCAGGCCGTCTTTTTCCCAATAATGGGTGAAATTTTCTGTCGCGCGGTCAAAGCGGTTCAGGCCGCTGTTTGTTCCTATCCACAGATTTTTTCGTTTATCTTCATAAATGCATAAAATCCCATTGTTACTCAGGCTTCCGGGATTTGTTGGATCGTGCCCATAACGCACAAAATCTCCCGTTTCTGTATTAAGACAATTCAGGCCATGCGTTCGTGTGCCTACCCAAAGCAATCCATTGCTGTCCTGAAATAGTGCGCATGCCTGATTTTGGCTCAGGCTTGCGGGATTTGTTGGATCATGAAAAAAATGTGCGAAGGCTTCGTTTTGCATATCGAAGCGATTGAGCCCGTAATCCGTTCCCAACCAGAGAATGTCCGGATTTGTTCGATCCTGCCAAATCGCTTGTATCAGATTATGACTGAGGCTGTTGGGATTGTTCCAATCGGCATGGAAGTGCTTGAATTCCGAAGTTTTGGGATTGTATCTGTTTAACCCGAAGTTGGTGCCAAACCACAGGAATCCGCGATGGTCTTCACGAATGGCGTTGACAATATTGTTACTTAAACTGTTGGGATTCGTTTCCTCATGTCGCAGAAAAGTGAAGTCCTCCGTTTTGCGATTAATTCTATTGACGCCCTCATTTGTACCGACCCATAAAAGGCCATTTTTATCCTCGCTAAGGGACCATACAATATTGTCGTTTAAGCTGTTTGGATTTTTGGAGTTGTGAAAGTAGTGGGTGAATTTGGTTTTAAAAGGATCGTGTTTATTTACGCCTGCGCCATAAGTCCCCAACCACATGGTACCTGCACCGTCGCGGCTTATGGATAAGATGGCGTCATTGTTGAGACTACCCGGATTGTGCTCATCTTTCATTAAATGCAAAAAACGTTTTTCTGTGGGAGAAAAGAGAGTCAACCCCTTCGCTGTACCAAACCACAACCGGCCAGCGTCGTCAGAACCGATGGCGAAAACCAGGTTGTTACCAATTGAATTGGGATCTTCAGAATCGTGAAAAAAATGGGTGAATCCTTTTTCTGTATGGGCCGGATCAATACGATTTAGCCCCCAGACAGTGCCAATCCACAACATTCCTTTTTGATCCTGAAATATCGATAATACCGTGGAATGACTGAGGCTGTTGGGCCTTTTCGAATTAAAACCAAAACGAACAAATTGCTCCTTGTTTTCAATTTTATCGGTGGGTTGATAAAGATTGAGCCCGGCGGAGGTGCCGAACCATAATCGCCCATCGCGATCCTGAAATATCTCATTAACCGTATTGCTGCTCAAACTGGTCGAATCACGAGGAGTAAATTTATAATGCTTGAACTGATTCCCGGCATTTCCGCTTTCACCCAGGGTTGAAATTGATTGTGCATCAAGTCGGTTGAGGCCGCCACCGTTGGTGCCAATCCACAGGATACCCTCCGAGTCGCGAAGGATAGCTCGAACATCGTTGTTGCTCAAACTTGCGGAATCCTCGGGATCGTGATAGAAGTTTAAAAAAGTTTCTGTCTTGGGATCGAAGCGGCTGAGCCCACTGCCATAGGTTCCAAGCCAAAAGGCGCCGTCGTCATCCTGATGTATGGCCTGAATGTAGTTGTTGCCCAGACTCATTGGATTTTCCGGATCGTGCCTGTACACCTTGAAATTGTAGCCGTCAAAGCGATTTAATCCATCTTCGGTGCCGAACCACATAAAGCCTTTTTTGTCCTGCAAAATGCATCGAACCGCACTTTGGGAAAGGCCATCGTCGATTGTGATATGCTCGAAGTGTGGTACAAATTCAGGTGCGGGAAAGGATGGATTGTGCTGCGCTGGAAGCTGGAATACCGGGAGAAAAAACAGCAGGGCTGTGAATAAATGTATGAAATGTGAGTGAATCGATTGGATGCATTGCTTATTTTGTACCCCAATGCGCTGTATCATTTTTCACTCCACTTCTCTTTTTCCATGGTCATCCTGGTGAAATTATTCTGGAAGTTTAACATTGGAGCAGAAGCAATCTTTTCTTGCACATGTGCACAGTGCCATGCATCTAAATTTAGGGCGCTGGTTCCAGGCTCTTGTTTAAGAAAACGAATCATTTAAGTTTCATAAAAAGACATGCAGCGGTTTGAATTGTTTAATTTTTATCCCGTTTTAACACCACCCTTTTTTAATACAGTTATGAATGCGACAAATACCCATAAGACAAAAGCTCTCGCAAGAATAAAATTCAAAAGTGCCGGGCCTTGCACGGGCGGGTCAAAAATAATAAGCGTTGTGACGAGGCTTGCGTGCATGATTATTGTGACAAATAAACTTTCGTTGTGCTCATAAACCCAAACCATGAGCACACGGTAGGCTGGAAGCCAGGAAAAAAGGCGCGCAAGCAGGAGTGAAAAACCGAAAGCAGAATGAAAAGTCTCCTCTTGCCAAAACAGGGGAAAATGCCAGACGCCCCAAAGAAGTCCGATCCCAATTCCAGTACGAAGGAGGCTGTATCGCGCTCTCATTTTGGGTACCGCAAAACCTGTCCAGCCCAGTTCTTCTAATATACCGACGGTAATTCCTGCGCTCATGGCCATCACCAGTGCATTTGAATTAAAATTGGAGATAAAATGCATTGGATTGAATTCGGCAGAAAAATAGGAAAGCACGGCAAGGGATATGAGCGTTGCTGCTGGTGCTGTAAATAGCGCTATGGTATACCATACCGTGCCAACCCGCCATTTTGTTAAACGGAATCCAGGATCACGTAATCCGTATGTAAGGGCAATGAAAATCAAACCCGCGATGCTGGGCCCGAGTAATATAGCCATTCCCGCTGCGACCGCTTTTCCCTCGGTAATCGGGAATTCGTGTACTCCAATGAAAAGAATGAGCACACCCCAGGAAATAAGGAAAACAACACTCCAAAAAATGAGTAGCGGATAATTGTGAAAAGCGTTTTTTACGACATTCATCAATTGGTCCTTTGATTTCAACACGATGGGATTGAATGAAAATCGCGTCTTCATGAGTTGTTCACTCGGACGCGCCAGGCCGTGTTTGTACCAATGTGCAGATTTTTTCCGTTTTCCTTTATTGATCGTCCGACGAATCAATGCCTGCCATAACACCCGCACGTATCAACTCCAAACCCGATTTCTTCGCCTTTCCATACAAAAGCGTCGTTGGCTTTGCCGCGTTCCCAGTAGAATTTTTTACGCTCTTTTTGGCGGTTGCCAACTTCATTCATTGTCGCTGCATCGTACAACCGGCCGTTCGCCATCACGAGAACCACACTATCGGTATTGCGAATATTTTCCAGGGGATTTTTCTCCAAAACAACGATATCCGCAAGTTTGCCGGTTTCCAATGAGCCAACGTGTTTATCCAGGCCAAGGCTTTGGGCGCCATTGAGGGTGGCACAGCGCAGTGCCTGCAACGGTGACATGCCGCCCTGGGCGATACTCCACAATTCCCAGTGCATGCCCAATCCTTGCAATTGTCCGTGGCCGCCGGTATTGACAAGCACGCCTGAATCGTTCAGCTTTTTCAAGTCACGGGCAACACGCACATGCCCAAAATCATCCTCTGGCAGCATCTCACGGCGTCGCGAACGCGAATCGATAATCGGGCGCGGGAAAAAGGTCAGCAAGCGATTATTTTCCCACACATTGGCATGCTGGTACCAGTAATATTCGCCGGAAACACTGCCATAGGAAACCAGCAAGGTTGGCGTATAAGCCGTTTTGCTTGCGGCCCACAAGCTCAGAATATCTTTGTAAACCGGCGAAATCGGAATGTTGTGTTCGATGGTGGTGTGTCCGTCCAAAATCATGGACATATTGTGGAAAAATGTAGATCCGCCTTCAGGCACAACTTCCATTTCCAGTTCACGCGCGGCCTGAATGATCTGCTGCCGTTGTTCCCGGCGGGGTTGATTGTAACTTTTTACGGAAAATGCACCAACCGCTTTCATGCGGCGCAAATGGGAACGGGCGTCCTCAAGGGAGTTGACTACTGCTTTAAAATCGCCGTCGGCGCCATACAGGATGGTGCCAGTGGAAAATGCGCGCGGTCCAACGATTTCACCAGCACGCACCATTTCTTCAAAAGTAAAACTCGTTTCTGTCGTCGTTGACGGATCATGCATGGTTGTAACACCGTATGCAAGATTGGCGTAGTAGGCCCAATGTTGTTGTGGCAACAATCCGCCACCAAAATTGCCACCGTGCGCATGGGCATCGATCAAACCGGGGATGATGGTTTTTCCGCTGCAATCAACCGTTTTTGCACCATCGGGGATATCCACTTCCCCTGCTTTGCCGATGGCGGCAATGCGATTTCCATCGATGACGATGGCGCCATTCTCGATGACTTCTTCGCCGTTCATCGTAATGAGGCGTGCTCCGGTGAGCGCAATCTGGCCCTCCGGTATATCGGCTTTGATTTTCCAGCTTAAATCGACGCCGCTCGTGTCAATTGCCGGCAGGCTGTCCGGTGCACCCGGGATAAAAGTAAAACTGTCTTTAAGATTACGGGTGAAATACTGCGGCCCGATTGTCCAGTGCAGTTTTTTCGAATCACCGGACCAGTGCAGATAATCACCGGCATCACGGGTTACTTTTTTGATGGGAATGGATTTTGAGTCTTTATTCAAAGTGAAACTCTGGCCAATCTCCGGAAAAGGAGCGATGTACCCATGAAACAATTCGGTAAAAGCCAGCCAGTTGCCATCGGGGCTGATACTGATGTCGTTTACATATTTTAGATCAAAAATTTCACGTTCATCATTGCCATCGAGCAATACCGATTTGAATTTCTTTTTCAAACCACCACCGCTTAAAAAATAGATTCGATCGCCGGTGGAATTGAATTCCGGTTCAGAGCCATTTTCGCAAATCATGTGCTCGGGACCACCCGCTGCTGTCGTCCAGTACAAGCCGGGTTCCATACCGTAAACATATCCAATCCTGGAATCACCGCCGCCCCGGCGATAGACGATGCGTTTGCCATCCGGAGAGAAGGACGGCTCCATAAAAAAGCCTTTTTCCATCGTCAATTTTTGCGGTTTGCCAGAGGGAAATTTCATTTTGTAAAGGGCGCCGTGTTCCTCATCACCCCAGGTTGCAAAAACCAGCCACTTGCTATCGTGACTGAAGGCTGGAAAAAATTCAAAGAGCGAGCTTTTCGTCAGGCGTTCCGATGAACCATCGGTCACTTTTCGCTTCCATAAATGCCCCATCGCACTGAAAACCACCCACTCGCCATCGGGGGATGTCCGCACGTCGCGCAGCATTTTTACGTCGAATTCTTTCTGACCGATTTTTTGCTCGAATCGCACTGCTTTAGCGATGGCATGTTTCGCTGTTAGCTGGAATGGGATTTCAGAAACCTTTTTCGATGCAATTTCGATGCGCCAGATTTTGCCCTGTGCCCAGAAAACGAGACTTTTGCTGTCCGGCGTCCAGGCGAAATTGGGGTACACTCCAAAAATCGCCCATGCTTCCTGCTGATCCGGGCTGAGCTGATCGTAGATCGGCCACTGCTCACCGGTTTGCAGATCGTGCAAGTAAAGAACGGATTTCAAACGCACACGACGCACGAATGCCAATAGTTTGCCATCGGGCGATGGCTGCGGCCGAACGGCTCCACCCGGTCCGCTCACCACGGTTTTCAGTGTGCCTTTTTCGCGATCATAGCGCCTGAGGACGTAGATTTGTTTATTGGGATCCTTGTTGTATTGAAAATAGCCACCGGGGTACATATCTTCGCTAAAATAAACAAAACGCCCATCGGGAGAAACGACGGGTTCGCCGGCATCCTGCTGGTCGTTTTTACGCGTCGTGAGCTGAACACCTTTTCCGCCTGAAATATGGTACATCCACATTTCACCGGCGCCGAGGGATCGCTGGCTGGTGAAATGCTTGCGTGCAATCAGATAGTTGCCATCAGGCGTCCAGGCCGCGTTGTTGAGCAAACGAAAATCTTCTTCCGTCACCTGGTGGGCGTTTTCACCGTCGCGATCCATTACCCAGATGTTGTCGCCGCCCCCTGCATCGCTGGTAAAACTGATACATTTACCGTCGGGACTGAATCGGGGTTGTACTTCGTAGGCCGCACCCTGTCGCAGGGGAACCGCCTGACCACCCTGTATCGAAACAAGATAAATATCACCGAGCATATCAAAGACAATTTCTTCACCACTTGGGCTGACATCAAGATTCATCCAGGTGCCTTCGTCGGTGGCGAAAACCAGCGAATCCACCGCACCATGAATTTCGTTGACGTCCCATTTTTTTTCGTTTTCTCCGGCAAGGAGAAGCGTGGGTATAAGAACTGCAGTTAAAATGAATGAGAATAGACGCATTCCTTCCTCCATATGTGAGTTTAAAAATTGTTCTGACTGATTTGAGTCCTTCCAATGTTGTCCAGGCTGTGTGAAAATGCAGCGCAAACCGGTCGCTGAGCCTGTCAAAACGCCTGGTTGAGCGTGAGTCCGGCTTCGACGCGCACAGCCTCCGTGAAGTTTAAACGTTTTCACACAGCCTGCACAGAATCCGTCGTTTCCAGATGCACTCTAAATAGTGGTTCTCCGGAATGAGGTCCTACTGGACAAGCTCTCAATTCTATTGAAAAATATTTTCAATCCGCTTATGCGACTGCCGATATACATGCAAATTCGGACCCTGAGTTTGCCGAAGGGCCCGAATTTGAGCCTGGAACCAGGGATTTCGATACTTCGACTTTACTCAGTGCAGACGCGCTCAATGTCCGGTTTATCCCTTTTACGACTGTATCGATTGCCGTTCCAGATACAGTTGCCCGATAATCGCTGCAAGAAGCATTGTCATAGAGCTGAGGTAAATCCAGAAGGCACCGACGATAAAAACCATGTAAGCACCATAAATATCCCCCCAGGCTGAAAAATGGGCCAAATAAAATCCAAAAGTTTGGTGCACCAGTTTTTGAAAAAGCGTTGCCCAGAAAGCTGCCAGAAATACAGCCCTTTTCTTGATTCGTTTATCCGGGATAAAATAGAGTAATCCGGCGCAGATATAGAATATGGTGATCAATGTGATGAAATTAAAAAAATGGGCTTCAAAAGCCCCGAACTGCAAACCGAGAACATTTTCAATACCGTGAGAGAATTTCAGCAGAATTTGCAGGGAGGGCAGGATCGCGAAGGAGAGGGCAAAAAACACAAGAATGAGCAAAACCAGTAAAATATCCTTCATTTTGCCGACGACTTTATTGGGCGTTTTTTCTACGTGAAAGATCACGTTTAACGACGAACGCATGCTGGTGAACCACCCACTCGCTGCGAACAGGAGCCCAAAGCCACCAAGCCACCCGGCCACGTTTTTATGTTGTAAAACCGCCATTACCCGGCCGATGACCAGATTTTTAAGAAAAGCAGCACTGTCCGGATAAGGCAACAAAGTATCGATGAAGTAGTCAATTTGTCCGGCGATACTGTCCACTGGTACGAATGTTCCAAGCACAAAGAAAATAACCAGCACCAGGGGAACCAGACAGAGGGAAAGAGAAAAAGAAACGGCGGAGGAAAAGAGAAACAGATGATCACTGCCCGCGCGATCGTACACACCTTTTAAATAATAACCCAGTAATGAAAGCAGTTTTCGAAGTGTGAGAATTGCGGTCTCCCGCAAAGATTGTAACAAACTTGTCTTCGTGTCCGAATTCTTGCTCATTTTCTCATGTATGATAAAAATTGATGCGTATTCAAATTAAGTGGTACAGGTTAAAGGTTGCACGTTGCAGGTTCTCCATCGCCAAACCTGAGAATTGCCTATTCTGTGTTGAATATTCAATTTTTTCTCCACATCGCTTTTCTCTGCAATTCCTTTTGTTGGTGCTAATTTATTACGGGACAGATCCCAGGTATCACAAAAAATATCCTAAAATGGCAGTGTGCGATGGGATGGATTTGGCGCTGTTTCCAAAGCGATTTTGTACTGTAAAAGGAATTACAATGAACATCGTTAAAAGTATTATCAAATACAACACATTCGTGTTGCTTATTTCAAGCCAATGTGCGGTGGCACAATTCAAGGCACAACCCGGCTCTCCCTTAGCTCAAAGACAGCATCCGCGTCTCCTGTTGACACAAGCCGATGTGCCGGAACTTCGGCAACGCATTCAACGATATTACCATCACGATTTTCAGGATTTTGTGCATAACATGAACAAAATCCTGAAAATCCAGCCAGGAACCAGTGGTTTATCCGATTACAACGATCTTTTTGGGGCAGCGCGCTCCTTTGCATTTCTGGCGCTGATTGATCCGTCGACGATATCATCCATTACAGGTATGCTTTCGACGCAGCAATACGCGCAAAAAGCCCTGGAACTGGCAGAATACATTTGTATAAAAATTCCGGACGATTGGAATGAAAAACACCACGGCGCCTCAAATCTGGCGACGAGCGACGGCGGTATTGGCAGCCTGGCGCTGCAGGTTGTTTACGACTGGACTTATCCATTTTCGACTTTGCCACAACGCCAGCGCATCGTAGATAAACTCATTGCGCTGTGGGAAAACCGGTACAATGCCAACAAAGTGAAGCTGGAAAACCATTATGCGGCAAATGTGCATGTCTACAGTGGCGCGCTTTGTTTTTACGGTGATGAAGATATGGGTAAGCAACGGCTGAGCAAAGCCGAAGCGATGATGGATTCGTTTCAAGCGGTTTTTGTTCGCAGCCAGTTGCAGGTTTCTGAGAGATTGTTCGAAGGTTCCAGTGACTGGATCGAAGGGGATGGCTATGCGATGGACGGGTACATCGGGCTCATGTTGTTGGCAAGTGTTTCGGGGCCGGCGCTGGGCGAGCACTACTTTGAAAAATACAATTGGCTTCGGGCAGCACCGTGGTGGCTGTATTACAACACGAATCCCTGGCCTTACGAAAAAGAGTACTACTTCACCCAGCATAACACCAGCAGCCTGATGCAAGTCAACAACTGGCAACCGAGTGCAATGATGAGTCTCGTTGCGGCCAATCTGGTAAAATCAGATCCCAAAGCCAGTGGATTTGCAGCCTGGTTCGTCGAGCGCAGCCCCTATGGCCAACCACTGGATTCCTATCGTTATTATGAGTCTCACATTTTCGATCTGTTTTACAAATTTTTATTTGGTACCAGGCATGTTCCAAAGTTGTCACCGGAACAGCTCGGAGTGGAATTGAGCGTGCATTTGGGACAGGGTTACGCGTTCCGATCCAGCCACGACCCGTTGTCTGCCACGCTGGTTCAGTTCGCCGCGCCAAAGTTTTGGTACGATAACGGTCACAATGAGACTGAGCAAGGTGCCATCGGCATTTACAAATTCGGGACATTGGCTGTCCCATCGGTCCATGGGAAAAGTGGCGGCAAAGAGGTGCCTCGGGCAAAGCGGGCGGCAAAAGCAATGGCATTCAACAATGTGCTTGGCATCGGGCCGGACAAGGAATTGCAAGTGCAGATGGGGCGGGTGAATAAACTCGACCAGCCGGAAGATTTTGTGGAAGGAAAAGTCTCTCAGATCGGCGATGTACAGGCTTTTCGATTGGAAAGAAATGCTTTTGATTATGTGAATTATGATTACACAAAATCCTATAAAGGTGGTGACAAAGCAAAACTGGCGCGACGAGCTCTGGTTTATTTGCGCGGCGCTGTGAATAATGAATTCCTTGTGGTCATGGATCGGGTGGAATCCGGGTACAAAAAATACTTTGTGCTGCATACGCCGGCTGATGTCATTGCAGAGGACAATACCTGGTTTCAGGTCGAATTGGGACATTGGGTTACACCGGCACGGCAATTCAGTGTTACGAATCGCATTGGAGGGGCTCATGGAAAAATGGTCATCATTTCGCTCTGGCCGCGAAATATTGAAACGCATAAGTATGGCGGTCCCGGTCGGGAATGGGTATTTGCTGATGGCTCTCTCATCGATTATGATTCCGGCCAATTCGGCGAAAAAGCCCGATTTTTCTTCGGTGATCACACATTCCAGTTGCGCTCCGATGAAGGGACCTTTTTAACTGTTCTGCAAATTGGGGATGCCAACACCATGCAAATTAATGCGAAGATTGAGCCGGTAAACGGGCAAAACTGGTTCGGTTGTAAAATTGGCGGGTTCCGCATGGTCATTTTTAGTCAGACAGAAAAACCACTGAACGAACTCACTTACACCATGAATCACCAGGGCCGCACGGAACATCTGATTACGGAATTCACGAAACAGGTAAAATATCGGGTGCGCCGCAACCGGGATGTTATTGCAGAGGGCACAACAGGTGACAGTGGTTCGATATATTTCACCGACAACAGCAAAGGGCAAACCACTTATTTCATCGATATTATGCGGTAATTACAAAATATCCTCTTATTTGCATTGCAGATTCAAAGGGTATGGCCGGTTTGTCCTGTCCAATTATTGCTGCTGCGGTCAAAAACGCAGATCGGGTGCTCTGCTTCTACATTTTTAATATCACGCTAATTCCATACCTCCAAAACAATCAGGAAAATCAACATGAAACGTTATAGAGCAGCCACGATGGCAAGATTGTTTGTGTGTATTTTTTGCATCCCCGTCTTTTCGTTAGCACAAGAAAAAGAAATGCGGGTTCTCAAAGTGAAAGAAGATAAATGTGTTGCCTACGTTGGTGGCATTAAAGGCATTAAAGAGAATGCTTCCTATTCCATTGTCCGGGATAATAAATCCATTGGGAAAGCGCAAGTCATCGCCGTGGAAAATGATATCTGTGGTTTGCTGATTACCGAAGTGAAATCCGGATATGTTGTTGATATCGGCGATTATTTAAAACCTGATTTGGACACCGCAAAATCAAAAAGTGCAGCCGTGGTAAAGAATGGCGAAGACCTGGCATCGAAAGAACTCACCGGAGCGAAGAAAGTCTATTTTCTCGATGGCGAAAATAAAGCAGTGAATGAATACAATGGAAACAATGCATTAGCCGGTGGATTTCTCTCAGGTTCGTTACTCAATGTCATCGGCTGGGGGGCGGGATATGCATTTCTATCCACCCGAACTTTGCAGGTGCCTCAGGGACACATCGCCAATCTCGATGAAAAGCAAAAACATGAATTTACTGCTGGTTACAAGCAAACTGTGGATAAAAAGCGAAAACGTAAATACCATATCGGTGCTGCCGTCGGCACTGTGATCTCAACTGCTATTATCGTTACGGCTGTGAGCCGTTAATCTGTTTGGCACAATGCATCTAAAAAGGGATTTCTTCATGCATCGTTCACTTATTATTCTTTTCATTTTCATTACTTTATCAGTTAACCTTCTTGCTGGACCGCAAAAATTCAACACCTATCGTTTGTATGAGCCGGTTGTCCTCACCGGGGCGCAATTGCCGGATATAATCGGCAGCGCTATCGAAGAAATTGCCGGCTTCCGCTATTCAAAAGCACAAAATACCTGGACGCAAATCCCTGTTCAGGTGGATGAACGCAAATACATGGATTTATCCGTCCCACCGGGAAAACGCAAACATCTGGCAGCGGAGTATGTCTATGTCGGCTACACTGGTGGCGTTCTCGGTGCCCAACTGGCCCGCGACACAGATCCGCGCTTTGACGATGACGATGAGCTGGTATTTATGCTGGAAGATGGCGGCGATAAGGCACCAACTGGTTCCAGTCCGCCAGCGGCGACCGGGAACCGGCGTTTGGAAATAGCGATCTCCGATCCAGTTCAACCGGGAACGCAAACTTTTGTTTATCTTTTCAGTGTCAAGGGAACAAAGAGTATGCGTGGCGATCTCACCTACCATCTTACCAATGGACGGGAGCATGGCGCCGTGGTGGAAACGGAGTACTACCGTGTGAATTACAGCCGTCGTTGGGTGCTGGATCAAATTCGCATTAAAAACACATTGCAGGGCAACGGTCAGGATTTGATTGATCAACTCAAGTTCCGCGCTTACGGTCTCACACCGCAATCCTCACGCAAAATGGGCATGTTTAATGAGACAGAAGAATACTGGAGCGACGGTCCTGGAGACTGCCAGTTCAGTAAGAAACAAGGGTGCAGCTGGTATCTCGGTCATAAGGTCGGGCCGGTGAGAGCTATTCGCATGGTACAGGGTGCGGCAAGCGGTCCCACAACCAGTTACTTTTCCTATTTTTATCGCAAGATGTTCGCGGTGCAGGTGAACTATCGCGTCCACCCATTGCCGTATTTGTGGTTCTATCTTGATTACGATAGTGAATTAGCGAATCCACGCTTTTACGACGCAGAAAACAGTGGCATTGCTATCGATGGTCGCCAGGATGCGTTGCGATCCAATGGCCCAAAAAATTGGGGACAGATGTCCAGTGCTGCAGGTTCGATTGTTACATGGATGGATATTGATGAATTTCGCCACCTGGGAAGTAAAACCCAGGTTGCACCCTATTACAGAGATGACAGCCACTTCAACGATCTCACCGGTTCCGATGGCAAAGCTATGGGAAACCATGGTGTGTATATCACCGATATTCCCGACACAGACAAACTCAAAGCCGTCGTTGCGCATTTCAAAATATTCCTTTTACCGGCAAATGCCAGCAGCGCCGGGGAGCAAATCAGCCGGAACATGGAAAATCCCTTGACGATTCGAGTGCAGTCAGAATAGTTTTCTCCTCACATCACTGTTTTGGCAAAATACTTGCGTTGATGCAGCATGTGTAGAACAATGGACCGGTATTTTGCTAAAAATCATCCCGTCACAGCCATTGGAAAAAGTCACTATTCGAGTTCAATTCTACCGTTCGCATTTACTGGCGAGGTAACGTACATATTTGTGATGGTTGCTAATCAGGAATGACACATCTGAAATTACCCATGTGATGAATTTCTGTTTCGCAATTGTTTCGCTTTTCCTGAATGAAAGAAGATTACAAAAATGTCGATACCCTTATTATGTTACAATTCACTTTTAAAATTAACAAAAATGCTTCATTTGAATTAAGGATTATGAAAATGAAAAAACTCATCATTGTTACGACAGCGTGCCTCCTGTTTTTCAGTCCACTTTTCGCGGGCAATAATTTTTCTACGATTCGAAAATATCAGCCTGTGGTTATAAAGGGCGAAAATATAACTGAATTACTGGGAAGCAAACCGAACCAATTATTTGGCTACGCCTACGACGCCGCAAGCAACAGCTGGCGGCAAATCCCGTTTCAGGTTGACGAACGACGCCGTGTTGATACAACCGTACCTGGTCCCTTTTGGCAAGACGGCGACGTCGGCGGTGCAATGGTCGATGTACCACCTTCATTAGCAAAGGGAAATCCAGAAGAAACGATGGCAACCCATCCGGCAGAAGATCTACTTTATGTTGGGGAAGGCAATGGTATCTACGGCAGCTTGCAAGCAGAAGACAGCGACAAATCCTTCGATCAGGACGATGAAATTTGTTTTATGGTTGAAGATGCCGGCGATAAAGCACCCGGGCCAGAAGACAGTTGGGTTGCCGATACAGAAGCGAAGCGTGTGGAAGTCAAGGTTACCGACCCTCTCGATAACTCGACGGGATATGTTTATATTTACGTATCCAGCAAACTTTCTTTCAAAGGCCAAAATTCCGTTTCCTATGCACTGGTACCACCGGATGTTGAACATGCCGCAGACATCGAATCCGATTATTACATAATGCACTACAGTCGCCGTTGGGTGCTGGATGAAGTTCGGGTCAAATCTGCCCTCGGTGGCAAAGGCGTCGACCTGATTGATCAGATAAAATTTCGTGCCTATGCCTTGACACCACAAAACGAAACCGAAGAATTCTGGAGTGACGGTCCCGGCGTATGCGGTTTCAGCAGCGGTAAGGGCTGTAGTAAATATGTCGGTCACAAAACCGGTCCGGTGCGTGCAATTCGGCAAATTCAAGGTGCAGCCAGTGGACCAACCACTTCCTATCAAGCTATTTTTTATAACAAAATGCTCAGCATGCAAATCAATTACCGTGTCCACAGTTTACCAAATTTGTGGTACTACATGGATTATTCACCATCCGTTTCCAACATCATGTATTACGATGCCAATAACTCATCGGTGAAGATTGATGGCAAGCAGGACAATGTTTCCCAGGGCAAACCGAGTACCTGGTCTCAGGTTTCCTCCGATGAAGGGTCTCTGGTTATGTGGGCTGATGTGCATGAATTTGCCGCGGCAGGAACAAATGTGATTGAACCTTACTATTTGGACAATTCCGGATTTAACGACCAGACAGGCGATGATGGAAAAGCCTATGGGAACCATGGGCTCCACTTTGAAGATATTCCGGATCACGACAACAAAGTGGCCATCGTTTCTTTTCTGAATTTTTACATCTTGCCTCCGGGCGCGGCGGATCAGGGTTCAGAATTTGAGAAATACAATACAACTTCCGTGACGCTGGCGACAAACCAGGAAACCCGCAAATCCCCGATTCCCTCCGCCGTTAAGGAAAGCGATGCGACGACGCCGGGCGATTTCCATCTCTATCCAGCTTACCCGAATCCGTTCCAGGCAATCTCGGGCAAGGCCACATTAATTAAATTCCAAATGCAGGCTGCACAGAAAGTTGAGATAAATGTGTATGATATCAAAGGACGGCTTGTGAATACGCTGGTTCGCGGAAACCGTGAGGTGGGTACACACCAGCTTGAATGGAATGGTCTGGACAGCACAGGGAAACTTCTTCCTGCTGGAACCTATTATCTGGAATTGCGCACACCAACACGTCGCATGACACAGCAAATGACACTTATTCACTAGTTCTTCTCACGGCCGGAGACTCCTGAGCCAACGGCAGAATGAGTAAAATAGCCTAAACGCAGAAGATCGCCCGGATTTAATAACGGGCGATCTTTTTTTTCTCTGAAAATAGCTGTTAACCTGCTTTAATCATACAATGCTTAAAGTGAGCGATGGGCAGGGGATACCCGCTGCACAGTCTTGGGATTTATAATTAAAGCAGGTTAACAGATAAAAAATCTATACTGAGCCAAAAAGGACGCAAAGCTTTGATTTTTATTTATTAAAACTTTTCTTCGTTGGCTTAGCAACTCCGCGTGAGAAAAATTCACGTTAGTAATTCGCAAATTTTTTAAAGTGGAGAATAAATATCTTTATGCAGTATTCTGTATTGTGGGTGATTACCAGATTACCATCATTTTTCAAATCAGTCCCCTTTCATTTATTATTCCAATTTATAACACTTCTCAATATAAGCCATACTTTCTGATATTATTGATTCACTCATCTCTTCCATCAATATTTCGATATACGGTTTTCTTTTTTTAATCAATTTGCAGAGTAATTTATAGTTTAGCAGGCCATTGCCCGGGGCTAATTGATGCAATTCATTGTCTTTTATTATGAAATCTTTTGCATGAATAATGGCGATTTTGTCTCCAAATAAATCAAAGGATTCTTCTATAATTTTGTCCTGGTTTTCATAGTTTTCAATACTCAGCAAATTAACCGGATCAAAGATAACCTGCAGATGAGGTGAATCAATTTTATCAAGCATCTGTTTCATTCTCGTTGGTGTTGAGATGATGTGACTCGTAACCCCTTCAATGCCCACAAAAACGCCAAATTTCTCCGCTTCATCCACAAGTTCTTGTAGACTCTCATACAGGATTTGAAAGGCCTTATCGCCTTGATTTTCGAAATTGCAGGAGTAATCCGCATTTATGGAACCCGTTTCAGTTCCGATCACACTACAACCAAAATCCCGGGCAAATCGAATGTGTTGTTTAAATACTTCGATGTTTTTCCTTCTCTGCTCCTGGTCGGGATGGGCATAATTGAGATAACAACCTAAAACGGAAATTTTGATATCTCTTTTATAAAAAACATCTCTGAAATAACTGGCTAAGCCCGGGTTCAAAATTCCCGCAGGATCATCAATGCCTGCAATCGCCTTTGCGAGCGCAAGTTGGATATAAGCTATTTTCTTTTCCTGAATTTTCTTTGCGAGTTCTTCAACCGGTAGTTTACCGAAATCATGAGCTCGTGCACCTAATAACATGTGGTCCCTTTCATCGTTTTTTGTATTCATTTTTTTGGGTTCAGTGAGGTGGAAATGAATGAGACATAAAGATGGCCAGGGGATATCCCCTGGCCATCTTTTACGTAAAGTATTGCATGCATAAAACAGACTAAAATTGTTCCTTCTCTTTTTCCATTAAACCCACCGTATCCCGTGAGCCGGTAAAACCCGGTCCACCGGCAGCAATGTATCCGTGACTGGCTCCGGATGAATCCGGGCTGACCCAGAATGAATAGAGCTTGCCATTTCGCAGATGAAAACGAAGCCGAACTGTTTTTCCTGCGAGTGCAGCAAAATCATTCACGCCGTTCCAATGGACAGCCTGTAAAGTTTTGTTTGTACGAACAGCCACACAGTTTTCCCGGGAGAATGGCTCGATGACATTACCGGATTCCTCGAGGAGTTCGGCGTGCAATTCACCGTTTTGCACCTCTGCGTTGACGAACAGGTACTTGCCATTGAATCGCAACGGCCGGCTTGTGAGGGTGCCCCCGTTATCACCGGCATCCATAGAAGCAAAACCATCGCGCCGCAAGATGGCAAGTCCGGTGGTGCACTCGCCGGAAAATTTATTGTTTTGCATGCCTGAACGGGCGCTGAAATAGAAATAGAGTTTATCGCCGACAACCAGGCAACAGCCGCCTGCCGATTGCACATTCGTGTAGTTGTAATCCCCGAATTTTTCCGAGACGTTGATAAAAGGACGACGGTCCGGACGGTCCCAATGAAAGCCATCTCTGCTGAACCCGAGGGCAATATAATTGGGTTTTCCTCGCGTTTCAGGCTGTCCGGGCCAGATCGTAAATAGGCCGAGCATCAGGCTTTCATAGGCAACACCATCCAGGTTGTAAAGCTGGCAGGGACGATTTAGGTCCGGGCGCTGCGGATCGTTTTCGTCGGCGCCAAGCCAGAAGACGGCGTTTTTACTGGCCAGCTGTGCCCCGGCGATGGGATCGCGGTGTTCATAGTAGAGTCGCAGGCGTTCTTTCGCCGTGGTCGGCCTTTGGCAGCAACGAATGCTGTAAATCCACTTTTTACGAAATGGATTGTAAAATATCGTGCTGCGGTCGCCGAGTTTTTCGGTTTGCGCTATGGCTTCGCCCCAATTTATCCCGTCGGCCGACGCGTGGATATAACTTGCCCAGTCATGCCCTTTGCCGTAAACCACGAACAATTTGTAGCGTTTATCTGCATCTTTCTCCTCATGATCGAGCCAGACCGTGCCGGAGTCGCGGAGTTTGATGGGTATATTGTGCACGATATTGCTTTCGGCTTCCCCTGCATCCAGCGAAGGTTTTTGCCAGTGAATGCCGTCGCTGGATGTGGCAATGCAGGTGGAACACATGTAGCCACACATGTACCACATCTTGAACAGTTGATCCTGCGGATCGAACCACACCCCATCACTGAAAACCATAGCACTGGTGGAGGAATCGCCGACGCCATAGGCTTCTTCATAGCGGTTTTCCATTTCCCAGGGTTTATTCGGTTTTAGTACAGGACTTTCCCTGTGAAGTTCAGCACGATGGAAAGTTCGCTTCAGGGTTGTGTGTTCAATGAGAAAATCATCAACAAACAATTGCCGGCCCACGTCGATGGGGATGACAGCCGGCGGTGTGGCGAGATAGGGGACAGGCATGGGCTGACGGTTGTATTTTCCATAGTCCAAGGGGCCATAGTCGGGTGGCCATTGTCCCGGTAAAATAATGCCGTTGTAGAGGACTTCGCCCTGGGTGGATTTGTCTTTTTTTGTCAGCCGGTCAAGTGCGCCGCAAGACAGGAAGAAGATGAAATTGACCAATACTAATGTGCTTGTTAACCTGCGCATCAAATATATCCTTAACTTTGGTAGCAAATACGAAAAACCGTGCTGTTATGAGCAAAAAATATCCCGACAAGCAACTTTGGGAGATGAAAAATGTGCCTTTTGCGGAAATTATATCTTCAATCCGATTCCCATTTTGAGCAATGCACAGGAGATTGGTTTGGCTGATTGGTGTTTCACTTGCCGTTCTTGTTTTTTTCAATAAAATAGAACTGTATACAAAAATGGTGATTTGAAGACGAGCCTCAAAAGTTTTCAAACAATCTATTTTGAAATTAGCACTTAAGAATCATATTCAATTTTGGGAATAGGCAATTAAAATTGAGTCTAATTTTTTTATTGATCAGCATCGATTGATTTTGTAGGAATATGTAGTCTTCGATTTTGGATTTTCTGGAATAACCAGGAGATCGGTTCTTTATATTCAACTGAACTTGGAAAAACTATCGGTTCGGTATCCTTAGATACAGGAAAAGATGTTTTTCCATTTATAATTTCGACTACTTCTTGTATTTCAATTTCCAGTTGATTCCCTTCATCTGAAATAAATAAATTCTTATGCTTTTCAAGCATTTTTAATGTCTGCTTGGGAGAAATTCCATCTTTGCTCATTAATATAAGCAAATCGAAAATGGTTAGTTTAATTTCCCTTTTGATAACATCCCACTGATTGGTTGATGCACGTATTAAATTAGTTTTTCCATATCCAAACTGATACTCAAATAGTTTGTTTCCTGAGAAGAGTGAATAAAATGTAGCAGTACCAAATAATACTGGTTGGATCGAGTAAATTGTACTGGGGGGTCTGTCGATAACACCGATGAATGGATCGTTTTTGTTTATAGTTACCCAATTTGTTGGCTCAATATTAAGGGAAAGTCGAAGTCCTACCTGGCCGGTTTTATCCAATAAATCCAGCTCGGATAACGATGAATGTAAATTATCAATAAAGTATTTTTTGATTTTGGGAATTGTAATGTTTTCGTCTTTTTGTTGGAACCCCTCTATTTTACCTGCAAGTTCAAGTTCAATTTTTGCAATCCTAAATCTTTTTAAGAATTCATCATATATGTTTTTCGGATTTATATGAAAAGGAAATCCAACTGCATAATTCGATTTGATATATTTCCAATGATCGAGTTTAACCATTTTATTGCCGTTGAATAAATTAAAATAATACCAAAAGAAAGAGATGTCATCATTTCTATTACTTTCAACATATTCACACAATTTAGTTAATGCTAAATTATACACTTCTCTTTTTCTTACATCGCTACTAATTTTATTGGAATACAAATAAAACAAGTATTCTAGATAACTGATGTGATCGTCAGAGGCTTTAGCTACTCGAAACCAATTCTCACTGAATTCATTCTTTAATTCAGTCATTTTATACGGAAAACTAGAATCAGTCAATGTTGAGTTGTCATAAAAATCCCAATATTTAATTTCATTATTAAAAGCAGTTTCAGAGTCCCAAAGTGCCTGAAGTGAATTCAGGTTTCTTAAATTATTTTTCCAAACAATCAACACCATCGGTAATGTTACCTTAACCAGGTTCGTATATTTTTCCCGATTTTTAATACTTATTTTTTTTAAACTCAAATCCCAAAATATTTCGTTAGAGATAGTATCTTTATTTAATGAATATTTAAGTATTGACAAGAAATCAAGCATTTCTTTTAGGGTAGTGTTTGGGGGATGTATTAATGCCCAAAGTGAATCTAGAAAAACGGCTTTTGAGGTTTCTTCGTCCTGATAAAAATTCTTGTCAACAAGATCGCAATATTCAATATATAAATTTAGATCTCGTTGTTTCAGAGCGTTGTTCAGACATTCTAATTCTGCTAATTTAAACTTTGATATTTGCTTATATTCCCAAGGAAGATTGTATCCCTTTGATAAAAACTCTTCTACTTCTTCTATAGAATTTGATTCCCTTATTTTTTTCCAATCAATTTCCATCATAGCAGATTGGGAGTATTTAGACTCTGGGTATTTTTGGATAAAAATTTGATAATCTTTTACTGTATTGCTCTCTTTTGTTTTTTTCCACTCCTTTTCCATAGATGCACAACTTAGAAAATAAAAAGCTATTATAAACATAAATAAACTAATAAGTTTATTACGAATCATTTTAATCTCCTGATACCTCGCATTATCTTGCATTTACTAATTTTAGTGGTTTGATATCCCCGGGAAACACATGTTTTCACATCTTTATATTTCGTAATGTCTAAAAGAATAGGTACATAAAAAATAAAATTCCCCCATCGCAGCTTTAAAATTTTCAATGCGCTAAAATAATTCTTGTGTAATTCACACAAAATACCAAATGATTGCTAACATGTACATACAATGTACCAATAAATTTTATATCAACTCTTATTGACTTAAAAATAACGAATTAAATCCTTTTTTATAAGGACTAAAATTGTATTTAAACTCACCTTAGAAATTTTATATCACAAAATCCCTCTTTTTTCGAGTTTCAATCACGGCCATCAATTTTCTTGCCGCGAAAAACAGTTAACAAAAAATTCAAACTCCCTTATTCGTAATCAGCCCTCATTGTTTGAATCCTGTTTTTTTCATATTAAAACCTGAACCCAAAATGCAGTCCCGGCTCAAACAGAAGATATTTTGCTGTACCATCTTCGACTGCCTGAAAGGAATCCGGGAAATTGTGTACACCAGCCAGTGGTTAAATGCATCGGAATGTTCCAGGAACCAGCGCTGGTTGAAAAATTCAAATCGATAGCCAATCCGAAGCTGAAGATTGAGCTGACAACCGTTTCGAATTTTTATGTCTTGCTCATCGATAAATTGTTGCAAAAATGGAGTTGCCTGGACAGTTGCATACATGTCCTTCCAAAAGAAATGCTGGTAGCCTGCCCCAATACCAAACGCTCTGATTTTGCCCGAGTACATTTCATCCGAAGAACCGTAGGTGCTCGTAGTACGTCCGATTTATGAATCAATCCCTGGTTATCCATTTTGTTGTGGAGTCCGTGTCAGTGTTTTGTGGCCATAAAATATCACGATCAGCACGACTAAAATCAGTGAAATTAAAGTAAAAACCAGATTGCCAAAAACCAGTTTATCTCCCGGAATATCGCTCCCGATGAGGGCATTCACATAGTTGCCAATAAGATGAATTATAATAGCGCCAAGGATACTGCGATTCGAGTTGTTGTATATCCAGGTCATCATGAGCGCAGTAGCAAATGTACCGACCACCCACAACCAGAAGAGTATTGTACCGAATCCCATATCAATCTGGGATGTGTTTTTTACAAAAAACAGCGGGAAATGCCAGACAATCCAGTAGAAACCAAGAATGAGACTTGACCTTAGAGCAGTCCATTTTTGTTGAAGAATATCGAGAGCATATCCACGCCAGCCGAGTTCTTCCGCCAGTGGACCGCCGAGTATTTGAATAAGGGTAAAACCGATAAGTGCACCCGGGCTTGTCAGCGTTTGTATGGTATTGGTAAACTCAGGCAGATTTCCCACTACTATTCTATAAACAAGAACTGCGACAAACCAGTTTATTGCAAAAAATCCTATGATGATTAAAAACCATTTACCGCCAATCCGTTTGAAACTGAATACGCGATTCCAAAATTTCCGTTTTACATCTTTGTCTTTTTTGTAAGTTGACAGGATTGCACCCATAATGGATGGCATAAATGCACCCAGGAGAATCAGGATACCATTGGGGACATCCGAGAGATTTAAACCGATTGCACTCAACCAAATTGCCCAGGAAAAACCGTAAGTGAGAACTAAAAATTTCTTTAAATCGTGCATTTACTCCTCCAGGTTTATATGGCATATCAGTATTGTGAATTCAATAATGAAAACTCATTCGATCGATGCGTTAGAACTGTTTTGAAATCAACGTCCGAAGTCACTATTGCATCGTTCCAGTTGGTTGTCAACTTCCTTGCATGTGACAATTATACGTAAAGAAAAATCAATGGAAAGTCAAATTGAATTTCTCACTTTAAAGTCTCACTATTGAATTGACTCATCAGTTCACTTGCATCATTCCGTTACAATTGGTGATAAATCCTTACTTGCCCAAAGCGTGAAAAATCACGATCTTGTTGACCGAATTCCAAGCGACCCCAGAAGACTGTCCCATCGAAAGGACGCCCGCAATGCGAAAATATCTCTCACTTTTTGTTGCTCTTATTTTACTCCCATTTTCTTTAAATGCTGCCGGTGAATTCAAAGCCGGTGCGGCGGTGCGTGTTGTCACACCAAATCCGTTACTGCCGGTGTCCGGCGGTGTTGGCATTCCCCAACCGGTCACCATGAAAAAAGGCGATCTCTTCGTTCGAGCTATGGTCGTGGACGATGGGAGTACAGTGTTCGCCATCGCCAGTATCGACAATATTGGCTGGCCGGCTGTATTGGGCGATCGTGTGCGCAAGCTCGTGAATGGCATTCCTGCGGAGAATATCCTCCTCAGCGCCACCCACACCCACAGCGCCCCCGATGCCTACGGTTTCGCTGATGAAAAAGGCAACAGCGGCATCGATCTGAAATACATCGATTTTTGCGTGCACAAAATGGCCGAGGCCATTCAGGAAGCTTTTGACAGCCGGCAACCGGCAACGCTGAAAATTGCTGTCGCGGAAGCAAAAGGCAAAATCGCATTCAATTATTATGCAGAAAAACTTTATGATCCCCGGTGCGGCGTTATACAAGCAGTTGGTGCCGATGGCAAAACTATCGCGACACTGGTGAACTACGCTATTCATCCCGAAGTTTTGGGCAACGAGCGGGGTATTCTCAGTCCGGATTTGTGTGGGCCACTATACGACCGCATCGAAAAGAAGGCGGGAGGCGTTGCTATTTTCGTCAACAGTGCGCAGGGCGGCATGGTCACAGCCGATGCGCGTGACGGCAAGGGCGGTGAAAACAACACCTGGGAGGAATGCATTCGCATCGGCGAACTGCTCGCCGATGAGGCATTGCGCATCGTTGCCCCGGCAAAACTCCTTGAAAATCCGGAGGTTTTCTGCACCAGCCGAATTGTCAAATTCCCGTTGGAATCGCCGTTGTTGCGCATGGTTTTAGAGCATGCAGTCCTGGATTATCCCATCGGTGATGACGGCATGGTTTCAACGCGAGTGAATTTGATTAACCTCGGCCCGGCACAAATTCTCACCATTCCGGGGGAGGCTTTGCCCAACATCGGTTATTATCTCAAGCGCAAGATGAAGACGGAGGCACCGTTTCTTTTCGGTCTCACCAACGATGCCTTTGGTTACATCTTAACCCGTGTCGATTTCAACAGTTTTAAACGCTATGATTACATCAGTCGCACCAGCCTGGGTGAAAACACCGGTGAAATACTCATTGATAATGCCCTGCAGATGATAGCAGAGAATCCGGCTGCTGTGGGATTTGCACGGTAGAAAATGAAAATTTTCAGACGGGGTTTCAAACCCCGTCTGAATTCATATTAGAGTGATCTATTGCGTTCGAATTTGGAGGAACAATGACAGGACAACAGTTCAAAATTAAATTAAAAAATGGTGATCGCGTTTATGGCTCAGCGGTCGTGTGTCCTTCGCCGCACTGGCCGGGGGCAGTGCAGCAGGCGAACTTGGATTTTGTCTTTCTCGATCTCGAACACACCGCCTGGGAGCGCGAGAAAATATCCCTGATGTGCCGGTTGTATGCAGCTCTGGGCATGGTGCCGATCGTGCGCACGCCATCGCCGGATCCCTATGAAGCCAGTATGACCCTCGCCGGAGGGGCTGTTGGCATTCTGGCGCCGTATATTGAAACGGTGGAGCAGGTGCAGTCACTGGTTGGTGCCGTCAAACATCATCCGGTCAAAGGACGGAAATTGCAGCAATTGCTGGCTGATAAAAATGAATTTGAACCTGTTTTAAAGCAGTATACCGAAAAAGGCAATCAGAATAACATTCTGCTCATCAATGTGGAAAGCGTACCGGCGCTGGAAAACCTGGAACAACTCATCACCGTGCCCGGCCTCGACGGTGTTATCATCGGACCGCACGATCTCTCCTGCAGCATGGGCATCCCCGAAGATTATCAAAATCCCGAATTCAAAAAAGCCGTAAAATCCATCATTACAACCTGCCGTGATAACGGGACGGCTGTTGGTATCCATTTTTCCGAAACGCCACAAGTGCAAATCGAATGGGTGCAAGCCGGTGTTAACATCATTTTGCACAGCTCGGATATCTCGCTTTATGGCAAAGCATTGCAGAAAGACCTGGTCGAAATCCGAGCCGCCTGCGGAGATGATACCAGCAATGGTGATGGAGAAAAGATGATCATATAGAATTTGGGTTACCGCGAAACACGCGGAATACGCGAAAATGTTTTTTCGTGTTGTTCGCGTGTTTCGCGGTTAAATAATCGAAAGGGTATGCTATGAGAAAAATTGTTGTCTTCACACTATTGTTTGCCAGTGTTGCCTTTGCGCAGTACAAAAGTACGGACACCTTTCAACAGGATATTGCCACTGTTTTTACTGAAAAAGATGGTCTTCTTGCTGAAAAAATCAATTTGATTCATTTGACTGAAAAAGGAGAGCCAGTTGCAATCACTGCTGAATCAGCCTACATTTTTGATGGCACAAACTGGGAAAAATACAGCGGTAAAATGCCATCAAAAAAGAAATTGGAAAAATTAAACCTGCCAAAAGAAACCGGAAAAATATTGCGCTCTGTTAATTGGCAAGGTAAATTGGTCGCAGGGACTGAAGCTGGTCTATATTTTTCAGATTTACAGAAAAAGAACTGGAAACAGAAATTACCTGCTGACGAAAACTACAGTTGGGCGCTGACAAACGTTAATGTGCTCGCAGTTGATTTAAAAGACCGTCTGTGGTTTGGTGCTAAACAAGGTGTTGGTTATAACGATGGTGAAAAATGGCATCTTTTCGCCGGAAAAGAAGGTCTGCCCTACAAAGATTTCACTTCAATTGCAGTTGCTGAAAATGGAGCTGTATGGTTCGGGACAACCAAGGGTGCGTTCAAAACGGACGGCACGTTCTTCAACTACCGCTTCAGCCGCCGCTGGTTACCGAACGATCACGTCAATGCCATTGCTGTCGCTGAGGACGGTACTGCCTGGTTTGCCACCGACGCCGGCGTGAGTCGCATTGTGCCCAAAAACATGACATTCGAAGAAAAAGCAGCTTATTTTACTGACCAGGTCGAAACCCGGCACAACCGCATGGGTTTCGTCTGCCAGAACCGCCTGCGGACGCGCTACGATGCTGACTCCTGGCGGCCGGATATTTCCGACAACGACGGTATGTACACCGCCATGTACGGTGCAGCGCAGGCATTTCGTTATGCCGTAACCGGTGAAAAACAGGCGAAGGACCTGGCCGATCGCAGTTTTAAAGCATGCAAATGGCTGGTTGATATCACCCACGAGCAGGGCTTTCCCGCCCGCGTTATCATTCCCCTCGACTGGCCAGATCCGGTGAATGAGCAATACGGCGCCGCCTACAACAAGAAAAAACAGGAAGAAGATCCTTTCTGGAAAGAAATCCTGCCACGCTTTGTTAAAAGCAAGGACGGCAAGTACCTGTGGAAATGCGACACCAGTTCAGATGAGTTGTCGGGACATTATTTCTTTTATGCGATTTACTACGACCTCGTGGCCCAAACCGAAGAAGAAAAAGCACCCGTGCGTGAAGTGGTACGCGACATCACCGATCACCTTATTCGGCACGGTTTCAGGCTCGTCGACCACGATGGCAAACCAACGCGCTGGGCGAATTTTTCACCAGAGTTTTTCAATTCCGTTTGGGGCTGGGATCAGCGTGGACTGAATTCGATGATGATGCTATCTTTTCTCAACGTTGCTCATCATGTTACCGGCGATCAGAAATATCTCGATACAGCACAAATACTGCGTGACAAACACGTCTACCACATCAATGCTATGCTCTCGAAAATGTTTTTCCCGCCTGATGATGTCGTGCCCTGGGACAATAATCTCTGCCTGATGAGCTTTTACGGGTTGCTCAATTATGAAACCGATCCCGAACTCATTATGATGTACCGCGAGAGCCTGGAAAATTCATGGCTTCACATCAGTAAACAAAAAAGCGCCTATTGGAATACAATCTACGCTGCACTGGCCAGCCGTTTCAATAAAATGGTGGACGAGGGTGTTTACGATTCCGGAAAATATTTTACCGAAGCCGGCACCTATGCGCAATTCACAGCGCGTGAGTTTTACAAAACAGACTTCAAAGTGGACGACACCATCGAAACGCTGGAGAAGCTGCCCCTCGATTTAATCGGTTACCACATGGACAACCGGCATCGATCGGACATCGTATTCGATCCAACGCCGGGACAGGTCGTGAACGAGGGCTGGCGGCCGGAAACGCCGGATCGTCCGGACAATGTCTTCGAAAAAGCACAGGAGCATGAAGGAAAAGTTGGCTGGCACGTAAGAGGTCGTGCATTGCCTATCGATGAGCGCTGCCATGTTCGCCTCGACCGCGATGGTTTTGCGCTTGATGCCACTGAAGGCAGTGGTTACACCGAGCACGAAGGTACGATTTATTTGTTGCCCTATTACATGGCCCGGTACCACGGGTTGATTGATTGAGTGTGAACTGTTTTTTATACTGGAACCGGATCCATAATTTATTTCTGAAATGTTGTAAGTCTCATTCCGGAATGCTTTTATCCGGAATCCATTTTCGCATCAGCGATCTACTTTAGATTCCGGTACGCTAAAAAGCAGGCGACCGGAATGATTTCCATAGGCGTCCTGTTTTGCAAATCATTTCAAG
Source organism: Deferribacteres bacterium (assembly GCA_020633655.1). Taxonomy (GTDB): domain Bacteria; phylum Zhuqueibacterota; class Zhuqueibacteria; order Zhuqueibacterales; family Geothermadaptataceae; genus Bioreactorimicrobium. The sequence goes on from JACKDF010000002.1 coordinate 404,440, forward strand.
AAATTCGGAGCGATCATGCATTCTCTCACTAAAATACCGTTATCAATTTGCCGTGTAATTTTTTGCCTTTGTATCCTAATTCTCGCTTTCATATTTCCAGATTTATCACCCGCCCAAAATCTGAATCTCCCCCTCAAATGGACAACCAATCAGAAAAGCTTCCTCGAAAGTGCAGCCATAGTCGCAGATGTTAACAATGATGGTTGGGATGAAGTCGTTTTTACCGGACAGGAAGAATTGATCGTGCTTGGCAAAGATGGCAAAGCTTTGTGGCGCTGGCGCACGAAGGCGCGTTTCATGACGTATCCCGGTATATTGCAACGAAAAGGAGAATCGGCTTTGATTTATGCAGCCGATAATGGCGGCCAATTCTCCTGTCTTGACGGCACTGGAAACCTGGTTTGGCAGACCGAGTTGCCCGCTGGCTCCGAATGGTGCGCCAGCGTGATTGCCGATCTGGATGGGGATAAAAATATGGAAGTCATCCAAACGACACTGAAAGGACACCTGGTTATTTACGACGCGCTCAGTGGCAATATGAAACACAGGGCTTCTACAGGCAGTTATGCTGTCAGCCCGGCCGTTGCCGATGTGGACGACGATGGTCAATTGGAAATAGCTGTCGTCACGGTGGATGGGGCTGTCCAGCTTTTAAAAAATGATGGTACCAAATTGTGGCAGGTTCAGATAGGTGAATCCACACAAGGTTGGTCTGCTTCAGCGCCGGTAATTTTCGCAGCCTCCGATGGGAATGCTTATATTGTTGCGGCGTCGAGCTCCGGTGATGTGTATTGCTTCAATGCTGAAGGAGAATCAGTCTGGCAATATCCGACGCAAATGCCGATTGCTTCTTCCATTTCCGTGGGAGATTTTGATCTCGATGGGCAGGCGGACATCTTTCTTATCACGCAAACGGGCATCATTTTTCGATTTAACGAAACTGGTGACAAACTATGGCGAATCGATATGCAAGGCCGCAGTCTCGCATCCGGTGCCATTATCGACATGAATAACGATGGCACAATGGAATATGTGCTGTCGACACAGCGTGGCCATGTGCTGGCGTTGAGCAACGATGGTGCGATTATTTTTGATAAACAATTACAGACGCGAACAATCAACGTGACTCCGGCCTTTGGCAACATTACCGGCAATTCAAGAAAACTGGAAATGGCGATCACCGGTGGAGAAGCCGGGCTGACATTCTGTTTCGAAACACCTGCGAATAAATCAACGCTGCAACAATGGCCAACCTATCGTGGGGATATTCGCAACACAGGGTCGTGGTTTGGATTGCGCCAGAGTGCTGCTTTGCGCATGATCCCGCGGAATTTACGCTGGAATCAGATTTTCAGTGGATCCAAAATCAAATTTGATATTTCCAATCCTAACCCAACTCCCTCCAAAATGCTCGCCCTGGCACGCTGCATCGCTCCTGATGGTGCGCAATTTCAGGCAACTGCCACCATTTTGGGTGGTTCCGGGCAATTACAATTGCCTGTGGATTTCGGTACACCAGGAAATTACAAATTCACTTGGCAATTAACTGATGAAAATGGACAGCAATTGTTGCATGGAGAGCGTGATGTTGTTGTGCACCCCTTTGCTAATGATCAGGCGTTGGTGCAGCGAGCGATCGGGATCTTGCGCACATCTGCATTGGATGTATCGCCGGTTTTGCTGCTTTCCGCCGAAGCGCTCGGTGTCAAAAAACTGGAATTGGAAGCAAGAATGGCTGCGGTGGGGCCACGGCAGCACGCATTTCCGGGCTTAGCAGCTGTGGAAAAACAAACAGTGATCGAGGAAACAGCGAGATTAAACGTACTTGCAGAAAATGCTATTGCCGTGAGCAGGGCTGTGCGTTCTGCGAAAGAACTTGGTAAGGGCACAAGTCTGGTTGCTTTTGTTGGTGAAATGTGGAACAATCGAGGTGTCGATGAACAGATTCCGACGAAAGCTGAGAATCCGTTGCAACTTAAATACAGTGTTGTGCCCGGCGAACACCAGCCGGTTCCACTTGTTCTTTTCAATGTCACGCATCATTTGCTGAACGTGCGAACTCAAATCGGTGCAACGGATGCGGGAATTGTTGTCACACCTTTACGCTCAGTGGATACGCCAACATCCCTTGGGGAGGTGTCATGGGATGCCTTGCCGGAACTGGATGAGTCCGGTGTCATCAGCATTCCCCCTTTGCAAAGTCGGGAAATCTGGCTCGATGTAGAATTTGCCGATGTGCAAGCAGGTAACTATCCATTAGAAATTATTTTCCAGGCACTCAACGGTGCTGGTGTCCTCGATGCGCCGACTAATCCACACGAAGTCCCGGCACCGGAAACACGCGTGGATATTCAGTTCGAAGTGCTGCCATTTACAATGGCAGCATCGGGCGATTTTCGCTTGTGCACCTGGTCACCTTCAACCGATCCGGAAATCCCCGATTTGCTGGCCCACGGCAACAACGTTTTTCTGGTTCACCATGGGGACATTTCCTACGACGAAAACGGGATAATCTCCTCAGTCGATTTCTCAAACTTGGATCCCATTGTACAGCAATTTACCGGAGTTGATGTTTTTCTTCTCATACACGGTTTTCCAAATATTAAGGGTGATTTTGGCTCGGATAAATACACTCAGGATTTTGCAGATTATTTACCACAGCTGGTTGCATATTTAGCAGAAAAGGGCTTTACAACTGACCAATTTGCGCTTTATCCCATTGATGAACCGGCAGGGCATGGATGGAGTGCTGTCAACAAACTGGTGCAGTTCGGCAAGCTGGCTCGTTCTATAAATCCTGCAGTGATGATATATCAGGATGGTGGTGGTGAATTGCCCATGTTTCATGCCATGGCGCCGGTTTTGGATGTTTGGGTACCGCCCTTCGATTGGCTTGGTATCGATTTGCCGGAGATGGAGGTGATGCGGACAAATGGCAAGCACATGTGGTCGTACAATTGTTCCTACACTTCGTCCCGGCCGATTGGACCGAATGTCAAAAACATTAATCTGCTGTATGAGTTTCGACTGGCAGCACTAACGGCATTTCGCCATGGTGCGTCTGGTATCGGATTCTGGTGTTACAACGCCGGTCGGGAAAATCCCTGGTCACGTATTCGCATGGAGTATAATTTAATTTATCCGGGTAGAACAAAGCCGGTTACCAGCCGCCGCTGGGAAGCCGTGCGCGAAGGGATTGAGGATTATCGAATTCTTGCCGTTTTGCGGGACCTTTTTGCATCGAAAAATGGACAGCTATCAACGGATGCTCGCGAAAAAATCAGGCATCTGCTACAGGTCAGTCTGCCAAATCTGATCGATCCAGCATTCGCTACAGTACGCTTTGGCTATTCCCGTGAGGCAATAGAACACGTTGCCAACAGCGCAAAAATGCAGGTTTTTCTCCAGGAAATGATTGGCTGCGTTAAGGCCGTTGTGCAGTGAATTCACGACTTTCAGAATCCATGATCACACAGGAGATCACTCCTGTGTGTGAAATGAAGCGGGACATTTGTCCCTGACAGAAGGTGTTGCGATTCGGGCATATGCCCTTTTTTATTATGTGTCCATGGTACATCCCATGGACGATCTTACAACGATCACACAGGAGATCACTCCTGTGTGGAAAATCATTCGGGACATTCGTCCCATAACATTTTAAACTGGGGGAAGAAATGCGCAGATACCGACTTGATCCGGACAAAACAATGGTTTATTTTTCCACTTCTACCATTGTGGAATAGCTCTGTGTTTTTAAAGAAGAAAAGTATTTTCAGGTCATCTTTGAGAGTTTAAAGTTCTGTTCGAAGAACAAAGGGTTATCGGTTCTCGGTTATGTGATCATGCTCAACCATATTCATTTATTAACCTGGAATTCACCTGAAACCAGTCTTTCGGATATTATGCGGGATTTTAAAAGGCATACCTCAAAACGCATTGCTGAACTTCTCGAGCAGGATAATGAAAAATTGTTTTTATACGTTTTTAAACGTGCCGGGGAGTGGCGATCCAAAAAGGTGAAATACAAAATCTGGCAGGATGAATTCCATCCACTGGCGATTTATTCGGAGAAATGGTTTCAGGAAAAACTGATATACATTCATAATAATCCCGTTAAAAAGGGATTTGTAACCAAGTCTGAAGACTGGAAATACAGCAGTGCCCGCAATTGGATATGTGGGGATGATTCGGTTATGAAACTTGATTTGGATGTTTTGTTTGATTCGGGCGAATGCCCCGATTAATGTTGTGTCCACGGGATATCCCATGAACGATCATCAAAGTCGATCGCGCAGGGATTATTCCTTGTGCGAACAATACTAAGGGACATTTGTCCCCCCAAAGACGATCAGTTTAGAATTGAACGCGTTGAAATGATAACCAAACCTGAAATTCAAAAATGAGTACACCACGGGAAATAGTAAAGCAGGCACTTACATTCCAATATCCTGAACGTCTCCCACGGGATTTATGGACTTTGCCGTGTGCGGAAATGCAGCATCCGGATGCACTCGCTGCATTGAGAACCCGATATCCCAGCGATTTTCAGCCTTCACCGAATGTTTATGCTCCGTCGCAAAGGAGAAAGGGTGATCCTTATAAAATTGGTCAGTACACAGATGAATGGGGTTGTGTTTTCAATAACAAACAAAATGGAATTATCGGGGAAGTAAAAGAGCCGCTCCTTAACAATATCGCTGACTGGCGAGATGTTCGCCCACCGAAAGAAATCCTCGAATTTAACCATGCAAAAGCATTTGATACACTTAAGCGTTTTTACGGCTCCACCGATGGCTTTGTGATGGCTGGAACCTGTCCCCGGCCGTGGGAGCAATATCAGTTTCTTCGCGGTACAGAAAACGCCATGGTCGATCTGCTACTTGAGATCGAAACGCTAAAAAGAATTCTGAAAATACAGCATGATTTTTATTTGTCGGAAATTGAATTTTGGGCTGAAGCAGCCGTTGATGCTATTGGTTTTATGGATGACTGGGGTACACAAAAAAGTCTGCTTGTTTCCCCAGAATTGTGGCGGGAAATTTTCAAACCTTTATATAAAGAATATTGCGAAGCAATCCATGCCGGCGGGAAATTCGTTTTTATGCATTCCGATGGCGATATTTCCACAATTTATCCCGATCTGATTGAAATTGGTGTTGATGCGATTAATTCACAATTATTTGTCATGGATTTTGATTTTCTCCGACAGCATGCCAAAGGAAAAATAACGTTTTGGGGTGAAATTGATCGTCAGTATATTCTCACTTCCGCAGATCCTCAAATATCACGAACTGCTGTACGTAAAGTGGCTGAGTCTTTGTATGATCCGGCTGGTGGAATAATTGCCCAGTTCGAATTTGGTGCTGGTGCCCATCCAAATGCCGCAGTCGCTGTTTATGAGGAGTGGGAAAAAATTCATGCAGAAATTAAATAATAAATTATTTTGGCAATCGGGCCACAGGGGCTTTTGCTACAAATTTTTACGCCGTGGACATTTGTAGCTTTGCTCCTTGTGAGCAAATGGAGAGAGAATTATGAAAAAAATTCTATTTACTTTGATTGGCTGTACTCTGCTTATGCAATGCAGCCAGAAAGCCGGAGAAACGAATCAGTACTCCGCGCAGCCTGTCCTTTTTTCTGAGGTACAAATAACAGATGATTTCTGGAGTAAACGCATCGAAACCAATCGCACTGTCACTATTCCGTATGATCTGCAAAAATGCGAGGAAACGGGACGGATTAACAATTTTGCGGTTGCCGGTGGCTTGAAGGAGGGAGCGTTCGAGGGGATTCGTTATAACGACTCCGATGTTTACAAAGTGATGGAGGGGATCGCCTATTCCATTAGCAGTCACCCGGATTCAGCCTTGGAAAAATACATGGACGATCTCATTGCTTTGATCGCGGCGGCGCAGGAGAACGACGGATATTTGTACACCCAGCGCACCATTGACAGCACGAAAATGGAGAAGAATGCGGGGCCGAAACGCTGGTCGTATTTGCAGCACAGCCACGAACTTTACAATGTTGGCCATATGTACGAAGCTGCAGTCGCCTGGTATGATGCTACGGGCAAGCGCAATTTGCTCGATGTGGCTATGAAAAATGCTGATTTTCTGCTGACTGTTTTCGGACCGGATAAAAATCATGGCGTTCCCGGGCACCAGGAAATTGAAATTGGACTGGTGAAATTGTATCGTGTGACCGGCAAAAAGGCTTATTTGGATCTTGCTAAATTTTTTCTCGACCAACGCGGAATTGGTGATACACGCGAACTCTATGGGGATTATTGCCAGGATCATATACCTGTCGTAGAACAAACCGAAGCCGTTGGCCATGCAGTGCGCGCATTGTACATGTACAGTGGCATGGCAGACGTTGCGAGTCAAACCGGCGATTCGGCCTTCGTTAAAGCCATTGATCGTATTTGGGATAACATGGTTGCCAGACGGATTTATATAACCGGTGGTGTCGGGGCACGCCGAAGTGGTGAGGCATTCGGAGATGACTATGAATTGCCCAATGCAAGCGCCTACAATGAAACCTGTGCCGCAATCGCCAACATGATGTGGAATCATCGCTTGTTTTTATTGCATGAAGATGCCAAATATATCGATGTTCTCGAGCGAACTTTATACAACGGCTTTTTAGCAGGCGTATCGTTGGAAGGAAATCTCTTTTTCTACCCAAATCCCCTGGAATCCGACGGGGTGGATAAATTTAATCAGGGTGCTGCGGAACGGCAGCCATGGTTTAATTGTTCCTGTTGTCCGGTAAATGTTGTGCGTACGATGCCAGCACTTCCGGGTTATATTTACGCACAAAGTAAAGAAGCACTTTTTGTCAATTTATTCATTGGCAGCGAAGCCCAAATGCCTGTAAATGGGATTCCGGTAAGGGTACAACAGAAAACGGAATACCCGTGGAATGGCGAGGTTGCAATAACAATCCAACCGGAAAAGGAAAGCGAATTTGCAGTCAAAATTCGCATACCCGGTTGGGTGCAGGGAAGACCATTGCCTAGTGATTTATACACCTTTCTCGGAGATAATCCGGATAAAATTTCCTTGTCCGTGAATGGAGAGCCTGTTGCTGTGAAAACTGAGAAAGGTTACGTATCACTCACACGAAAATGGCGTGCCGGGGATGTGGTCAATCTGAATTTGCCAATGCCCGTGCGGCGCGTCCTGGCCAATGAAAATGTTGCTGCCGATCTTCAGAAAATAGCCCTTGAACGTGGCCCCGTTGTGTATTGTATCGAAGGTATGGATAACAGGGATAATGTACTGGACATGCGTTTGGCTGATGATACACGATTGCAAACACGATTCCGTGGCGATAAATTGGGTGGTATTGTTGAACTAACGGGAGCGGCGAGCACAATTCGTGGAAAAAGCAAAAAATTAACGGCGATTCCTTATTATGCCTGGAATCATCGGGGCGCGAACGAAATGACTGTGTGGATTCATCGAAAATAAAATTAAAACAGTAAATCGGAGGCTATATTGGAAAACCAATCCAAGCAATTAATCAGTTATATTGCCCCTGCAGCCCCGGCCACACGAAGACCAGGTGATGGGACTGAACCATTTCTCCGACCGGAAATTGGATTCACGCCAAGGTGGTACCACGATAGCCTGAATATAAATTTTGAGGAAAAATGGCATACCAATCCGGCTTACCGGCGGGAAACAATACTAAAAATGCGGGAAGAATTACGGCGCCGCTTTCCCAATACCAAAATTGGCCGTAGCAATGAGCCAGATAAACCCCTTGATGTGCTAACGGGAACCTATGGTTCAACGAGTATTGCAGCAATTTACGGCATTCCAATAATTTACACGAAAGATAATTGGCCAAATTGCGCTCATCAGTATCTTTCAGAGGAGGATGTTGTCGCGCTGAAGCCACCAGACCTTGATGACAACAGGCATTTTCAAAATTTAATGAAACAGGTTGACTGGATTGCGGAAAAGGAGGGCAGGGTCGAAGGATATATCAATTGGCAAGGCGTTCTCAATAATGCCCAACGTTTACGAGGCCAGGATTTGTTTCTGGATATGATGATTAACCCGGATTTAGCACATCATTTATTCGATTGTGTTACTACGACAATGATTGAAGCGGCAAAGCGTTTGCATCGTCGCCAAAAAGAAACCGGGGTTGAAATCAAATTTTTCACCATGAGCAATTGCCTGGTGAATATGGTTTCAGCAGAGCATTATGCAGAAATATTGTTGCCGTATGATCAACGCATCGCACAGGCCTTTGAAATTGTTGGTGTTCATAATTGTGCCTGGAATGCGGATCCTTACATGAACGCTTATGCAAAAATTCCAAATATCCAATACATCGATATGGGACATGATTCCGATTTGGTTAAGGCGAAAAAACTGATACCAACCGCACGAAGGGCAATTATGTACACCCCCATGGATGTCGCGAACAAATCACTTACAGAAATTCGAACTGATATGGAAAAAATTGCAGAACACTATGGGCCATGTGATATCGTGGCAGCGGATATTGAATTGGGTACCCCGGATCAGCGTATTCTGGATTTTATTGATATTTGTGACCAAATAAGCAGAACAAAGGGAAATTAACTATCGACCTTGTACGGAAAAATTTCATCTTGCATAGGGTTGTTTTTTTCTATATTGTATTACAGCAAGATGCTGTTTTTTTTATAAATATAATTTCATCTTCCCGAATTGTCACCCATGCTGAATTATTCTCATGTCACGATTCTTGCTCAGGGTCATTCATTAAAAAATGAAAAAATATCTGATCACCAGTCTCCTCACCTTACTCGCGTTAACTGCTTCTCTCCTGGCTCAACCAACACCTGTTGAGATACGTCTTGCGACCAGTTCAAGTGGTGGCCAATATAACAAACTGGGATGGATATTAAAAAATCGCGTGGCGGCAAAATACCAGAGCACGATCAAAATCGCCATCGATTCATCCCGTGGCTCCATTGATAATGCATTGTGGCTGGGTAACAATGATGTACAGATGGCTTTTATACAAGAAGATATCGCTTCCTATTTCAAGACCGGAAAATACCTGTTTCAAGCAGAGCGCTATGATAACCTTAAAGTTATCGCTATGGTAAAAAACAGCGAGAAAACACATATTTTCCTGGCACACGATAGCACCATTGATTCGATCGCAAATTTGCGCGGGAAACGAATTGCCGTAGGCGCGAGAAGAAGCGGTACAGCTTTCAACGCAGATGCCATACTTCGGGCCTATGGCCTTGATTCGCTCAATTGCCAGTATACATATTTATCCATTCCTGCTACACAAAAGGCGCTCGCGAATAACCAGGTTGATGCTGCTTTTTTTACGGCAAATGCGGCAGCTCCTTTTATAGATGAAATCAAAAGTTCAGGATTCCCGATGCTGGCTATTTCCGCTGAAAAAATCCAGCACATTCGTAAAAGTTACCCGAAGCTTTTCCCTGATTCCGTCAATTCCGTGGACGGAGAAAAAGTTATTCCAACCCTGGGTGTGCGAACACTTCTCGTCGCGCGCAAAGATGTGCCCAAGCACGTGGCTTATAAAATCGCGAAAACTATTTTTACTGCATCATCTCCTGATGATTCATTGCACAAAGAATTCGCCTATTATGATGGTGATGAAGATTTGCATGCAGGGGCAAAAATGTTTTACAAAGACCAGGGTAAGTACAATCTGGAATTCTCTGATTTGGTCCTCAGATTTCTCACCATTGGTTTGCCGGTTGTTGTGGCGTTGTTCCTGCTGCTTTACTGGAAACATGTGCGCAATATGTACCGCTGGAATATTTATTTTCGACTCAGCTTTATTCTGATATTATTTTTCGTCATTGGTACGGTGGGTACCTATTATTTCGAAAGAGACGTCAATGAAAGTTTTGAAGATTTATTGGGTTCTTTTTGGACGACAATTATTTATCTTTTCGTAGGATTTGAAGGCAGCAATCCCATAACGCTTGGGGGAAAAATTTCATCCCTGTTTATACTTGTTGGCAGTGTTGGGGTGCTTGGTTCGGTTGCAGGAAATTTTGCTGCGGTGTTTTTACAGGAAAAAGGAGATAAAATACCAATGGATAGCAGAGATCACATTGTAATTTGCTACTGGAATAACCGCGGTGATGACATCGTGCGCGAACTGCGCCACTCGGAGCACGGCAAAGATGCTGCGATCTATGTTTTGCATGAGGGCGGAATCGATGAAGGAGCACTGCGCAAAAAATCGTATTATCAGGATGTTTTTTTTCTCCGCGATGATCCCACCTCCAGCGAAGCCTTGCAAAACGCCAGAGTAATCCAGTCGAAAAGCGTTATTATATTGTCGGATGCGAATAACGATAAACCGGATCCACAAACGATTATTTGCTGTCTGGCAATCGATAAAATGGCGAAGGCACATGTTCGTAGCGGTAAAAAAATTGACTCAAATAAGAAATCAAAACCGCATATAATCGCTGAACTGATGGACCGCGGTAATCGTGAACTGGCAAAACAAGCGGGTGCAGACGAAGTTGTTTCGGCGGGATTTTACCGTACGGGCATTATGTTACAAAGTGCACTATACCATGGTCTGAGCGATATTTTTCATGAGCTCCTGCAGTACGAAAATACGAAAAATTCTATCTTTATAGTTAAGCTAAGTGAAGTGAACAATGCCGATAAATATATACAAAAAACATTTGCTGAAGTGGCGCAAATACTGAACAATGAGCGTGCAAAAGCAAATTCAACCATTTTAATTGGTGTAATAAGAGACGGTATCGTTGTTCTGAATCCACAGCCTGCAGGAAAAGGTGCAGAATTCGATACATTTAAAAAAGAAGATGCACTCATTGTGCTCGCTGGTAAATTCCCTCGACTTTAAACTTTAATTGAACGGAGTCTATCCTGACACAGCTTTCCGAGAATAACAAAATGCAGCTTGTGCTGCGGTATTTCTTTTACCAAACGCGGAAAACCTTGTTTCTCGTCGGCGCTGGATTGCTCTTTGCGCTCACGCTGAGCAGTTTCATCGATGAACATATGGTTGATGCACTGAAACAGAATATTAGCGTTCCCCTGCAAATCCTTTATGCCGAACTCATCGGATTCGTTTCTCCCGGTCCGCGTTACATTTTATATCCGTTGTTGGCGACTCTGCATGATTACGGCATTGGCACCGGGGTAATCGTCGCCCTCATTTCCGGGCATGTGCTCATCGAGCCGAGTACATTTTTTGTGGAGATTGGATTTTTCGGTTACCGGTTCCCGCTGAAAAGATTTTTCATTTCGCTGGTCGTTACTTTTCTGGCCGGCTTACTCACAACATTTTTGATTGATTGAACCTATGATAGAACGATTTAAACAGCGCTCCACAGAAGTCAAAATCGGTATTTCACTGATTGTCGTTTCCATCCTTTTGTCGCTGATTGGCAAGAAGAATTTATGGGAAATTATACAGAGTAACAGTCAGGTGATTCTGAAAATCCTGTTCCTTTCGATGATAGCAGTGGGGATTTCAACGATTGTTCATTTTATCGTGCCGGAAGATTTTTTCAAAAAATACCTGCGACAGAACAAACTGATTTACCTTTTTACCGCAACGCTGCTTGGGATTCTCACGCCCGGACCGGTTTATGCGATCTATCCGATCGTCGTATTGTTGAAAAAAGAAGGTATCAACAACGCTATTCTCGTCTCCTATATAACTGGCCAGACTATTGTCGGCCCCGCTCGCATCCCCTTCGAAGTTGGGCTTTTCGGCCTTAATTTTTTCATCTATCGAGTTATCCTGTCGCTGGCAATGGGTGTTGCTGCAGGCTTTTTGTACAGCGCCATTTCTAAAGTATTTCCAGATGAAAAATAAATCTCTCCATTAAAACACTATCTCATTGGCATGTGCAAGCGCATTTGACTGAAGGTCGTGTCAAAAATCGGTTGAAAAAATGAAAAGAACTTTGACGGGGTTCTGAAACCTGTCAGAGTTGATATTACGGACTTAAACAAAAGAGACTTTCAATGAAAAAATATGAAATCCATGTTATTTCGAACACGCACTGGGACCGCGAATGGCTTTACAATTTTCAGGAAACACGTTTGATGCTTGTGGAAATGATGGATGGCCTGCTGGATATTCTCGAAAAAGAACCTGCTTATAAATCCTATCTGCTCGATTCACAAACCGTTTTGCTCGAAGATTACCTCGAAATCCGGCCGGAAAATCGTGAGCGTATTCGACAGCATGTACAGTCCGGCCGCATGCTTGTGGGACCATGGTATAGTGATCCGGAGAGTTTTTCGGTTAACGGGGAAAGCCTCGTTCGGAACCTGCTCATGGGGCACAAAGTTGCGACAAATTTTGGCAAGGTCATGAAAGTCGGTTACACGCCTTTTGGTTACGGTCAAAACAGCCAGATGCCGCAAATTTATGCCGGATTCAGCATCGATACCATGCTGTTTTATCATGGCGTTTCCCACGACGAAGTAAAGAATGAATTTATTTTTGAGGGTACAGACGGCACACAGGTCATGGGATCACAGATGAGTTCTGGTGCACGCTACTGTTTTTACCATAACGTGTATCGACCGGTTGTGCGCGGCAGGTCAATCAAAGAGCGAACATTTGCCTGGGAGGATGGGGGGATGCCGTTCCATTTCGCCAGTCCGGCACATGCCCGGGATCACCATCTTTTAATCAATTCCCAACCGCAGATTCAGGAAGAAAAGTTACGCGACTGTGTGCAGTCTTTAATGGAAGCCGAGAAAAAAGTTGCGACGACGCGTTATCTCACATTTATGAGCGGTCATGACAGCAGCATTGCCGATGAAGTGGAACTCGAACTCATTGAAAAAGCAAAGAAACACCTTCCGGATGCAGAAATATTCCACAGCAGTTTACCTGAATTGATGGATAAGATTAAAGCGAATGTGCAGAACTTAACCGTTTTGAAGGGAGAGCGCCGCACACCGAAACTGATGAACGGCCGGGTTCATTTGTACAGCGATGTGCTTTCGAGCAGAACACGCATGAAGCGACAAAATACCCGGGCCGAATACAATTTACAGCGTGTGGCTGAACCATTGGCAGCAGTCGCCGGGATGCTTGGAAGAAATTATCCCGAATCCGCGTTGGAATTAGCATGGAAAACCCTGTTGAAATGCCATGCGCACGACAGTATCGCGGGCAGTGGTGTAGACGATATCGAGTGGGATATGATGAATCGCTTACAGCAGGTCAACAATTTGTGCGACAGTCTTACCTTGCGCAGCTTGCAAGCGCTGCAGTTGCACATCGATACGTCTTCTGTTGATAAAAACGCACTTGTGTTGACGATTTATAATCCTTCTCCGTATGCACGTAGCGAGGTGGTTTCAGCGGTTCTGGACGTACCATCCAACCAGGCCACGCCCGAATTTTCACTTGTTAATTTAGAGAACAACAGCCAGACAGAAGTGCAATTCGTCTCACGTAAACCCCACAAAGCGGTAGTCAATCAGGCGGCAGATGCCACTCTGATGATGGATTGTGAGCAGGTTCATTTTCATTTCTCTGCACAGGATATCCCTGCGTTTGGTTACGCATCTTTTCATCTGAATCATGCAGGAAAATATTCACGCGGTGGTCTGGTTCGCGGGCATAACGCGATGGAAAATGAATATGTACATGTGCAAATTATGAGTGACGGAACGCTCACAATTCAAAATAAGGAATCCACGCATGTGTTTTCCGGTCTGCATTCCTTTGAAGATGGGGGCGAAGTCGGGAACGCCTGGATGCACATCGAGCCGGATATGGATGAAATAATAAGTAGCGTTGGCCAGCCCGTTGCTATTTCCTTGCTGGAAAATGGTCCATTACTGGCCAGATATCAGGTGGTGTATTCCATGCAAATTCCGGAGGGAATCGATTACAATGGCAGTGATAAATGGCAGAGTCTGGATGGCGCCGGTGGTGCGGTGAAACGCAGCTCGCAGAAAACCCTGCTGCAAATAACCTCACAATTTACTGTGCGCAAAGGCAGCCCTGGTGTAGAAGTGAAAACGGTTTTTGATAATTCCGCTGAAAACCACCGCTTGCGTGTTGTTTTTCCCAGCCGGCTGCACGAGGCAACAACCTGCCATGCGGAATCGGCTTTTGATGTTGTGGAGCGGGAGGTGATTTTACAGCCGGACAATCCCTGGTATGGCGGGGAAAACGCAACATTTCCTATGCAACGCTTTGTGGATGTTCACGATGCTCGAAATGGTCTGGCGATCCTCAATAATGGCTTACGGGAGTACCAGGTCCGCGACGATGATGAGCGAACCATCGCCATTACTTTGATGCGTGCCTACGAAGTCAATCTAACGACCGTAAGCTGGCGTTGGGAGTCGCGACCGGAAATGAAAGGTTCTCAATGTGTGGGATTGCATGAATTTGACTATGTTATTTATCCGCATAGCGGAAGCTGGCAAAAGGCGAATGTGCTGCACATTGCGGAAAATTTGAATGTGCCATTGCTTCCTGTGCAATGTGCTGGTGGGCACAAGGGAACATTTCCCGTTGAATTTTCATTTTTGCGCATTGAACCGAAAGAACTGGTTTTGAGTTCATTTAAGCAGGCAGAAGATAGAAAAGGATTTGCAGTGCGTGTTTATAATCCAACTGGTGTGCCTATTGATGGGAAACTTGTTCTGTTTAGAAAAATCGAATCGGCACGGCTCATCGATTTTGAAGAAAAAGTGTTGCAGGAGCTAGCGGTAAAGGGACAGGAAATAGTTTTTCCGGTGGCCGCGAAGAAAATCGTAACGATAAAATTCCAATAGGGTGATTTTCGTCATGTTGTAAGAATATAGTTCTATAGAGGCCATCCCCAGCATTTATTTTTTAACCTACCGGGAAAATACTTGCGACTGTAAGAGTTTGCAATACGGCAGACCTGCAGAGATCGGATTATAATTCAAAACTTTTGCACAGAGCTATAGTCCTTAATTAGTGGATTCGGTTTGCATGTCCACGCTGTGTGAAAATGCAGCGTAAACCGGTCGCTGCGCCTGTCGAAGCGTCCGGTTGAGCGTGAGTCCGGTTTCGACACTTCAACTTGACTCAGTGCAGGCAAGCTCAGCCTCCGTGAAGTTTACACGTTCTCACACAGTCTGGTCATTTTTCTGTTCTGCTGTTTGGGGTGAAATGGAAGACAGTAGTAGTTTGTATCTTTTTCGCTGCTGCTGATCTCTTGCAAAGGCTGGCGATTTTTTTACTGAAAATCGCTTTGTAATGACAGAATCAAGACATATCAAAATGACCGTGCATGGTGTAAAGGTATGAGTAACGCGACGTATGCGGGGACGGAATCCAAAAATCATGTAGCGTTCACGATAGCCGATGACGGCTAAATATACAAATCCAAATTGAACAATTAACGGCAGTGTCAAAATCGTATGAAAAAATGAAAAGAACTCTAACAGGGTTCGAAACCCTGTCCGAGTTGACACTACTCAACTCACAGAGGAGATAAATATGCCAAAATTAAAAATTGAAGGCGTTGGTGAATTTGAGGTTCTCAAAGGAACACGATTGGTTACGGCTTTAGAAGACAACAAAGGAGAACCATTACACCGCTGTGGCGGCCATGCCAGATGCACAACATGCCGTGTAGAATTTCTGAAAGGCGAGCCGGAACACATGACGGATGCGGAAAAATCCAAGCTCGAAAGCCAGAATAATCTTGGGGCATTCCGTCTCTCCTGCCAATGCAGCGTTGAGCACGACATGCACGTCAAAGTGCTTATGCCATTCAGCCAGAGCGGACTAAGTGACCCGGGTCCGAGGCCGGAAGATCATATTACGCCGTAGTGGACGTCCTGTTTGGAATCCATGGGAAAAGGCATCATTTTGCTTGCCGGGACGAAGTTGGCAAAGCATTAGCCCATATCCATTATCTTTCGAGGCTAAAGAGTTAGATTTCAGCAAGAAAAATAGGAAATGAAGACGCACACTGCATTTTCGGAGGAATACTTTTTGTAACCGGTGAAACCAGCACTTATAAAATCCACGTTTCCTGTAACTTAAGTGTGATTATTCAACCCTAATTCCAATTTACAATTCACTTGCAAAAGACTTATGCATTTTGGAGTTGATTTGAATTGCTGTCGAGACCGTCGAAAAACATGCAAATTCGGACCCTGAGCTTGCCGAAAGACCCAAATTGAGCGTGGAACCGGGTGTTTCGACACTTCAACTTTACTCAGTGCAGGCAGGCTCAGCGTCCGGTTTATCCCTTTTCGATAGTCTCGTCACCACTTGTCCTGCAGGCATAAAAAGCGACCGTTCTCCAATAGTGTAGAAGGCGGCGTATTATGTCCCCGATTAGTGAAAGAAGCCATCTGAACGTTTATCAAAGAAACGGAGTTAAAAATGGAAATCAATAAGTTCGAGTCCATTGAGAATATTGAATTGAATTATTTAAAGATTGAAGACTACAACGATCTAAAAAACGCGATGATTGAGGCCTATTCCAATTTGCCAAATATGTTATGGAGAGAACATCACATCAAAACGCTTGTCCATAAATTTCCCGAAGGCCAAATTGCACTCAGGGTTGATGGTGAATTGGCGGGTTGTGCTTTGGCAATTGTTGTTGATTATGAAAAATTCGAGACGAAACATACCTACAATGAAATAACAGGAAATTTTGGTTTTGATACGCACACCAATGAAGGGGACGTTTTGTATGGTATCGATATATTTATAAGACCGAAATTCCGCGGCTTGCGCTTGGGGCGGCGGTTATACGATTACAGAAAAGAGCTTTGTGAAAAGCTCAACCTGAAAGGGATCGTGTTTGGTGGACGAATTCCCAATTACCATAAATATGCAGAAACGCTCACACCGAGAGCCTATATCGAACAGGTAAGAAAGAAGGAAATCCATGATCCGGTATTAAATTTTCAGATGTCAAATGACTTTCATCCGGTGCGGATATTACGCGGTTACCTTGAAGGGGACAAAGAATCGAAAGAGTTTGCGGTGCTGCTGGAATGGGATAATGTCTATTATGAAAAACGGTCAAATAAGGCTGAAATAAAAAAAATAATTGTCCGGCTTGGTCTGGTGCAATGGCAAATGAGGCTGTATAAAAATCTTGATGATCTGATGCAGCAGGTTGAATATTTTGTTGATGCGGTGTCGGGTTACAGATCTGATTTTGCCCTCTTTCCGGAATTTTTTAATGCACCCCTGATGTCTGAGTACAATCATCTTTCAGAATCGGAAGCTATTCGAAAATTGGCAGAATACACGGAAGAAATCATTCAACGCTTTTCCAAACTTGCCATTTCATATAATATTAATATCATAACTGGGAGTATGCCGGAAGTCATTGATAACAATTTATATAACGCTGGCTACTTGTGCAAACGCGATGGTGGAATCGAGCGATTTGAGAAATTGCATGTTACGCCCGACGAAGTAAAAGTATGGGGATTGCAGGGTGGCAAAAAAATTCAATCCTTTGAAACAGACTGCGGAAAAATTGGCATTTTAATTTGTTATGATATTGAATTTCCTGAACTCAGCCGAATACTCGCCGAAGAGGGCATTAATATTTTGTTTGTTCCATTTCTGACGGATACACAAAATGGGTATTCCCGCGTGAGAAATTGTGCCCAGGCCAGAGCGATTGAAAATGAATGCTATGTCGCCATCGCGGGCAGTGTCGGGAACTTACCGAAAGTACATAACATGGATATCCAATATGCGCAGTCCATGGTTTTTACACCATGCGATTTTTCTTTCCCCACAAACGGAATCAAAGCAGAAGCGACACCGAACACCGAAATGATTTTAATTGCCGACGTTGATCTTGATCTTCTGCGGGAGTTAAATCAGTTCGGCAGTGTTCGAAACCTGAAAGACCGAAGAACGGATATTTATTCAATAACCCATCATGATATTTGAAATATTAAAACTCCCCAGGATACCTGAATAATTATTGGCAGCCTCAAAAATAAATGAAAATACCATGAGAAAAATGGGCCACTTTTTAAAAACTATACTGCTTTTTATGTTTCTTCAATCCTGTACATCCAATGTGGAAAACCAGGATGAATTCGCCATAACTGGAAAAATAACTGGCGTTCAGAGGGGGAAAATTATTCTCGCAAAACTGGATTTGGTTACAAATGAGAGAGTTGATGTTGATTCAACAGAAATCCGTGATGGCGAATTTACATTTAAGGGCACAACAGAAAGTCCTTATTTACACACACTTTACCTTGATAGCATTAAATCCCCAATTCATTTTTTTCTCGAAAACAGTGCGATAACAATTGAAGGAAATGCGCGGGATATTGAAAATGCAAAAATAACCGGGTCAAGAGAGGACAGCCTGTTTCATTCCTTCGCAATCGATGATATATTCGACAGGGAAAAAGGACTGGAGATTATGTTAAACTATCCGGACTATTGTTTTTCTGCCTTCACTGCTTATTACCAGTTTCAAATCCACAATTTTGCCTCCGATACATTGGAGGCGATTATGAACGGTTTTTCTGAGCCAGTAAAAAAATCCACTTATTTTCACCACTTGAACAAATTGTATGACAAATTGCAAAAAGTAAGACTATCGCGTCCAGCCCCGGATTTCGCAATTCCCGACACAGCCGGCACAATTATCCAGCTTAAACATTTCAAAGGGAAATATGTGCTTCTTGATTTCTGGGCTTCATGGTGTATGCCATGCAGGGCAGCTAATCCCAAATTGCTCGAAATTTACAACCGTTTTTCGGATAAAAATTTTACAATTGTTGGAATCTCTGTTGATAAAGATGAAAAACAATGGAAAAAAGCGATAAAAACAGACAAGCTTCCCTGGACAAACGTGTCCAATTTAAATGGCTGGGATAGCGTCTCGGAAAGTTATGGTGTGAAGGCCGTTCCGCAAAATTTTTTGCTGGACACAGAGGGTATTATCATTGAGAAAAATATGGAGCCAGAGCAATTGTCTGAAAAACTGGAAATTATTTTGAATGATTGACAGATTTAAATGAACAAAAATTGGAATATGTACGGACTCCTTCTTGAAGGAATCTGTGGCACCGGTAAGACAACTCTTTTGCATTCGCTGCAACGAGCAGAACGATTTACTGATCGAACCTATCCCTCCTCCATCGTGCTTTCAGAGCACCAGACGCAACGGGTATTAGAATACAAAGAAAGGGTAGACGGGCTTGTCGTTGCCGATAATCTGGCATTGCTCGAACAGCATGTCGCCTATTTCGAAGCGCTACAGCACCATCTTGATGAAATGGTTTGGTGTAACAATGGGCAAACCGCTATGCGAATTCCTTATATACTGGAACGGTTTCATTTTACCCATGTATACCATTACAGCCACATGGCATGGGAAGACGTTGCGGAAATTGACCGACGTCTTGGTGAACTCAACTGTAAGTTGTGCGTTCTCACAATTGATGATGCTGTTTTGGAAGAACGAATCATATCGAGCCGCAACGCTTCCTGGAGACGGTACATTTCACGCTTCGGAAAAACGGATGCGGAAATTATAGCCTATTATTCAGAACAACAAAATCTACTGCGAGCCCTGTTTGAAAAGTCGGTTCTGGAAAAAATGATGATTGACACCACGAAAGCGAGTGTCAGAGAAACACTCCGTAAAGTCATTGATTTCTGGGGAGCAATTTAAGGATACCACGAATGGTATAAATCTATGCATGACCTTAGGAGTTTTAAGAAATCGTGGGAACAAAACTGGAAAAAACCGGTTATATTCGTCTTGCAGATTTTTTATTGAGGGCGTATATTTCTATGTTCAAATCAAAAAAATGAACAATGAAGAGCTTTCCAATCTGCTGCCACTCTTAATTATGTTGTGAATTTTGAACTGCAAATTTGGTATCCAATTACAAAGTTTTCGAACAATACTTTAAACTTTTTTCAGACAAATAGTGGTTATCCAACCGAGGAAACATCGTGACAGATTCACCTGACTTGCATCCAAAAAAGTTATCAATCATGGAAAAGCTTGTTGGTGATGAAAAAACGCATTCATTGGAAAATCGTGTTTTTAATCTCATTAGCCTGCTGGTCATTTTCATTGTAGCTTCTACGGCTGTTTTAAATTTTTTCCTGGGGAATCCGGTGCGGGAAATTATGCTTTCTGCAATTTCCGCTATCGCAGCTTTGGTTTTTTATGTTGCCTCCATACGCTATTACTATGACCGTTATCTTCGAACTCCCATCGTCGTGTTTTTCCTCATTATTTTAAGCGTAGCCTGGCTCACGAATCAAGGCTTGCAAGGGAATACTCCCCTCTTTTTTATTATACTTTTTACAGCGAGCACGATTCTGCTACGTTTTCCCTACAATGCTTTATGGCTCAGTTTATCATTTATTGTTGTGTTATTACTGTTAACAACCGAATGGGCGAAGCCAGAATTAATCCTGCCCTATTTGAGTGAATCGCACAGGCAAATCGATGTATCCGTTTCAATTATTCTGTCGCTGATTTTCAACGCTGCCATGGTTCACCTGGTCGTTAAGGAGTACCAGAAAGAAAGACTTCGAAGCGAGAAGCTCTATCAACAAACGCTTCACGACAAAGAAACGCTGCAGCAGGCATTGGCAAACATCAAAGTCTTGGAAGGCATACTGCCGGTTTGCAGTTTCTGCAAGAAAATACGGGATGAAAACAACGAATGGCATGCCGTCGAAGATTACATAAGCAGTCATTCCAAAGCGGCTTTCTCGCACAGCTATTGTCCAGAGTGTGCTCAAAAGCATTTCCCTGACTATTATGATAAGTAGGCATTGCTGTCATGTCAATTCTGGTGCAATCTATTTTTCAATGGTGGTCACACGGTCTGGTTGATGATCGAAACATTCTAGAATATTCTCCATTGAATTTTTGAAAGGGCAAATAGAGAATGAATGTGTTTTGTGTGGGAAATGAAAAATTATTGGGCAGGTTATATTACGAATCGCTAGGTAAAAATCCTTGCGAAGGTTTCAAACCTTCGCAAGGATTGTGAGTGCTTAAAAATTACACGACTGGTCCAGCGTTTTTAATCTCGTCACTAGTTTTGTCTTCGTATTTTTTAAAATTCTCGATGAACAGTCCCGCTAAATTGCGGGCTTTTTGATCATAAGCGTCTTTATCTTTCCAGGTGTTTTTCGGCATTAAAACTTCTGCTGGAACGCCGGCGCATGATTTCGGAACAGACAATCCAAAATACGGATCCTTTTCAAACTCCACATCTTTAAGAGTGCCCTGCAATGCAGCATTTAACAGCGCTCGGGTATATTTAATGGAAATGCGTTGTCCTTCGCCATAGGGCCCCCCAGTCCATCCAGTATTAACAAGCCAGCAAGTTGCATTGTGTTCGTTTATTTTTTGTCCCAAAAGCTCTGCATAGCGGCTCGGGTGGAGTGGCATAAATGGCGCACCAAAGCAGGTACTGAATGTAGCCTGGGGTTCGGTAACACCACGCTCGGTTCCAGCGACTTTTGCGGTGTATCCAAGTAAAAACTGGTACATTGCCTGGCTTGGGGTCAATTTTGAAATTGGTGGTAAAACACCGAATGCATCGGCTGTCAGGAAAATGATATTGTTTGGATGTCCGCCTTTACCCTCAATAACGATGTTGTCCAGGTGAGTAATTGGGTAAGAAGCGCGTGTGTTTTCTGTGAGTGTGTCGTCATCAAGATTGATGAAACGGCTATCGGGATCGACGACAACATTTTCCAGAATAGTGCCAAACATACGGGTTGTTTTGTAGATAGCCGGTTCTGCTTCTTTTGACAACCGGATGACTTTTGCATAGCACCCTCCTTCAAAATTAAACACGCCATCCTCGCTCCATCCATGCTCATCGTCTCCAATGAGAGCTCTGTCCGGATCAGCAGAAAGGGTTGTTTTTCCGGTTCCGGATAAGCCAAAAAAGAGTGCGGTATCACCCTCTTTACCAATATTGGCACTGCAGTGCATCGGAAGAACGTTTTGTTGTGGCAAATAATAATTCAAAACACTAAATATGGATTTTTTGATCTCACCACCATATTCGGTACCACCGATCAGCACTATTCTTTTTTTGAAGTTTACTAAAATAAATGTCTCCGAGTTGAGTGAATCAACATCCGGATCGCCTTTGAAACGGGCAACATCGATCACGTTGAAAGCTGGTTCAAAACCATCAAGTTCATCATGTGCCGCAGGGAGGACGAACATATTGCGGGCGAATAAATTGTGCCAGGCCAGCTCCGTGATGATACGTACAGGCATTCGGTATTTTGCGTCTGTGCCGGCGTAGGCATCCAGGGCATAAACCTCCCGGTTTTGCAAATAGGCTTTAATCTTCTCAAACATGGCATCAAATTTAACCGGATCGTAAGATACATTGACCTTACCCCAATTAATTTTGCCTTCAGTTTCCTCATCTTTCACTATGAATTTATCATTCGGTGAGCGGCCGGTAAATTTTCCTGTACTGACGACCATCGGTCCGATGTGGGAAACCATGCCTTCTTTATTCGCCAGAATTCGTTCATACAATTCTGGTGTATGCAGATTCCAGTAGACATTCTTTAGGTTTTTTAAGTCGACAGATCGTATTAAATGATAGTGACGTTTTGGTTTCTTTGGGAATTTCATATTTACTCCTTGTTTTTGTTGCATTAAGTAACCGGAAATGAATTGGAAGTTGCTTTATTCCTTGACGTTATAAAGAAGATAATTGAACTTCTTCCGGTTAAAACTTATAACTCCGCTTTCAATGTAGGCTCTCCAGCTACTATCGGAGTTAGACCGGTCGCTTATAAAGCGACCGGTACTAAATTTTAATAAATTTATGGCTGATTTAAAAATTAATTACACGAAATTTTTATATCCCCTGGTTCTTTGGCAGGAACGTACATGCGGGGTGGTTGAATCGGTGTTTTGTAACTTCTCTTTTCTTAATTTTACCAAAAGTCGTGCTCTTAAAATTCAATTTTGTGCTTCAATCTATACAATTATGGTCTGATTGGATCCGGAGACAAAGGCGACGGTCCCCAGATTTGCACATCCAAATGGGTGACATGCTGCCGGAAATCTGCAGTTAATTTTTGAAACTCTGTTTGTTGTGCAAATGCTGCCCAGTGTGCCAGACTTTTCCAAACAGAGGTTCGACGTACATGTGGACTACCTAACATATTTCTGTTTGCATGAAACTCAATAAATCCATCGGCTTGTACCATCATCGCTGTCGCTTTGCGTGCCACTTTTGTGTATTCGTTCATATCTAAATTCGGATGAAAATCGTAGGTAAAAGTTACTTCAACCATATAAAATCTCCTGTGTGAATAATGACTCCAATTATTGCAACAACGATAGAAAGACACCGGCGGCCACCGCAGAACCAATCACTCCGGCAACATTTGGTCCCATAGCAGCCATTAATGGATTAACCCTGCCGTTGGTTTCAGTCGAGACAAAAGTCTGAACAACTCGTGCCGCCATTGGAACAGCAGAAACACCGGCTGCACCAATGCATGGATTGATTTTGTTGGTGAGAAATATATTGATGAATTTCGCAAACAAGATTCCCCCGATTGTGCTGAAGGAGAATGCAAATGCACCAAGAATAAGAATCATAATCGTCTGGGCTGTCAAAAACTGACTCGCTTCCATCGTGGCACCGACGGTGAGACCGAGGAAAATGGTAACGATATCAATCAACGGCCCACCGGCTGTTTTTTTCAATCGATCAGTGACACCACTTTCGCGGAGCAAATTGCCAAACATCAGCATTCCGATGAGGGGTGCACTCGAAGGAATGGCAAGGGAGGCGATTGCGCCGGTAATAATAGGGAAGAGAATCACCGCGGTTTTAGAAACTTTTTTTGCCTGTGGCATTTCTATGGCGCGTTCTTTTTTTGTTGTCAGCATCCTGAGAATTGGTGGCTGAATGATTGGTACCAAAGACATGTAACTGTAAGCCGCCAATGCTACCGGGCCAAGCAGATGCGGCGCAAGTTTGCTCGCCAGAAAAATCGATGTTGGGCCATCTGCACCACCGATAATGCCAATAGCAGCAGCCTCATTGACGGTAAATCCGAAAATATAAGCTGCACCAAGCGCTGCCACAAAAATTCCCAATTGTGCTGCAGCGCCTAATAAAAATGTCAAAGGTCGGCCAAGCAAAGGGCGAAAATCGGTCAAGACGCCAACACCGAGAAAGATAACTGGCGGCATTAACTCTGTTTTAATTCCCATTTTGTAAATGAGACCGATGATACCTTCATTGTTTGAACTCATTTCCGCAAGGGGCAAGTTGGCCACCAGAATACCAAATCCAATTGGAATAAGTAAGAGCGGTTCATATTCTTTGGTTATGGCCAGATAGATAAGTACACCTGAAATGATGAACATGACCCAGTGTCCCCAATACATGTGCACAAATCCGGACTGGCGTAAAATTTCATAAAAAGCATTCATGATTTGACCTTTATGCGACTGTGATTACAGGTTGGGAAGAGTCAATTTCATCACCAATTGCAACGTTCACAGTGAGCACTGTACCGGCGATTTGCGATTTAATATCATGTTTGGCTTTCATGGCTTCAATTTCAGCAACGACCTGACCTTCCGTAATCATGTCTCCTACTTTTACCAGAACATTGACGACATCAACTTTGCCTGCAAAGGTCGAATACACGGGTTTTCCTTCTTCAGTAGCTTTGTTGGCAGAGGCTGACTTTGCGGCATTTTTGTTTGCGCCATTCATGGGTTCCAGTGTCACGACGAATGTTCGGACTTTGCCTTTTTCTTCGACAGTACACCGTGTCGAAACAGGTCCCTGGGAAACGGCAGGTGCAGTCGCAGTAACCACTTCTTTCTCTGCCACTGGTTCTTCTTTTTTCTTGAGTGGGATATCAATTTTGCCTTTGCCAGTCAGCAATCGTACCCCTTCGTTGATCTCAATTTTTTTGCCTGGGACCATCGCCGCCAAAACGAGAAATGTATTCACATCATTGACCTCGATATTGCGCTCACGCAGGGCCTCCTGGGCTGCCGCGATATTGTTTGGGGCGGCTTTAAGAGGATCGCCTTCAAAAACTGGCAATTCGAGTTGTTTTGATGCAGCTTCAATGACCACCGGATCTGGTGGCAATGGCGTTTTACCGAAATAGCCGAGCACTGCACGTCCATAGCCCGCATCTATTTTTTCCCAACGGCCATACATGACATTATTGAATGCCTGTAACCAATATTGCTGGCTACCTGGTGTCACGCTTGTCCATGCACCGCCAGCCTCCACAACGACCGGGAATTCGGCCAATACTTCACTGTATTTGTGCAAAATGCCGGCTTTTACCATCATGTGAACGTTGGGCCCGATGGCGCCGCCTGGCATTGGAAAACCGAGTACGCGGGCATCTGCAGTTGTGGTTGTGGGATTGAAACTGTAGTCTTTTAGGCCTTCATTCAGTAATTCTTCGATAACCTGTACTTTTGAGACATCAACATCCAAAGAATATCCGGTGCCCTTCAGTGCGTGTGCCATCGAGCGAATATCCGGCTGTACTGTTCCGCTGGCCATTGGGCGAATTGAAACGTCCACGCCATCGACACCGGCATCGATTCCCGCCATGTAACAGGCAACTGCCATGCTCGCTGTATCATGTGTGTGTTGCCAGAGCGGCATTTCCGGCGGCATAATTTTTTTCAAGCCTTTTGCAGTGTCGTAAATCGTTTTGGGATCCGTCGTGCCACTGGCATCTTTCAAGCAGATGCTGTCTATTTTCATCCCGCTGTCCAGAAGGCGTTTTCCAATATTGATATAAAATTCAGCTGTATGCACTTTGTCTGATTTAAAGGGCAGTCCCATAATCGCAATACATACCTGGTGGTGCATCCCTGAGTCAATGATTGGCTGACCGGTTTTAATCAGATTTTCAACATCGTTCATATAGTCGAAATTTCGGTCATAAGTGGTGCCAAATTGTTTCATAAGCTTGGCTTGTAATGTCAGACTTTCCAGCGATTGGGTCGTTAAGGTGACGCCGGAGACACTGCGTGTTAAAATCTGTAAATCGATATCGGATCCGACAGTTTCTTTAATTTTCTGCATGTCGTCAAAGGGATTTTCCCCAAGATAAAAATAGGGTGCCTGATAACGTGCTCCGCCACCAAATTCAAAATGTCGAAAGCCGGCTTCTACGGATGCTTTCATTGCAGGTAAAAAGTCATTAATTCGAACCTTGCCTCCAAAAGAACTTTGTAATCCATCCCGAAAGGGGGTAAACATAACTCGTATCGTTTTGGGTGTTTTTGTGTAAATCATTTCACTTCCTCTATTTTTGTGATTCTCTTATCAGGGTATATTGCAGAGTGCACCGATGCAATAGCCGAATAGACAGCCAGGTCATCACCCGTTCCCTTTTCAGGAAAAAAATTAATTATCAACTGCATGACAACAGCCAGAGCGGAAAGAATAATAAAAACGATAGTAAAAGCAGACAAACTGATCGAAATTAGATCTGGACTTTGCATAGAATATCCTCAACAAACATTAATTATTTAGCACCACACGACCCCGAATAACCGGTTGATGGTGGTTTTCCAGGAACAGTTCCAGATTTTCACCTATAGAACGTACAATACCTTCTGTCACTTTTTTTGATCGGTCGTTAATCGGATCAGATAAAACAGTAATTTTTCTTCCAACGATAGCGGAACGTTGCCGGTATATTTCAAGCAAATCGAAATAGCGGCCTTTCAATATATGTTTATAATTAACGGAAAATTTTGCTAGAAATTTTTCCAAAAATTCCCCGAGCGTTATTTCATTTCCCTGTTGCGTGTAAGAATTCAAACAATCTGCTTGTGCAACAACCAAATCTGCCACGGCGGGTGGTTTCGTTTCCACATTAATGCCGATCCCCGAGATTACACCGGTTACAGTCTCCCCGGATACCTGAGTTTGTGTTAGTGCGCCCGCGATTTTTGCCCCATCAATAAGTACATCGTTGACCCATTTAATTGCAGCTTTACTAAGAACATACGAACACTCATCGACGGCCTGGAGAACGGATACGACAGGTAAAATTGCAAATCCAAGATTAAAATGTCCTACTTTTTGTGCTGGATTGAGATAGGTGGACAAATGGATGTTGCCTGCAACAGTAACCCAGTTCCTATCGCGTTGTCCCTTAAAATTTGTCCCTTTTTCAGCCAGACATAAGATTCCGTGTTTGGCTGCTGCATGTTTTTTAAAATACTTTTTCAGGACTTCGAATTGTGAATCTTCGCTGTGCTCGGTTACGAAGGCGTAGTGCCAGAGCGGATCGAACTGGATTTCACCTATGTAAAGCGGGCTGCGGCGATAAAGTTCAATTAAAAGTCCTGTGTGCTCGATTTTATTTGGCGTTGCTGCGAGTCTTTTCCATCCGGCTATGGTGCCAAAACTTTTTTCTGCGAATCGAATTGAATCAGTAATAATAATCATATTTAGAATGTTTCATTGCTGTATCGGTATTTGACTTTGTACGCCGATACGAAGACAATCACTTAAAATGCATTAGTTAAAATAAATGGCTATTCGTTTCTAAACTGGTTTTGTTTTGAATCCAAAAATACTGCCGCAAAGCCCTCCTATAATATGCGCAAATTGAGAAATATTATCATGCGATAATGCATTCACAAATTCCTGACCTAAAAAGAGAACAATGATCAAAATGAACGTTAGAGGAATTTCTCCTTCGCGGAAATTAGAAAAACTGGCGAGAAGAATCATCATAAAAACAACGCCGCTTGCTCCTAATAGTCCTGCATTAAAGAAAAAAATATTAAGCACGCCTGTGACGAGTGCTGTGATAAGGACGAAAATGAAAAGGCGTTTTGTGCCATATTTTTCTTCGAGAATTGGCCCCAGCAAAAGAATGAAAACAAAATTGCTCATTAAATGGGCTGCATTAACATGGCCACAGATATGGGATACAAGTCGAAACCATGCTACCGGATTATGAAAAGACATATCAGGATAGACAGTGAACAAACCTGGAATTAAAGCAGAGCCCGTCAAACGGTCGGCGATCAGAATAGATACACAGATCAGTGTATAGGATAAAACGAAAGGTGCGTTGTAAGTGATTCTCATAATAATTACTTATATGAATTTCTTGATTTCCAGCCTTTGCAAGTTTATCCCCACGCGTATTTTGGCTCATTTGACGATATTAAATAATTTAATCTATTCATATAAAATTCCAACTTAAAAAAAATAAGGTAGAGGGGAAAATTAAATTAGAAATATTTTCAAAAAAGATTAGAAAATATTTTTATAGAATTGAATTCAAAACAGAAAATAAAAGTTGGATGAAGTAAACACAGCTTCCAAATCATCGAGGAAATAGCAAGAGAGAAGAACAGAGGCCGGTGCGTATGGCCACCTTGAAAAATGCAGGAAGATACTGTGTGGGTATTTTGCAATAAAAAAGCCGATCCAATTGATCGGCTTTTGCATTTCTTTATTGACGCTGAGACCAGGAAATTCTAAAAACTTCTATGCGGAGATATCTATTTTCAAACCTTTGCCGTCTTCCTGAGCGGGCGCGGCTTTGTTTGATTTTAACTGTGTTTCATTTTGCTCCTCCGGATTCTTTGATGCGTGCTGTATCGATTGCTGCTGCGAAGTTTTGCCTGCGGCTTGTAGAGAATTCGTACCGCTCATATATTGTAATTGGCTCACGGCTTGCGCACCATTTATATTCATAGTTTGAGTCTCCTTTGCGTTTAATCATCCTGTTAAAATTCTATGAAAAACATTGCTCAAACTATCGTCACTTGTATTGCATTTTTGAAGCAAATATTCAATTAAAAAATTTGAAATGACTCAACGGACCAAAATTTTTATAGAGTTACGCTGTAAAATATCGTTCACATTTTTTATTGAATGACTCGTCATTTCCCAGAAATAAACTCCTGCGGCAACATGCTGTCCTAAATTATTCTTTCCATCCCAGTCGAGATTGTATGTTCCCGGAGATTTTGACATGCCTTTCCATTCTTTTATTGTTCTGCCGAGGACATCGTAAATACGAAAATTAACGATAGAATTCTCAGGAAGACTGTAATCGATTCGCGTTTGTCCGGCGTGGAAATTCGATTTTTGCAGATTGAAAGGATTGGGGTAATTTTGTGATAACGTAAATCTCTGGGGTACATCGTTATTTTTTGCAGCAACTGCCGTCGCTTCGCCAAAAAAGTTGTTGAGAATGCGACCCATGAGCAGATTTTGATTACTACTGGTCGTAATAGTTTCAAACGGGAAGGCAAGCACAAGAACTTTACCTGGGATTGTGCCATCTCCGAAAAGCCCTTCATAACTCGCTCCGGCAATTTTATTTGTGCCGTAGCGCAATACCGCTTTTCCTTCGCTGCTCAGTAAAAATGTATCGGGGTAATCTTCCGGGTAGGGCGAGGTTGAAACACCATAACTAAGCGTCAATCCCTGAAAAAGCGACCCAGTTTCTCCTTTTACGGTGTAGCTGTTCGAATCATCGTTTTCGTAATCGACTTTTAAATAATCGTGGAGAAAATTTTTATCGGTAGTTGACCCTTTTGCCCCCAGATCCCAGGCTATTTCTGAACCGGAAACAAACAAATTACCGCCATAGGTCAAAAATTCGCGTACTCGCGTCTGTTCTGTTATGGAGAAAGTTTCATCAGTTGTGGACTCATCACCAAGCACCCAGAACACGGCATCGTAATCGGTGAGACGTACGTCTCCGTTGCTGACTGCTTCATTCGAGCATGTTTCGCAACCATAACCGTTTGCATTTATAGCGCGTGCATGAGTTGCCGCGAAGGGATGCCAGCTTTCGTGGTAGCTGCCTGAGCTCTGCGTTCGATCAAAGCCATCGACGATGAGAATTTTCCGATTACCGGGATCGACTCGAGCGGCATATATATCTGAATGGCTGCTTTCATTCGCCGGCTTAACCGTGTCGACTGCGGTGAAATAGTAATAGCGAATGGACGAGTCTTGCATCGTGGATTCAAAGCTGCTTGCGTCATTCTTCATTTCGTTTTCGTCTGCTGCAATACCCCAGTTCGAATTATCGCTGGAGGAATGCAGGCGATATCCTGCCAGGTCTGCTTCCGCGCTGCCGGACCAGGTAAATTTTACAATGTGGTCACTCAATATCGTTGAAATGAATGTAGGTTGTGCCGGAGGGATAAGGTCCAGGCGTGTCGTTGTTACATCAACATAGACCGTATCTGCATTTTCCCGTGTATCACCAGCGAAAATCATGATCGTATAATCGCCCTCAGGAAAAGCTTCTGTATCCCAAAAGGTTTTTTGTGTAATTCGACTGGTGACATTGTACACATGATTGCTCAAGGTTGCCTGATTCTGATCAAAAACATTATGTACATAACTATTGCTGGGTTTGCTGTCGAATTTGAATTGGATACCATCTCCCGTCGGAGAATAGATAATTTGTTGTCGATCACGACTGGTGATTTTATAACCGACCCAATATGCACCATTGTTAACCCGCGATGCAGAAGCTCCCGGTGGTCCGTTTTGTTCCTGCACACGTACAGTGATTCGCACTTGACCACTCAATTTTGTTGCCGGCAGTTGTGTTTCCGTATCCAGTAGAAAAAAGCGCACATCCGATAAAACCGGCGCCCATGGGTCAACGAAGGGCATGAGACCACCGTTTGGCCGTAAAGCATTAATTTCTGAACCCGGATAGCCATCGTTCAGGTGCACATGGCCTAGACCACTAAGAATCGTCCCTATGATTGTCGTTTCAGCAAAAACGGAGTCACCGACTTCAAGTCCCGGTGAAGGGGCAACGTGAACATAAGCGTATCTCCCGGCACGCACATAGGCAGCGGATCCGGTGGGATCGATGGCAGAAATAACGTCGTCACTCACAGCGTAAACAGGACTGCCATCGGCTTTGGGAATGTCAACTCCATTATGGAAGTGGGGGCTGGGATCGGTATCGCGGTATTCACAAAAAGTCCCTGAAATATCATGTGATTCGTTCAGGGGAGTGAGGGGCCACGGATACGTTGTCTGAGCAGCAGCGAACACAGGCAGAAGCAGCAAGCCAGAAAATAAAATGCATATGCGGTCTCGTCTCATTTTTGTGCCCCTTTCCTAAAAATTTCTATACGTCGTGCGTCGGTAAGCAAAATTTGATCACCATTGATGTGTTGCAGTTTCGCTGGAGAGGTGAGCGCTCCTTCGACGGGGATTTGAGATATTAATTCACCTGCGCTGGAGTAACTCCGTAAACGGTTTTCTTTAAATAGAAATTTGTCAACTTCGAAAGTGGATACTCCGGTAAGTAGTGAAATATTTTCGTTTTGTGAGTGCAATAAAGCCGAGAGAATCATTTGAGGATGCGGGATCACTGCAGAGGCGACCATGGAACCCGTTTCAATCGTGTATACCTCTGCTTTTTTCTTCGAGGAAAGTAATATGTGTGTTCCATCAGTTGAAAATTCCGCTACGCGAAATCCACCCTCCATTTGTGAAATGGTTTCTCCTGCATCAGAGATGATTCGCGTGCTTTGCAGAATCCCGCCTACGGCAAAAGCATCATATGAATTAACAGCCAGCATCGAACCATCCGGCGCAAGCTGCATTTCTCCCAGACTTTGTTCGGGTAATGCCTGGCGCCAGAGTTCGTTGCCCTTTGAGTCGAATTTAAACAGGGACACATTTTCTGTGGTGAGTGCGTTTTCGGGTCGTGCAGGCTCACGCATAGCAGCCGCAAAAAAAAAGGAGCCATCCGGAGAGAAAGCAAGTCGCAAGCTTCGTTCAAGGGCATAATCACTTGTGGAAAACAGTTCAATTTTGAGGATTATTATTCCTTCAGCACTGTAGAGCGTAACGGTGTTCGTTGTTGTTTGGCCTACCAGAATTTGTCCGGCGTTGCTTATTTTGATCTCAGGAAACGGATCATCATAGAAATAGGGCAGGGACAGAGAGAATTGCTCATCCTGTAATTTTTGAATGCTATGCAGTTCCAATCCTGATTCTTTTACTAAATTTTGTGGCCGCGTCACGACAGCAAAATACTGCCCATTGTCCGAACTGCTCACTTTTAAAATATCTGTTGTGAATGAGAAAATCTGAATTTTTTGTCCATCCACAAAATTCAGTTTGTTTTTTTGTACGGTTAGATAGTGAATGTCTGCTGTTGAATCGGTAAACACTTGATTTATTACAACCTCTGTGTTTTCTATTTGAATGTGCGAGCTTCTTTTCAAGTAGGCTTGTGACTCTTCGGAGCCAAGCAGAATGCAAATTAACAAGAGGGTCGAATTGAACATATAACTTTCCTTTTTCGTGATGAGTTAATGTCATCGAGTCATGGCACGGACTTTTCAGGCTGTGTGAAAAACCACAGAGGCTTAGCTTGCCTGTACCGAGTCAAGCCGAAGTGCCGAAGCTGGATTAAGTGCAACCGGGGGCATCGGCAGGCTCAGCGACCAGCCCAGCGACCGGTTGAACTTTTTGTTTTCACACAACCCGGACATCAACATGGATTTTGGATGAATTTTTTCCGACGGATAAACAGATTAATAAGTGCATTATTTTACTCATTTTCCAAAAGGTAAGATTTGTAAAAACATGATCATGGTTCCCCCGATGATCGCCATGACAATTGCAGCAAAAATCAACTGGAAATAAAAAGTGAAAAAGAAGAACCACGTTTTGTGAACGAGTACTTCTCCCAATGGATAAAACCAGTGGATGAACAGATTCGTTGCAACAATAATGAAAATTGTTGGTTTAATGCCAATTTTAAGAATGTTGATATCTGCTTTGCTTAAATCAACTGAAATACTGAGTAAGAAAGTGCAAACAATGAAAATATAGAAATAGGGGTTTGTAAAATTTCGTGGATTTATCAGCAGCAGCATACCATTCATGCATGCCTGACCAAGGGCACCCATACTTTGTTGAAAGAATTGTATTGAAAATTCGAAAGTACATGTAAAAAGGGATAGATCGGGTGCAATCGATGTATTAAAGTATTTTTCAAAAAGCAGTTTAAACAGGAAGGCACCTGCGAGAATGGGACTTGCACCAATTAACAGACAGCCAACTTCCTGGAAAGTATTCACAGGATTGAATTTAAATCGCACGTAGCCCAATTTGTACCCACCATCTTCCAATGGCGGATCATGATCACACAAAACGACTTCTTTAATTTGCCGCAAAGACAAAAGGCCAGCAAATGCATGACTGAGTTCATGCACGATGGTTCCCGGCCATTTTAAAACGGAAAAGATGAAGCTCCTGTTAAACGATTTCATACTTATCGAATTTAATTTGAGGCTGAGAAAATGCATGGGGTAGCCTGCCAAAATTGGGAAAATCAGCAGTAAACTGATGAGTTTGAACGAAGAAACAAATACGGGGACAAGATAATTGAGCATAATTTTCAATTATTTGCAGGGTTTAAAGCCTGAATTGCGCATATTTTGTGTTGCAAACCATGCTAGCCAGGAACACATGAGCAATAAAATGCCGCCACTCCAATATGGTGCCGCTACGCCGATTTGATCGAAAAAAAATCCACCCCAGGCTGGTCCGATAACTCGTGCCAGGCTGCCAAAGGATTGCGTGATACCCAGTACTCCACCTTGTTTGGTGCGGTCCGTATTGCAGGAAATTAAGCTTTGCAGTGTCGGATTCGTGAGCCCATTTCCCACAGAAATCAAGCCGGTGATGAGGAGTAACGAAGCTAAGGAGCTTGTGTAGGGTAGAAAAAAGAACGCCGCACCTTGAATGACGACGCCCGCAATGAGCACCGAGCCTTCGCTGAAGCGGTGAGTGAGGGGGCCGATGAGTCCGCCCTGGACTATTGCGATGACAACACCAATATAGGCAAAAAGATAGCCATTATCCGTGGAAGTGTAGTGGTGCACATGCTCGGTGAATAATGCAAAAGTAGCCTCCAGATTGGCGAATGCCAGCGTTACCAGAAAGTAGAGAACAACAAAAATCCCGACGATGGGCGTTAACAAGGATTTCTTCATTAATTCGAAGCGAGAGTGGCTGGATTTCCCTTCCGCAAGCGTCGCGGCAATGTCCTCTTTTGTACGTGACTCAGGCAAGTATTTGAAAGCCCCAAGGGTATTTAAAAGTGCGAGAAGCGCTGCAAAATACGCCGGAATCCGATATGGGTGTGCAGTGAGTACACCACTCATATCGATGTGGGTTATACTTGTAAATGCTGATTCCAGAAAGCTGAGAATCGGAGTACTACTCAGCAATCCACCAATGGATGGCCCAAAAATAAATCCGAGTCCAAACGCAGCGCCGACAAGCCCCATGCCTTTTGCTCGGTCTTCCGGAGTTGTGATATCCGCTATATAGGCCTGTGCTGCAGAGAAATTTGCCATGAAAATTCCGGCAAAAATCCGTGCGGCAAAAAGCATCGCCAGGTTTTGGGCAGAGCCGAAAAACACCAGAGATATCGAGGAGAAAAACAAACTCATGATTATAATAGGTCTGCGACCAATGCGATCGGAGAGCCGGCCCCAGAAGGGAGCAAAAATGAATTGCATCAAAGAAAAGGATGCTGAAAGCAGCCCTATTTGCGTTGCATTTGCCCCGAAATTTTCGGCATAAAAGGGGAGAATTGGCAGGATGATGCCAAAACCGACAAGATCGACAAATATGGTGATGAAAATTATGAACAATGCACCTTTGTTTTTCATAGAGCCTGTTTTTCCTGAGTTTTGTTTTGTGTCGTATTCAGCAGAGAATCAATTTTTTTGAATGCAGCAACAAATTCGAGCTGTTGTTGCCTGGATAGTTGGTCGAGGGCCTTTTTAAGGTGGTTTCGCATGGCATCTGCTCTTTCACGCAGGATGACTTTGGATGTATTCGTCAGCACGACATAAATGATGCGGCGATCGCTCTGGGAAGGTCGTCGTTTCAGTAAGCCGGCCTTTACCATTCGCGTTGCTTGTTCGCTGGCGGAACTTTGGGCGATCCCAAGCTCCTGAGCAAGTTCGTTGACGGTGCATTGCTGTCGCTGCGAAAGCACCTGCATAAGGCGGTATTGCGCAACGGTTAAATCATACATGCGAGAAACTGCGCTGCTCAAATGATGAAAATGGTGCATAATTCCAGGGAAAATCAGAAGCAATTCATCGATGGGTTCCATTGGGTTGAGCACTGTTTGAACTCCTAATTGTATCGTAATCCGATTAAATCGTAGGGCGAAACATAAAAAAGATATTATTCGTTCGCAAGATGAAAATCCGCGAATGCAAGAAATCTGTGATAGTAAAATATAATACCGGATAAATGCGAGTTTTTATCCGAAGAAAGTTTTATGAATTTCACTCAGAAGCTGTAGGTAATTTATTGCAAAATTTATGCTGAAAATTGACCCAGATTGTCATAGTATAATGACATCAATGTAAAAGATTATAATGCAGGAATTCAGCCTTGCCATTAACAGGTTTGACTGATATTTTCATATAAATTTCATATGTATTTTAGAGAACAATTTCCTGAAAGGGAGGATTTATAGATGTTGAGACAGAGTTGTTATGTAATTCTGTTCCTAATGATTATGGCGAGTTCAATTGTCGCCAAAGAAAAGAAAGATGAAAAATTTGGCTGGGATAACAAGCTGGTTGGCGCTTTAAATATGAGCCAAATTAGCTTTGATAACTGGGCGAAAGGTGGGGAAAACACCGTTACCTGGCAAATTCTTGTCACAAGTAAGTTTGAGAAAAATGAAAAAAGATACAACTGGAGAACTTCCACTAAATTCAATTTTGGCAAAACAAAAGTTGATGGCTTCAGTTTTCGTAAATCTATGGATGAGATAAAGCTTGAAACCGTAATGACTTATAAAATGGATAGCTACATAAACCCTTACGGTGCATTGACGGTACAAACCCAGTTTGCGGGAGGGTATAAATATATTGATAAATCTTCAAAGAAACAGGTTTCTGCATTCCTGGATCCGGGATATTTTACACAAAGCACAGGATTTGGAATTGAGCCAACAAAGGGTTTAAGGACACGGGCTGGGTTGAGCTATAAACAAACAGTGACTTCCGATTTTCCAAAGCCTTTTGCCGATGATCCTAAAACAGAAAAGATCGAAAAAATAAAAACAGAGGTTGGTTTTGAATCGACGACGGATTTTTCGCACAAATTAAGTGATAATCTCCGTTTGACGAGCAAACTCGAAATGTTTTCCAATCTCGAAGCATTTGATGAGATCGATGTGAACTGGGATAATATGTTTCGTGCAAGAGTTGCGAAATATGTAAGTGTGAACATGAATTTTCGTCTACTTTACGATAAAACTGTTTCATTGAAAAGACAGATAAACCAGTCCTTGGCTCTTGGCCTAACCTACACTTTTATCTAAATTTTACAGCAGGTTCAAATCGTATAGTTTGAGCCTGTAATCTCCCCTCAATTTTCCCTTTTTGAATTTGTCCTCTTTGCTTGCATTTTTGCTAAAAACCTCTATTTTTAGACCTGTTTTGCAAAAACCAACATTACGGAGGAATACCTTGACGGAACAAGATTTCATTAAACTAATCGCCAAAGAACTTGAATTAAAATCCACCCAGGTTGCTGCAACGGTCGAATTGCTGGACGACGAAAATACAGTGCCATTCATTGCCCGTTATCGTAAGGAAGTAACCGGTGGTTTGGATGAAGTACAAATTCGGGCTATTGAGGACCGCATTCGTTACATGCGTCTCATGCAGGAACGCAAGGAAACTGTGCTCAACTCCATAGAAGAGCAGGGGAAATTGACAGAGGAATTGCGTGACAGTATCATGGCCGCCACAAAATTGCAGGAAGTCGAAGATTTATATTTACCCTATAAACCAAAACGTCGCACCAGGGCAACCATTGCTAAGGAAAAAGGTCTGGAACCACTTGCAGCACGAATCTTGGCACAGGAAGATGTAGCAGGTCAGCCATTGCAAATCGCAGCCGAATTTATCAATGCTGAAAGAGAAGTAGAAACAGCGGAAGATGCGCTTGCGGGCGCGCGGGATATTATTGCAGAGATCGTTTCTGATACAGCAGACTTCCGAAAATATGTTCGAGAATGTACCTTAAACGACGGTGAAATCCTTTCGGAAGCTAAAGATCCGAAGAATCTTGATGTGTATGAAATATATGCTGAATATCGTGATGGCGTGAAAAAAATCTTGCCTTACCGGGTGCTGGCGATAAATCGCGGTGAGCGTGATGGCTTTCTGCGTGTTAAAATTGATGCACCAGGGGATGAATTGGTTGCCTGGCTTGAAAAACAAGTCATTACGAATGCAAAGTGCATATTCAAGGATGAAATCAACAAAGCAGTTGCTGATTCCTATATTCGACTCATTGCTCCGGCAATTGAACGGGAAGTTCGCAGTCATCTCACCGAAATAGCAGATGAGCACGCAATTAAAATATTTTCTGAAAATTTACACAACCTGCTCATGCAGCCCCCTGTGAAAGGGCATATCATCATGGGGATCGATCCTGCCTATCGCACTGGCTGTAAAGTTGCCATTATTGACGGAACAGGTAAATATCTCGATGGGGATACGATTTATCCACACCAGCCACAGAACCGCTGGGATTATTCAAAAATTCAGATAAAAAACCTGATAAAAAAGTATGATGTTAGTGTAATTGCGATTGGCAATGGCACCGCAAGTCGTGAAACGGAGCAACTTGTGGCTGAAACTATTGGTGAAATCGATGATCGGCAATTGCAGTACATTATTGTAAATGAAGCAGGTGCTTCGGTGTATTCTGCATCTCCGCTGGCGAAAGAAGAGTTTCCCGATCTCGATGCAGCCCAGCGGGGAAATATTTCAATAGCCCGCCGTTTACTTGATCCTTTGGCAGAACTGGTAAAGATTGATCCTAAATCCATCGGGGTTGGATTGTATCAGCACGATGTGAATCAAAGTAATTTGGTGAGGGAGCTCGATCGAGTAGTGGAAAGTGCTGTAAACAGCGTCGGTGTCAATTTGAATACGGCATCAGTTGCACTTTTGAATCATGTCGCAGGAATCCGTCGCTCCATCGCACGAAATATTGTTGAATTTCGCGATGAAAACGGACGGTTTGTCAGTCGCCAGCAACTGCTGCAGGTAAAAGGTATGGGACCGAAAGCATTTACCCAATGTGCAGGATTTTTACGTGTTCCTGATGGGGATGTATTTTTTGATAGTACTGCGATTCATCCCGAGAGTTATGAAACAGCAGATGCTTTTTTGCGGCGGTTGCAGATTAACCCGGCAGAAGTACGCTCCTCAGGGCAGGTCATCAAGTTAAAATTGAAATCCAGTGGATTAACGGTGCCGAAATTAGCGGATGAGCTTTCTGTTGGTCTACCCACACTGCAGGATATACTCGATGCAATAGAAAAACCTGATCGTGATCCACGCGATGCTATGGATGCACCGATTTTTCGTAGCGATGTTTTGAAAATGGAAGATCTTCAGCCTGGTATGCGTCTGAAAGGCACGGTCAGGAATGTTGTTGATTTTGGCGCTTTTGTGGATATTGGAGTCAAGCAGGATGGGTTGGTACATATATCCAAGATGGCCAATCGTTATGTGAAAAATCCTATGGACATCGTCAGTGTTGGTGATGTCGTTGACGTGAAGATTGTGTCAATCGATATCGCCAAAGGACGTATCGGACTTTCCATGATTGATGACTAAAGGTCAAGTACAATTTTGTAAGCAATTTCAAAAATGGAATTAAATTACGATATTCGTATTGGTTTTCTAATAATTCTTCCGATTTTTCTATCTCGTGCAAATTATTTAGAGCAGACTTTTCGGCAGTCGAATTAAGCTAATTTATCTCGTTGCTTCGATTGCCGAAAAGTTGCAAATTTATTTTGATTCTCGTTAAATTAGCCTCAAAAATTCATGCCTTCCAATCAAAATTTTGGATTTTTGTTCATTTCAAACATATTTAACTCGTTCGGCAATCTCCCCAGCTCTCTTGTTTTAAAAACTTCCTGAAATCGAATTACAAAAAATGGCACGGATATTGTTTATTGTTTTGACATTGGAAATAAGGACATTTCCAGGGGAATGATAAGCTCACGGATTGAGCGGATTTTGTTTCGGTGCCCGAAGAAAGGTAAAAAGGCCCTGGAAGCTTTTTCATTACCAGTTAATGGGAGCGAAACAAGTAAATTCGTAGTTTTGAAGCACGCCTGTTCCGAAAACATGTCAGCTAAGGAATGGCAGATATGTTTCTCGGAGCAGTTCTATTGGAAATACTGCTTCAGACTAAATGGCCAATTACTTAATTGTTATGCCATTGATGCTATATCCCATCTGGATGATGGGAAATGACAGGTCCGGTCAATTTCATCCTCGATCGGCCGCGGCTATTGCTACTGCCTGGATACACAGCCTGCCAGGGATAGGCGGGTTCCAGCTCAAGAATGAGCAGCGACCATTTTTACATAAAGTCATAAATTACTGATATCGATATCTTCATCGGTTTTTATGGCAGTTGGAACCACCCAACCTCCTCCTAAGGACGGGATTCGAAATGTCAGGGAATTGGACATCTTGTGGTCATTTGTGTTGAATAGGCCGAATTGCACCTGGGTGACCGGTTTCCTGTCATTAAAATTCTGCGCATGGATGCGCTTATATTATTACAACAAGGAAATGGAAAGCCTTGTGGGTCATAATTAAAATTAAGAGTGTCCTGCGGTAAAAGCAGATGAAATTGAAATTCGAAATCGCGTTTTCCGTTGCGAATTGAAACAGATTCCTGCCAAGAAGAAACTTCCGCATTCACTCTTATTTTGGAACCCCATTGATATTCAATAGTTGAACTTCCTGAAGGAACTTAGGATTTTTTAACGACATTCATATGATACTTCGATGCCATGGATGGCGTCAGGTATCATTTTAGGAATATTTACAAAAGTCCCTCCCATCCCAGCCAATGAGCCCGGACAGTTTTTATGTCCGGGCTTTATTTTTTCAGGCTACGATGTAGATTTTCTTTGTCTCATAGCTTGTGGGTAGATTATTTTTTTGTGAAATTTTTGCTGCTGGATAAAACCTTTGTGAGAGATATTTGTGGATCATCAAAAGTGTAACAGGTCGCTTCAAAGGGGGATTCCAGGGAAAGGAAATATTTTATCTGATCAGACGAATTTCCGATACGCCAATCTATCCAGCCATTTTTTACTCCAGTCCCAGTATCCATTGCTTCCGTTAAAAACATCTTACCATCTCTCGTTTTTATGACAATGAACGATCTGGAGTACAGTCCCGCTATAGCAGTAGATTTTAATTTTTTTGCCAGCTGATTCCGACGCTTCCCCTCAGGAACGGACAATGGAAAATCGTGTAAATTTACTGAAACTGTATGCCAATCAACGGCTTCTTGCCCCGAGAAGGTGCGGCCGTTCGGAGCGTCATGATCCTGTCGCCTGATGAAAACCTTATTATTTTTGATATTCTGTTTGATAAACTCAAGCCCGTTTTTATCCTTGAATTTAAAATCCCGGCATGTATAATTATTTTGTCCGGCATGTACTCCTGAATTCCATCCGGCGTCTCGCAAAAGGTTAAAATGTGTAACATAGCGTTGTTTGTCCCACTCCATTTCCCCTGAGCCTGCAATCATAACTCTATCTAAAAAATAGGTAAATTGGTATTCCAACGCATCGATCCCGTTGCTTTTTATTTTTTCACGTATACAGGGGGCTAGTGAATCAAGGCTGCAGCGGCGGCTGTTTGCCAGGAGATAATATGTCAGATGGATATCGCTTAATTTTTTTACTTTTTTTCCGTTTTGTTCCAACCAATCCAGCGAAAAGATTTGATTGTCCGGTTGCTTTGAAAGACTGTTTTTGAAAGAGGGCCCGGAATAA
The DNA here is from genome assembly GCA_020633655.1 of Deferribacteres bacterium. Classification (GTDB taxonomy): domain Bacteria; phylum Zhuqueibacterota; class Zhuqueibacteria; order Zhuqueibacterales; family Geothermadaptataceae; genus Bioreactorimicrobium. Next base: position 445,366 of record JACKDF010000002.1, read on the forward strand.
TCTAAAGGTGCATCTGCTTGTCCAGTCGGTTGTTTTGTCGCTGACATTTGTTGCTGAGTTTCTACAGGGGGAGATGTTCGTGAACCTTTATGAAAAATTCGTGGTCCTCCCAACGCAAGGAAAAGTGCCAGTCCACCCAATATTAATTTTGTTAGATTGCTCATTTTTTCTTACTCCTGCATCCTGCTTTTAACGGCTGATTCAAGCACTATTTATTGAGACTGTCCAAAAACATGCAAATTCGGACCTTGAGCTGGCAGAAGGGCGCGAATTTGAGCGTGGAACCGGGTGTTTCAACAAGCTCAACGTCCGGTTTATCCCTTTTTCGACATTCTCATTAGGTTTCAAAAATAAGACCTAACTGCAGCTAAGGCAAGGAAAACATACTTTTATTCCTGATTTTTTGTTCTGTTTTTTAAAAACTATATGGCTCTATGCAAAATAGAGTGGGTTAGTGCTCAGATTTTTCATAAATTATTTTTATGAATAGCACACAATTATTTGAACAAGCATTATTAATGTGGCCATAATTAGTTAAGAAAAAAACGGATAAATTTCGTATCTTTGTCCATGAAAGAAAATGATGGAAGATACTTAAAACTAGACACCTTGCATTATGTCCGCAAACGGGCGATAAAGCTTTTCAAACAAGGAAAAAATCGTGGTCAAATTGCAGAAATTCTGGGTGTCAACCGTAACTCTGTTGGTACCTGGGTGAAACTTTATCAAGCTCATGGTATGAAAGCTCTGAAATTGGAACAACCTGGACGGAAAACAGGTTCTGGTCGCAGGTTAAACGCTGATCAGGAGAAAGCAATTCAGAAAATGATTTATGATAAAATGCCTGATCAACTCAAATTACCCTTTGCGTTATGGACACGCCAGGCAATACAACAACTCATCAAAGAACAATTTGGTATCGAGCTCCCTGTGCGCACGATTAACCACTATTTACATCGTTGGAATTTCACACCGCAACGCCCCATTAAGCGTGCTTATGAACAAAATGATAAAAAAGTTCAGGAATGGCTTCACTCCAGCTATCCGGCTATAGATGAGCGTGCTAAACAAGAAAATGCAGAGATTCACTGGGGTGATGAAACAGGTATTTCCAATCAATGCAACTATGGTCGAAGCTACGCTCCTAAAGGCCAAACACCTGTTGTGCGCAGAAAAGCGAACCGTTTTTCCACCAGTATGATTTCCAGTATCACCAAGCGTGGAAAAGTTCGTTTCATGTGCTATCAGGGTGCTATGAACTCAGATATCTTCTTGCGTTTTCTAAAACGTCTGGTGAAAGATAGCCATAAAAAAGTCTTCTTAATCATCGATAATTTGCCAGTTCATCATTCAAAACCAGTAAAAGAGTGGCTGGAAGACAATCTGGATAAAATAGAGCTCTTCTATTTACCGTCTTATTCACCAGAGAGAAATCCTGATGAATACCTTAATCGTGATTTGAAGCAAAATGTGGCGAATAAACCACCAGCAAAAAACAAAGAACAGTTGAAATCTCAGATAATTTCTCACATGAAAGCTATTCAAAGAAAAGCTGAACATGTGAAAACGTATTTTAAAAATCCAAACGTAGCCTATGCTCAATAATTTATGGCCGGATTAATAAGTCTTAACGAGCCGTGGCATGTTGATCATCTCGAATTCACTCAAAACAATATTGATTCCAGAAAAGAGCTTCACATTTATCTTAATTTTACTCGCGGAGCAAAATTCACAGATGCTCACGGACAGCTCTGTTCCGTGCATGATACTGTAGAAAGAAAGTGGCAGCATCTGGATTTTTTTCAGCATCGCTGCATTTTACATGCACGAGTTCCTCGCATAAAAACAAGCACTGGTGAAATCAAACGCGTCGAAGTTTCCTGGGCTCGCCCTAATAGTGGCTTTACTCTATTATTTGAAGCCTTTGCCATGGGCTTGATCGAAAGTGAAATGCCTGTAAACAAAGTAGCAGCCACCTTATCCGTTCATGCCCATAGCGTTTGGCTCGTCTTTCATCATTGGGTAGACAAGGCTTTTGCTCTGGTTGATTTGACAGATGTAAGTGACATTGGCATTGATGAGACATCCAGTAAAAAAGGCCATAGCTATGTGACTCTTTCAGTTGACTTTGACCAAAACAGAGTCATTTTTGCCACCAAAGGAAAAGACCAACAAACCATTGATCGACTAAAATTATACCTTAAAGATAAAGGTGTTGCTGCTGAAAACATAAAACACGTCTGTATCGATATGTCTCCCGCATTCATTACCGGGATCAGGGAAAACTTCCCTGAAGCAAAACTCATCTTTGATCGCTTTCATGTGGTTAAATTGCTGAACGAAGCAATGGATGAAGTCAGGAAAAAAGAACGCAAGGAACATGAAGCTCTAAAAGGGCATAAATATACATTTTTAAAGAACAGGAGAAAGCTATCCAATTGGCAAAAGAACGAGCTTAATGACTTAATCCAAGACTATCCCACTCTGGGCGAAGCATACCGATTAAAAGAAATATTTAATGACTTCTGGGAGTTTAAAGATCCCGAAGAGGCTATGGCATTTCTTGCTTATTGGTGCGACTTGGTCTATGAATCTAAAATAAAGCCTTTAATGAAATTTGCGAACACAATTAAGGGCCATTGGTCAGGCATTGTTAACTACACGAAAACACAAATGACAAACGGCGTTCTTGAAGGCATTAACAGTAAAATTCAACTTGCTAAAAGAAGAGCAAGAGGTTTCAGAAACATAGAAAACTTTATTAGAATGATTTATTTCATCGCCGGCAAACTGCCGCCGGTTAACCCACTCTATGCTGTATAGAGCCAACTATATTCTATTTGTAGGATAAATCAGCAATTAAAAAAAGAAGTGAGTTTGCTTATAAATATAGTTGAACATTTTGTACCTTCCATTTTTCGAACATGACAGTGTTGTAGAGTTTCATAGAACGCGGTATTTTGCGAATCGCGGTTTGTATGTTTTTATGATTTCTGATGTTTCCATTGTTTTGTAGTACATAAATTGACGGACAACACGTTAAAAAAATTAATATCCTTTAATCGATATAGTGAGAACAGGCTCTTCTAGAAATAAAAATAAATGACTCGGACTTCTATAAATATCAAGAAAGTATTTTCGATTATTCTCTCGCGTCATAATCTATACTTGAAGAACATTAAAGACCAAACCAGAATAAAAATGGTTGCCCTGGAAATTAATTGGCTCTGCTACGCATAGCGTATCTAAAAATTAAAAATTTTATACAGAAATTGTGTTCTTATAGATTGCTGAAAAGGACTCAACCTATTAAAAATCATCATTGATACGGAGGAAGTTGTTGTGGAAATTTTCTAATAATTTTGTTTAATAAATTTTATTTTGATTTGGTTTTTCCTTTAAAAATAGTAATAAGTAAATTTTAAATGAACTTATTCAATGCTTTATTTAGATTATTTTTCTTGCGCATTGAATGACTGCACATTATATTTATTACTCAATTTTGGCTTCGGGTCCCAAAGCTGCTTTGATCTAGCAGATTGCTCTATTAGTTTTCCTGAAAATTTCAGCTACACACTATTGATAAATTTGATTTATAACAGAGGATCTTCCCTTGGCACAATTGTTCCCCCAATGGACTAACAGGTTACCACTGATCATTGCTGTGGCTGTGCTTCTGCTTACCGCAGCTGTATACGGTTTCTTCGACTATTATGCCTCTCCCTGGTACACCGATGTTGGTTATCAACCTGTTCAGCCAGTGGCTTTTAGTCACAAAGTGCATGCAGGTGACATGAAAATTGACTGTCGCTATTGCCATAATTTCGTTGAAGTATCGCATGAAGCAAATGTACCGCCAACACAGACATGCATGAACTGTCATGTTATGATTAAGGCCGACAGTGAAAAGATGATTCCCGTGCATGAAAGTTGGAATAACAATACTCCTATTCAGTGGATTCGTATTCACAAGCTCCCGGATTACGCTTATTTTGATCATAGCGTGCACCTGACCGCTGGAGTTGGATGCATCAGTTGCCACGGTAATATTCCTGAGATGGAGGTCGTTGCGCAAAACCAGCCACTTAGTATGTCCTGGTGCCTCGATTGTCACCGTAATCCGGATAAAAATCTCCGACCAGTCTCAGAAATTACCAATATGAGTTGGATTGCACCACCAAACCAGGCTGAATTCGTCGCACAATTTAAAAAAGAGAAAAATATTGCCCCGCCGGAGGATTGTTCAGCATGTCATCAATAGAAAAAAAGATTAATCAAAAGGAATACTGGCGGAGTATGGATCAACTCGCTGAAACGCCGGAGTTTAAGGAATTTTTGCATCGGGAGTTTCCCGAAGGCGCTTCTGAGCTAAATGATCCCGTTAGCCGCCGTAAATTCCTTTCCATTATGGGCGCTTCTATGGCTATGGCAGGTTTAGCCAGCTGCCGTCGTCCTGTTGAAAAAATTGTACCTTATGTGAAAGCACCGGAAGAAATTATTCCTGGTGTAGCCAAATATTATGCAACGACACTCTCCTTTGGCATGAATGCCTATGGCGTCCTGGTGGAAAGTCATGAAGGACGTCCAACCAAGATCGAAGGAAACGAATTGCATCCATCGTCCCTTGGCTCCTCAAACTCGTGGTTGCAGGCATCACTATTGAACATGTACGATCCGGATCGTTCAAAATTCCCACGTTTCCAGGGACGTCGTACGACATGGGCACGTTTTGTTGAAGCTTGGACGGAAATGTCCGAAGAGTTCAAAGCCAGCAGTGGTGAAGGTTTGGCTGTGCTTTCACAAGCGTGGTCGAGCCCGACGATGGCCCGTTTGCAGCGTGAATTTTTAGCCGCTTATCCCCGTGCGAAATGGGTAACTTGGGAACCCGTTTCTGATGAAAATATTATTGCTGGTGTCGAGATAGCGACCGGCTCTGCCTTGATGCCCGTTTACTCGCTGGAAAATGCGCAGGTTGTCCTGTCGCTTAATGCCGATTTGCTCCTCATGGAGTCCGAAAACATTCGCAACAACAAAGGTTTTGCAAAAGGAAGAAAGCTGGCCTCTGAAAAGGACAGAATGAACCGCCTCTATGTGGCCGAACCTACTTTTACAATTACCGGTGGTGCGGCGGATCACCGCCTGCGCGTGCAGGCACGACAAATGGGTGCATTTACTGCTGCCCTTGCTTTGGAATTGGATGCACAAGGTGTGAAACTGGATACTTCAGCCCTGGGAGATTACAAAAACCATTCATTTGACAAAAAATGGTTAAGCGAAGTTACAAAAGATTTACGCACAGCTGGAAGCAGAAGTCTAGTTGTTGCCGGTCGGGATTGTGCACCGGAAGTTCATGCGCTCGTCTATGCGATTAATGATGCCCTTGGCACTATTGGAAATTGTGTCAGCTATTACTCCTTGATCGATAAAGCGCTGCCTTCACGTAGTGAGTTCGCAAAACTTACCGTAGAAATGAGTAAAGGCGATGTCAAAAGCTTGGTTTTACTGGGTACGAATCCGGTTTACGATGCACCAGAAGAAATCAAGTTCACAGAGGCTTTTAGCAAACTGCAGCACAGTATCCATATCGGTCTGCATGTGGATGAAACCGGTTCATTGGCAGAATGGCATATTAATGGAACACACGCCCTTGAAACATGGGGTGATGCTCGCAGCGTTGATGGAACATTAAGTCTCGTACAGCCGCTCATTGCACCCCTTTTTGAAGGTAAATCAGATGTCGAATTGCTTTATCTGCTAGCCCATGGTGAAGAAAAAACCGCGCATGACATCACCCAAGAGTCCTGGTCCGGATTGTCAATTCATGATAAATCCGATAAAAACTGGCGTCGGGTTCTTCATGATGGTGTTTTGAAAAATAGTAGCACATCGAAAATTTTTCCACGCTTGCGCTCCTCAAACATACGCGCTGCCTTAAATGAAAACCCCTTTCTAAAAACTTCAGCCGCAGATGATGATTTCGATATCGTTTTCACAACATCACCTTCACTTTTTGATGGCCGCTTCTCCAACAATGGCTGGATGCATGAACTGCCGGACCCGGTAACAAAAGTCGTATGGGAAAATGTCGCCCTTTTGAGCGTAGCAACAGCCAAAAAGCAAGGATTCAAAAATGGGGATATTGCCACGCTGAATCTTGGCGATGTGAAAATGGAAATGCCTGTCTGGATTCAGCCTGGACTTGCCGACAATACCGTGGCATTGGAATTTGGTTATGGTCGCAATAAACTTGGCCGGATAGCCGATGGCTCCGGGTTTAATGTTTATCCTTTGCGTTCGCTCGCTTCGTGGAATTACGCCATAAATGGCTGGCTCTCCAAAACGGGAAAGAGTGCAGCAATTTCAAATACGCAGGATCACAATTCGATGGAAGGGCGCGCACTTATTCGCGAAGCTTCTCTCGATCATTATCGCAAGAAGCCGGATTTTGCTCCCGAAATGGTTGAACATCCACCACTTAAATCGATTTTTAAAGATCAAGAATACAATACTGGAAACCAGTGGGCAATGGCGATCGATTTGACGACATGTACGGGATGTAGTGCGTGTACAATCGCCTGCCAGAGTGAAAACAATATTCCAATCGTTGGTAAAGAACAGGTTGGCCGTGGTCGAGAAATGCATTGGATGCGCATGGATCGGTATTTCTCCGGCGATCTTGATAATCCGGAAATGGCAATGCAACCCGTCGCTTGTCAACATTGCGAATTGGCGCCATGCGAGGAAGTCTGCCCCGTGGCAGCAACAACTCATGACAAAGAAGGCCTTAATGTCATGGCTTACAACCGTTGCATTGGTACACGTTATTGCTCCAATAACTGTCCTTATAAAGCTCGTCGGTTCAATTTCTTAAACTACACAAACGACACGCCAGAAATTGTTCAAATGGCGATGAATCCTGATGTGACAATCCGTTTCCGTGGTGTCATGGAAAAATGTACGTATTGCTTGCAGCGGATCAATGAAGCCAAGCACCGGGCGAAAGTGGATAATAAACCATTAAAAGACGGTGATGTCGTCACAGCTTGTCAGCAAACCTGTCCGGCGGATGCCATCGTTTTTGGAAATATTCTCGATCCCGAAAGCAAGGTTTCAAAAGTACGTGAGCAAAACCGGAATTACACCATTATTGAAGAATTGAACAATCGTCCGCGTACGACATATCAAGCAAAAATACGCAATACGAACCCTGCACTTGTTGAAGATAATAAAGAACATGCTGAGCATGTATAAATCCTTAATCTGAACGGAATGATAAACTTGTGGAAAGTACAGTAAAATCATCAACAGCAACTCCCACGAATGGCAAAGTCCCTTTAATTCTCGGGAATCCAACCTTCAATACTGTTACTGAAACGATCAGCGGGATTGTCGAAAGAAAGCCGCCTCGTATTTGGTGGGGCATTTTTTCCGTCTCTGTCGTTTTAGCAGCGATGGGCATCACGATGATCAGCTATCTGATTTGGGAAGGAACCGGAATCTGGGGATTGAATAATCCCGTTGGTTGGGGCTGGGCAATCGTTAATTTCGTCTGGTGGGTTGGTATCGGTCACGCCGGAACCTTGATTTCGGCAATTCTGTTTTTATTGCGGCAACGTTGGCGGACGTCGATCAATAGATTCGCGGAGGCAATGACTATATTTGCAGTTATCTGCGCCCTCGTTTTTCCGGGTATTCACGTCGGCCGTATCTGGATGGCTTATTATATGTTTCCACTACCGAATCAAATGGGAATGTGGCCCAATTTCCGTAGCCCGCTGCTTTGGGATGTTTTTGCAGTCGGCACCTATTTTACAGTTTCTCTCATGTTTTGGTATGTGGGGCTTATCCCGGATTTGGCAACCCTGCGTGATCGGGCAAAAAATGGTATTCGCAAATATGTCTTAGCGGCCTTTTCGCTTGGCTGGCGTGGTGCGAATCGCCACTGGCAACATTATGAAAAAGCATATTTGTTACTGGCAGGTCTTTCCACTCCGCTGGTACTTTCTGTTCATACCGTCGTTAGTTTTGACTTTGCTGTTGCCCAATTACCTGGATGGCACACGACGATTTTTCCACCGTATTTTGTTGCTGGTGCTATCTTCTCCGGATTTGCAATGGTAACAACTCTTGCGATTCCAGTGCGTTCCCTGTTTGGTTTGAAAAATTTTATCACTGATAAACACCTCAGCAATATGGCGATGGTAATGTTGTTGACAGGATACATGGTGGGATATGCCTACGGTTGTGAATTTTTTGTCGCCTGGTATAGCGGTAACGAGTACGAGCAGTTCACTTTTATTAACAGGGCTTTTGGACCCTACGCCTGGGCTTATTGGACGATGATAACCTGTAATGTGGTCGTTCCGCAGATCTTTTGGAGCAAGAAAATGCGCAATAATTCCATTGTGCTCTTTATTGCTTCTGTTCTGATTAATGTTGGAATGTGGTTCGAACGCTTTGTCATTACGGTGACTTCTTTGTCGCGTGATTTTATTCCGGCAGCCTGGGATTATTTCTCACCAACGATTTTCGATGTTGGAATTTACATTGGCACAATTGGAATCTTTTTGACTTTATTTCTTATTTTTCTGCGGTTCCTGCCAATCATTGCAATGGCAGAAGTTAAATTCATATTGCCTCAGGCAAATCCACATGCACATGACCATCACTAAGCTGAATTTTAAAAGTGCGAGATAGAATATGACTCAAGAAAAGAATAAAACACTTGGAATTTTGGCTGAATTCGCGAATCCCGGTGAGCTGTTAAAAGCGGCAGAAAAAGTACGGGATGAGGGATACAGAAACTTCGATGTTCATTCCCCATTTCCTATTCATGGTATGGATAACGCCATGGGATTGCGCCAAAGCAAGCTCGGATACATTGTTGGTGCCGCTGGTTTCCTTGGTTGTGTTGGTGGAATGACGCTGCAGTGGTGGGTGAGTGCCGTGGAATATCCTCATGTAATTTCCGGAAAACCCTTTTTCAGCTTTCAAGCTTTTATACCTGTGACTTTTGAATTGACAATTCTTTTTTCGGCAATTGCTGCCGTATTCGGAATGTTTCACCTGAATAGACTGCCTCAGCTTTTTCACAATTTGTTCTATTCCGAAAAATTGGCTAAGGTAACGGATGACGGATTCATGATCAGCATCGAGGCGGAGGATCCAAAATTTGATGAAGAAAAAACCAAAAATTTTCTTACCTCAATTGGCAGTACCTCCCTGGAAGTGATTCTGGCGAAGTAATCGTCTCCGTTCTATTGGCAAAAAGCGAGAGAATGCGATTTATTGTAAATCGAAAATGGTCAACTAAATTTTGAGATAAAATGAGAAAGCCGGTATGAATTTACCTTTAAAAAATGTTGCACGCCTGATATTGGCAGCCTTGTTCTTCGCTGTAGTTTTTGCTGGTTGCCAGGGCTCCACTTCGGAAAAACCGCCGATCCATCTTAATCCGAATATGGACAGCCAGAAAAAATACAAGGCCCAGTCTTACAGCAATTTTTTTGTTAACAGCTCGACGATGCGCATGCCGGTTGAAGGCACGGTGGCCCGAGGTGATTTGCGTGAAAATAGTGCCTTTTATTTGGGCATGGACGAAAACGGCCGTGAATTAACGAGCAATGCGCTACAGGTAACCGACGCATTGCTTGATCGTGGTGCAGAACGCTATGATATCTATTGCCGGCCATGCCATAACTCCAACGGAGATGGTCAAGGCCTTGTTGTCCAAAAAGGCCTCCTGCCACCACCTTCATTTGTTAGCGATAAAGTGAAAAACTTCACCGATGGCTACATCTTTGGTGTCATCACCAACGGTGTACGCACCATGCCCTCTTATCGGCATCAAATCAGTGTTAAAGACCGGTGGGCGATCATCGCGCACCTGCGGAAACTGCAAGGTAAATAGTTCGGAGGAAAAGCGAGTCTGATATGGATTTAAATACTGAAAACAAGCGACTGCTGGAAAGCAGCAAATTTGGCACTTTTGCATTGATTGGTGGACTAATCGGGTTGGTGCTTACCGCGCTTGGTTATTTTGTGGTTTCTCCCGGACAAATGTACCATTCCTGGTTGACTGCCTTCTTTTTCTGGGTAACTATCGGGCTTGGTGGGCTGTTTTTCACCATGTTACACCACCTCACCGGAGCCGTTTGGAGTATCGTTCTGCGTAAATTTTCCGAAAGTTTAATGGCCGTTTTGCCGTGGATGTTACTTTTTTTCATTCCGGTCATTTTCGGAATTCATGATTTGTACCACTGGAGCCATGAAGAAGCAGTTGCGCATGATCACTTGCTGCAAGGCAAAGCAGGCTTTCTCAATCAACCGTTTTTCATTATTCGCGCCGTCGGGTATTTTGTAATCTGGATGATACTGAGCTTAAGCTTGTTCAAATTATCCGTGAAACAGGATCAGCAACATGATGCAAAGATTACAGCAAAGTTTAAAAAAATCAGCGCGCCGGGCATACTACTTTTCGCCCTGAGTTTGACATTTGCTTCCTTCGACTGGTTGATGTCGCTGGATCCGCACTGGTACTCCACCATATTTGGCGTTTATATTTTTGCGGGAACAGTGCTGGCCGTTTTGTCGACGATTATGCTTGTGGCTTTGTTTTTGCGTAAATCCGGTTTTTTAGTAGAAGTCATCACAATCGAGCATTACCAGGATATCGCTAAACTGCTGTTTGCATTTACAGTTTTCTGGGCATACATTGCATTTTCCCAGTATTTTCTTATTTGGTATGGCAATATTCCAGAAGAAACCGTCTGGTTCCTGCACCGTTGGGAAGGCAGCTGGAAAACAATCAGCATGATTATTGTCTTCTTCCATTTTGCTCTGCCATTTGTGATTCTTATCACGCGGACTGCAAAACGCAACCTGACACTGCTTTGGGTTATGGGTTTCTGGTTTCTCATCATCCACTGGATCGACCTTTATTGGCTGGTGCTGCCGACATTTCATAAACACGGCGCACACTTTTCCTGGATTGATTTAACAGCAATGCTCGGCATCGGTGGTATTTTTATGGCGATTTTCTGGAAAAAATTTACAGGAAACAAACTCATTCCGATGAACGATCCGGAACTGAGTCACTCGTTGCATTTTACGAATGTATAATTAGAGCTGATTGAAACGAAAAAAGCGGTTCAGGTTTGACAAAAACTTGAACCGCTTTTTTTTTATGAATAGAAAACGCGCCATTAATTTTTAGTCCCCCACGTTCTCTATAAATACTTCTCCTGAATAACGGAAACATGGTGTCGCTCATGCCCGGCAATAATGTAGGCAATGGCACGAACCGTCATCTCCGTACCGCTGGCAATACCTTTTCGCATAGAAATTTCATCATCAAAGCTTCGAAATAATACAATATTCGATTGACGCAAAAATCGATATTCATCCACGATACTTTTTAAACTTCGGTTGGCAAAATTTCCAAAACGCACAAAATTATCTTGCTCCATCGATGGAAAAGGACCGGAATCATTGCGTGCAAAACAAAGCGCACGATACGCAAATACACGCTCCGTATCCACAATATGTGCAACGACATCCTTCAAACTCCATTTTCCCGCAGCGTACCGATGGTTTGCCTGCACTTCATCGATTTGTGCCAAAAGTTTTATCGTTTCATCGAGCTGACTCGCAAGAATTTCACATATATCGCCATCTGGTAATTGACGAATGTATTTGTGATAATATTCTGCGTATTCGTTTTTTGGGGGACGAATCATAGTTTGCTGCTCCTCTTTTCGAATTGTTTAAAATTGTGAATGAAAACAACCGCCGAATGGTATTGATTCCAAGGGTTACATTCATTTTTCCTTGTGCTTTATCTTAGGAAAATTGAAATACGCTGTATTTCCATTGATGGGATTCAGTTGAATTCGAACTCATCCTAACTACTGTCTAAATTTCCACCAATTTTTACTTGATTTGTGATAAGAAATCTATTATCATATTCAGTTAATTTTTGTAAATTTCACCCTTTTCCACGAAACGGCACGTAACAGCCATTCAAATTCGCCCCGATTTAACATGAAATAATACTGACGGATTGGCAAATATCAAGTATTATATCTGCAACAAACAGAATGAGGATTATGGAAAACGTACAATACACCGAAGAAAACATACGCTCGCTTGATTGGCGTGAGCATATTCGCATGCGACCGGGCATGTACATCGGCAAAACCGGAGACGGCTCCAGCCCCGATGACGGCATTTATGTGCTGGTCAAAGAAGTCGTCGATAACTGTATTGACGAGCACGTCATGGGTTTTGGCCGTACCATCGATATAAAAATAACCGACCATAAAGTAACAGTGCGCGATTATGGCCGCGGCATTCCCCTTGGAAAGGTCGTCGATTGTGTCGCCAAGATCAACACCGGTGGAAAATACGATTCAAAAGCATTTAAAAAATCGGTTGGGCTGAATGGTGTGGGAACCAAAGCCGTGAACGCACTTTCAAATTTCTTCATGGTTGAATCGATCCGAGAAGGCAAAAGCAAAGTCGCTGAATTTCACCAGGGAGAGATCACGAAAGATCATAAAATTGCCAATTCCGGCGCTCGCAATGGTACGCTGATCACGTTTGTCCCTGATAATTCCGTTTTCAAAAATTTTCGTTATATCCCGGAGTTCCTCGATAATCAGCTGTGGAATTACGCTTATCTCAATTCTGGGCTCACTATTAATTTTAATGGTAAAAAATATTACTCGCAAAATGGCCTGCTTGACCTCCTGTCAAGCAAGACAGATAGTGAAAATAACCGCTATCCGATCATCCACCTGAAAGGAGAGGATATTGAAGTGGCGGTAACCCATAGCGGTCAATACGGCGAGCAGTATTTTAGCTTTGTGAATGGGCAATACACCACGCAAGGCGGTACGCACCAGAACGCATTTCGCGAGTCATTTGTAAAAACCGTGCGTGAGTTTTACCAGAAAGATTTCGATGCTACAGATGTTCGTCAGGCAATCGTCGGCGCCATCAGCGTACGTATTGAAGAGCCGGTTTTCGAATCACAAACGAAGACGAAACTGGGTTCGACGACGACCGCTCCGGACGGGCCAACTTTGCGGACATGGATTAATGATTTCATTAAAAAAGCCCTCGATGATTTTCTGCATAGGCATACGGATATCGCCGATGCCATGCTTAAGCGCATACAGCAGTCGGAAAAAGAGCGCAAAGAAATGGCCGGGATTCGCAAACTGGCCAACCAGCGTGCGAAGAAAGCCAGTCTTCATAACAAGAAACTGCGCGATTGTCGTATTCATTTGAATGACAAACGCGGCGACCGTCAACTCGACACAACTTTGTTCATCACGGAAGGGGATTCGGCAAGCGGTTCGATCACCAAAGCTCGTGATGTGGAAACACAGGCTGTTTTTAGTCTGCGTGGCAAACCGTTGAATTGCTTTGGCCTGACGAAAAAAATCGTTTATGAGAATGAGGAATTCAACCTGTTGCAGCACGCCCTCAATATTGAAGACGGAATTGAAGGGTTGCGCTATAACAATGTTGTCGTAGCGACCGATGCTGACGTCGATGGAATGCATATCCGTTTGTTATTATTGACGTTCATCCTGCAGTTTTTTCCTGATCTTGTGCGACGTGGCCATCTCTATATTCTCGAAACCCCGCTTTTTCGTGTACGCAATAAAAAAGAAACGATTTACTGCTATTCCGAGGAAGAAAAAAAGGCAGCTATTGAGAAAATTGGCAAGAATCCGGAAATAACCCGGTTCAAAGGACTTGGTGAAATTTCACCGGATGAATTTGGCAATTTTATCGGTGACGACATTCGGCTCGTGCCTGTCATACTCGACAAAACTTCGCCGCTGGAAAAAACTTTAAGCTATTACATGGGTAAAAACACACCTGCCCGCCAGGAATTTATCATCGACAATTTAAAGGTTGAAAAAGATTTAACGGAGTAATTTTGCCCTATAGATATGCCAAGACGTAAAAGATAGATTTATGAATTCACATCGCATTATATTCGTTTTAATAGGTGTATTAGTGGACCATTAGGATTGGACTTGTGAGTCTGGAGATTGAAGTAGTCATGCCGGTTAGCGTTTTTTGCAATACCGGCATCTCCCAGTATCGCCCTATTCAGTTGGGATTGGAAGGCGAATCAAGCTGTGGGGTATAATTGTGGGATTCCGGTCTTCTGTTGAGAAACGCAGAAACTGGAATGACCATTTGATACCTCACAATTTTAAACTTGCCAAAACAATAGAATAAATTTCGAAATAATTTTTCGTGTAATTCATGTCTTTCATGGTTGAAAAAATGCTTTCAAGAATTCGCCAAAGACATACAGGATCAGGATAATGAATGGATACAACAGAACAAAACGGCAATACAATAAATACGAATGGCAACAGTGATGCACTGCAGGAGTTGGTGCATGTGGATGGTTTGTACGAAAATTGGTTCCTGGATTATGCTTCTTACGTGATCCTTGAGCGTGCAGTGCCGGCCTTGTTGGATGGTCTCAAACCTGTGCAACGGCGCATTTTGCATGCCATGCGGGAAATGGACGATGGCCGCTTCCACAAAGTTGCCAATGTCATAGGGCAGACGATGCAATACCACCCCCACGGCGATGCTGCTATTGGTGATGCATTGGTAAATATGGGGCAGAAAGAACTGCTCATCGATACCCAGGGCAATTGGGGGGACACGCGTACCGGGGATAGTGCTGCAGCGCCGCGATATATCGAGGCACGGCTGTCGAAATTTGCTATGGACGTTGTTTTTAATCCGCAAACGACCGAATGGCAGCTCTCCTACGATGGTCGCAAGCGAGAACCGGTACTTTTGCCGGTGAAATTTCCGCTTCTCCTCGCCCAGGGAGCCGAAGGTATCGCCGTAGGGCTGGCAACGAAGATTATGCCGCACAATTTTATTGAATTGCTGCAGGCATCCATCGAAATTTTAAAGGGCAACGACACTAAAATTCTGCCTGATTTCCCCTCTGGAGGGCACGCCGATTTCACCAACTATAATCACGGTATGCGTGGTGGCAAAATTCGTGTACGGGCAAAAATTGAATCGCCGGACAGACGGATGCTCATTATTCGTGATATCCCCTATGGAACCACCACAACCAGCGTCATGGAATCCATCGTTAAAGCCAATGACAGCGGCAAAATCAAAATCAAACAGGTGGTGGACAACACTGCGCAGGAGGTAGAAATTCGCATCGAATTGCCCTCGGGCGTTTCTCCGGATGTCACTATCGATGCGCTCTACGCTTTCACCGATTGTGAAGTGTCTATCTCGCCAAACTGCTGCGTAATCATCGATGAGAAACCGCGTTTTCTCAGTGTTGATGAATTACTGCGCATCTGCACGGCACAGACGGTGCAATTGCTGAAAAAGGAGCTGGAAATCCGTTTGGCTGAGTTGGCAGAAAGATGGCATTTCAGCTCACTGGAAAAAATCTTTATCGAGAATCGCATCTACCGCGATATCGAAGAATGCGAAACCTGGGAATCCGT
Source organism: Deferribacteres bacterium (assembly GCA_020633655.1). Taxonomy (GTDB): domain Bacteria; phylum Zhuqueibacterota; class Zhuqueibacteria; order Zhuqueibacterales; family Geothermadaptataceae; genus Bioreactorimicrobium. The sequence continues at coordinate 460,890 of JACKDF010000002.1, forward strand.
GCTGGAAACAATCGACCGCGGGCTTGATCCTTTTAAACCGCTGCTGAAACGGGAAGTCACGACAGACGATATTATCCGCCTGACGGAAATTCGCATCAAACGCATTTCCAAATACAACTCGTTTAAAGCCGACGAACTCATTCGTGCCCTCGAAGAGGAGATGAAAGAAGTACGTCACAATCTGAAATATCTCACGGAATTTGCTATTCGTTATTTTGAGAACCTTCTGGAAAAATACAGCAAAGGCCGTGAACGCCGCACCGAAATTCGCACTTTTGACACCATCGCCGTGCAACAGGTTGCTGTGGCAAACGAGAAACTGTATATGAACCGTGAGGAGGGTTTCATTGGCTATGGCCTGAAAAAAGATGAGTTGGTCAGCGAATGCTCGGATATTGATGATATCATCGTTTTTATGGCAAATGCCACTTTTAAAGTGGTGAAAGTGGCGACAAAAGTTTTTGTCGGCAAAGACATAATCTACGCCGCTGTATGGAAAAAAAGCGATGAGCGTATGGTGTATAACATGATTTACCGCAATCTGGAAAGTGGGAAGTCTTTCATTAAACGTTTTGCGGTGACGAGTATTACACGCGATCGGGAATACGATCTTGCCGGTAACGCCAAGGGGGCGAAGGTCTTGTATTTTACTGCCAATCCGAATGGTGAAACAGAAATTGTTACCCTGACGCTCAGCGGCCGCAGCCGTGCGCGCAAAAAGGTGTTCGACGTCGATTTCGCGGAAATCGCTATTAAAGGCCGGTCGTCCCAAGGCAATACAGTAACACGCTACCCTGTGAATAAAGTCGTGCAGAAGGAAGTCGGCGAATCCACTTTTGGGGATCTCGACATCTGGTACGACCCGACGATCGGGCGACTGAACACTGAAGAGCGGGGGGAATTTTTAGGGCGTTTTGGATCGAATGATCTGATTTTAGCGCTCTACAAAGACGGCAGCTACCAGCTCACCGCCGCCGAACTCACCAACCGCTACGAACACGAAGACATCGAAATTTTGATGCAATTCGATCCCAAAACAGTGATAACCGCGGTGCACTATGATGGGGCAAAAAAGCACCATTTTGTCAAACGTTTTCGCATTGAAACGCAAACCGTGGGCAAGCGCTTCAGCTATATTTCCGACCACCGCAGCTCCGAGTTGTTGTTTGTCTCCATCGCCGAACGTCCGCACATCGTGCTCGACTACGAAAAGGGCCGGCAAAAAGAACGCCTGCAGGAGCTGGTCAATCTCACAGAAATCATCGATATCAAAGGCTGGCGCTCTTTGGGCAACCGATTAACGATGTACAATTTTGTCTCCCTCAAACCGATTGAAATTCACGAGCCAAAGAAGGAAGAGAAGCCGAAGTCGGAGGAAAAACCGCCGGAAGATGGGCAGATTTCTTTGTTGTAGTTATGTGTGCCAAGCATTACAGCATACTTTGAAAAAATACTCGTAGATTTTACGGCAAAAGGATAAATCATTTGTTTTTACGATAGTCTGATTAGGTTGCGTGCGATCGCGCCCCGCTCATTCCCGGCGCTGGACACTATGCAGAGTTACATCGTTTTAAGCGCTTTAAAATTGAGAATTTGACTAGTTTAAATTAAAGTATCTAATTCGTGAATACTGAAAATTACCCGAGATGTGTGTATGCTCGAATTTTACCTACCTGACCCTCGGTCAAAAATCAAACGCAAACTTAGATATTTGCATCCTCAACGTTCATTGTGGAAAGAACGGCAACAAAAGCATTTGAATTATATTAAAGCAACCCGTGCCATGCTTTTTTGGTCTTTCATTCTTTTTGCTTTGAGCATTGGCAAATTTATTCCCTTATATATTGCTGTGCCCCAAAAATTTGAAGGATTGCAAATTTTAACTGTCACAGTTTGTGGTAGTGAACTGATTCTCAATAATTCGAATCGAATAAAAATTTGGATCGATCGACAGGTAAATATTTCTTCAACAGATAAACTCATTCGTTTTGATCAGATCGATAAATTTTTCGCAGAACAAACAATGAATCGTTCACGAGATGGAATCAGTCTGTATATTGATAAAAATGTTACAATGGATAAGATAATTCCAATCATCAAACTTGCACAAAAGTATGGCTTAAATAATATTGCATTCGTGACAAAATCATGTGTTATTCCTTCTTATAAATTGAAAGAACAAACGAGATAAGGTGATTTCTCTAGAATCTAAAACTTAAAAGTGTTATAGGCTTGCAGATACAATGAAAAAAGTACTCGTCCCCATCGCTAACGGTTCGGAAGAAATTGAAGCAGTCACCATTATCGACATGCTGCGCAGGGCGCAGGCACAGGTGACTGTTGCCAGTGTGCATGCACATAAGGAAATTACAGCAGCGCGGGGCACGCACATCGTCGCTGATGCCTTGCTCGAAGAGTGTGTCTATGTCGACTATGATTTAATTGCCCTACCCGGTGGAATGCCTGGAGCCGAACATTTGCGTGACTGTCCACTCCTGATCGATCGCTTGCACAAGCAGAACCAGTCGGGAAAATTATACGCCGCCATCTGCGCATCGCCGTCGGTGGTGCTGGAAACACATGGTTTGCTGCAAGGCAAAATCGCCACCGGTTATCCCGGATTTCATCTCTCCGATGAAAGTGATTCGGAGAAACCGGTGGTGGTATCAGGAAACTGCATTACCAGCAGGGGAGTGGGAACCGCCCTTGCTTTCTCCCTTGAGCTTATCGAACTACTCTTCGGTCGAGCACTGCGCGACAAGATTGCGAAATCTGTGCTTGTACTCTAGTCCACTTGCTTTTTATCCATAGAAGTTTAATTTATTTCCCTTCCTCTGAAATCAGAATTTTCAGGAAATTCCCGTAAAAGACCACTATACGAAAGCAGTATACAGGAGAGTATGGAGCGCCTGCAGAAATCGATTCATTCGAGACTCATTATTGAGCGATTGACAGCCCTCTGGGCCCTCAATGAAGCCGGATTTGGCGGACTGATGCATGCTGTGAAAAGTCCTTTTACCGGCATTCTCATTGGGGGGACGGCAGTCATGCTCATCACGCTAATAGCCTGGTTCGCGGAAAAACCATCACAGGCGATTTTGAGGGCGACGAGTATTGTCTTGCTGGTCAAATTGAGCGTTAGTCCGCACTCACCGATATCTGCCTATTTTGCTGTTGGTTTTCAAGCCATGCTCGGGGCTGTGCTCTTTAGTCTCTTGTCCAATCTGCGCATTGCGGCTCTTCTCTTCGGTTTACTGGCAATGCTCGAGTCTGCAATGCAAAAACTATTTGTGCTGACCCTCGTTTATGGACTCTCCTTGTGGGATGCTATTGACGTCTTTTTTAATTTTATATCAGAACAGCTCGGATTTGTAAATTCTGGTTTGGAAATGCGAGCCAGTTATTGGATTATCTCCCTTTATGTTGGTTTGCACGTTGTCGCCGGATTGGCGGTTGGCATTCTCGCCGGCCTGCTTCCGCGGGAAATCCGGACCCATCTTAATGATCCCGATGTGCATGCCTGGCAGCAGGAAATTGCTGCATCACCGGTTTCCGCAGCACGCGCTGAACGCCGCAAAAAAACAGGTTGGCGCCGTAAACCTGTCATCACGGTATTCATTCTGCTAGCGATTGCCTCAGTTCTTATTTTTATGACCCCATCCCTGAATGGCTTGCATAAAGGGCTTTATGTGATTTTACGTGTGTTGAGTGTTCTCTTTTTGTGGTATTTTGCCATTGCGCCTTTTCTCGCAAAACTATTGCAAAAATTTTTAAGGCGTAATCAATCGCGGTACGGACAAGAAATCGAGAATGTCATGCGTTTATTTCCGCATCTGAAGGTTTATACACGGCAAGTATGGCATGCTTCTTCCGGAAAAAAAGGGTGGCAGCGCTGGAAACAATTCATCGTTCATCTGGTCGTATTCACTTTGGTTTTCGAATATGCAACGGAGGAGAATGGAAGCCACATCGTATCACCAAAGGATATTGAATAAAGTGAAATCCCTGTTTGATGCCAGCCAACCGGAAATTTTTATTTACAGTCAGGCCATCCGCAGTGGGAAAACCACAACCCTGCAGCACCTGCTAAATAGCCAAAAAAATGTCGCAGGTTTTCTCACGCCGGATGTCAACGGAGTACGAATGTTATATGATTTGGAAACGCACCAGTATCTGCCGTTTCAGGTACCCGGTGCTGAAGAGTGTCAGAAACCAATCCTGCAAATCGGGCGATTCCAATTTTATGAAGAAGCATTTGCCAGAGCACGGCATACCTTGCAAAATTGTATTACACAACATGTTGATCTCCTCGTCATCGACGAGGTTGGTCCCCTGGAACTGCAGCAAAAGGGTTTTGAACCGGCGGTGAGTACGCTTATTCAAGCTCAAAGAGATGGCAAAATGAAGAGTAATTTGTTACTTGTTGTGCGCGATGCATTGCTCGATCAAGTTGTGCAGCATTTTCAGGTTGACAATTTTCGGCGGGTGAATTTTTGAGAATTGTCAGAGCTAGGCATCATCAGGTGACCAAATCCAGGTAGTTCTGCATCAAAAGATAAATTACTATCCCAAAATCTTATTTTAATAGTGAAAAATCCTCATGAGTGAAAAATACAAAATGGCACTTGTTGCCTGTCTGACTCTCGGTTTAGCCCCTTTTTTCCCCGAACCACATATCTTTGGTAAAGTCCGCTGGATCCTTGGCGGTGCGCATGGTATGGCACCGATCGACTGGTTTGATGCAGTTTTGCACGGCACTCCCTGGGTTGTTTTGATCTATATTGCTGTAAAAGACTTGGCCACGAAATCAGCTTCTGGTAAATAGCGTTTATTTGAAGAAAATCCGATTTGGGGAAGAACGGGTTTGGTCGAATAATTTCTAATTTTTGTTTCTTCAAAGCTGTTACTTCAACAAGTCCTGGTTAAGCAAGACAATCCCTATTAAGCTGTTTTATTCATAAATCTCAGGATTGGGTTGGGGATATCCCCTGCCCATCGCTCACTTTGAGCATTGTATGAATAAAGCAGGTTAAAACGCAATTGTTTTAAGCGGGATGAGCGAAGAAGCAGAATATCGCAAAAATTCCTTTTGCCCATCCATCCGCGCCGTTGCTAAAATTCGAATTCCTCCCCAAAAAGGAATTTGAAGTATGGCATAAAATTCCTCATTTTTCGCTACGACATCAATTAAACCGTTCTTAATAATTCCCCCTACTAAAATTTCGAAATTTTGAATCGGCATAATTGACAGCCCTGCTTTAAGGCGACTCTGTTCAAAATTTCGGGTATTGTCATCCCATGCGGCTTCTGCTAATATTTTGAAGCGGTTATTGAGGAGTCTCAGGCCGAAACCTGAGGAAAATTCACGCCGAAATTGATAATCTTCCAAAACTGGTTCATTCAGGTCCCGAACATGCGCTGCTATTGAGAGAAAGGGAGCCGGCTGAAATATTACTCCTGCGTCGAAACTGAAAACCCATTTGTTTTCGATAGATGATTGCAATTCAACGATTTTGTTCGATGTGCCAATGGAAAGAACTTTCCCTCCAACAGATAATCCCAATTTGTATGATCGTATGGAACTTAACGCAGCATCATCATCTATGGGAAACTGCTGGACGGCGAAAGCAAGATTCTTCATTGTCAAAGCAAAGTTTATCTCCTCAGGATTGCTAGCTTTAAGAAAATTGTAGTTAAAAAAAGCGCCATCGTCATTTGGAAAAATGCTTAATCCGGCAGGATTACGCATCATGGCGGTCATGCCATGCACCTCCGTGCTGAATGACAAGTACTGAAGCTCCGAAAGGGGAAAATTTTTTGTTTGCCCGGAAGATTGATTTAACCAATTAAAAAACAGGACAAAGCATAGTATTTTTTTCATTATCTTCATCAAATTTAATAAAGTCGTGTTCCAATGTGTAAATTGAAACTGCTGTAGTCGCTCTCGCCAAGGATAAAGTGAATATTGAATGAAACGCCCGCCTTCCATTTCTGACCAAAGGCCCATTCCATTCCAATACGATTCCCAAACCCGAAACGAAAATCAGTGGATCGATCTTCTGAATTCAGCGAAGGAAAGGATGGATAATTTTTCTTCAGAGTTTTATAAATCAAATGGGTTTCCAGAATTGGCGTTAGAATAAACTCATAGGCAGCCCCTTCCGTCGGATACAAATGTATCGGCGTGCCTATACCTGCGGTTGTAATAATAGCGGCACCGGTTGCTTCAATTTGACCGGGCACTGTGGCATCAGCAATAATATTTTTATTTAGAGCAAAGGCGCCTAAGGCCAGATTTCCTTCTAAATTCAAGGAAAAAGTTTGGGATGTTTTAAAGTTGTAGCGGTTTCTATAGCCAAAAATTCCACCAGTCGAATAATTTTCACCAAATTGTGAGGAGAGGCCGCCTTCAAACGTATCTTGCCGTTTATGCAGCAAATTTTCTTTAAGCGGTGAAAGCGTCGTGGCTGTGGCGTACTGTTGTTTTAACCCCGTTTGTTGAAATTTTACAGAGGCCCCGTATTCGATGCTTCTCAAATCTTTTTTATCAATGGAAAGCCTTCCCAGTGCGGTGATAAGCGTTAATGTGTTTCGGTCTTCGCTGTATAAATAGCCGTCAATTTTTTTTCCTGAGGTGAGCTGGATTGTTACAGATTCACCTCGTTCCGCAAATGGCTGGGACACATATTCGACCAATCGCACGTCTTGTTTGGGCACTGTGAAACGACCTAAATCGGATTGAATCATGATCATCGTTGGGCTTTTGGCGATCAATAAACCATCGACGACTTCTCCATTTTTCAGATGGATGACAACGTGATCGTTTAAGGGCTGATGCAGCAAGCTGTCTGCGATCCCCACGGAGTTTTGTAGCTGGTTGTAGAAAATTTTTTCTATTTCTGCCCGGCGAATTTTAATTTCACCGAGATCATTTACCAAGGTTATCGAATCATTCGTTTCCTGAATAATTCTCCCTTGAATCGATTTACCGCTTTTCAGAAAGAGCGCAGTATTTTGTGAAAAAAGCATGCTGGTATTACAGGTGAAAATAAGCGCTGCCAGCAGTACCAGGGTTTTACGACTATATATAATATTTTTGTTCATTTATAAACTCCAAACAGGGTTATCGGTGTTGCATTTATCGAACGAAAAAAGTCCTGATTAAGCTACGTGAATTTATGTCAGGTATTATTTTAATGTTTTTATCAACATTGAGGCTATCTTCCTTGCTGTAAGCTGCAACCCACCAATAATAAATGGAATTGGCAGTAAAATCTGTTCCTTGATAGAGTGCCGTGGTATCGATTGATTTTGGAGACGTCCAGATGGTATCCGCCAGAGGTGATAATGCCACAAATACTTTATAAGCCTTCGCATTTTGCACTGGTTTCCAGGAGAATTGATAAGGAGAAGTGAATTCAATACGATTGCTTGGATTCGTTAACTCAGCTGAGTTCAATATCCAGTCTCCATTCGCCACACTGGGCAAACTTGATTTTAATCCGATATCAACACTGGTTATTTTATAATAGTATGTATCACCCAGATTGACATTGCGGTCATAATAAATTCCTACACTCGTAGAATCGATAAGTGTTGTTTCGTTCACTTGAAAAGATGGATCTGTCCCTCGATATATGCGAAACATTAAAAGATCGCTCACATTGGGTGGAGCCCAGGTAATGACGAACTCAAGCTGATTTAAATTTGGGTAATTATGGCCATAAACCGTGACATTGGTGGGGCTTGCCGGTGATGATATGTTTATTGGACGGACATCGATAACCCCTGTGGGTTCGCTTTCGTTGTCAGCAAAATCAATTGCGGTGATATAGTAATAATACACGATTTCATAGGAAAGAAAGACATCGACAAACTCATTTTGTCTGGTTTCGCCGATCAGTGTAAAAGTATTTATATCCCCAACGGACCTGTAGATGAGATACTTGTCAAAATCAGGCTCAACATTTTTTGACCACCGAAAATGCGCCTGACCGTCTCCTCCACCAATCAATGTAAAATTTGCAGGGGATTCGGGCGGCTCAATGTCTGCTGGAGCTGTGATTTTTCCACAGAACATAAACAGTGTTATGGGGCTGAGGACAAAAAGCAATTTTATTAATTTTGCAGGAAAAAATGCGTCAGCTATTATTTTCATAAATTTTTCACTTCATTCATTTTATGAATTTAAATAATTAAGATATTAGAATTGGGTGCCTGATAGATAAGTAAGAGGATTTAATGCATAACACATTAAAAATAAGGATAAGATTTATCTTTATGGAGGTTATGGCAGTAAAAGATTGATAGTGCCTGATGCTGCAATACAACACGATCAAAATTACTTATTATAGTCACGGATGCACTCTTTGCAATAGTACAAATGGTGCGAATAAATTTTATATAAACCGGCATCGAAAGTCAAGATATAATTTGAAGCTGTAGGAGGACTGGTGAATTTCAATGAACTTAATATTCTTGATTGCTGAAATATCGTTGTCGTTAATATGTTTCATAATCATGAAATTGGAGAGTACGCTACACAATGAAACGCGCCGACCAATTACTTTATTTTTCGCTTTATAAAACAAAATGTATACACACATTTATTCGAATTTTAGGAGAGGAATAAATCTTTTTTTTTTGTATTGCACACAGTAATTTGTGTAATTCTTTACTCATCAATTTTGAAATATCTGCTACTCTTTGTAATAATACTCATGCCCCAGCTATATTTTTCTTGGATTGCTGGGCAGTAAATCTTACCCTTAAATTCAAATTAGTGTAACTAGTTCAGACAAATTCAAAGAGAAATCGTCCTTGCGCCTGCCAAAGCGGTGTCCTGAATTTATAGAAGGAAGCATATGTCTCTCTGAAGTGAGTGTAGCTTCCGCTTCGACAAGCGCAGCATCCGCATTGGGTTGAATAGAAACAAATCAGGCTTTGATCTTTTAATAAATTATCCCCATAGATGAATAAAAACCGACCCTGCTAAGCATGTTTGAATAATTTGTTATCCCAATAAATTGTTTTGTGAGCGAATGAATACTTTGAAGAAAAAATCAAATCAAAGAGGAAAAAATTGAAAAAATTACCCTGTTTACCGCTTTTCATTACGTTTTGGCTTTTGAGTGTGCAACTGACAGTCAAAGTGATGGCTGGGACTGCCACTGAAAATGATACGTTGATTTATTTAAATATTCCAGAGCGTCCGGAAAAGGCGTTGGTTGCGTCGCAAATTGTCCCGCGAATTTCCTCACTCAGTTTGAACAACAGAGAAAAGGCAATAATTCATGAATTTATGAATGGCAATGTCCCGTCCTTTGCGCGCAAAATGCGGCAAATCAAAATTACTCAAAAAATTGGTACGACAGATTATGAATTGCTCCTTTTTGCCCTTTGCGATTACATCGCTATCGGCTCGGATGTAAATTATTTGTACACACCGTTGACGCCTTCTGCAGCACAATTCATCGCTGACCAGGTGCAATGCACACTCCCGACATCGCGGCTCGTCAATGTTATCTATAATGCCGCTGAACTAAAATTAAATCCACAGCCGATTCCGCCCTCGAATCAGATGACAACAGTTCCGGTTTTTCGTGATCACACGGATTCAATTAAACAGCAAATTGCCACCCTCGGTTTTGACCGTGCTTCAGACAGCATTGTTGGGGGTAACAAAAAGGATATCATTATTTCCAACAAAATTTACAGCACCGATCGCAGCTACGAACGGGTGGTGATTTACGGCTGGCACCGCAGCATAAACGATCCCATTCAACCGGTGTACAACGGCCACAACGCGCAATATGCTGATTATTCCCACGGTGTTCGCCTGATTGCCAATCTCGCTTTTCTTAACGGCGATTCAGTGATGGTGACGGATCTTATGCAGGACTCCAGGCTCTCAGCGCTGGTGAGCAGTGAGGGAAGAATCAGTACGCCTTATTATCCTGCCAACAGCGTTTTTACGGGGATGAACACACCCGATTTCGATGATGAAATGGAATTCCAACTGCATCAGAATTATCCCAATCCCTTTAATCCCACCACAATGATTTTTTATCAACTTGCGAAAGCGATGCCCGTTGATCTCAGTGTTTATAATCTGCTTGGTCAAAAAATCGCAACGTTGGTAGCGCAACAGCAATCCGCGGGAAGTTACCACGTTGCATGGGATGCTTTCGATTTGCCCAGCGGAACCTATATTTATAAACTTCGAACCGGGGTATTTGAGGAGAGCCGGAAGATGCTTTTAGTGCGGTAGTACCTTGGCACACTTAAAATGTGAGTCGTACAACGGGTCATTCCGGTTTCTGCGCTTCCCAGCGGAATACCGGAATCCTGCTGAGTTTTTCTCGCATTTTGGCCGTATTTGTATCTAAAATCTGTGATGGTACGATGGGATGCCGGTATTGTAAAAAACGCAAACCGGCATAACGGTTTTGGAACCAAACTCGTAGATTAAGTTTTAAAAAAGTAATAGAATTTGATAGCGAAAGATTCATCTGTAGCGTAAATTTTCAATTGCAAACCCCGGAGGCGATATGAAATTTTTAATGAAAAAAAATAAAAGCTGTATTTCAGTGATTCTCCTTGCTGCCTTCTTTTTGCACTCCTGCAGCTCATGGAATGCGATTAATATGGAAGCACTCACGGAAATCGCTGAGAAACCAATCACGCAGATCCGCTTGAAAAATGGTGAAAAAATTGAAACCAGAAATTATCATATGGCGGGCGATACGCTGGTAATTAAAGCTATGAAGTCACTTTTTTATACTGGTGCAGAACGGCGGATTCCACCCGATGAAATAGAACAGATTCGCATTTTGGAAAATGATTGGAAAAGGTCGCTCAAGGAAATCGAAAAGAAACCAATCACGCAGATACGCTTGAAGGATGGTGAAAAAATTGAAACCAGGAACTATTATTTTGTGCACGACACACTTGTAATAAAAGCATCAAAATCACTTTTTTACTCAGATAGTGAGCGACGGATTGCACCGAATGAAATAGAACAAATGCGAGTTTTAGAAATTGATTGGAGGGAATCGGTTGTGCTTACTGTTATCAGCGCAGTATTAATCTGGGCGATTTGGCAAGCAATGGCAGCATATTCACATGCTTTCCAAGGTTTAGGGACGTAAATAAAGTTAATTATTTGCAATTCAAAGCAAAGATGTCGCATGGCGGAAAGTCTCAATTATTATAAATTTACTAAGCATATTTATAGTTTTGCAGTATTCTGAAAAGATCTTTGCAGGATGACAGAGGAATGATTGCTTAATTTAGCATAAAATTACTTGACAAACTGAAACAAATATTTTATATTTTCGTCCATAATCTGACTAATAGTCATGTAAAGGAATTTGGTCAATGGGAATAGCCGAACGAAAAGAACGGGAAAAAGAACAGAAACGGAATGATATCGTCGATGCGGCGGAGCGATTGTTTTTCAGCAATGGTTTTGCCAACACAACCATGGACGAGGTGGCGAAAGAAGCCGAATTCAGCAAAGGAACTTTGTATCTATATTTTAAAAGTAAAGAAGATTTGTATCTCGCCATTACAACTCGCGCACTCAATTTACTGGAGCACACCTTTCGATCAGCCATTGCAAAAGGCAGGACAGGATTAGAGAAAGTGCGAAGCATTGGTGAATCCTATATCGGTTTTGCAACGGAATATCCGGATTATTTTAATGCGATGGTTTACTATGAGTCGAATGATGTGGACCTGAAAGATAGTGAGGGCAACGCCCAGGCATGTGAAATACAAGGCATGAAAACCCTGCAAGTCGTTGCGGAAGCCATAATGATTGGTATGCAGGATGGTTCGATTCGCGATGATCTTGACCCAATGCTGGTCGCGACGGTTTTGTGGGGAAACAGCACAGGCATGATTACGATCACCACCCTGAAGGGCGAACACCTTACGGAACAGCACGGTATGAATATCGATGATGTGATTGCGACTTCCTTTGAAATGACGATGCGGGCATTGAAAAAGTAAATTTTTTTACCTTGTAGATGACTTATAGTCATAATATATATATTAGTGGAGTAAATATGATGGATTTAAAATTTATTATTCCGGTTTTGTTTTTTTCTCTGCAGAGCTATGCAAGCGCGACCGCTGATGAAGCAATTCTTGATGCTTATATTCAGGAAGGTGTGAAAAATAATCTCGCGTTAAAACAAAAGCGTTTTCAATACGAACAAGCCAATTCTTCCCTCGATGAAGCTAAAAGGATGTTTTTGCCATCAATATCCATCGAAGCGCGCTATTCACGGGCGGGTGGGGGAAGGGAGATCGAATTCCCGGTTGGCGATTTGATGAATCCGGTTTACAGTACATTAAATCAATTGCTGGCCGCCCACGGCGATCCTTCAACTCCGTTTCCGCAACTTCAAAATGAGGTGATTCCCTTCCTGCGCGAAAAAGAGCACGAAACCAAAATTCGCACGGTTTTGCCGTTACTGCAACCAGCGCTAGTTTATAACTATTCCATTAAAAATGCGCTTACCGAAGTATATGCAGCGGCGATGGAGTCCTACAAAAATACGTTGGTTGCAGAAATCAAAAATGCCTACTACAAATATTTACAAACCAACCAAATGGTTCAACTTTTTGAAGACACGCGTTCTTTGCTGGATGAAAATATCCGCGTCAGTCAGGTGCTTTTTGACAACCAGATGGTGACAATGGATGTCGTCTACCGGGCACGGGCAGAGAAGCTCGACATCGATCAGCGATTATCAGATGCACAGAAAAAAAACACCCTTGCACAGGCCTACTTTAATTTTTTGCTCAACAGGCCACTGCAGGAAAATATTAAAGTGTCGGAATCCGACTACATCAACCAAAACCTGGCGATCTCGCCTGAAAAAGCTGAGCAAATGGCGCTGCAAAACCGGCAGGAAATTGTGCAGATGCGTCACGCTATTTCTGCTGCGCAAGGCAATTATAATTTAGTCAAAAGCCGATTTTATCCGGGATTGAGTTTGGTCGTTGATTATGGTTTTCAGGGTGAAAAATACAGTTTTACTGAAAAAGATGACTACTGGATGGCGTCGCTTGTTTTGTCGTGGAATCTGTTCAATGGATTTCAGGACCAGGCAAAAAAGGAGCAGGCCCGTTTGGCAAAACAGCAATTGCAAGCACGGCATTACGAATTGCAAAACCAAATTCGTATGCAGGTTAAAGATGCATTGTTGACGCTGAAGGTTTCCCGGGATGTTTTGCAAAGCGCTGCGGAACAGGAAAAATACGCCAGCGAATCCTTCAAAATCATCACGAAAAAATATGAGCAGGGCATGGCCAATCATCTCGAGTTTCTCGACGCCCGTGTCAGCATGACCAATGCGCAAATCAATAAAATAATGAAGCAGTACGATTTCATGATTGGCATGGCAGAGTTTGAAAAAACGATTAACCAGACAAAATCAAATCAGGTGGTGAAATAATGAAAAAATACGTCTTTCTCTCCCTTATAATTGTGGCTGCTGTTGCGACGGTGGCGGTTTCGAAATCCCGGTCTGAAGAGGAGCAGGCAGCGAAAGTAAAATATGTTTCGACGGAAGAAATTAAAACAGAAGAAATCCGCCTGAACATCCGTACGAGCGGCGTTTTAAGCGCTCGGGATGAAGTCGTTTTGTCCTTTAAAACCGGTGGCATTATTAAACAGGTTTTTGTGGAAAATGGCCAACAGGTGAAAAAAGGCCAGTTGTTGGCACAACTGGATTTGGCAGAAATATCCGCGCAACGTGCGCAAGCTGAAAGTGGTTTGGAAAAAGCCCAGCGTGATTACAAACGCGTAGAAAATCTTTTTAACGAAAATGTTGCGACCCTCGAAATGAAGCAAAACGCCCAAACGGCAGTTGATATCGCAGCATCGAATTTAAAAATTGCCGCCTTTAATGAAAAACACTCGAAAATTGTCGCGCCGGCGGAGGGAAAAATTCTGCACCGTTTTTCGGAAGCCGGGGAATTGACCTCCCCGGGTAGACCTGTCCTCGCATTTGGCAATACGGGCGCTGCATTCGTCCTGAAAGTGGGGCTGACCGATCGGGATATGCTCCGTGTGCAAATTGGGGATAGCGCAAGCGTTCTCTTTGATGCCATACCAGTTAAGAAATTCCCTGCGACAGTGAAAAATATTGCAGCAGCAGCGACGCCGGGCAGCGGCACATTTGAAGCCGAACTCCAGCTTGAAAACGACGGCACCGTACTTTTCTCCGGATTTGTCGGCCAGGCCACCATTTTTCCGAAAAGCAGTGGTCGTTTCAAAACCATCCCCTTTGATGCGGTGCCGGAGGCAAATGGAAAGTCAGGCGCTGTTTTCATCGTTAAAAAAGATCAAATTGTGGAAAAACGCGACATACAAATCGCTCACATTCTCGATGATCGCATCGCTGTTTTATCCGGTCTGGACGAGGCCGATCAAATCGTCACCGAAGGCAGTGCATATCTGCAGGATGGGGAGAAAATTCGTGTCGTAAAAAAGGATGACTAAATATGAGATTACCCAAACTCGCCATTGAAAATTATCAGTTCACCATCATCATGGTTGCACTGCTAACCTTGAGCGGCATTGTTTCTTTCATCACCATGCCGCGATCCGAAGACCCGGCGGTTACGCCACCGGGATCCAACATAATTGTTGTTTATCCCGGTGCCACTCCAGAGGATATGGAGCGGATGATCGTTGATCCTATCGAAGAAGGATTGAATGAACTGGAGGATATCCATAAGTTCAACACGATAATTGAAGATGGATTGACGGTTATCAGTATCGAATTCACCGCAGATTCAAATCCCGATGACAAATACAGTGAGGTTCTGCAAAAAGTCAATCGTGCCCGCAATGACTTGCCAGACGATATTCTCTTGCTTGATGTGATGAAATGGTCAATCTCTGACGTGATTTCGCTGCAACTTGCTTTGTCCTCCGATTCGGCTTCCTATCAGGAATTGGATAAAAAAGCAGACGCCTTAAAAACGAGTCTCGAAAGAGTGAACGGCATCAAAAAAGTGCAGGTTTGGGCGGTACCCCAGCGCGAAGTGCGAGTAGAGATTGATTTCAGTAAGTTGGCGCAGATGCATATTCCGCTAAACCAGATCATCGGGGCCATTCAAAGCAGTAATGCCAATATTCCGGGTGGCAGTTTTGCGATAAATTCCAAAAAATTAAACGTAAAAACCAGTGGCGCTTACGAAAATCTGGATCAGATTCGCAATACTGTCATCCATGCGCGGGACAACAAACCGGTTTACATCAAAGATGTTGCCATTGTTGATTTTGTCGATGAGGATGTTAATTACTACGCCCGTTACAATGGCGAGAAATCGATTTTTATCACAGTGACACAAAAAGCCGGCACCAATATTTTTGATGTTGTCGGCGCAGCGAAAGAGCAAATCGATGCATTCGCGGCCGATTTGCCGGATTACATCCGTCTCCACTCGGTTTTTGATCAAACCAAAAGTGTCGCAAGGCGATTAAACGATTTCTTTTCCAATCTTTCGGGTGGTATGCTGCTGGTTGGACTCGTCGTTTTTCTTGCCTTCGGATTTCGCACTTCTGTGATTATCACCCTGGTTATTCCCCTTTCCACTGTCATTGCCATTGGATTTGTCGCAAACAGTGGTTATGGTTTGCAGCAAATGTCCATCGTAGCAATGGTTATTGCCTTGGGTTTGCTGGTGGACAATGCCATTGTCGTCGTCGAAAATATCCTGCGCTTTCGCCGCATGGGAATGAACAGAATCGATTCGGCGATACAGGGAGTTGCACAAGTTGGAACGGCGGTCATCAGCTCCACTGTAACGACAGTTCTCGCTTTTATTCCTATCATTTTCATGCCTGGAATGACGGGGGATTTTATTCGCAGTATGCCGGTGACGGTGGTTTACATTCTGCTCGTTTCCTTGCTTTTGGCTTTGACAGTTACTCCTTTTCTGGCTTCAAAATATCTAAAACAGGAAAAAAACGACGACCAGAAAATTCTTTTTCGTGGTTTGAATAAGGTTGTCGAAAAATTTTACAAACCCAGGTTGGAGTGGGCATTAAATCATCGTGTACTTGTTTTAATCGCAGCGACTGTAACATTCCTTGCTTCACTGGCTCTTTTTCCTTTTGTGGGTGTGAGTTTTTTTCCAAAAGCGGAAAAACAGCTTTTTCTGGTAAATGTCAATATGCCCAAAGGGACAAATCTCGATAAAACCAATGAGGTTGTTGAAAAGGTTGAACACATACTCTCTGGTTATGATAATTTACGAGTGGCTTCAAATATTGGCCGCGGCAATCCTCGTATATATTATAATTTGATTCCGCGTCGTGAAACCAGCAATTATGCCCAGCTTTTTGTGCAGCGGGAAGGGAATGATATGCCGGCTTTTGAGCGGCTGGTGGAATCGGTACGCGATACGTTGGATAAAATTCCCGGCACACGCCTGGAGGTAAAAACACTGGAACAAGGTCCGCCGGTGGAGGCACCCATTGCTATCAAAATTCTGGGGGAAAATCTGGACAATCTCGAAAAAATTGCGAAAGATGTGGAATCGATTGTTGCTGCGGAAAAAGGCACGATTAATATCGACAATCCCATTGCGACATCAGCCACAGACCTTCAAATTAAAATAAATCGCGATAAAGCAGCTATGCTTGGCGTGAACCTGCTCGATATCGATCGCACGGTGCGGGCGGCTATTGCCGGACTTTCCGTTTCAAAGTATCGGGATGCGAATGGAGATGAATACAATCTTGTCGTGCGTATGCCATACAAAGATAAAATCCAGTTCAGCAACCTGGATAATATTTATGTGAGCAACCAACAGGGAATGCAAATTCCATTAAAACAAGTCGCTGATTTTGAGTTTTCAGCGTCCCACGCTCTCATAAGTCATTTCAAAACCCAGCGAAATGTCACCATCAAAGCGGATGTCCTGCCGGGTTACTCGGTAGATAAAATCACAAAATCCATTGTTGCAAAACTGGATAAATACACCTGGTTAGATGGATACAGCTACTACGTTGGTGGTGAACTGGAAAGCCGGGAGGAATCTTTTGGCGGCATGGGTCAAGCACTGATCATTGCAATTATCGGTATCTTTGGCGTGCTGGTGCTGCAATTCAAATCCTTCTCCCAGCCATTCATCGTCTATGCTGCTTTGCCTCTGGCGATCATCGGCTCGATTCTGGCGCTTTTTATCACCGGATATTCTTTTTCATTCACGGCGTTTATCGGCATCACGTCGCTGGTTGGCATTGTGATCAACAATTCCATTATTCTCATCGATTACAGCAACCAACTGCGTGCGGAAGGCAAGAGCATCACCGATGCTGTCATGGAATCAGGGCAAACGCGTTTTATTCCCATTATCCTGACGACGGCAACGACAATCGGTGGGCTGCTGCCTTTGACACTGGCTGGCGGCTCGCTGTGGGCACCGATGGGTTGGGCGATCATCGGTGGACTTCTCGTTTCGACGATGCTGACGTTGCTTGTTGTGCCTGTGCTTTACAGTATGTTTAGTCGGTGATAGAGAATCCCCGAAATTGCCCTTTAATGTGTGATATGACTGATTGCCATGCAGATATATGATAAAGTGGGCTCCTCATACGATGCCATGCGGAGCCAAATTGGTGTTAAAGCTATACTGGATGAAGTTGCCAGTTTAGGCAAGGACATAAAAGTACTCGATCTGGGATGCGGTACCGGACATCCCATTGCAAAAGCAGTATCCCCAATCGTTCAAGATTACTGTGGAATCGATAGCAGCCAGTCCATGCTGGATGGCTATTTAAAAAATGTTCACGATGCATCATGTCGGTTGTTGGACATGGTTGATATCGATCAGATTACTGGCAAATGGGATTTCATTTTCAGTTGGGGAGCAATGTGCCATTTACCGATTGAAAAACAGAAAAAAACCATGAAAGCAGCGTGTAATTTATTGAAACCCGGTGGACGGTTCCTGTTTACCAGTGGAAAAGAATCCGGTGAACGTGATGGAACTGTAGGTGAATATATTGTTCATCATTATAGCATGGGCCGATCGGCTTATATTAAATTTCTCACAGAGCAGGGTATGAAATGCATTCATGCGAGTTATGGCGAAGGGGATTTTTATGTTTACAAATTTATGAAACAGACTTAATGTCACTTTACTTCAAAGGCACGTTAATAAAACAGAATAAAATGAATCAAACGCTGACATGGCTGTCAAAAAAGAGAAAAACCGGACGTTGAGCCTGTCGAAACGCCCGGTTCCACGCTCAAATTCGGGCCTTCGGCAAGCTCAGGGACCGAATTTACATGTTTTTCGAAAGTACGTCAGTGTTGCTATTGCATCAATTTAAAAAAGGAGAAAACAATGCAAACAATTTTAGGTTCCGGTGGCGCAATTGGTGTACAACTTGCGAAAGAGTTGGTAAAATACACCAACGAAATTCGCCTGGTCAGCAGAAATCCGAAAAAAATTAATCCCACCGATGAGCTGCTCGCCGCTGATGTAATGAATCCGGATGCGGTTAAATACGCCGTTAAAGGCTCGTCGGTTGTTTATATAACAGTTGGTTTTGAGTACAATCACAAAGTCTGGAAAGAAAAGTGGCCCAAATTCATGAAGAGTGTCATAGATGCCTGCATCGAGAATAAGTGCAAGCTGGTGTTTTTTGATAATATTTATATGTATGATCCAGCTTTCCTGCATAATATGACGGAAGAAACGCCAATAAATCCCTCGAGCAAAAAAGGGGGAATTCGCGCACAAATTTTCAAGATGCTCATGGATAAAGTAGAGGCGAAAGAACTCACAGCGCTGGTGGCACGCTCAGCGGATTTTTACGGCCCCAGCATAAAAAACACCAGCATGCTCACGGAAACAGTATTTGGTCCGCTGAGCAAAGGAAAAAAAGCCAACTGGATGGGATCAGTGGATTTCAAACACTCTTTCACATACACACCGGATGCGGCAAAAGCGACGGCGCTTCTTGGGAATACCGATGATGCCTATAATCAGGTTTGGCATGTGCCGACAGCAGCCAATCCGATGACTGGAAAGGAGTGGATAGAGACTGTAGCAAAGGAGATGGGACAGAAACCGAAATATCAGGCCGCCACACGGTTTATTGTAAAAATTCTTGGACTATTCATTCCCATTATGCGGGAAATGCCAGAAATGATGTACCAATATGAAGGCGATTATGTGTTTCGATCAGATAAATTCGAGAAGGCATTTAAAATGAAACCAACGCCCTATTTGGATGGAATCCGGGAGATTGTTAAATCGGATTACGTTGAATAGAATCTCTTCAGAATGCCTTGTCTTTCGTCGTTCCTGTGACAGCACCGATCGTTGCCTCTATTTATGCTAAAGGATACAAAAATTACTACTATGCTGTGCTTTCCCCTTGGTTTTGATCCCGACCTTTGCGGTGCCACTGTCCATTCTGCTTCACCTTATTTCACTAAGGATCCTGCGTGCACAAGTGAAAAATGGTCACAAAGTGAAAGGTGATATGCCAATGTTTGGTTGCACCCGCTTGTCGGGTTGTGAAGCTTGAAAAGTCCGCATTCCGGGCTAAGATAAGCACGCGAAATATTTGTGCCTAAGATAGAAATTGGGTTGCGCTTATAAAAACAGTTGGGTTTTCGATTCATTTCTGAGGGAGAAAATCAAGTTTTGTTTTGATCATAAAACTTTTATCGTCATCTTAATATGAAATAACCAAAACGCAACTCATTCGAAAGGATTGAATCATGTTGAAGAAATTTATTGGGATCTTATTGATTTCAGTTGTAGTGACAGGCATTGCATTCGCTGGTGAATTCAAACTATCCAGTTCATCCATCGATAAAGTTCTCACTGATGAACAGGTATATAACGGCTTTGGCTGTTCGGGTAAAAATATCTCACCGGCACTGAAATGGAGCAATGCGCCGGAAGGTACGATGAGTTATGCGGTCACGGTTTATGATCCTGATGCCCCGACCGGTTCCGGATGGTGGCACTGGCTGGTTTACAACATCCCGGCAAATATCAGGGAGCTGCCTGAAGGAGCTGGAGATGTGTCGGGCAACATGCTACCGGAAGGTGCTGCACAGGGTCGTACGGATTTTGGCACAAAGGCCTTCGGCGGTGCATGTCCTCCCAAAGGCGATAAACCGCATCGTTATATTTTTACAGTATTTGCTTTGAAGGTCGCAAAGATCGATGTCCCTGCAGAGGCTACAGCAGCACTCATCGGTTATATGCTCAATGCCAACGCTGTGGGCAAGGCGAGTTTTACTGCTACTTATGGCCGGTAAATCGATCGCGCTTTCGTTCGCAATTTAGCCCATTAAATTGAATATGCATCGAAGGTACGTCACGATAAAATAACGAGAGCAGTGAACACAGTTATCATGCCGGTTTAAGTTTTTTTCCTTTGCCGGCATCTCCTGGTAGTCGGGACTGGAAGGCGTATCAAGCAGTAAAATACGAATTTTCTTTACTTAAATGCATACTCGTACTCCACCTCGTTCTTGGATTTTGAAAATCGATTAAAAGCAGAAACAGGAATACGAGTACGGGAAAATTTGATAGAAGGAGTGTATTTCCCCTATGACCAACACTGAGTTAAGTCCCGTTTTATATATTCCCCATGGCGGTGGCCCTATGCCTTTGCTGGGTGATCCGGGGCATAAAAATATGGTCGATTTTTTAGAAAACATTACACCACAACTTGGACGGCCCAAAGCAATACTGGTAGTGAGTGCCCATTGGGAAGAAAAAATCGCCACAATCACAAGCGCCGCACAGCCTTCCCTGTATTATGATTATTCGGGATTTCCCAGTGAAGCCTACGAAATAACCTACCCTGCGCCTGGCGATCCTGCACTGGCTGAGCTAATCTTCGATTTGCTGCAACAACAAGGAATTAATGCCCGATTGGATAATGAGCGTGGCTTTGATCACGGCATGTTTGTGCCTCTGAAAATCATGTATCAAGAGGCGACGATTCCGTGTGTGCAATTGTCTTTAGTGCACGGATTGGATCCGGCATTGCACCTGCACATTGGGGAAGCTTTGGCCGTCCTACGGAAGCAGAACGTGTTTATCCTCGGTTCTGGTTTTTCTTTTCACAATATGCGGGCCTTTTTTACTCCTTCTGCAGACGGATACGACGATAAAAATGAGGCATTCCAACAGTGGCTTGTCAAAACCTGTACGGACAAAAATATTTCCTCTGAAGAACGGAATTCCCAATTAATCCATTGGCAAGACGCACCTTTTGCCCGATACTGCCACCCAAGAGAGGAACATTTAATTCCGTTGCATGTATGCGCAGGACTCGCAAACACGCCTGCCGAACTCGTCTTTGGCAGCACCATTCTTGGCAAAAAGGCCAGCGGCTTTTTGTGGTGATCAGTGAGTGGGCTTATTGGTAATTGAGTATATGATTATGCATATAAAACGAATCACAGTACTCCTATTTCTATTTCTTTCCGGAACGGCACTCGCTCAACACGATCCGGGTCGAAATGCTGTGCGCCTCATCGCCACAAAGAAAATTAAGGACGCAAGAGAATTAGTTGCCCAACCGCCACGAAAAATGAACAGCCCAATCGATGCGGCCGAACGATTCTTCGTACTTGCTTTAGCGGCTTGTGTGCAAAGGGATAGCGTGGCTGCTTTGCAGTATGCGCAACAGGCCATTCGTAGGGGCTTGCCAGTAGAAAGACTACAGGCAGGACCAAGGATTATGCTGCAAAATTTGCAAGACTACAGTGCCTTTAAAGGTTGGATGAAAGCGCAAGAAAAAGCACTTGTCCATGGGCCTTTGCTTGGAGCAGTCACCGATTCAAAAGCCAGGTTTTGGGTAAGAACGGCAAATGAATCCAAAGTGCGAATCGAAATTCGGCCGGGCAAGTCAAGCAATGGAGAAAACGTTTTAGGTTCTGAAACAGGCCTGACATCGGAGTCTGAAGATTTTACCTCGGTTGTTTCCCTTGCAGGATTAGCGCCGGAGACGCACTACGATTACAAGGTGTACGTGGATGATCAGCCTGTTTCTGCCGAAGGAACATTTCGAACATTCCCCAGGGAACACGTGCCCGCTCGATTCCGTATCGCTTTTGGGGGCGGTGCAGGGTATACACCACAAAATGAACGCATGTGGACGACGTTGCAATCCCATGACCTCACAGCGCTTTTACTGCTCGGCGATAACGTTTATATCGATGACCCTGAACATGTCGAAACCCAACGCTATTGTTATTACCGCCGTCAAAGCCAGCCCGATTGGCGTCAATTGACTGCATCGCTTCCGGTATTTTCGATTTATGACGACCATGATTTTGCGACCAACGATTGTGTACCGGGAGCTGAAATCGATAAACCGCTATGGAAACGATCCGTGTGGCAGGTTTTTAAGCAAAACTGGAATAATCCGAACTATGGTGGTGGAGAAAAACAGCCTGGTTGCTGGTATGATTTTTACATCGGCGATGTGCATTTTATCATGCTGGATTGCCGCTATTATCGTGATTTGGAGAAGGGTTCTATGCTTGGGGTAGAGCAGAAAAAATGGCTCTTCAGCACACTGTTCGCGTCCCGGGGACGGTTTAAGCTCCTTGTATCCTCTGTGCCATGGAGTCCTGGTGTAAAACCTGGCAGCAAAGACACCTGGGATGGCTTTGCGAAAGAACGTGAAGAAATTTTTTCCACTATTGAGAAGTATAAAATTAATGGATTACTCCTGTTGTCAGCGGACCGGCATCGCACAGATATGCGAAAAATATATCGTAAAACGGGTTATGACTTTTACGACCTTATGAGTTCAAAACTCACGAATGTGCACACTCATGACCTCGTGCAAAATGCCGAAGGCTCTGAATTTATTATGGGCTACAATGCCGATTGTTCCTTTGGCTTTCTTGAATTTGATACGATGCCTGCTGATCCGCAGGTAAAATTCAGTATAGTGAATATTGACAACGAAATTATCGACTCGCGTATCCTGCAATTGAGTCAGCTTTCTAACAAAAAATAAAAGTTTCCCACCGGATAAATATCTCCATTTCCCTCTGATCTATCTTCCTCTTTTTGTTATAAAGAAAAGGTTTGGAATAAACATTTTGAATAATTGATTTTAATTTTGTTAATTGATAATTGCATTTCACTATGCTTCATAATTCTTATCAAGGAGGGTTTTATGGTATCAGTTTTATCTTTGTGGTTGCCGATTTTACTATCTGCAGTCTTCGTTTTTGTGGTGAGTTCTATTATTCATATGGTGTTGAAATACCATAACAATGATTTTATCGCATTGCCCGATGAAGATGGGGTGATGGGTGCTTTACAGAAATTCACAATCCCCCCGGGAGACTATGTCATGCCGCACGCTGGTTCAATGGAAGCGATGAAATCCGAATCCTATATTGCCAAAGTGAACAAAGGCCCTGTTGCTTTTATGACTGTGGCAGAAAATGGCCAGCCAAACATGGTTACAAGCCTGGCGTCGTGGTTTCTTTTCAGTATTATCGTGGGCATTTTTTCCGCCTACATAGCAAGCCGTGCTCTCGATCCAGGGGCACATTATCTGTCAGTATTCCGGTTTGTTGGTGCGTCTGCATTCATGGGATATTCTTTGTCGCTACTGCAAAATTCCATTTGGTACAAGCGAAATTGGGGAGCGACATGCAAATCGATGTTTGACGGATTGATTTATGCGTTGGTGACAGCGGGAACTTTTGGCTGGTTGTGGCCACAAATGTAAGTGTCCAAGAAACCCCGTTCCTTGACGAAACGGGGTTTTTTAATAAAAAATGCTATCAAAATTATAATTGGGTTCTCAAGCGCCAGTTCTTTCCTTATAACGCTGCATTATTTCCTTCCAATTTGTGAAAACAATACCTTCCTCAACGAAGAACTGTTTTACCGCCGAATCGCTGAACATTTGAGCTTCCCAAACCCGTTGCTGCCAGGAATTTGTAATGGTTTTCAAATTTTCTGTGAGCACAGAGGGGTGAAATATTATCTCATTAAGGCCGGGTTTCATGTTTCGAACCTGGTTGTAAAAGTTTACTTTCTTTTCTTCGTAGGTCGCCCCATGTTCCACGGCATGAAAGTCATCGAGTTTTGGCAGCGGATAGCTGTCCAGAAGGTCGACCAGTCCCTCGGTGATCGGATATCCTTGCGCGCGAAATTTTTCTGCAACCTCGCCACTCATGTTTATAGCCATTGCCGGAATTTTGTATTCTTCCGCAATCTTCAGGTAGGCTGCTGTGTAGTCGTAACTGGCATATAATGTGCCCATGTGGGTGTCGATATGCCCGGGCTGGATGCCCAGTGAAAGTGCTTTTTCAAGTTGTGCGCGAATTTCCATTTCAATTTCAGCAGCGCTTGCATGTTGTACGACCGACATGACATCGCGCCACATGTAACCCTCACTATCGACCAATCCGGGCACGTTTTCTTTGCCTGCAACCGGGCCCCAGCGCCAGGTTTGCCATTCGCTGGTCAGCGTTAAATGCAATCCAACATCGACGGTGGTATGGTCTTTATACCAGGCGGCAAATTCCTCAAAATATTCACAGGGAACCATGCCAGCTGCTGACTGAATTTCGTTGGCCGACAAATAGGGCATAGCAGCCTCGTTTGCCTCTTCGCACATGCCGATATCATCCGCATGCAAAATGAGAATAACCTTGTCCTTGGGATAGCCCAGTTTTTCAGCCCAGGTATCCCCGGAAAGTTTGCTAATGTTCGCCACGGTTTTTTCTTTTTCACATCCGGAACTTAAAACGACAACACAAAGAAGTGCGAGAATGAGCGAGTGCGAAATTTTCACAAGTTTACTCCATAAATTTATTCGGGTTAAAACAGGATCTCATATTTTCCTGTTGAATAAGTTTTCGTTGTGATTTTAATTTTATGATGTTCGGTGTCCACAATCCACTGCTTCCCCTCAAATAATTGGACGTTATCCAGCAGGATTGTTCTTGGTTGCTTCGTGCTCGAAACGAGCACTATGTGTGGCCTTTTCTCGCCTTTTAATTCGATAACGATATTTTTTGCCGACTGTTGGACTTCGATTTTGGTTTCACCTTTACCATTCGTATTATACACAGTTGTTTGGCTTTTATCTTTTGGGTAGATCAGGTAGGTTAGATAATCTTTTGAATTTCTATCACCAAACCCGGTATAATTGCGCTGCACGTTGAGGGGAATTATTGCGCCCGCACGGACAAAGACCGGATATTCCTCGAGGGGAATGTTCATGTTTACAGTTTGATTCCCCTGGAAAATCTGTGTGTCATCGAATAAATACCGCCACTGTCCCTGCGGCAGGTGAATGGTTACGTCCATCGTATCACGGTAGATTGGCGCAACGAGAAAATCCTCACCAAAGAAATAGTGGTATTTACCTCTGGCCGGTCGTTGCAATACTGCACCGCCAGCGTGCGCTGAAACAACGTAGTTGTACATATAAGGAACGAGTTCAGTATGCAGCCAGGAAAATGTGCGAATGATTTCCAGTTCCTGCTTGCTGCGTTTCCAAAGTGCACGTTCACCGTGGCCGCCATTTAAAAATAAACCACAAAAAGTTGAAAATTGCGCCCAGCGAATATAAAGGCGGGGTGGAATTTTAGCGCCTGAAAATCCGCCAATATCAGAACCGATAATGTTGTATCCGAGCTCTGCGCTACCCAAAATGTCCTGAATCGCGGTTTCGAGACCTTCACTGCCACCGAAAACTTTATCCTCAAAAAAAGCGTTTTCATCGCCTTTCTGGGATGTCCAGATATGTTCCTGATCTCCAACCCAGGTGACAGGTGCGGCATCGATTGGTGCAAAACCTTCCGGATGGATAATGTGGCCGTCCAATGGACGGGCGAGCGTCACGAATTCCGGATTGTGTTTCTGCCCGTTTTTCAGTTCATCCCGGTAATAATAATCCATGTACTGGCGGGTAGTCAGGCGTCCTGCGTGTGTCTCCAGGTAGGGGAGAGGGAAGCCTAATAAATTATCGGTAAAAAAAGTTGCCGTGCCATCCAGCTTCCAGCCATCGATACCGAGTTCGAAGATGTTTTGTTGCTGTGCGCGCCACCAGTGCATTGCCTCCGGATTTGTATAATCGATGAAGCCACCGCGTCCTTTCCACCATTTTGCCTGATGGTCCGCGGCTGCCAGGAACCCTTTGCTTGCGATATCCTGATGCCATGCTTCGGTGTTTTTAATTGCGGTATCTTTGTTGTAGCTGTTCACCATACTTGTCATCCACAGGACGACGCGATAATTTCTATCCTCAAGTTGACGAAACCAGGATTGTGGATGAGGATATCGGGTGGTATCGATGATGAAATCGTTGTAACGTGTGCTCCATGGGCTGTCTATTACGAGAGTACGTACAGGGATATCATTCTCTTCATAGCCATTAAGTAATTCATCCACCCGTTCTGCAGTATTCACATCATCTTCCCAGAGCCAGCATTCCAGCGCCCAGGCAGGTGTTAGCGGTGGATTTCCGTGACGTTGGGCGTTAAACGGCATGCCCCAGAACGGCCAGATCCAGAGAAAATAAACGAGGATGAAAAGCAGGAAGAATACTGTGCAGACAACCTTTAATATTTTTTTCATTGTTTATTGGATTAAGTTTCCCGTATGCACAACACACAATAATCAACACTCAATTTTCAATTCTCAAATACTTGGAAATTGGACATTGCGTGTTTGATTATTGGATATTGACACTTTTTTAATGCGTAGTCGTGCCTTCATATAAATCAGTAAAGACCTGATCAACCGGCTCCCAAAGTTCAATTTTATTGCCTTCGGCATCGAGAATGTGGGCGAATTTGCCGTATTCATAACTCTCCAGTTCACCGACGATTTGAACGCCTTCGGCTTTCAACTCTTCGAGTAGTTGCTCAAGATTTTCGACCCGGTAGTTGATCATGAATTCCCGCTTTGAGGGTTCAAAATATTTTGTGTCCTGCGGAAAAGGACTCCACTGCAGATAGCCTTTTTGCTCCGGATTATCGGTGCTGCGGAATTCGAAGGTGGAGCCGTATTCGTTGGTTTGTAATCCCAGGTGTTTCTGGTACCAGTCTTTCATTTTTTGCACATCCTGGCATTTAAAAAAAATACCACCGATACCTGTTACTTTTTTTCTCTGCGACATATTTATTCCTTTCCGGTTTTATTCCCCTACACCTACTCCTACTCGTAATCGTACATCGGATTTAACAGCCGAGTAGGAGAAAGAGTAGGAGTACGAGAAATGTAAGATACCGATTATTGCTTTCTTGACAGGTGTAATATCAATTTTGTTAGTATGGAAACGATTCTTTTCAACAAATCTTTTCCATACTCCACATCCTTTTTTGTGATTATTTTGCAATTTCCCATTAAATCCAAAATTGCGCCACATTCTCTGGAAGAACCATTGGAAATTTCAAAAAAACGTCTCCTATCTGCCAGGGAAAATTTCCCGTTGCCTTCTGCAATATTTAATGGAATCAACAAAGATGCTCGCAGAAGCTGATCTCTAATGTGACGATCGACACCTTTCAACGCTTTGCTTTTTTCATATGCCCAGGATGCAAAAAGAACACTGATTTGATATACATCCAATTTTTCGTGATCTAGCATCTCCCCTCCAGTTTTCGAAATTGATTGATAGCTTTGACAGCTTGAAAAGCTATTCCTTTCCTTGCTTGCGTGATTTTAAATAGTGAATAAGCTCTTCCGGGTGGTCTGTTTGAATGCCATCAAGTCCTGTTGCAAGAGCTCTATCCCAGTCTGTCGGCGATTTATCATCTGCGATGACGACTGCTCCGGCTGCATGTGCACTTTCCATAAATTCTTTTGTCACAACCGAGCAATAGCTTGCCACAATTTCCGGCTTGATTACACGTAATGTCTGCTCAAGGTTTTCTGCTTCCCCCGGGTCCGGCATGAGCAAGCATGCTGGGCACAATGTACGAATTTCACGTATTGTATTTTCCTCATCATAGCCGACATACCAGAGAACATCGTTCTCCATTTTGTATTTTTTGATAAGTGCATAGAGCTGTGGGATCGCAACATCTTTGAGATCGAGATAAATTCCGATTCGCCCCTTGCAAAGCTGCAAAATTTCTTCAACGGTTGGAATGCGGGTTCCTGTCCATTTTGCTCCAATACGTGCTCCGATATCCAGTTTTTTTAACTCGGCCAGTGTTTTTGCGGATACTTTGCCACTGTCGTTTGTGACATAGCGATCTATACGGGAATTGTGCACACTGATAAGTTCACCATCTTTTGTCGTTCGAACATCGATTTCAACGAAATCACAACCCAATTCGATCGCTTTTTCATAGGCTGGCAATGAATTCTCCGGAATGCCGTTGTGAGCACCACGGTGCGCAACGACGTAGATTCCCGCATTGCGTGGTTGGGGAAGTAAGGAATGCAGCGTAGGTTTTGATGCTGTTATTGGGTCTTGTGCAAGACCAGGTGCCTGCACGAAGAATAACAAAGAAATCGTGCAAATGGCAGATAGGCGATAAAATAGTGAGTTCAATTGAAGTTTTACTCGAGGAAAGATGAAAGTGATGAGTATTCAATATCCAATAACCAAGTCCAATATCCAATGTTCAAATGGAAATTGGATTTGAATATTGGATATTGGTTATTGAGTTATTTTATAAATCCGTGATACAATCCCATATAATAAGGCAGCAAATAAATGGCACCGTCACCGAGGCCATGCCCGTTTCCTCCGGCTTGCAGTGCCCAGACATCATGGTTCCAGTGGTTGTAATAGGTTTCATCAGCAGGGATAACCTTACCATTGCTGCGATAACCTTTGCGCGCGAGGGGTCTTTCATCGTAGGCTTCATTGGATTTATGCGGGCGCAGAATATCGATTCGCTCGCTGTTGTCATGCCGCCAATCCACGCGATCGAGGGGAATACGTTTTAACGTCTCGATGGCGTCTTCATGCCAGGTGCCCGTCGGCTCGGTTGATTGGGTATCGAAAGCATCGGTATAGGTTACGTCTTTGCACACAGCTGCAGTAATAAAATTAAACAGAGGATTCATCTCCGGTTCTTCCATTTTCCAGCTGTCCCACAGGGATATGGCAAAGCGGGAGCGGCGTTCGGGATCTTTTTCGTATTTAACCAGATGATAATAACCCATGAAAGCCATTTCGTCATCGGACTGATTGCCTGTGGCGATCCCATGCTGGTATTTCTGCCGCGAGAGGTTTTGCATATAACCGTGATTATTGATCAGATCGTCCATTACTTTACCGTATTTTTCATCTCCGGTAACGTGCCGGGCTACGGCAAGATAGGATAACATGCTAAGCGAATTCAGTCCGCGTTCGATAATCCAGTTTTTGCTGTAATTCATTTCTTTGGGACTAAAGCGAGCCCAGCGGGTGGGGGTGCCATCGACATCAACCAATTGAAAATCATGTTTGATGAGATGATCGGTCAAGGCTTTGACCTGTTCCCGCACCGCAGCTTTTTCTTCCTCGGTTTCTGCGACAAGATCATAATACAAACCATAGAGAAAATAATGTCCGTCGAGTTCATCGGAGCTGGTATCGGTTTTATAATACCACTTTCCGTCGGCACTGCGCGGCCAGCGAGGTTCGTAGGCCTTCCACATTTTATCGCCGGTTTGCTTGTTTTTAATATCATGTTCCAGTCGGCCGTCATTGGGATTTGGGCCATCTGTTGGTAAAATAGTCCGCGCTACATAACCATGTGGCGGACTGACTTCGGCATTCTCTGTTACTTTTCGTAGAAATTCCATGGCTTTGAAAGCCTTTGTGGCTCGTTCTTTCGCCAGGGGATCTTTGGTTGCAGCATAAGCGAAACATTCACCTGCGCCGTACATGCTTGTCCACAAGCCATCGTTGTCGCTGTCATGTTTCCGGATATTGGCTTTAATGCCTGCCTCGGGTAAACCGACTTCCAGCACATATTCATAGGGCGTACGACGGTGGTAGCGGTCGATCTCATCTTCATAGAATTTTGCTTTTTCCGCCAGTGTCATCGGTTTGTGCTCGATGAAACTGAGGCCCTTGTTGGTAGCCAGCCAGGCATCGCCTTTTGTGTTCACTGCAATACTGTTGACATGATCGTCCGGTAGCCAGCGCTTACCCTGGCGATAGGCCCAGTGGTTGCCATGATACCGAATTGCACCTTTACTTGTACCGAACCACACAACACCGTTGGCACCACCGGCAGCCGGAGTGAATTTGTTGTAGGGCAAACCTTCTTTACCGGTGTAAAGTGTCCAGGATTTGTCGAACATGCCAACACCCTGAGGGGATGCAAACCACAAATGTCCTTTTCCATCCTGAAAAACAGCTTGCACATCTCTTGGCGCCCAACTGCGTGAACCGGAATGCGGGTACAGTGCTTCTTCGGTTTTCTTCTTTAAATCAAATTTTATCAAACCTAAGTCCGTTGCAGCGACAATCTCATTTTCCCCGGCAAAATTCAACTGCCGAATAGCATGGTTTCCGAGGGCGATTTGTTTAGGTTTCTTTTTGTAATCGAGAAGATAGAGACCGGTGGTGTTCCCGAGGTAAATTTTATCTTCAGCAGCCAATACCACGCATTGAGAAAAATCTGCGGGTAATGCGATCTCTTTCACCGTATTCTGATTTTCGATAATAGCAATAAAACTTCCTGCGGCAGGGGAGGCGAGTACGACCAGTTGGTGTCCGTTAAACACGATTTGCCTCACTGGCACATTGATGAGTTGTTCGATGGGCCGCCAGGCGTTGTTTACAAAGTAAACCAAACCTTTTTCCGTACCGGCATAAACAACCCCTTCCTGACTTATTGCAACAGAATACACCACATCCGATGGCAGGCCGTCTTTGATCTGGTAAAATGTACGGACTTCCTGTGGATAAGTACCCACTTCTACAGCATTCTTTCCAAAACAAGCTGATGCGGCTAACAAAAAAAGTGCAACCAAATTTTTCATATTATAAATCCTATTCTATTTGATGTCGCCTGTTTTATTCATGAACAGCAGTATTGTGCAGGGGATAATCTGCCAACTGCTTACTTTGAGCATTGCATCAAGAAAACATCCTCAAAAGATTGATCACTGCTGTTTCATGAATAATTGTATGACAAAATATGCATGCACAACCGCTGCAACAACCAAAGCAACGGCAGCATATTTATGGACTGCAAGCAAAATGAGTTGAAGCTGTGTACCTGCGAGAGGAAACATACTCAAACCAATGGATAATATCGACACACATGCGAGTACCAGGATTGTCCAGAAACACATTTTTAATCGCTTGTGCCGGGAACTCTCACCATCCTTTGGTTTTTGCTTCTCCACCCAGAAAAGAACAAAAATGAGCAATGCAGCGGCAAAAAATGGGGCTATAGTCAAATGCAGGAGCAATAACAATCCGGACATTGGTTTAAGCAAAAATACAGGTTGAAAAAAACCGGTAATGGCGAGAAGAAGCAGAAAATCCAGCGCAAAAAAGTAACTTAAATAGCGCAGGGAAGAGGGGGATAACCAACCATGCTCATGGGCGACGGCGCGTTTTCTGCGGTAGTGCTGACGCCACCATTTTAGTGTATCGCCGGCGCCACGCCCGGCTGCCTGCAAACTGGTAAAAAGCCAAACGAAAGCGATGATGAATACTGTTAGTGAGATGATTGAGAATATCACGATTTATCCTTTATCCAGAGATTGTTTGCTTGCTAAATTTTGTGTGAGAGTTGCCAAACCTTTGAACGCATACAACGCGAGAACCGCAACGAGAAGTAATGCCACGATGGCTAAGATCAGTTTTAATACTGGTCGAAAATAAAAAGCTAAAGCGAAAAGCTTTGTTTGCCAGTGGGACGCTCCACGAAATACTGTCATCGATTCAACTCTGCCCTGGGCGGAAAGAACTGGTGTAGGCGGAGAGACGCTTGCAAAAGCAAAGGGTGAGTTATAGGCGTGGCAGTCGTTACATCCTGCAATTCCCAACGATTGCCGGGCGGGGCGAACATCATGGGCAAGTGCCCAGGTGTAGGGTTTGCCTGCGGAATGTGGTTGTGCGACCACCTCGCTGTCGTTTTTTGCCGTAAATAAAAGACCGCCGCTTATGTAACCCACCTGCTGTAAAGTCGTGTCCTGCTGCGCTAGTGAATCGAGTATGGTGGCTAGCAGGGAATCGGAAAGCTGTGGCCAATCACCACTGTGAAGCGTATCCCTGTATGTGGATTTTTGCAGCACAATAGTGCGGATATTTTCCACTGGCAGAATATGAATACTGTCGTCACGCACATCGACCCAATAGGACGGCCACATGATCTTATGGGGGGCAATTTTTCCGTCATGACCGGGCAAAAAGATGGGCGCCTGCACGTGGGGCATCGCGGTTGCGCTTTTATTTACCCCAACAGTTCCCAGTTTATGGGAAATGGAAGTTTTGATATCCGCCGATTCATTCCCGAGAACAGGACCGGAGTGACATGCGGTGCAGCTCAGTTTTTCGAAATGCACAGGCGGCAACCCGGCGTGCTGTGGTTTTGGCGCACCCATGCGGCCTGCTACAGATTCTGCATCATCACCAAGATGGCAACCGGCGCATGTAAGGGAAACGATGCCGTTTTTTTCGCCTTCATAACCACGCGTAATTTTATGATTGAGTCCATTGCGGTGGCAGTCAACACAGCTCATACCCGCTGCTATATGTACATCATCATCTCCATGCCAGCGTTCAGCGTTCTCTCCAACAACCGCAGTGGAGTGGCATGCGTAACACTTCTCATTCGGTACTTTTCGTTTAACTTGAAAGAGCACTTCTCCCCTGCGATTAAACGGGGTTTCTTCATAAAAAACCATTGGAACCGGATCATTGGGTGATGGGGCATCGAATGTGCCATAGAGATCATAGTTGTCTGGCATTTTTGCTGCGGAACCTTCCATTTGGCCGATGCCACTTGCGGCAGTTGCAGCCCACCGGTAGTTCTGCTTTTTCATTTGGGTTACATATTCCGCAGGATTATAGGCTGGATTGGTTTCGTGGCAGGCAAGGCAGTTGATTTCCTGTTTTCCGGCGACATTCCAGCGAAAATAATTGTCCAGACTATGCACCGAGTCCGCTTCACCGAGTGCACCGCCGGGATAAAACCCACCAAAGTCTTTTACGAACTGAAAAGGTGTCATGCCAATTTCCTGCGGATGCACTGTCCCTGGCCAAGCACGCCATGAGAGGGGAATTTGGGTTGCACTGAATTGATCCGAAAAAATCCAGGGTGCACCTGCGCGACCTGAATCATTTGAACCGAATCCACTTTCAAAATGCCAGCCCTGGCTGATGGTATCATAACTGTGGCATTCTCTGCCGCAGGTTTCCCGTAGAGAAAATGGCATGCTGCGTTCATGGTACGGCTTGACGACGTCGCCATTTTCATCAAACAGCTTGATGCGGTGTACAGGGAGGCTGCGGTTTCCATCCGCTTTATCACCAATTTTTTCAGTTTGGGCGGCGAGGGTCCATGCACACATCAAAAGCAGCAGAAGTATCGAGTTTGTTGTTCTCATCTTGTTCGTTTTCTTTCTTCGCACGTACTTATACCTTAAATTCATTATCACCAAAATGCAACCGTCGCTGTGCTTCCACCGCTTCGTTCACTTTGAGAACCATGACCGCAGTTTCATAACCGACCTCTGCCGGGCAATTGAGTTCTTCTTCACCTCGTATTGCATTGAAAAAATTACGCAAGTGCGGCTGATGGTAAGGGTCGTTGAATTCTACCGGAATTTCGTGAACCGGCGGTGCGAGTGTCTCGCGAACATCGAGCACGACGTCGGTATTTTTCGGTTTCTTCTCTTCCGGCGCATGGATGTAGCCTTTTTCTACCCACTGATCCCACAATGGTGCGTTTTGCTGGCGATAGACGCCACCACGTGCAGCACTCTCGGAAATGATCAGCGCACCTTCATCACCAAGGAAAGCCTCGAAATAGCCTTCATTGTTGTTGGTGGTGATGGTCTGGTATGTGGCACGGACAATATTCCCTTGTTTTGTTTTGAACTCAAACATGGTCTGAACTGTATCGTACCATTCGTGGGTGTCTTTTTCGTAGTAATCCGTACCACCACTGGCCATAACAGAGATGGGCTCCGCTTCGAGGAACCAGGCATAAATATCCAGCTGGTGCGAACCTAAATCGACAATTGGCCCACCACCCATGCCTTTGTACCAGCGCCAGTTACGGAACTGGTGCATGTTTTTAAAACCAAATTGTTTCAGGCGTTCCTGCGGTATGGCTTGCTTTTCCGGCCAGCCGTTGTCAGGTTGCACGGAACGATTCCATTGGCCATTTATCGTCGTGATACGACCAAGGAGATTAGCCTCCTTGATCAGCTTTTCATAGCAGTGAATATAACGGGGATTGCTGCGGCGCTGGTGCCCGATCTGTAATAATTTGCCGGTGCGTTTTTGCGTTTGCACCATTTTACGCGCATTTTCGAGGGTGTTGGACATTTCTTTTTCACAGTAGACATGCAGGCCCGCTTCCATTGCGGCGATGGCGTGTTCCGCATGGCGAAAATCGGGTGTCGCAATGATGACGCCGTGCAGATCTTTTTCTTTATCAAGCATTTCACGGTAATCGATATATTTATTGGGATTATGGCCATAAGCCATTAACAGGCGGTAAACACGTGTCTGGTTGTATTCTTCCCAAATATCGCACACCGCAGAGATGCGAACATCCTCAATGCCTTTGAGCAGGGCGTTTATCAAAACCTGACCTTGCGCGCCACAACCAATAATTCCGATGTTCAGCGTATTCGGACCCCAAACCTTCTGCTGGCGCCCACGAGATTGTGCCCTTACGAAGGGTGAGGCGATAACCAATCCCGCCCCTGCAATCGCTGTGGATTTAATGAATTCTCTGCGAGGCATACCTTTACTTAAATCTGCTTTTTTTTCGCTCATGTGTTCATTCCATTAGAGTAAAATAGTACTGAGAAAATAGGACAGCTGTGTGCTGATGAATCAATCCAATATAGAAAAACGAAGTGAATAAAAATGTATTTTAATTGTCACTAAATGTCAGATTCTAAGCAACCTTGACAGGGTTCTGAACCCTGTCGAGACTGTTCAAAAACATACAAATTCGGTCCCTGAGCTTGTCGAAGGGCCCGAATTTGAGTGTGGAACCGAGCGTTTCGACACTTCGACTTTTCTCAGGGCAGGCAGGCTCAACGTCTGGTTTATCCCTTTTTCGACAGTCTCGTCAGGGTTTGCGTATTTATTAAAACTCCCGGATTCGAATGTTGCGATACTGCACAGGTGCGCCGTGGTTCTGGAATCCGATGTATCCTCCCCGCCGTTTTATGCCGGGACTTTTCGCTGTCTTTTCCATATGCTCAATGAGATTCGAATCGACAATCTGCTCACCGTTGAGTATAACTTGAACTTTTGGACCCGTGCATGTGATCTGCATTTTCTGCCATTCACCGGCTTTTTTTGTTACCCGCTTTGCAGGTGCTTGCACGGCGTAGATACTGCCCGTGTATTGCCATGGTTGTAAAGTCGCATATTTTTCGGCGTAATCATCCAGAACCTGAATTTCCATTCCTGTGTATGCTGGATCGCCCTCGTGTGGTGCGCGTATAAAGACACCGCTGTTACCACCATCGGGCACATTGAATTCAAGCTCTAAAGAAAAATCACTGTATTCTTTTTCTGTTGAAATCCAGCCACCACCGTGTCCGCCAGTGCTCAGGATACCGTCTTCCGCTTTCCAGGAGTTCGATGAGTTGCTGATAACCTGCCAACCACTGAGGTCCCGCCCATTAAAAAGTTCGACCACGTTCGTATCGATTGTTGAGGGCAGTTCACGAATGTAGATATTACGGAAAGCAAGCGGGCTGTGATGTGCCTGCAGTTCAATCGAACCGACAGGGTAGAGTTTCTTGTCGCGTTCCCAATAGTTTTCCAAAACGACGTCATCGACGACCAGCACGTCATTCAGATACACAATGCAGTGATCATCAACCAAAGTAATTCGAAAAGAATTCCACTCTCCAATTGGCCGGTCGGCGAGCTGCAAAGGTTTGTCGGGGTTCTTTTTGTTGTTGAATAATCCGCCGGAACCGACACCTTTATTAAACGCCGGATCCCAAATTTGCACCTGTGGAACACCACGCAGGTAAATTCCCGAATCACCGTCTTTCCAGATTTTCCATTCCAGATGCAGTTCATAATTTTCATAGTCCTGGGCGGTGCAAAGGCTCTGACCAAAGCCATCGAAAAATATCTGACCTTTTTCGACTTTCCAATGGGCCTGCATATTCGAATCAGCATGCACTTGGGCTGCTGCATATTCCGCGTCTGACATCTTTTGCCTTTGCACCGGGTCAGCCGCCAGGCCACGCCATCCTGTTAGGTCTTCACCATTAAATAATGCGGTGAATCCCTGGGGAGGCCGACTTTCATGCTCAAAACTGTTCTCAACGACTCCCATATTTTCATCCTCAACAGCGTTTTTAAGCACGGCGCGTACAACCCTGGCAACGGGCTCGTTCTCGCGCCATTGCCGTTCATCGACTGTTATTTGAATGGCGGCAACAGCCGCATCGACTTGCAAGGAATCCTGTTTCAAGTAGGGAAGCACCAATTGTAGCGCATCTTCCGATTGTATTTGTGCTGCAGAACCAATGAAAAGCCGCTTATCCTCAATCGATCGACTCGCAGCAAGGGCTCTTTCGATGTACAAAATTTTGGCATTGTCGATGTATCCTGATTCATCGATCAAACGTTTGATTGCGCGCATGCTGAGCACATGCCACGTCGGATTGTCGGTTTCCTTTGCTATTGGCAGCAAAGCCTCGAGCGCATTTGCATTAGCCCAATCGAAAAGAGCACGGTGAGCCGCTTCCGAGAGCACCCGATTTTCTGTATTGGCTAACTCTGCAACAGGGTCTACGGCACTTTTTGCACCGATTCGTGAAAGGAATTGCAAATGGAATTTCACCTTATCAGCATTGGTTTTGTCCTGTAGCTTCGCCAAACTTTCAGCAACGAGCACCTCTGTTTGCGCTGAACGCTCTGCAATCGCTGCGATTGTATTAAGGGCTTCTATACGTTCCTGTTGTATTTCTGTGCTCCGGGCTTTCTGAAGAATAACCGGGATTTGGGCTGAAGAACCAAGCTCGCGCAACGCCTGCAATGCAGCAATCCGAACCCGGGGATTTTTATGATCGAGCAAAGGGGACAAGGCACTTTCGCACCCACTAGTATGTTTTGTGCGTAAAAACTGCGTTGCCGCGATCACCGATGCATCGGTAAACTGGTTTAGATTTGGAAGCAATTCTCCGGTGATTTCCGCTGTGGGTTTCGTTGCGAAATTCTGGAAGATGGTAGTGATCTCAGCCGGATTGGAAGTGACTTTCAGATAAGCAATTAGAACGGACGCAGAAGGCACATTCTGTAAAACAGCGAGCCTGTTGGCTTCATTATCACCATTGATAATCGACTGTAAAAAATCAGTGGCTTCCGATGATGGGGAATGTGCTAAAAGGGCGATAACATGGGGTTGTGCTACTGGATTTATTTTGGCAAAATTGTCGATCCAGGTTTTGGCCTGACCATCATTCTGATTTTCGATTAGTAGGTTGATTGCCGCAACAGCAATTTGTGCATTTTCATCTTCGGCAGCCGCCAGGCAAAGCTCCTTGCCTTGTGATGGCTTGATTTTCGTTTGCAGGCTCAGGTATTGAATATAGAATTGGTGCGAAAGCTCATTTTTATCAAGTGCTTGCAGAAGAAGTGATGCGGAGTTCAGATCATTGATTTTCAAAAACCGGTTTGCTGCTTGCAGCCTTAGAGCAGTGTAATTTTTATTTGTATTATCAGTTTTTGTCTGATAATAAATCAGTGCATCTTCCAAAGTTTTTGCAGAGGCGAGGGAAGGCAGTGCCTGCAAGGCTGCGAAACTCACTTTTTCATTTTCCTCACGAACCAGTGATGAAAGGTCTTTTTCTGCGGGTGTAAAATTCAAATCAGCAAGGGCTTTTATCAGTTTTGTTTTATGCTGATCAGGGCTTTTTTTGATCTGATCTAAAAGTATTTTTCCTGCTTTTTTTGAACCCACAGAGACAAAAACTGCGATTGCGGGATCGATGAGTTTATCGTCGTTCAGAAAAGATTTAATTTTATCTAATTCGTTATCAGTGGCAGACAATTTCAGCTGTTCGAGGAGAAACGCATTCGCGGTAGCATGGCTGGATGCACCTTTTTCCAGGCTTGCACAAACAGATTGGTTGAAATCCTTGCGCTGATTTTTATCCGTCGTAACGAATTTTGCCAGTCCACTAAGGGCGTACTGCAAAGTTGTATCATGGGGCTGGCTTTGCACAGCAGAACACAGTTTGTCGATGCCACCATTCATCATGACTATTTTTTCGAATACAAGATGAGCAACAGCGGTGTTTGGCGCTGGGAGAACGTTGAGCACCTGTTCAAGGTCGCCTGATAGTTGCCTGTTGTTTTGTGCAGAAGCAGAGAAGCACAAAAGGAGGAGCAGGATGCCAGTTTGAATTAATCGGTTTACCATCGTTTTCACCATGCTTTTTTCTCTTAAATTTAACCTTTGTATAACATCGAATTTCACCAATTGCACGATTTTTGAATGGCATTATCTGGTGAAATGATAATTAACTTTTTCTTTCATTTTCGATTCTAGTGAATTCAGCTTCAAGGCATTGTCCAGGGGGCACGCATCGGTTGATCAATAAGCCGGTTTGCGGCTTCATCGTTTATGAATTTCTGTTCGACCGGGTCAAATTGTAGCGTTCGGCCAAGTCGAATGGCAATTTTACTTAAATTCACCAGTGTAGCTGAACGGTGTCCATTTGCTTCGTTTAAGGCAAATTTCTGTCTTTTTTTCACGGCGTCAATAAAGTCGGTGACTTGCGGTTCCGGATCTGGCAACTCAGCTAATTTCTGTTTTAAGTCGGGTATATCCGATCGCAGATAGGGAAAAATCTTGCCTTCCGGACCTTCAATGAATGGTGCATTTTCCTCTTTATTGGCACCATCGAGGATGATTTCGCAACCGTCTGCGTACTTCAATTGAATGCGGCGCCATGTCCCAACTGCATCGGGGTGCGCAAGTGGTGCATCGACATTGATTTCTACAGGGCTGGTGTCGTCTTTATTGAGTATGTATTGGACAGGGTCGAGATAATGTTGCGCCATATCACCTAATCCACCGCCATCGTAATCCCAGTAACCGCGAAAAGTTTCATGCACCCGATGGGCATTATACGGCTTGTAAGGAGCAGGGCCAAGCCAAAGATCGTAGTCCAGTTCTTCCGGTATCCATTGCGGTTCGTAGGATGTTTTACCGCTCCAGTAGAATTTCCATTCAAATCCCTGGTGCTTGCCCACGGTAACTTTTAAAGGCCATCCCAGCAGGCCGTTGGCTACTGCTTTTTTCACATCGGCTATGGGAATGCCGAAACGGTAGAAATTATTTTGGAATCGAAACCAGGTATTGATGCGAAATATAGCACCATTGCGTTGGACGGCTTCAACAACTTTTCGGCCCTCACCGATGGTGCGTGTCATCGGCTTTTCGCACCAGATATCTTTGCCGGCTTCGGCAGCCATTGCTGACATGAGTCCATGCCAATGTGGTGGTGTCGCAATATGGATGATATCGATATCCTTGCGCTGTAATACCTCACGGAAATCGTGGTAGGTTTGTACATCGCTTCCCACCATTTCCAGAGTTCTGTTCAAATGATTTTTGTCAACATCGCAGATAGCTAAAAGACGTGTTGTCTGCAAACGTGCATGCCATCGTCCCATCCCACCGACGCCGATAACCGCACGTGTGAGTTCATCACTCGGGGCAATATAGCCGATACCGCCTAAAACGTGACGAGGAATGATGGTAAAAGCCGCCGAAGCGCTTGCTGCTGTTTTTAAGAAATTTCTACGGTTCATAGTCTACCAGGGAAAATTTAAAAGTTTATGTGAGGCCAGTTTGTGTCTTAAGTAACCTTCGTAAAAGCACATGTTTTTTGAGGATTTTATACACGAATTACACTGACCAACACTAATTTTTAAGTGATATCGGTTTGTAAATATATACATGAATGGGTTTATACCGTCGCCTTATCCGCAGTCTTGTCATTGAATGTTAACTGGAAAAGCAGTGAAATTATCGCTGCAAAGATGGCGGGAACCCACCATATTCCACTCCAGTTAATGATGTCATTCGCCGTAAACATGTCGACGACTTGTCCGGCAATGAATGACCCTAGCCCAAGTCCAACTCCGTACGTAACCAAAGCGATAAGCCCTTGAGCGCTGGCCCGTATGGCAAGATCCGCTTTTTGATCAACGTAGATTTGCCCGGTGACAAAAAAGAAATCGTAGCAGATTCCGTGGAGCAGAATACCACCGTACAACATCCAGACACCATTGCCGAGGTCGCCGTTTGCGAAAAGGGCGTAACGGATAACCCAGGCAAGCATGCCCACTAATAGCATTTTTTTGACGCCAAGGCGTACAAAAAACCAGGGCATGAGCACCATAAAAATAACTTCTGACATTTGTCCGAAAGTTTGTTTGCCTGCAACACCCTTCATGCCGATGTCGTTCAGGAATAAGTTGGTAAAGCTGTAATAAAACGCCAGCGGAATACAAATGAGAAGAGAGCTGATAACAAAGATGAGAAAAGATTTTTCTTTCATGAGTTTCAGCGCTTTGACGCCGAAAACATCTCCAATACTGATATCTTGCCCGACATTTTTCGGTGGTGTCTTGGGTAGTGTAAATGAATATAATCCCAGTAAGATTGAGGCGGCAGCAGCCATTTTCAAAGGAACGGCACTGGCTTCAATGCTTTCGTAAAAATTGAATTGAATATAGGTGATGACCAGGCCCGCAACGATCCAGCCGATTGTGCCCCAAACGCGGACCTTCGGAAATTGGGTGTCCGGGCTCTGCATTTGATTGAAGGAAACGGCGTTGACGAGGGCCAGTGTTGGCATGTAACACAGGTTGTAGAGCAGCAAGCCAAGAATAAGTGGTACTGCGCTTGTCATGCCAGCTGCGAAGAAAATAATGATGCCGCCGACTATATGCAAAACACCCATCACTTTTTCGGAGTTGAAGTATCGATCTGCGATCATTCCTACGAAAAAAGGGGAGATAATAGCGGCGATGTTGTTCATCAGGTAGGAATAACCAATTTCACTACCACTAAAACCAATTGAGCCAAGATACGTTCCCAGCGTCACAAACCATGAGCCCCAGACAAAAAATTGTAGAAACATCATGATGCTGAGTTGAGAGTAGACTTTTTTGTTCATTATTTCTCCGACTGCCATAATAGAGTGAATGATTCAATATGCAATAATCAACAATCAATTTTCAATGCTCAAATTTTCATTTTCAGTGATTGAGTATTGTTGATTGTTGATTTTCCTGCCCTTTTGTAGTCTGAATACTTTTAAAAATGATCGCAATTAATTCTTCTGTCTCTTCCAGTAAGGGGTGTATTTTCTGTTCTGGCTTAATGAGTTCTGATTTAATAATGATTTTCAGCCAAATTCTTGTTTCTTTTAGCTCTTTCAAGCTAATTTTCAACTTATGGATAAAATCTTTTCTCGATTCTGCGCTTTGCGCTTCACCGTAATTTGCTGCCGGACTGGTACCACTCCGCAACAGCTGTTTCCCGAGATGAAGACCAGAATGAGACTTGGGTAATGCTTCAACTAATTTAATAATCCTTACCGCATAATCGACGAGTCGATCTTCCAAATCATATTTTTGTTTTTTCATCGCTATTTACCAGGCTTTGAACGTTGAAATTTCAACAAAAACAAATTGAAAATTGAATATTGTTTGTTGATTATTGAATATTGATTCCTTTCCCTCGCCTCACCGATTCATCTGCTGCCAGCACAATCTTCAAACTATTAACCGCATCTTCAAGATGATCTGTCAAATCGAGATCTTCGTCGATCGCGCGAAGAAAGTATTCTTGCTCCCGGTTGCACAATTCCTGATGGCCAGGTTCATCGGAGGTGCTGATGAGCTCATCTTTTTTCATGAATTTCCCGTTACTGTCGAGTTCGGCATGGTGCAATAAAAGTGCACTTGTCTTCGTGTGCGAGTCAATGTCAGCTGAATCACCTGTGCTTTCGGCTCGTTTTTCAGTAATGCTGACACATCCTTTTGGACCGATTACATCCTTCACAAAAAATGCGGTCTGACTCATCATTGGGCCCCAACCAGCTTCGTACCAGCCAACACTGCCGTCGGCGAAGGTAACATGCAAGTGACCATAATTATACATCGTGGCATCAATTTCTTCTGTCAATCGCGCGCCGATCGCTTGCACTCGCACGGGTTGTGAGCGCGTCATCTGGCACATGACATCCACATAATGCACGCCGCAATCGACGATCGGCGAGATGGAATTCATGAGTTTTTTGTGCGTCTGCCATTCTTTTCCGCTGCTTTGCTGGTTGAGATTCATTCGCATAACCAGCGGTTTCCCCAGGCTTTGCGCAATTTCGGTAAATTTTGCCCAGGCCGGATGCACACGAAGGATATATCCGACGACGATTTTCCGTCGTTTTTCTTTCGCTAAAGAAACCAGTTCCTGTGCCTGTTCGACGGTCGTTGCCAGCGGTTTTTCTACAAAAACATGCACGTTATTTTCGAGGCACTTTTTTGCTATTTCATAATGGCTATCCGGATAGGTGCAAATGGCAACTGCATCCGGTCTTTGGTGTTGAAAGGCCTCTTCGATGGAGCCAAATCCCGGCACGCCCTGAATTTCGCTGCACAGCGAATTGAGACTTTCCTGATTTCGGTCAATCAGTCCGATTAAGTTGAATCCATCCAGTTCAGCGTAACTGCGAGCATGGGAAGATCCCATGTTACCGCAACCGACAACGAACACCTTTTTTTTCATCGATTTTTCCTTTGCAAGTGCCAGTCACCTTCAAAGTGACTGGCACTTAATATAATTTTAACTAACCTTCCAGCTCAAATCCTTTGCGGTATTCCTTGGTCACCATGGCGGTTGCTTCTTCGCTATTGGTGAATCGCAGATTCGGGCCATCCCACTGCAGGATTTGATTGCTCTTGTTCATCCGCACGGCAATATTACCAAGGAGCATGGTTTCTGTCAAACGGCCGGCATATTCAAAGTTACTTGTGGTTTCTTTGTTTTCTTTAATCGCTTCGACCCATTCTTCATGAATGCCGGGGGAACGGGGGATCGTTTTCGCTGGCAATTTGTATTCTTTCATTTTGGTCTCGGGAATGATGCGCGGACTGTCTCCATAGGTTCCGGCCATTAGTTTGCCTTTCGAACCGATGAACAGCATGCCACCTCCACCATCACCCAGCTTGCGGCCTGGTTCCAGTTCTTCCGGACGTGGTGCCTGCAATCCGCCGTCGAGCCATGTGAGTTTACAGGCCGGCATGTTTTCGCGAGCATCGAATGTATAAGTCACCATGGAGGACATGGGGTATGTTTGATCGTTGTATTCCGAACAACTCGCCTGTACTGTTGCTGCGTCTTTTAATTTTAGAGCCCAGTAGGGATGATCGAAAATGTGTGCACCCATATCTCCCAGGGCGCC
The DNA here is from genome assembly GCA_020633655.1 of Deferribacteres bacterium. Lineage (GTDB taxonomy): Bacteria > Zhuqueibacterota > Zhuqueibacteria > Zhuqueibacterales > Geothermadaptataceae > Bioreactorimicrobium. The sequence goes on from JACKDF010000002.1 coordinate 504,549, forward strand.
GGTTCCGAAATCCATCCAACCACGCCATGCGAATGGGTGGTACGCTGGGTGGTAGGTGCGCCACGGAGCGGCACCAAGCCAGACATTCCAGTTCAGTGACGGTGGAAGTGATGGCACTTCTTTAGGCTTTTCGATATTCTGTGGCCAGATTGGACGATTTGTCCAGCAATAAACTTCATGCACATCGCCAATAGCTCCGTCCCAGATCCATTCGTTGATTAACCGGGCACCTTCTTTTGAATGGCCCTGGTTGCCCATTTGGGTTTTAACTTTCATTTCTTTTGCAACTTGTGCCATTTTGCGCGCTTCATATATCGTATGCGTCAACGGCTTTTGCACAAAGCAATGTTTGCCCAATTTCATGGCATGAATGGCCACAGGTGCGTGACTGTGGTCGGGAGTACTCACGGTCACGGCATCAATGTCTTTTTCATGCTTGAGCATGGTGCGCCAATCCGTATAGATTTTTGCTTTTTTTAATTGCTCGTACCATTCCATGTCGTCTTCTTTTGCCCGCTTAAAAAGTTGGGCTATGCGGTCTTCATCCACATCGCAGAGGGCGACAATATTGTTCCCCGGACTGACGGAATTAATATCGGAATGCCCTTTTCCCTGTACCCCGACGCAGGCTATGTTGAGGCGGTCACTTGGTGCCACGTACCCTGGACCACCGAGTACGTGGCGGGGAACAACAGCAAATGCTGCGGCCGCTACGGTACTTGTTGTCAGGAATGACCGACGGGACATGATTCCCGATTCCGTGGTTGTTTCTTTTTTTTGCATGAACCCATTCTCCATTTGTAAAATTCAATTCATTATCGATGTTTTTAACCCGATCTATTCATGCGTTGCTTAACGTTAGCGATGGGCAGCGGAAATCCTCTGCCCAATCCTGGATTTATGAATTAAACAGGTTAAATATAAAAATTATGCTTTTGCTGATCCTGGTACAGGAATTTCAAATTTCATATCAACTGGCCCCATGGCATATTTTGTCGGACCCAATCGCATATCAGAACTCATCATTTCTTCCCAGGTCACTTTTTTACCGGTGTAAGCCGAGATCCTGCCCATAATTGCCACCAGAGTTGATTGCGCGGTGGCTTCTGCTTCAACATAGGGTTTGTTTTGCCGGATCGCTGTGACCAGATCGATGTGTTCCTGTACGTATGGCGATACTTTTACACGTGAGGTTTCTTTGCCTTCTTCATCAAGGGGATATTTGTAGGCCCAGAGGAGGTTGCCTTTTTCATCGTAGATTTCATCGTGGCAATTAGAATAGCCTTTGGTTCCCTGAATAAATTCAGAAACATTGTTTTCACAACCATCGATTTGCCGGCACATGCTGTGCACGTGCATGTCATTGTCATAGACGAAATCAACACTGAAAAAATCGTACTGATCGCCGGTTACGCGGCGGTGACGGGCACCAAATCCAACCGCTTCAACAGGCAACTTGCCGGTAAACCAGTGGACGACATCGATGTTGTGAACGTGCTGTTCAACGATGTGATCTCCGGAGAGCCAGGCCCAGTTAACCCAATCGCGAATCATATATTCCATGTCTGATTGACCGGATTTGCGTGTGCGGTACCAGAGTTGGGATTGATTCCAGTAACAGTTGGCTGAAACAATATCCCCAATGATACCGGTGGAAATTTGTTCAAAGCACGCCTGATAATTACGCTGGTGTCGCCTTTGGGTACCAGTGCCGACGGTCAAACCAAGAGCTTCTGCACGTTTGGAAGCGGCAATAATTTTTCGTGCTCCAACCGGATCAACAGCCACAGGTTTTTCCATAAATACATTCTTTTTAGCCTCAACCGCAGCCTCAAAGTGCTCCGGACGAAAATGTGGTGGCGTTGCTAAAATGACAACATCCACATCCAGTTCCAGCACTTTTTTATAGGCATCAAAACCAACGAAACATTTGTCATCCGCCACTTCAACCTGCATTTCTTCTTTGATTTTTGCACGGCTGTCTGCAATGCGATCTTCCAGTACATCGGCCATGGCGACGAGCTGTAAATTCGGTCCGGCTGAAAGAAAATTTATCGCTGCTCCAGTTCCACGACCACCACAACCGATTAAGCCGGCCTTTAGCAGTGGACCGTCTATTGCCTGATCTAAAAAAGTGACATGGTCGACCTGTTTTTGTTTCTTCGTTTCACATCCCGCCAATACGATACCGGCGGCTGTAGCCATCGCGCCTACTTCGAGAAATTTACGTCTGCTTAAATCGCTCATTTTGTGCTCCTCTTGGTTATTTGTCCCGCATCGTATTCACAAACTACCCGAAAGCCGACTTCCGCATTATCGGAATACCACCACAGGCTTTTGGGTAATTGTGGATCAGTGCGCATCCAACTCACGGTATTTGTTTTCTCTCGCGTGGCGGCTCTGACATCCTTCGCGCTACTCTTGTAGGAACCACCACGGACAACATGCTCATCACCAGATTTGGGGCCTGATGGATTTTGGGTGATGGCATCCGCTGAATAATTTGCATAAATATCTGCTTCATACCAGTCGCTACAAAACTCCTTTACATTTCCCAGCATATTTTTTAGGCCGAATGCATTGGATTTGACGTGCTGACCGTCACTCGTTCGGCCACGGCTGTTGTTTTCGTAAATGACGTAACTATTGATGGTTGTGTCGCTTCCAAATATCCTGGCCAACCAGTGTTTATTGCCAAATTCATCCGGTTGCCCCGGGAAAAAATAGGGGTTCTCTGTGCCCGCCCGACAGGCATATTCCCATTCCGCTTCGGTTGGTAATCTGTAGTGCTTGCCGGTTTTTTCCGAAAGCCAGCGGCAATACTGCTGGGCTGCATAAAATGTCATCGTAATCGCCGGACGCTTTCCGCGGCCCCAGCCTTGACTGGGATCGCCGTATGCTGGTGTCGGGCCACTTATAGCATCAACGGGTTTACCGTCGGCAGCGATTTGGTCTTCGGTCCGTCCGGCACGTGCGGTCGCACGGTAGTAAGTGTCAAATTCCTGCCAGGAAACTTCAACCTCTCCCATCCAAATTGAATCGACACGCACACGTCGTTGGGGGCCTTCATCACGGTTTCGGCCTGATTCATTTTCCGGACTACCAATGGTGAATACACCGCCTGGTATAGCAATCATGTTAAATGTAACCTTTGTTCCGGGAATTTTTTCTGTGAAAGACTGAAAGGAATCGACGTAGGTTGCCCGGGAGAATATTTCTGAGTTCAGGTCGACATCTATTTCAGTTACACTATTTTTCGGTTCGTGATAATGACCTGCCTCAAGATGGCAATTGAGACAGCGCAATTCGTTTTCCTTGCGTGAATAATGCAAATGCGCATCGCGACCTTTTTCTGACAATCCTTTGGAAAACAGATTTTGATGGCAATGCTGGCAGGAAGCTTTGTAAACGTGTTTCATTGCCACTTCACGAGTGGAGGCGAGTTCCCAGTTGAACTCGGAAGGGTCTTTTAACCAATAGGAAATCAGATCGCGAGTGCCCGTCTTTATTTTTTCGCTAAAATAGGCAAAACCTTCTGGTGGCAAATGGCAATCAACGCAGTGTGTAACCGTACCACTGCGGGTATCAAAATGGGGCCCTTTTTTCCAGGAAATCGCAGCTTGTGGGTGCACATGACAGGACTGGCAGTACGCGTCGGTGGATGTGGTTTCGACTGCATCTTTTGCAAATGGAAAAAACAGAATTCCTGCAAGAAACGGAAATGAGTACTTGAAAATTCGTCGCAGCATCGGCAGAGTTATTTTCTCAATTTTGGGGAATTAATCAATATCGCATTGCCGGTATGCATCAATCACTGCGCGTTCGCCTTCTTTTCCCGCACGACTGTTCCCATGCTCCATACCGAGAATACCTGTGAATCCTTTTTCGTGAATATGTTTGAACACATTTTTATAATTAATTTCACCTGTGGTCGGTTCTTTTCTTCCGGGATTGTCTCCAATCTGGTAGTAAGCTATTTCATCCCATGCGTGGTCGATGTTGGGAATTAAGTTGCCCAGTTGGATTTGTTGGTGATAGAGATCGTCCAAAATTTTGCAGGCAGGGCTGGCAACGGCTTTGCAGATTTCAAAAGCCTGGGGGACTCCCGTCAAAAAGAGTCCGGGATGGTTATAAAAGTTGAGCGGTTCGAGCACCATAACGAGGGCATGGGGTTCGAGTATTTCGCTGGCGCGGCGCAATGCATTGATCACATTTGCTGTCTGGTACGCCATGTCTTTGCGTAAATCGACAAAGCCTGGAACGACGGTCATCCAGGTGGCGTTTACGCGCTTTGCGACTTCGACGGATTCCCGAATATGGGTTAAAAATTCATCCAGTTTTTCAGCATCGCCACTCGCAAGATTTGGCTCGGTCCAATAAATGTTGTGGGCGACAAAGACACCCATTTCCATGTTTGATTTTGCCATTTCTTTGGCGATTTGTTCCTGTGTCTCAACCGAGCGGTTTTTCATGCTATTGTCTTCAAAGGCAGTAAAACCCTCATCGACCATAAATTTTAATTGATCGATTAAATCTTCACCGGCATGATGCTTAAACATACCGAAGTGAGGGGCAAATTTCAGCTTGAATTTACTCTTGTTTGATTGTGACAGGGGAGAGGCAATGTTCGAAGTGACGGAGGCAGCTGTTGCCGTAGCCGTGGCTGTTGCTGCTGCAAGTGTAGTAGCAATAAAATTTCTACGCGACATGTTTTGACGCTTTTCTTCCATTTTCTTCCTCCAAATTTAAAGTGCGATGCACTTGCTGTCACTGTAGGCGTGATACTTCTATACTACTTCGCATAAAATTAGGTAAAGTGCGTCGCACTTTCAATCTATGATCAATGAAAGAATATCCCTCATCGATCCGGTTTGAATAGGTAAAGTGGGTTACACTATGGAATAATTAAATTTTCCACGGTCCGCGCATTGGCCGCCATAGCATGCTGTTCGCTTCGTCGTCGTTGATAAAGCGTTCTTTTTGTACATCAAAATTGACTTTTCGTCCCAGCAGCATGGCAATTTTCCCGAGATGCCCGGTCATAATGGAATGGTGTGCAACCTCGACAGGTGTAATCGTTTTTTGCCGTGAACGCACACAATCAAGAAAATTCTGATGATGATCTGTGCTTTCGTAAAGGTGGATATCCTGGGCAGATAAAGGTCTCTGGATAATGGAGTTATCGCTTGCACAGATATGCCCACCACGGCTGACGTGCAGCCAGCCTTCATCGCCGATAAAATGCACGCCCATACCTTTTTCCTGCTTACGTTCATCGGCTACGATCATTGTGAAGCCTTCGGCATATTTGGCCTCAAAATAATAATCGGTTGGGGTGTCAAATTGTCCATTAAGAGCGGCGGGATATTTTGCATAACCTTCAATTTCCGTCGCAGCGCTGAGCTCGGTATTCATACCCCAGTGGGCGATATCGATATGGTGTCCGGCCCAGTCCGTGAGTTGCCCGCCGGAATAATCGCTAATCCAGCGAAAATTCCAATGGCAGCGCGTGGGGTTATAGGGAACATACGGTGCCGGTCCAAGCCACATATCGTAATCAAAATGCTCCGGCACGGGTGCAGGTTGTGTTGAGCCTTTATGAATTGAATTACCCCATGGCAATCCTACACGAACGGTTTTGACCTCCCCGACGCGACCATTGCGGATGAGTTCACAGGCGAATCGAAAATGGCTCTGTGACCGTTGCCAGCTCCCGGTTTGCCAAACAACCCCATGCCGTTGCACGGCATCAACTATCGCACGGCCTTCGCGAATGGTGTAAGCGAGGGGTTTTTCACAATAAATATCTTTCCCTGCCCGAGCCGCCGAACTCGCGATGATGGCATGCCAATGGTCCGGCGTTGCGATCATCACCGCATCGATATCCTGGCGGGCGAGTACATCACGAAAATCTTTGTAGAGGGCACAATCCGTGGAGCCATATTTTTGATTCACAAGATTTTGTGCATTTTCCGCGTGCAATCGATCCACATCGCATACGGCAACAATACGTGCATCCGGCAATTCCAAAAATGAGTGCATATTGCCGGAGCCCATACCTCCAAGACCGATACAGCCAATGTTGATTTTATTGTTGGGAGTAATATTGCCAGGCTTCCCAAAAACGTGAGAAGGTAAAATGGTTGGAATAGCCCAGGCTCCGAGAGAAAAACCGAGGGAACTTTTAAGAAAGGAACGGCGGTCGACTGTTTTCATCCTATGATTCCTTTTTTACAGGTGCAAAAGCATTGTACTTGACGTACCGGATTCACCAATTTTGAAAAAGCCTTCTGATTGGTATAATTGCAATGCGAAATTTTCAGGTGCAACACTCAAGCTGATAGCTTTGTAGCCTTTTTGTCGCGCACTCTCACGTAAGTTTTGCAAAATTTTACGTCCAATTCCGCAGGAGCGCCACACGCTGACAACAGCAAGTCCCAGTTCAGGTGTCTGCTCGTCTACATATCCCCAGGAATGTTCTTCTTCAGTACCAAGCCGGAACCATCCGGCGCCGACAGGCGAGCCTGATTCATCTGCAATTACTGCATAATCCCCCGCTTTTCCCCAATTCGCCAGTAATTTTGCAATTTCCGGTAGTGACAGAAACTGCTTTGTATCAGGGCGTTTCATTTTGGGGTCCCAGAAAATCGCCTCAAAAAGCATGGCTTTAATAAATGGCAGATCACTGGAATCCGCAGAGCGAAGGATCATTATTTATCATCAAAAGCTGCATCAAAAGCAACAGTTGACGGTGAGAAATTAATGCTTTTAACGAATTCACAAGCTTCTTCTGCGCCGTATTCGCGTTCCATGCCGCTGTCTTCCCATTCCACGGAAAGTGGTCCTTCGTAGCCAATGTGGTTCAATGCCCGAATAATTTCTTCGAAATCCACATCCCCGTGTCCCAGGCTGCGGAAATCCCAACCACGCTGGGCATGGCCAAAATTGAGGTGGCTGGCAAGAATACCGTTGTAGCCATTGAGCTGCAGTGCGGCATCTTTCATATGCACGTGGTAAATGCGGTCTTTGAATTCGTGCAGAAATGTCACTGGATCGATCATTTGCCACACCAAATGGCTGGGATCAAAATTAAAGCCGAAAGCTTCCCGTCCACCCACAGCCTCGATAGCCCGTTTTGCGGTAACGATATCAAAAGCAATTTCTGTTGGGTGTACTTCAAGAGCGAATTTAACGCCGCATTCATCAAAAACATCCAGGATTGGGTTCCACATGTCGGCAAAATATTTAAATCCGTCGGCGATCATTTTGTCGGAGACAGGGGGAAAGCTGTAGAATAGATGCCAAATCGGTGAACCTGTGAATCCATTGACGACATTCAGTCCCATGTTTTTTGCCGAGCGTGCAGCGTTTTTCATCGTTTCCACGGCCCAGGCACGTTTTTTCTCGGCATTGCCAGCGCAATCTGCCGGTGCAAAGCCATCGCTGCGACTGTCATTATTTGGATCGCACACCAATTGTCCAGCCAGGTGGTGGCTTATTGCGAAAATTTTCAGACCATTTTTGGCTAAAATTTCTTTTTGATGTTTGCAATAATTTAAATCCGTCGCACCGCGATCGACATCGAAATGATCACCCCAGCAGGCTAATTCGAGACCATCGTAACCCCAACTGGCGGCTTTCTCCGCCATGGTTTTCACCGGGAGATCAGCCCATTGTGCGGTGCAAAGTGTTACTGGACGTGCCATTGTTTATCCTTTTGATTTGTTGAGAATTCGATTAATTCAATAAACAATATTCAACAATCAATGTTCAAATTTCAAGTATCACATTCTTTTAATTGAACATTGAATATTGAGCGTTGATTATTGGTTATTCATTTCAGTCCATTTTTCTGTACTGTTGCTGCTTTCGATAACTTTTTCGATGAACAGCATGCCACGTACACCCTCTTCTACCTGTGGAAAATCGAGAATTAATTCCGAAGGTGTTTCTCCGGCAAGTTTCGCACGGATCGTATCGGCGAAGTTGCAATAGTGATTTGCAAAAGCCTCGAAAAAGCCTTCCGGATGGCCGGGTGGGATACGGGTCCCGCGTGCTGCAGCCGTACTTTTTTGAGCGACATAGCCTGTGCCGCGTTTCCAGATTTCTTCCCCCTGACCGAGAACACCGACGTGCAGATAGTTGGGATTTTCCTGGTTCCAATGTACACTTTTCTTTTCGCCGTAAATCCAGATGGCAAGATGGTTTTCTTCTCCAACGGCAATTTGACTAACATGAAGGATGCCTTTTGCTCCTTCTTCCAAACGCAACATACAGTTTACATCATCATCAAGAATACGGCCTGCAACGAAGGTTGTGAGATCCGCACAAACATGGGTTATTTTCAAGCTGGTCATGTATTCAACGAGATTTGCCGCATGCGTTCCGATATCTCCCAACGCGCCGCCAGCTCCCGATTGCTTGGGATCACTACGCCACACGGCTTGTTTTTGGTCTTCTTTTTCTAATGCGGTTGTTAGCCAGTCTTGTTTGTATTGCACAACGACTTTACGGATTTTCCCGAGCTCGCCTGTTGAAATCATATCGCGGCCAAGCTTCACCATAGGATAGCCTGGATAATTGTGCATGAGACCGAAAACAAGCCTGGTTTCCTTAACGATTTTCTGTAATTCCAGTGCTTCGGAATAAGTGAAGGTCATCGGTTTTTCGCACATAACGTGGAAGCCAGCTTTCAGGAAGGCTGCAGCAATGGGAAAGTGGGAGTTGTTTGGTGTGGTTATGGCCGCGAAATCGATGCGTTCATTCGGAGGAAGCTGGAGCTCGCGTTTAATCATGATTTCGTAGGATTCATAAGCTCGCGCAGGATCGATGCCATAAATTTCACCAGCTTGTCTGGACCTGGCCGGATCGCTGCTGAACGCACCAGCCACGAATTCAATATTGCCATCAAGCAGTGCTGCTTTGCGATGTACATCGCCGATGAATGCACCAGGACCACCGCCAATGAGACCCATTTTTAATCTTCGCTTAGAAGCCATTTTCCATTTTACTCCTGTGATGATTTTTTGAGTCGGTATCTTACAAGGCTAAACCTAACAAAATGAAAACGTTTGCTTCAGTCCTTGCAGACTGTTTATAAAAGCTTAATTATAAAGGTGATAATATTTAAAAAAAACAAAGAAAAACCAAAGGGAAAGAAATGAATGACAATTTTTTACAGTTGGAAAATTGAAAGGAAAGATAATGCGAATTCTTCGTTTGGCTACATTTGTTTTATTCGCATTGAAGCGAGGAATAACCTGGAAGGTTTATTCCTGCATAGCTTTGTGAATGCATTCCATAAAACCATCTGCTGAGTTGCTCATGGATGCGTTTGCAAGCACATACTTTTTTGCCTGCGCCCCAATTTTTGCTGCTGTGGAGGGATTATCGAGCAGTTTCGATATCAAATCCGAAACCATTTCTGCCTGCGAAAAATCTACACTAAACCCAGTTTTTGTTTCTATTATCAGATCATCCGTTGCCCCTGCGTGCATTGAGGCGATACAGGGCAATCCGGCCGCCATGGCTTCCACCAAAACTAAACCCCAAATATCGAAATCCGTCGGGAAGAGAAAGAGCGATGCTTGCGCATAAAATTCGGGGAGCTCTTCCTGTTGTTTGTAGCCGTGGAAAGCAACGCAAGATTGTAATCCATTCTCAGCTGCCATTGATTCCATACCCGCACGATCCGGGCCGTCACCAACAATATCAAGTATGAAATCGCTACGCTGTTGTGCAAGCTGCGCAATGATCTGCAGGACGGAGGTAAGGTTCTTGCGATGCGTAATGTAGCTGACGATGAGCAGATGTTTTTTTACTGAGGGTTTAATTTCTCTTTGTATTTGTCCCACTTTTTCCATGAAAAAAGTTGTGTCAACCGTGTTGATGGCTATAGAAATATGAGTTGGAGACGCACCTAGTTGTTGTAAATAATTGCTTGCCTGGGAACCATAGGCAATAAAGTGTGTTGCAGCCCGGGTCAGCCATTTTCGTTGTACGCTGCGCAACCATGATACGCGGTCACCGCGTACGGCGATTTCTCCACTCCAAATAACGTATGGTATTCCAGTAATTCTGGAATAAATCAAGCTTACCATTGTTGCGGCTGAAAAACCTGAGACTATTATAAGTTCAGGACGCTCTTCCAGTAATTTTTGCAGTAGTCCCGGGTAGCGAAAACGTGTGTTTTCCCTGCTGTTTACCAGCTTGGTTTTGTTCAGGAAATCGTAGGGGAACAAGAAATCTTGTTCATCCAATTGCCATTTTCGGCGTGCGTAATTTTGCACGCTGAAAATTATTTTCAAATGTATTGATGATTGTTGCAGCCGTTGGTGCAATTCATTAAAAAGCGGTATCCGATAGGGAGTAGGAATGTTGGTGATGAGGAGAATTTTTTTCACAAACTTCAGCCTTTTTAAATATCATCGCTTTAGAATTCAAGTTTTTTGCTGGATTTCCATTCGAAAAACGGTATAAGGCGCTCTGCTTTTGGTGCGACACCTTGCTCCTTTAACCAATTGAATTCATTCGTCTTTTCGATTGCGATACATTTTTCTCTAAACCAATCTCTGCCAATTTTATCTGAAACTAAATAGGTTAAACTATTTTGTAAACCGATTTTTGGCATGATCCAATATTGTGGATCAAAATATTGTGCACCAGCTTTGCGTAGGATATATTTTGTTCTCCATTGTTTAGTTTTCCAATATTGTGGTATACTTAGACTCAGCTGTACAATATTATCATTCCAGAATGGAGAAAAATTTTCAATTCCGCTTTGGCTGAATTGTTCGTGCGCTGAGTAGAAAAAAAGCTCGGGACACATTTGAATTGATTGAAACGCAAAATATAGCCGAATATCATCACTCCGAAAATCATCTTGAAATGGCTTCCAATATTGTAGTATATATTTATTGAAAATATCTATTTCATACCTTGAATCGTAAGCTTTATTTATGTCATAATGCCTTTCAGGATAAGGCTTTATGCCTATCGACCAATTCTCAAAGAGGTTACCCAGTTGCTTCCATTGGCCACTTTTTGATTTTTGTAACATCTTGCCTGCGTGCTTATTCAAGCCGACCTTTGAAAGAATCTGATAAAGCAATCCCATTTTAAGGTAACGTAGATGTGCATTCATTCCAAAGAAGAGTCGGTCAGCACCATCTCCGTCAAAAAATGTTTGTATGCCATCCTGTTTACAGAATGAAATCATTTTTTGAAGTAGGGAAGCGTTAAAGGAGACTGGTTCACTTCCAGTTTCATTGGCATCCGAAAAGCATTTTAGTACGGTTGATGCGTCCAAAATGATTTTAGTTAGATTAAGATCGATATTATTTGACAGTCGTTCTATTCTATGTAACTCGTTATAATCTTCTTCATATAAAAATGTGTATGCTTTAAATGGTATCTTTTGCAGCGCAAGATGAACTGCAATGAGTCCTGAATCAACGCCTCCACTAAGTGCTATCCCTACATTTTGACTATTGTTGATGCTTCTGTTAATTTCGTTTGCTAGGGCTTTATTTATGAAATTGGTTAACTCTGTCTCCTTTGTGTTTTTAAATTTCTCCGGTTTGTAAAGCGAAACCAGATCGAAATACTGTTGGATTTCCATTTTTTCATCTGAACATCGGAGCAGATAGCCTGCAGGGATTTTTTTTATTGATTCGATAAGTGATTGGTCAGTGGGGGTACTTCGAAAGTGATAGGAAAAATATAAGGCTTCCTTTGATATTTTTCTTTGTGAAGGCGGCAATACCATAAATAGCTGCTGAATACTTGGAGCAAAATAAATAATACCTTTATATTGCATATAAAAAATTGATCGTCTGCCGAATCGATCTGTATGTATTTCCAATAGAGAGCGATTATTTCGCAATTGAAAAAAGATGAAATCTTTTTTACCCTTTATTTTTTCAGTTATGGGCGATTGGTTCTTCGCTTGATCTTGTAAAATATTTTTTATAGTATCGTCTCTCCCCCCATGAATGAATAAAAAAATGTTATCATTTAGAACAGAAAAACTATTGCTTCTCTCACCAGTTTGAAAAAACGCAAATCCTTTATTATAATAGACTGGCCTAAGATTATTAAAATTTGGAAGCGTGCGACTCCCATCTGAACAGTACATCCCGAGGAATCCTGAGAATAGGCTTTTTTTATTCATGAGGCGCGCCATAAATTATATCATATTGATCGACCATATTTTTAATGCTGTATTTTTCAGCCATTTGATATTTCATTTCTTGAGCGATCTTCATCAATTCCCGTGGATTTTGCTGCCAATAGTCCAGCGACTGAGCCAGTGCCTCAACTGATGAGACACATAACATCGGATGGAAGGATTTTACTAGTTCGGTGCTTCCTCCTCCATCCACAGTCACGATGACTGCTTTACCATGATGTACTGCTTCAAGAATTGTCATCCCAAATGATTCACCTTTTGTTGGTAATACGACAACATCTACAGAATTATAAAGCTTGCCTACATTGTTACTAAATCCGTGAAAGCAGAATGTGTTTTCTCTCAAGTTATTTCTGGCTAGCTCAAAAAGGTTATTTTTTTGCGGCCCTTCCCCCACGATATGCAAGTGGAATTTATCAGGCATATTTACAAGTTTTAAAGCCTGAATGCACCAATCTATGCGTTTAATTTTGACAAGACGTCCCACAAACAATATTTCGAAAACATGCTTTTGAGGACGTTGTGGAAGAATTTTCTCTTGTGTTTCCCAGTGGATGCCGTTATGAATTACATGTTCGTTTTTATTACCTACTTCAACTTGTTTTTGTAACCATTCGGAAACGAAAATCAAATTGTGAGGAATGGTGCGTAATAGAGGATAACCGATTATTTTTTTACGAATAAAGTTTTTCGTAGAATTTTTTTGATTGGCTTTTTTCAGTGTCCCATGCTCGGTGAATACAATTTTCTTCCGACTTAATTTTCCTAATAATAGCAATTGTATATTCAGTGTATGAAAATGGAGAACATCGAATCGTTTGAAAACTGAATATGCGTTTTTATAACGTGAAAAACGCAAATCCCAACCTGAAATAAATTTGCCTTCAATAACCTGTAAAGACTCTGGTATGTGGAGGGTATTGTTTGTATGCGTTATAACTGAGAATAGTGCAACCTGTTTTGCAGGATCTTTTTGCTGGTGAACGGCTAATTGGGTAATAACGGACTGAATACCACCAAAACTCCCTAAATTGAGAATATGCAAAATTTTCAATTTTGGGGATTTCAATTTGTATCTTCTCCAAATTGTTTTAGGAAATTGGTTGCTGTTTTTTCGATTGTAAAATTTTGTTCAGCGAAAATTTGTATCTCTTGACATTGGTTTTGGTATTCTTTTTCATCCGTAAAGCTGAGAAGCAGATCTGACATGGTATCAATAGAATAGCAAACAAATCCAAGGTTATGCTTTTTAATTAAACTATCGGGATCACAGGAGAGTGTCAGGACAGGGATGCCACGTAACCATGCCTGGATGTAGGTGTTAGGGAAACCTTCTTTTTCAGATGTATTTACGAAAAATTGGGCATCATCAAACCATTTCAAGTTTTCTTCAAATGGAATCTTCCCCTTCCACTCCACATTACAATCCATTTTACTCAATTGATCTTTTACTGGAATATACCCAGGCTTATCCCCTAATAGAACAAATCGATAGCTGGAGTTGCTTAATTGATTGGCCAATTGGATGAACTTTTCTGGGTGTTTGTTTTCTCCAAGATTTCCTGCCCAAAGCACGATTTTATTAGCGAATTTCTTTGTTGAATTTAATGAGATTGAAGCGCGTTGGTGTCCTGAGCGCAGTAGCGAACTTTCCTTGCCAAATTCATCTTTGAGATGTTTTTTTTGGATTTCATTAAGAACAAATGCATGCGACACATATTTCATTCCGTAATGGCGAAGTAAATCAATGAGAGTTGCGTTGGGTAGATACAACAGGCTCGCGATTCGCCTTGGGCGTGTTTTTTTTGAAAACCCTGAAAAAATTTTACGAATGTGCAACCATCGAAACGGACTCTCATTATCGGTACAAAACCAAACAAAGGGAATAGCATTCTTCGATGCATAATAACCAATTACTCCAGTGTCAGCATTGCTGATTCTTTGTATGAGAATATCTGGATTAATATGTTTTATTGAATTGAAAATTGCGAAAAAATTGAGCCACGGAAATTTTATTCGATAAGGTAGCCAATAAATGGCGATTCTTTCAATTACTTGTACAGATTTATCTTTGCCAGATAGACTTTGTGCAAGATAACTAATATTATAGCCACGTATAGATAATTCCTGAGCCAAAAGCCAGGATTGTACTTCAGCGCCTCCTCCCTTTTCGGACATGTGATATGGCATCACGAAACATATTTTGCTCCCAGGTTTAAGCATTAGACTTGCCACCCAGGTATGTATTTTCCAATTCCAAGTAAATTGAGATTCTTTTTTTCGGTACGACCTGCAAATAAGTAAAAAGCACCGGTGTATACGCATCCTGCGATCATCAGTGAAATAATAAGTTCAAAAATATTCGACCATTGATATCTACTGAAAAATCCTGTACTCATTTTGGATATTACTGCAGTAAAAATAGTTGCGACTACCGGAACTCGAAAAGCATGTAGAATGTGATGAAAATTGGTATTAAGCTTTCTGTTTAAATTAATTTGGTAAACTATAAATGTTATGAACTGTGCAAAAGAATATGCGAATGCAATCCAACGAAGATCTTCGAAATTGGCTGCTGTACCTACAAGAATTGAAAGTGTAACAGCCTGAAAAACTTCAATTGTGAATATACTTTTTGAGTGCCCAAGTGCGAGCAAGGTCGTATTTGTCAAATTTAATAATCCACGAGCAATGCCCATAAGCGTGAGAAAAGGGAGAACTTGTGCTGCTTCCGTCCAATTTTCTCCATAAATTGTGAATATAAGACTATCCGCAAAGATGGCCATGATAACAAGGAAGGGTAAGAGCAGTGATGAGAGTACCCATAGATTGACGTAGTAGGTAGTTCTAAATTTTCCCAAATCATCCTGCAAGCGTGCGTACGTTGGGTACAAGACTTTTGAGAAAAGAACCTTAACCTGTTCAGAAGGAAGAACTGCAAGATTGAATGCTATTGTATAAATTCCCAGAGCGGTCGCTCCAAAAAATTTTCCTATGATGATGAAATCGATATTTTGAATTAAGAAAACGAAAATTTTTGAGAAAGTATAGTAACTACTAAAAGAAAATAAAGGACGGACTTCATTAAATTTGAATCGCAGCTTTGGGAACCAGCCAGTAAAGTTCCATGCGAGTACCGATGTGCACACGGCTGTCGCGGCTAAACGGGCCATGAGACTGAATGTGCCTGCTCCATTTAACGCGAATGCAATGCCAACTAGATTTGCAACAACTAGTGCAGATGATTCAATGATGGCAATTTTTTTAAACAGTAATTCTTTGTTCAGTAATCCCATGTGTAAACTTGCGAAGGAATCTACAATGAGCAATGTAGCAAAGATAAGTACAATAGGTATGAGTTCGCTTTCATTGTAGAACCAGGCTGCAAAAGGGGCAAGTGAAGCTAAGATGATAGAGAGGAACAGACTGATTAGCAGATTAAAAGAGAAAGCACTGGATAATAGTTCCTTCGAAAGCTCCTTTTCACGTATGATTGCCCAGGATAGCCCTGCTCCGTTGAATATGCGTATCATTCGGCTGAAGACAATAGCCATTGAGACGATCCCGAAATGTTCCGGTAATAAAATTCGGGCAAGAATTGCCGTGAAAATTATATGCGATAACCGGTTGAAAACCTGAGATAAAGTTATCCACAGAAAACCATTTTTTGCTTGTTTAATCAATCCCATTTTTCAATTTGAACGAAAACGAGTAATAGATTATTGAATCATTTATAAGCTATGAATAAATATGGGATCTAGTATCCAACCACTTTGGGAGAAAGCATTGTATTCTGATGTCCCGGATTCCAATCATTAAACTTAATTACTTCGTTTGTTGTCACCTTGCAGAAAGCATTGTTGATTTGTTTCTGAAGGTGTTATTTTTCCGTTTTAATTAATGGTGGAATTTTTAAGTTAGCTCAGTTTTTTAAGTCATAATTCATCCTATTAAATACGAAGTTTTCGAACGAGTTTTAACCTTGGAGCAGAGATGCCTACGAAATACGATGTCGCTGTCATTGGCGGTGGTGCTGTTGGACTTTGTGCTGCTTATTATTTGCAAAAATCCGGGAAAAGCGTTGTCGTAGTCGATAAATCCGTACCGGGAACTGCGGATCAGAGTTCCTATGCGAATGCCGGTTATGTCGCACCGAGTCACATCATCCCTTTGGCCTCACCGGGTATCGTTTCCAAAGGCTTGCGCTGGATGATGAATCCTGACAGCCCTTTTTACATCCATCCGCGTCTTGAGTGGCAACTCGTGAAGTGGATGTGGACTTTCTGGCGTTCGGCAAATCCGAAAACCGTGGAGCGCGCGATTCCCATTTTAGCGGCTTTATGCAATGAATCCGCTCGACAATACGATGTGTTGGCCAATGATCAAAATATTGGTGAATTTGGCCTCGAGAAACGCGGTTTGCTCATGCTTTATAATACGGAAAAAGCTTTTCAGGCAGATCATAAGGTCGCAGAAACTGCAATTAAGGCTGGAGTCCCGACAAAACTGCTCTCACCGCAGGAAATTCAGGAAACAGAACCAGCTTATGAAACTCCAGCCGTGGGAGCGATTTATTATACCGATGACTGGCATATTTCGCCTTCGGCTTTTTGCGGACAACTTTTTAGCGCATTGCAAAAATCCGGAGTGGATTTCCATCCCCAAAATAAAACTCTCAAGTTCGATCGTGAAAATGGAAAAATTAGGGCAATGCACATCGATTCCGGGGAAATTCGTGCTCAGGAGTTTGTCCTTGCTGCAGG
The DNA here is from genome assembly GCA_020633655.1 of Deferribacteres bacterium. Lineage (GTDB taxonomy): Bacteria > Zhuqueibacterota > Zhuqueibacteria > Zhuqueibacterales > Geothermadaptataceae > Bioreactorimicrobium. The sequence goes on from JACKDF010000002.1 coordinate 521,502, forward strand.
CTCGTGGACAACAGAAATTGCAAAAACGCTGGGTCTCACGCTGGCTATTCAAGCAGGAAAAGGTTATTCTGTAACGGTACAAAGTTCGCAATCCTCCGCGAAAGTTCCGGCTATTCTCACAGAAAGAAAAGTTGCGGTTACCCCCTATGGTGATAAAATACGCTTTGCCGGAACTCTGGAATTTAACGGGCTCAATATGGAAATAAATCAACGTCGTGTTCGGGCAATTTTAAGTGCTGTTTCCCAATACCTGCCGAATTTTGATTTGTCGGAAGCCTATCAAACCCAGGCCTGGGCTGGTTTGCGCCCTTGCACACCCGATGGTATGCCCTTGGTTGGCCGGACAAAGCGTTTTTCGAACTTAACACTCGCCGCAGGGCATGCAATGGTTGGCATCACGCTGGCTCCGGTGACAGGGAAGTTGGTTAATGAAATAATCAATGGTGAAAAGCCGTGCGTCGAGACGGAGCTTTTGCAGCCGGACCGATTTTAATGGTAAAGGTCTGTGTTCAGTACCGACTGTAAAGGAACAAAAAAATGGAAAACCGCTTCACAGAACTCGAAACCAAAGTGGCCTACCTCGAAAATACAATTGATGAGTTGGACAGTGTCGTCACAAAGCAGCAGGATCAAATCGACAAGCTGCAAGGGCAGATGCTGAAAATTCTTGCGGAAATAAGGCCGCTGCTTTCTCAGGTAAGGGATAGAAACGACGAAACACCACCGCCACACTATTAACCCGATTCAATCCGGAGGAAATTCTTTGGGACATCCGAAAACACGAAATCTCATCGCGACCGGTTTGATTATCCTGTCATTCATTATTCTTATTCCTGGTCTCGTTTTAGATTTGATTACGATCACAGCGACCTTCAATTTAATGGGGAATAAAATACAACTATATAATGAAACGCGCAGTATTCTGCAAACGGTAGATAATCTTTATGAAACCGGAAGTTCATTTGTCGCCGGATTAATTCTGCTTTTTAGTGTCATTGTTCCGTTTGTAAAAGGAGTCCTGTTACTGATTGTCCTGCGGATGAAGTCTGCTGGACAACGTTATAGGATTTATTCTTTTGTGCGCAATATCAGTAAATGGTCGATGGCAGATGTCTTTGTCATGGGCGTTTTCGTAGCATTTATGACAGCGAGAGCAAGTGACTTACTCGATGCCTCCCTGGGTGATGGATTCTATTTTTTTACAGCTTATTGCCTGGTTTCGCTTATTGCATTGCAGTTTATGCTTGTTGAACCTGCGGCTGATCAATGATGGGGGTGTTTCATTAATTCAATTTGGTGAAAAAGATTGAAAAAGTTCGGAGTAAAGGCTTTAGCCTTTTTCAGTCTGAGTGAAAATCTCCACGATACCGAAGTCTCCATAATGAACATGTTTACATAGATGAAATGAAAATTCGAACTTGAGACTTCAAAAAACCAGAAAAATAGTTTTTCGTATTTCGTATAAACCAACCTGAATGTGTTTCCAGTGAAAATCCAAAAATGTGACGGAAAATGCTGGAGGAAAAATGAAAAACATCATTCTTTTTTTGCTCATTGTGCTATGGGCATCGCCACTATTCGCAGTTGAAGAAGGGGAAACCGGGAACTACAGTTCCTTCAAATTGGCGGGATTGCCAAACCTGAATTACAATTCCGATGATGGTTTCGGATACGGTGCCCGACTCGATTATTTTCGCTATGGTGAGGGTGGTTATTCCCCCTATTATTACCTCGTTGACGTGCAACTTTTTGCCACAACAGGTGGAAAACGTGAATTCTGGATTTTTTTCGATAGCCCGTTCATGTTGAGAAACAACCAGCGACTTACCGCAGAATTGCGCTATGCAAAATTCAACTTTGCCCCATTTTTTGGTCTTGGTCTGAAGGTGGAATACAATGAAAATTTAAAAGATGAAGATCATCCGGATTTTATCAATGAAGATTATTATACCTTCAATCGTGTGCGCACCAGTGCCCGTATTGATTATCAGAGACCGTGGTTGCAGGCAAAGGTTCTTGCAGGACTCAATTTAAATTACACCACAGTTGATCTTAACGAGGGTCCGACCTTGCTGGCTCTATCCAGTGAACTTATTCCTGCGGATGGTGAATTCACCAATGCGTTGCGATTCGGCCTGATCTATGATAGTCGTGATTTTGAGCCAGCGCCTGAGCATGGCCTCTGGAGCGAACTTCTTTATGAGTACAGTGATAAATTTGTTGGCAGTGATTACACTTTCTCGCGAATTACGCTTAGCCACAGGCACTATCTTTCTTTATTGAAAAATGTCGTTTTTGCCCAACGCTTTGTGTACAGCAAAGCCTGGGGCGATTTGCCGTTTTTCGAACGGGAATTCATGAGCGGTTCTTTTCGCATCGAAGAAGCGGGGGGAGGGGCAAAAAGCATTCGTGGTGTATTAAAGAACCGTCTCATTGGCCGGGAGTGGCTTTTGGCGAACAGTGAGTTACGTTATAAATTCTTTGCATTCAGTGCATTGAAGCAAGATTTTGAGTTAAGTCTGAGTGCCTTTTATGATTTCGGGGGTGCCTGGGAAGAAAATGAGATGAAGTCGGTTAATGGCTTGATGGCAGGACGTGGGGCTGGACTACACGTCGCATGGAATAAAAATTTTATTCTCAGTATCGATGCTGCAAAGGGAGATGAAGTTGGTTTGGGACTTTATATCGGCCTGGGTTATTTATACTAACTAAGTATGATGCGATGTGCTTTGTATTTTCTATCTGCGATAAGCAAATCACAGACAAAAAATGCAGAGCGCATCGCATAGTTTAATAAAATTCCCTTTTAAACTTAGAAGAGAACGATGTTAAAGAATTTTTCTAAAACAGTATTCATAAATATGAAAAAGATGATAAACGGGCAGATATAGATCATAAAACTGATCCATTTATCCAAAAGTGATCCGCTGTACCCTTCTCTTCCCACACTGATTTCCTTACTCAAATTATGAGTCTTCCATCGAAACGCCGCAAAGGCCGTGAGCAAAAAACCACCCAGTGGCAAAAGCATTTCAAAAAAAACATCGGCGATGAAGGAAAGGAAATCCTTTTGTACACCACTTGGGTAGGTAATAAAATTTGTAAAAAATTCACTTGCCCCATTCGCCAGAATTGACCCAATTGAAATTATGAAAATTACAATACCGACGGTGATCGCTGCTTTCTTACGCACTATTTTTCGTTCATCAACGACATAAGAAGTGGGAACTTCCAAAAGCGATATGGTTGAAGTAAGCGCTGCAAAACTAATCAGCAAAAAGAAAAATGCGGCTAGAAATGATGCGAAAAAATAACCAACATCATTGGACAAATTCATAAATACTTTTGGCAGAAAGACAAAAATCAATCCAGGGCCGGCCTGAATGGTTTCCGAAGTGGTATCCGGCGCCAAAGTAAAAATTGCCGGAATGATGAGCAATCCTGCTAGAAATGCGATGGATGAATCAAAGACTGTAACGATAAAACCGGAAGAGATAATATCATCTTTTCGGCTAACATAACTTCCGTAGGTGATGAGCGCGCCCATACCAAGTGAAAGAGAGAAGAACGCCTGACTCAAAGCAGAATTGATGACCGGTATTGTTATTTTTGAAAAATTGGGAATGAGGTAAAACGCAAGGCCTCTGCCTGCGTTTTCCAGTGTCATGACATAGATTATCAGGGCAAGAAGCATGAATAGCAAAGCTGGCATGAGCAAGCGTGCCCAGCGTTCAATACCGTCTTTAATTCCTCCGACGACAATGCCAATAGTTGCCAGCATGAAAAGGCCGGTATAAATTAGATTTTTCCAGGGATTGGCAACGAAATTGGTAAACTCACCATCCATTGCCAAACGATCGAGTCCGCCGGCGAGTACTTCTATAAAATAGCCAAATACCCATCCGGCTATAACGACATAAAATGACAGGATCATGAAACCGCCTGTAATACCAAGTCCACCCACAAGAAACCATTGTGAGTTTGGCGCCAATTCCTTAAAAGCTCCCACGGGGTTTTTCGCAGTACGCCGGCCAATTGCGATTTCTGTCATCACGACGGGGAAACATACGATGAAGGTGAGAAGCAGATAGACCAGCACAAAGGCTGCACCACCGTTTTTTGCAGTCATGATCGGGAATCCCCAAATATTTCCCAATCCAATCGCTGATCCAGCAGCCGCCAGAATAAATCCAAAGCGCGAGCTCCATTCACCACGTGCCTGATTCATGAACAATCCTCCCGGTAAACTTTTTTTTCTTTATGCAGTTTGTATAATTCAGCTAAAAATTCAAGGTGTGCATAATAAGAATTGCGTAACGGGTTTGCAAGAAAATTTTAATTTTTACCGGTTTGGCATGAAATTGGTTTATAATTTAAATAATATTTTTTTACAGTGAAGCATGAAAAATCTACACAATCTTGATAAAATTTATGTAATTTTTATGTGAGGATGGTGCATCATGTGCCTAATTAGGACGATAGATGCATCCAAAGACGAGAGCCACTCTGTCAGTGACTCTCTTTTGAGCAGATGAATACAGCCGGCAGATAATGGACTGAGCTGCAGGCTGGATTTAGAATGGAGGCGAAATGGACATTTCAATTCACGAAAACACTTCGGATACACATCATCCGTGCAAATCGATACGAAACGGGGACTGGATCGTTTTTACCTGTCCCCTCTGCCCGGATTATGAACGGCGCGTCAACTGGCGCACAAAAGAATTGACCGTCAAGGGAAGCAAAGCTGAGATCCAGCACAGCGGTGACTATATTCCCGACGAATATAAACACGCTTTTACGGCAATGAATTAGCATGTAAAATAGGGCGCTAATATATATAGAGCAGGCCACTATCACTCACCGCACTCACTTTTTTACCACTTTGTGAGGGTGTTAGATCAATTTTTGAATCGATGCGATAGAGCCCCGGATTAAGTAAATTCCCAGGAATATTTATACTGACGGGAGCTTTAATGTTTTCGTCCATCACAATGTGTCCGAGGAGTTTTTCTCCATAACGGCTGCCGAGAGATCGTGCATAAATCATCGTTTCTTCATGAGCCCCATCGCTGCACTGCCTGTCCATCTCATCACTTAATTCGAGCTGCAAATTTATCTGGAACGGCTGATCTTTGGCGACGCTTATTTTTTGTGGCGTTTGTTGCATACTTATCTGTGCCGTCGGTTCTACTATAGCTTCTGCAGTAGCAGATGGTGCTGCTGTCAATTCTGGCTCGTTCACAGCAGCTACGACATTCTTTTCAGAAGCGATGGGCGGCTCTGAATCGGCCTGCACGGTATCCGTTGGGGCCACAGGTTGGAATTTCTTGAGAAAATTGAGCATTTCAACGGGTTCATGCAGGAGAAATTTTTGGACATTCTGCGTCCCGACATGCTCAATTCTCCCCGGAATTGCCCCCTCCTGAAAATAAAGTTCAATGCGAAATTTTGATGTTGATGAAGTCACGGGATGTTCTTCTGTATCCATTTCTTTGGCTTGAAGCTTTTCTTCCAGCTCCACCAATAATTTCTCAAGGCCGCACTTTTCATCACCAAGCTTTTTTTCTTGCTGTTTTAGATGCGTGAGTTGTTTATTCAGCTTCAATTTATCATTACTCAGCGTTTCAATTTGCTTTCTGGAATCACTCTCCTGTTTTTTTAGAACACTGACTTCTTTTTGAAGAACAGATATTTCATCCGCCGCTTCCCTCGCATCGATGAGTTGTTTCTCCAGCTGTTTAATTTTTGCCTGTGCTGTAAGCAGTGCTTGTTTCATCCCATCCGGTGGACGTGTTTCAGGCGGGTGATGGTCAGCACGTTTTTTATTGCTATTTGATTTGTTTTCTGCACTCATAAGAATCTCCTGCTTTTTATCGCACTTTAAATGGGCTATGGTTGAAAGAAACAACCCCGGGACCGCAGTGCGAAACCCGGGGTTGTATTGTGCGGTGATCAGTGGAAACGACTCATCGCACAAAACGAGAATGCTTTTATTATAAGCCAGGACCTACGTCATAGAATTGCATCATAGCGCCTTCACCAAAAGCTGCGATTGGTCCGGGAACGCCAGTTGGGCCTTCCATGGTGACGAGAACGACCGGTTTATAAGCGCCGGCAGGAACGCGATGGGCAGGGATAGAAATGACGGCATGATATTCGTGCGGTGCGTTTACAAAACTCACAGTGATTTCATTTTGTGGCAGGTTAAACTCACGACCACCCCATTTTTCCAGAAGTATCGAGAGTTTCCAACGACCGCTAAGCAGATAGTTCAATCCGCCGAGTGTCCGCCAGCGGAAATGACAATGCCATTGTTGATCAGTGCGGATAATTGTTTCGGAGGATACTTCTCCGGGAGGGGTAACTTCGTGGGTCGTAAACATTGCGTTGCCGAGGATTGAGAAATTATCCAGGGTCTCTTCGAATTTGAGTTGTGGCATGATATTACTCCTTTTTGTTTTGTTCCTTTCAATTTTGTCCGGGATTCTTTTTCTAATTTTGCTGACTCGAACAAAATCAAAAGCGATATGAAATTGATTGCTTGCAAAACTCGGGAGTAATTTAATCCACGGAATTAATTCCGTCTTAATTCCCACTTAAAATTCGATTAAATTATTTTTTTTACAATTTTTTTTAATTTTAAAACTGCTTCGCCAGATTACGATAATTGTCCAGTCTGTATGAAAACGAAAGATTCAACAGGTCGCTGAGCTTAACGAATATTAACTGTTGCAAAATTTTTATGTAAATAATTTTTACCAATCCATCAATAATTGATTAGAGTATAAAAGCCTTCGGGTGACTCCTGGAACTACGAAGAAAATGCTAGAGTGGACACCGGAAGGCTTACTCTTCATTGAACGATGTATTAATTCTCACCGATCAAATTATGCGACCTACCAGAATAGTGCTCATCGATATGTCCGGGGCTGGAAATTCACTTTTTCCCACGGGGCAACTGAAAAATTGCGTATTTACCCAAGCCACTTCGCGCGAATCCGAGGTGCTTTTGCACCTGCTCACGCATGACATGGTAATTATTGTGGATTCTGATTTTTCCCAGGACCTGCTTGCATTAGTTCAACTCATTCATGCCACAACACCACGTAAACCCATCGTTGCTATAACCAGCGAGCCGAACTCACAGCAAGTGGTTGCCGCCTATCGCGCTGGTTTGTCGGATTATTGTTTCTTGCCTCTTGAGCAGAATAAGTTATGTGATTTATTGCAATCATTTTGTGAAAAGAGGAGATTCTTCAATAAAATTCTTCAAAATATCAGCTCGACAATTGCTTCCGGGAAGTTGCTTCCTGCCTGGATTATCCATCTTTCCCGCTGTACGATACTGCGTTTTCGAAAATTCCAACGCGCATGTCGCCGCGTCAGGAAAGAAGGTCCCTGGCACGGAGTTTTTAATCGAATTTGGAAAAATCGACTTCAGGAGCAGCCTGGGACAACATCACAGTTCAAAATGAATCAAAAACCTGAATTTACACCTGATATTGTCGTTTCTCTCTCAGGAGGAAATGGCTATCCCGAGCTTAATATTTCCAGCCTGGGTAAATTGCAGGTGCAGTTTCAGAATAAAAAAATTGATCGATGGCCAAGCAAAAAAGGACGTGGCATATTTGCGTATATTGCCACATCTGGTCGCAAGATTTACCGCGACGTGCTGATGGAAAATTTCTGGCCGGAAACGGCAGCGGAATCGGCACGCAACAGTTTACATGTTGCTCTTCATGGCTTGCGTCGCACATTCAGTCGAATTGACGGGAGGCGGGACTGCATTCTTTATAGGGATGAGTGCTATTACCTTAATCCCGATCTCAACTATTTTTGCGATACGCATGCATTTCGTCAACTTTACAATGAAGCGCGTACGCTGGAAAACCGACAGGATATTGAGGCCGCAATTGTGAAATATCGTGCAGCTGTTGAGCTTTATCGTGGTGATTTCATGGAAGAAGATTTATACGAGGAATGGCCGACCCTGGAGCGTGAAAATTTGCGGGAAAAATATTTCACCATTCTTGAAGTTTTGAGTTCGCAATTTATGAAAACAAAAAATTATTCTGAAGCCGGACGCATGTGTGAACAAATCCTGTCCAGCGACAGCTGCCGTGAAGATGTGCACCGTAAACTCATGCTGTGCCATTATTTCAGCGGACAGCGTGACAAAGCATTGCGGCAGTTCCAACAGTGTCAAAGATCCATGTACGAAGATCTCGGTGTTCCCCCAAGCAGAGCTACTGTTGATCTGAAAGAGAAAATTCAGGCAGAACTGTTCTTCATTTAATCTCTTCCTCCTCTCATCCAAAGTGCGACGCACTTACCATTTTTTGCTAATGAGCAATTCGAAAGCGCCTGGCATAATATACACAAAGTGTGTCGCACGTTCATTTTTTCGTTCCCATGAAGTTTTTAAAGTGAGATCTTCTCAACTCCTGATCTCATCCCATTAACATTTTTACATCACGAATTTATTGGGTTTTTAATGTGTTTTATACAGAAATAATGTTAAAAAAAGTTGATATTGCATTAATAATCAGTAAATTGTTCAGCTTCGAATCTTAAGAAATGAATAAGCAAATTTTTCATGTGTATATGAATTAACTTTTTCAAATATTTAAGATTACGCTTAATTTTATACGGAGGAAAATTATGTCAGAAGAACAAGCTGTTGCAGTAGATGAAACATCCGATTTGAGTTTTATGGGAAAATTCATGGGTGTTATTACTTCACCATACAATACGTTTCTCGAAATTTGTAAAAAACCAACCTGGTTAATTCCCATGCTTATTTCTATTGTCGTTTCGGTCGGTGTTACCTACCAGGCATTACCGATGATCATCGAAATGTCCGTCGAACAAATGCAAACACAAAATCCAAACATGGGCGATGCACAAATCGAACAGGCTGTAAGTGTTATGAGTAAAACCATTCCATTTGCTCCAATCGTCACTGTGCCACTCATGACTTTGATTACAGCTGGTCTCATGATGCTTATTGGAACAGCATTTATGGGTGGTAAAGCGACGTTTAAAACGTTGTTTTCTGTTGTTGCTTGGGGTGCACCAGTCACAGTGATTATCGCGGTTATCCAAATGGTGTTGCGCATGGCAACCGGAACTATGGATAGCGCGACCAGTTTGCTATTTCTGGCGCCAGATGCAGCACGGGATTCTGTGACATACTTCCTGTTATCCCAGGTCGATCTTCTAACGATTTGGGCGATCGCCATCGCCGGTTTTGGGTTTGCTGCTGCTTATAAATTCGAAGCCAAACGGGGTCTCATTGTCGCATTTGTAACCTGGATAGTTGTGGTTGCAATCATTGCAGGTTTCAAAATCGTTTTCTAATTCTAAAATAAATGCGCGAAGTCCTTAATCCAGCTTCGCGCAAATGATTTCCAAAAACTGTAACCCCCAAAAAAATCATGAACAAAAAAACAATTTGGATCATCGTCGCTGTTGTGGTAGTGATTGGGCTAATCGTCCTGAATATCGTTTTAACAAAGAACAAAGGCACACCAGTCGATGTGGTCAAGCTCGATACTCGCGAGTTGAAGTCCATCGTTTCGGCTTCCGGCAAAATTCAACCAAAAATTTCAGTTGATATCAGTGCAACGACACCTGGCAAAGTTACAAAAGTCGCAGTTGAAGAAGGCGACTATGCGGAAAAGGGCCAGTTCCTGCTGCAAATCGATCCTACAACAGCAGTATCACAAGTCGAACAGACCCGCGCGAGTATCAGTGCTGCCAGGGCGAATTTTGAATTGTCAGAAGCAAACCTTGAACAAGCACAAATCGATTATGAGCGGCTTGAGAAGTTATTTGATAAAAAATTGGCATCGCCCGACGAAGTACAAAGGAGTCGTACAGAAGTGCATGTACGCAAAGCTTCCGTAAACGCCGCAAAAGAGGAAATCGCCCGCTTAAAAGCAGCTCTCGCTACTGCAGAACATCAACTCAGTCAGGTGAATATTCATTCCGATATCGCTGGTATCGTAACCAAACGGAATATTGAAGAAGGTGAAAATGTATTTGTTGGGGCCTTCAATAATCCGGCAACTGTCCTGCTCACCATTGCCGACCTTTCGGTCATAGAAGCATTAGTGGAAGTCGATGAAACAGACATTATCGATGTGAAGGTGGGTCAACCAGCAGACATTTCAGTTGATGCGTATCCGGATAGTACTTTTGCTGGTTACGTCACAGAAGTTGGACACAGCCCAATCCTTGGCACCTCAGGTCAGCAGCAGGCTACCAGTTTCGAAGTTATCATTCAGCTTGCGGAAGATATACCAAATGTCCGATCTGGGCTATCGTGCAAAGCTGAAATCCGAACCGGTTATCGTGAAAATGTACTTGCTGTACCTATCCAGGCGCTTACACTTCGTGATGACCAGAGCCTGAAACCGAAAAAGAAAAAATACGGAAATAAAAAGGCAGAAACTGATTCGCTTAAGAATGAAAAAGAGAACAAGCCTTATCAGGGTGTATTTGTGGCGAATGACGATAAAGTTATGTTCAAAGCAGTGGAGACGGGTATTGCCGGTGATCGTTATTTTGAAGTCGTTTCCGGTCTCGCGGAAGGTGATATGGTCGTGACAGGTCCCTTCAGCGCTCTGCGCAAGCTAACCAACGAAGAAGCAGTAAAAACCACAGTGAAGGAAATCGAGTAAAGAATGCAATTCTTTTTCGAAAATTTGCGATTGGCATTTGACGCACTCGTTGCTAATAAACTGCGTTCATTTCTTACAATCCTTTGCGTGGTGATTTCGATTATGTCGATTATTGCTGTTGTGTCAATTGTACAGGGAATGGATCAGTTCGTGAAAACCAAGATCGCTCAGCAAGGCAGCAATGTTTTTACAGTACAAAAATACGATGGCTTTCTTGTACTCACCGATTTTGATGCTTTTTTGAAAGCACTGAAAAATCCAGACATCACCCTTGAGGACCTCGAGCTGTTGCGCAAGGAAATTCCCCTTGCTGAATTTGTTGATGCTTCGATCAACCGCAGAGACCGGCTTACAGCTGCAACTCGCCTGGTTGAAAATGTTGGTATACGTGGCCGCACTGAGGAATACCCGGCCATCGGGGATTTCCCCCTTGCTTATGGACGACATTTGTCCAGGATTGACGTGCTGCAACGGCGGAATAACTGTGTTATTGGATGGGAGATCGCAGAAACGCTCTTTCCGTACACGACTGCACTTGGAAAAACGGTGAAAATCGGTGCGAAGCATTTCAATGTAGTTGGCGTTTGTGAGAAAAAAGGCAATATTCTTGGCAACAATCAGAACCTTTTTGCATTCATTCCTGTGACGACATTTCTCAAGCAATATGGCTCACGGCAATCTTTGGAAATTCAAATACGGACAGAGGATATGGAGAGCTTCGCGGAGGCGATGCAGCAGACACGCACCGCCCTGCGGGTTGACCGCGGATTGAAACCTTCATTAGATGATAATTTTCACATTGACACGTCCGAACAACTTGTGTCGATTTGGGAAGCTATTTCTGTTGGCATATTCGGGACGCTAATTGGCGTGGTGAGTATTACTCTCGTTGTTGGTGGAATTATAATTATGAACGTAATGCTTGTCGCCGTTACCGAGCGTACACGGGAAATTGGTATTCGCAAATCTGTCGGTGCCAGACGTGGACATATCGTTTTTCAGTTTTTACTGGAAGCGCTCATACTCACCGGTATTGGCGGAGCAGTCGGGATCTTACTTGGATTCACCATCGCCTCAATCGTTGCGGCCTTAACTCCATTACCCTATTACATTTCCGCGGTACCGATTGTTACTGCACTTATAATTTCTTTTGGTGTTGGTGTGTTTTTTGGCGTTTATCCGGCGCAGAAAGCCTCACGCCTTGATCCGGTTGTTGCGCTACGGCAGTAATAAAGTGCATTTGGCTAAATTGCACAAAATGATGAATAAAGATTGTATGTTTTACGAATGATACAAAATCGAGAATTGAAGTGAATAAACCTTCTTCAACTTACTTAAAGCGTGCGTTGCAATCCAGTGTTTGGGAGCAAATTCTCGAAGCGATACGCGAAGCGCTGGCCACGATCCGCAATAATAAAATGCGCTCCGGTCTGGTCATCCTCGGTGTGTTGATCGGTGTAACCAGCTTGATGGCTATGGTGGCGACTGTGGCGGGTCTCAACAGTTTTATCGAAGCCTCTTTTAGCGGTAACGATACACCAATTATAAGTGTTTCACGTATCGATTTCCTTGCCGGTGAGAGCATTGAGGAATTGAATAAACGTAAACCGTTTACTCTGGATGACGTCGAAGCACTGAAAGAACTACGGCATGTGCGAGGTGTTGAGGTTGAGTATGGTCGAGGTATGGAGGTGCGGTATCGCGACCACAAAGCACAACTCATTTCTGTTGTGGGATCCAACGTTGATTTGCTTTATGTGCAAAATATTGCCGTGGAAGATGGCCGTTATTTTACCGAAAAAGAAATTGAACACCGCAGGCCCTATGCTGTTTTAGGGTACAAAGTTGCGCAGCAATTTTTTAAATTTGAAGATCCCCTCGGCAAACGTATTCGGGCAAACGGAAAAGAATTTGAAGTTATTGGTGTTTTTGAGCATCGAAAAACAATTTTCGGTGGGCTGGCAGATAATTTTATCGTCATACCGATGACCCGCTACGAACGTGATTTTAAATTTAGAAACGAAGATATCGGAATTAATATCATAATTGATTCAAATGAAAATCTTGACGTCGTAGAACAAAATGTACGGGCACTCATGCGGATGCGACGCAAAGTGCCTCTCGGAAAACCGGATGATTTTGCTGTCACACGAATTGATGAAATCATAAAATTTACTTCGAGCATCACTGACCAGGTTGCACTCGTTCTGGTTGTGCTTGCATCGATCGCATTAATGATTGGTGGTATAGGCGTTATGGTGATTATGCTGGTATCAGTAACAGAGCGAACCCATGAAATCGGCATCCGCAAAGCTATTGGTGCTTCGCGTGGACAAATAACCTGGCAGTTTCTCATCGAAGCCGCTGTGCTTTCCGGGATTGGCGGAGTGCTTGGTCTCATACTCGGCGCCTTGCTCGCCTTACTCGTCTCCAGTTTGCTGGGTTTTCCGTTCATTCTTCCTATCGGCTGGGTTATATTCGCCGAAGTAATGTCTGTTGGTGTCGGGTTGTTTTTTGGTATATTTCCCGCTCGGAAAGCAGCCCGTCTCGATCCGATTGAAGCTTTGCGATATGAATAAATTCTGACCATTCAACCTGCTTATGCCCTCGCACTTGCGTTCTTCGCCACTCAACGATTATATGGTATATCTTTTGAGTATTTGAACATTTCTCAATAAAATTATGGGAATTATCTGATTATTTTTTATCTATTAATAAACGTAAATTATGAAAAAGCCAGGTTTTTGAATCCTGGCTTTCCTTGTAATTAAGCCAATTGAAATCAACACTTATCCGCCAGTTTGCAATTTAAAGCAAAAGGGGTTTTATTTTAATGTATAAATTATTCATAATTCTGTACCTGTTTATCGGTAGCCTGAATGCCACTTCAATTGTACAGGAACGAGATGAGCAAACCCGCTTTGACTACGAGCAAATCATTCCCCTGACCGCTTCCACGATTGACCAATTCATTGAACAAGCCGCGATGTCTACACCGCAAACGGATCAATTGATTCGTCAGCAAATCCAACTTGCAGAAAGTGACTCTCTTGTGACAGAAATGCTGATTAACCGGTATTTCAAGGTCCGGGACGAAGATTTCAGCCAGGGACTGGTCATTTTGTCAATAATTGGTGAATTACGATCACCCGATGCGATTCAGTTCTATGTGGATATTCTGGAAAACAATGGGGAATCACCAGATGGTTTAGAAGGCGAGTATTTAAGTGATCGTGATATTCTGGAAATGTATCAGGCAAAAGCTATTCAGTCGCTGGCGTATTTGAGAAATACCGACTCCGATTCGCTTATCAAACACTATGTTTGCTATCATCCCGCAGTTGCTGTACGATCGGCCGGGATTGATGCCTACTTATTCAATCACGGGGACACGGAAAAAGCAAAATCTGAATTGAAAGAGATTCTTGATGAAGATGCCTGGGTTTATCTTGACCGCATTCGAAGAAAGCAAAGTGCCACGAATGAATCTATTGAGGAGGATATCGCTGCTTTTTACACTAGCCATCCAGATCAGATTGCCCCGGTGCACTATGTTACCCGTGGTACTAAAATTACCAATTTTTTATCCTTCCGGTCTTTTGTTTTTTTGAGTCTGCTTTTCATCCTTGTATTTCTCATCCTGCGCAAATTTTTACGGAATGAAAATGTCATAAAAGAGTTCTTCATGCATCGCAATAGCTAAATTACTCATGCGTATTTATAATTAGTGAATAGAGTTGTCTGGGTTCGGAATGTGAATACTATCACGAGAGAAGAGAGGATGTGAGATGAGGAAAATGCTTGTGTGTAGCATATGCTTTTGCCTGGTTTTCCCGGCATTTTCTCCACCTGCTGGTTCGAATGATTATAAAATTTCTCAGGGAAATGCATGCAACAGTAAGGCAGGTCGGGCAGACAAGACACTGTGGAATCTTTGGAAATGCAACGATGACAGCGTGACTTCTTACCGCCGACGCCTGCATATTGAGATGAAGGAATGGGCAGGTTGGGGAATGGAAGCACCTTTTGATATTGATAAGCCATTTGCCAAAGTGTTAAACTCGCTTTTTTTGCTACGTAACGGTCTATCAGCTTCGCCTCAAAAGTGGCATTATGCAAGCGATTACATTGCAATGGGGCAGGGTGAATATTGTTCTTCGCATTTGGGATTTCGGTATCTTCCAAGCACGGAAACAAGCTGGATGGCATTTGTGGTGCCTGAAGTGTACAAAGCTTACCTTGGCTGCTTGCTTTTTCAGGATGGCAGCCCAATGAATAATCCGGTAACTCGGGCAGGTGATTTCGTTCACGAGGGACTGCACATGTGGGAATTCACATATTTTACGGATTATCGGCATATGAATGGACCCATCGGTCACTGTACCGAATATGGGGAATCTTGCGATTGGTTTTATTACCACACCATTACGGATTTCCCTAAAGGTTATTTATGGATGTGGGGCAAATCACTTGATGGGAAAAGGCAATTATTTCACTCGTCCAACCAGCTACAAATGGAATTTCTTTGCGATTTGGCAGAATTTCCGGCAGATTGGGTGCCTGCAAATATTCGAATTCTCGCTGAAGTCGAGGCCAATCACCGGCTTGAAACCCGGTTCCGTAATGTAGTCGCATACCGGTGTGGTGATCCGCGTCCGTGGTAAAGTTTAGAAATGTATTACTTCAACATTCAATTGCTAAGATTGAAAACTGGTAATTGATTTTAGGGTACAGACCTTGATTTTTTTTATGTACTACTTCTGTAAGAAAAATAAGCAAAGCTACAATACCCACTTGACTTTATGACTTCGCTTGTTCACGTGTGTGCACCACCTCAAAATTTATCTTAAAATTCCTTCCTCCCAAACCGGCTGATTCTTGAAATTGGCCGGTTTTTTATTCCTTGTAAATTTTGATAACCGGCTTTTCTCCAGCAATAATGTATCCCCGATACATGCCTTCGGTATTAAAAGGCATGGCAATATTTCCATTTCCATCCAAAACGATAACGCCACCGGTTGCATTCATTTTACCAACCTTTTCGATTGCGGCCTCGGCAGCCTGGGCGACAGGCATGCTCTGGTAACTCATCATTGCTGCAATGTCGTATGCTACCATGTTGCGAATGAAAAATTCACCGTGACCAGTCGCGGATACGGCACAGGAATTATTGTTGGCATAAGTTCCTGCCCCGATTATCGGTGAGTCGCCAATACGGCCAAAGCGTTTATTCGTCATTCCGCCGGTGGAGGTACCTGCTGCCAGATTTCCGTTTTTGTCCAAAGCGACGCATCCAACCGTTCCAAACTTCGAGTCTGGAATTTGTGGTTCTGTAGTAGCTGATTTTTGCGACTTTTCTTTTTCCAATGCTCTTTGCAGTCCCTGCCAACGACGGTCTGTGTAGAAATAAGAAGGATCCATTAATTCCATTCCCTGTTCCAGCGCAAAAGCTTCAGCGCCATCACGTGCAAAAAAAACATGCTCTGAGTTTTCCATAACCTTGCGAGCGAGTTGGATTGGATTTTTTATACGTGTCACCCCGGCAATTGCACCGACATTGAGATCCTTTCCGTTCATCAGGGAAGCATCGAGTTCATTTTTGCCTTCGTGGGTAAATACTGCGCCCTTTCCGGCATTAAATAAAGGCGAATCTTCCATCAATGTGATGACGGCAACGACTGCATCGACACTACTGCCTCCGGAAGCTAAAACTTCTTCCCCTGTTTGTAGGGCAGCTTCAAGTGCATCACGGTAGGCTTTTTCCTCTTCTTCTGACATGTTTTTTTTCAAAATTGTGCCAGCTCCACCATGGATGACAAGGGCGTAGTCCGGTTTTTTCTTTGAGGTGGATTTGCCAGTACAGCCCAGGAGAAGTGAAAAGACAAGTGCCAGAGTTGGAAATAAGCGAAATTGTGCCATAATTACCTCATTTCATGAAAGGATTGATGAATAATAAGAATTTAGAAAATATTCTTGTTTACCACAATTCAGAATTTTTTCCGATCTGATTCATAAACTTAAAGATTGGACTCGGGATAATTCCTGCCCATATCAAACTCAATATATAAATAAACGAGGCTAAACCGCAGACTTAAAAGCATTTTAATTTCCCAACTTGCTTTTTACGTAAAAATCTCTTTTTTAAGAAGTTAATTTTGGTTTGGAAATTCTAAAAAATTGTATTGCACAGGAGGAAAAATGAAGAAAATAGTGTTTTTGTTATTATTCACTGCTCTTTATACCGGGTGTGCTAGCAAGTTAACATTCCAGCCAGGGCATCAGGTTGGTCAATCCTTTGAAAAAAAATATGAAAAGACTATGATTATGGATTACTTAGTTTATTTACCGGACCAATATGGCGCTGTTAAACAGGATTGGCCACTTATGCTGTTCCTGCATGGCGCTGGTGAACGTGGAAATGATCTGGAAAAAGTAAAATTTCATGGCCCACCGAAGCGAGTTGCGACTGGTGATGCCTTTCCATTTATCATTGTTTCACCCCAATGTCCGGAGGGTGAGTGGTGGCCAAATTTAACAACAGAGCTTAATTATCTACTTGATGAAATTGAACAAAAATACGCCGTTGATAAAAATCGTATTTATCTCACTGGTTTAAGTATGGGGGGATATGGAACATGGGCGCTTGCCGCGACATATCCGGAGAAGTTTGCTGCAATTGCACCTGTTTGTGGTGGCGGCACTCCTACCCCACGCACAGCCAGGGAGATGAGCAAACTCCCGGTGTGGGTATTTCATGGAGCGAAAGACAATGTTGTTCCCATTGCCGAATCTCAGCTCATGGTTGATGCATTAAAGAAAGCAGGCGCAGACATTCAATTTACGATATATCCGGAAGCAGGACACGATTCCTGGACAGAAACTTATAATAATCCGGCTTTGTATGAATGGTTCCTGCAGCACCGGCTGGAAAAATGAAATCATTATATTAACCTTTTTATAAAGAAAAAAATCCGACATTGGTACACTCGAAAGCAGAGAAATTATTTTCTCACTATCAGATTTTCATTATAGCGATTCTTGCTTTTATTCAATTTACGGTTATCCTTGATTTTATGGTCATCTCACCACTTGGTGCCATTCTAATGGATAGCCTGAAAATCACACCGTCCCATTTCGGTCTGGTAGTATCGGTCTATGCTTTCAGTGCCGGTGCTTCCGGATTGATCACTGCGGGATTTGCGGATAAATTCGACCGCAAAAAGCTCATTTTATTTTTCTATTTTGGCTTTATGTTCGGGACTGTACTGTGTGCCATTGCAGAAAATTTTCATTTCCTGGTAATTGCCAGAACAATTACTGGTCTGTTCGGAGGTGTTATAAGTTCAATCGGTCTGGCGATTGTTACAGATCTTTTTCCAATGGAAGTTCGTGGACGCGTTATGGGATTTGTGCAAATGGCTTTCGCTGCCAGTCAGGTTTTTGGCATCCCAATAGGCCTTGTACTGGCGAATAAATGGGGATGGCATGCACCTTTTTGGATGATTGCTGGCGGCGGAATGTTTATTGGTGTTATCATGTTGATCTTTATGCGGCCGATTACAGATCATTTGCATGCGCAAACCAGGCAAAGTGCAATCCGTCATCTCGGCAAAACAATTTCACGTCCTCCTTATTTGCTGAGTTTCTTGACAACGACCTTGATGTCAACAGGCATGTTCATGCTTGCTCCATTTGGCAGCGCCTTCAGCATTCACAATCTAGGTCTAACGTTCGAACAATTGCCCACGCTTTATGGAATAACAGGTGTTTTTTCTGCGATCATTGGACCGATCGTCGGCAGAATCAGTGATACCTTCGGAAAATTTAGAATTTTCTGGATTGGATCTATTGCCGGAAGTTTTATGGTAGCGATTTATACCCACCTTGGTCTGACACCGCTCTGGCTGGTTATTGTCGTATCCGTCCTGCTTTATACAACGATTTCTTCACGGGTGATTTCCGGAATGGCCCTTTTGACTGCGGTACCAGACAGGGGTGATATTGGTGCTTTTATGAGCGTGGTTTCCTCTGTCCGGCAGATTGCTGGTGGCGTATCCTCAGTCATCGCAGGGCTCATAGTCGGGCAGGCAGCGAGTGGTTTGATTCTGAACTATGGGATCTTGGGTTATGTTGTGATTGGATCAATGCTGTTGGCAATAGTGCTGATGTACTTTATCGACCAATTCGTAAACTCCAAACAGAAAGCCAACTAAGTTTGAGTCATATTGTTCTTTGCGGGAAAAGTAGATCATTTTCCATTGTCATTGGAAAATGAAAACAGAAAGAATTTAAACATCTCCCCGATTCGTGTTGTCGCAGGAGATGTTTTTTTATGATTCTTTTATTTTACTTTGGCTTACTGTAAATAGAGCATTTTACGGATGAATTTATGCTGACCCGTGCTCAATTTGTAGAAATACAAACCATTTGCAAGATGGTGTGCTGACCAGTTCACCGTATGCAGACCAGGACTCTGCTGTTCATCAACAAGCACTTCTATTTCACGACCCAATATATCATAAATTGTGAGTTGTACACGTGTTGCTGTCCCTGTTTCATAGGTGATTTTAGTCTCCGGATTAAACGGATTGGGGTAATTTTGAAACAGCTGCGCTGAGGCAGGCAATTCCTTCGTTTGTTGAACGCCAACAACTATTTTTTGACCTATCTCAAATAATTTTCCGCCACCCGGCTCGAGTGTAACCTCAAAATACGATCCCGAATTCTCATTCTTAGTTGCTGCAGTTTCCCACTGCACTGCTTCAGCGTTAAAAACTCGGAGCTCCGGTAATTGGTAGTCCGAATAAACCAGTGCCGTGACGCTATCACGGTAATCCTTGTTCATCACCATAACAAAATCATTGTCCGTGTCGTTTTTAAAGAAACCGAGTAACAAATCAGCGTCCGGTGAAACCGAGGAGATAATAGGATCATTCGGAAACTCAGCCTCATCACCAACTTTTGGTTTCGTGTGTGTGGCTGAAATCGAGTGTAAATTGAGTTCGAGCATTTCCTGGCCAACAGCTTTAATACCAGGATTAATTTTTGTAAGTGAAGCAATTATTTTTTCACGATCCGGGTTTCCGGTAACACCCCAGTTGCCATGCCAGTGAAACCAGATTAAGCCTCGAACGCCATAAGCCAGGGATGCATATGCCTGCCAGCGGTGTTCTCCCTCGGTTGGGGTACGCCAGTCAAGCCCGGATTCCACAGTACCATTCGTACCGATTGCCTGGATAATATTGAAAAACGGGACATCATAGCGTAACGCAAATTCCCGCACGACGCGAATATTGCTGAAAAATGAGCCGCCATCATAGGTGTTGTAAAAAACGTATCGGTCATAGCTCAAGTGTTCCAGTCGCGTTTCATCAAGCATATCTTCTATGAACGTTCGGTATTTGGTGCTGCTGTCCCCCGGCCAGATATTGACAAAGCACAGTCGCTTGGGATCGCGCTCCCGAATATAGCGTACGACTTTTCCGATGTTGGGAAATGTTACATCGTAAGGCTCATCGCAGATGTGGTAACCGATGACGTTTGGATTATTGCGGTATTTTTCAATAATAGGGTCCAGGCGTGCCAGCATTTCAGGTGTTAACTCCGGGGCAACATCACCTTCCGGTTCACGCAGGTAAGGATCGCCACCGAGAATATTGGTTATAAGGATAAAATATTTCATGCCAATATTTTCAAATAGTTGCGTTAAATCATCTTCCGGACGCGCCCACAAGGCCACATCAAAATTAGCATGTGCGTAGGTATCAACGACAGCTTGTTGGTATGGCGGGGGATACCAGGCATAGGGTGGTGACCACGCGCTGAGCAGAAATTCATCCTGCACCCAGTATTCTTCGGTGACTGGCATGTTGAGGATGGAAGGGATGGTGTCCGTCTCGGTGATGAGATTCAAAGTTAAGTCGTAGTTACCCGTTTGTTCAAACCTGATTTGCCATTCCAGAGAATCGAGCATTTCGCCGTACATTTCGCCATGTTCCGCCTGGGTCTGCCCTTGCAACAGGGTGGCGCCCTCGGGTAAAATTAATTCACTTTGAATTGAAACAGGTTCATCACCACTATTTTTTAGTGTTGCTAACAAGGGGATAACTTCTCCGGGTTTGAAGATTGTTCGCCAGGCTTTAAATCGTGTCACTTCAGGTATTGGACCTGCGTGCACGAATCTAAAATAGTCGACTTCAACTTTCGCATTGAGCGGTGTGTGGATAACGAAGGATTGGATTTTAATCAGATTGTCATGCCATTTATTATTGGAATACAGAGGCAATTTGTATTCATGAAAAAGGGTATCACCGTAAATTGGGAACTGATTCCAACCCCAATCATTTGTATCGAGATCCCAACGCACGATAGCGGATGAAGCGCCAGGTGTTTTCATTCGAATATGTACGTACCCATATTCGGCAGCAGGGAGCACGAAAGCGCTGCTTCTGAGTGAAGGGAACGCCCCGATAGCAACAACAGAAAGAACGCCATTTTCAACTTTGAAACTATCAAAATTTGCATTTATCTCCCATCCTTCAAAGTTGTTATCCTCGTTGAATTCCCAGGATATACCAATTTTTTCCTGTGGATAGAGTATATCCGTTGTAAAAAAAAACGTCGCAAATACCAGCACAAAGAATTTTGTCCCTCGTTTCATTAGTCCCTCACTTTGCGTTATGATTTGATTTGGTGTGGTATCGGGAAGTTGTGGAAAACACGTCACGGTTTGATTTTTTAATGCAAATTTTAAATTACAAACTTACGAGTGGTTTAAGTATACTGAAGCTAATCCACTCTCAGGCTCGATCGAATTCTGTGAACAGAATGATATTTTTCCCGATCTAATTTATAGTTTTATCCTTAACTTCATAGCAGCATTTTTAATTCACAAATGAGAAAGATGAGCAAGAACCTTTGTATTTGTCAAAATGGTGGCACGTCTTTACTTTAATCAAATTGAAGCAGGAACGTTTCCCGGCGAGAATTCACGCAGCAATAAATCAAAAAACAATTTAATGTTATAAAGAAATAGGGATGACTATGCGTTTTAACGAAGATCCACGACGTGTGTTGATGCAAATTGGTACCTACCTGATTTTAAGCCTGTTTTGTTCAAGCGCGGTTATCGGACAGGAAAAACAAACAGCTTCCGCTATCCAACCAAATATTTTATTCATAATGGCGGATGACCACGCCAGACAGGCCATTAGTGCTTATGATAGCACGCTCATTCGCACGCCAAACCTTGATCGGCTGGCGCACGAAGGTATGCGCTTTACCAACAGTTTTGTAACGAATTCCATCTGCTCCCCCAGCCGGGCGGTGCTTTTAACCGGAAAATACAGCCATAAAAATGGCTTGCGTGATAACCGTGATACCTTCGACGGCAATCAGCAAACAATGCCAAAACTCCTGCAGACTGCCGGATACCAGACGACGATTATTGGGAAATGGCACTTAAAAAGCGAGCCCACTGGTTTCGATACCTGGGATGTGCTCAAAGGGCAGGGGCAATACTATAATCCAGTTTTTCTCAATGCTGAGGGCCAGCGACAGATCGAAGGTTATACGACGGATATTATAACAGATCTGGCTATCGAAACTCTGGAAAATCGCGACGAGTCAAAGCCATTTCTCCTGTTAGTTCACCACAAAGCTCCGCACCGGAATTGGATGCCAAACTTGAAATATCTTGATAAATTTGTGGATATAAAGTTCCCCGTACCCGCGACATTTTATGATGACTATAAAAATCGGATTGCTGCAGAGCAAGCGGATATGCGCATCGACGATATGTTTCTGTATTCCGATTTTAAATTGCAGGATGAAGATTTTGCTGTTGAAACCGGATCCGGTGGTAAAGGATCGGCTGTTCCCCGAATGAAAATTGATTACCGTGCAGAGCTCAATGAAGCGCAAAAGAAAATCTGGGATGCACATTATGATAAAATGCGTGCAGAGTTCCGCCAGGCAAAATTAACCGGAAAAGACTTGCTGGAATGGAAATACCAGCGCTACATGCGTGATTATTTGCGTTGCATTCTTTCGGTGGATGAAAACGTCGGCCGTCTCCTCGATTATCTCGATGCCAAAGGACTTGCGGAGAATACCGTGGTTGTTTATACATCGGATCAGGGATTCTACCTTGGAGAACATGGCTGGTACGACAAGCGATTCATGTATGAAGAATCGCTGAGTATGCCTCTCCTGGTTCGCTATCCGCATGAAATAAAGGCTGGACAGGTTTCGCAGGATATTGTGCTGAATCTTGATTTTACAGAGACATTTCTCGATTTTGCTGGTGCTGCTATTCCTGAGGACGTTCAGGGCGAGTCCTTCCGTCCTGTTTTGCACGGAATAACGCCTGTAAACTGGCGCACCTCAATGTATTATCACTACTATGAATATCCGCACGGGTGGCACATGGTGAAACGGCATTACGGTGTTCGTACGCAAAACTACAAGCTGATTCATTTCTACAATGATATCAATGCGTGGGAGCTGTATGATTTACGACGGGATCCAACGGAAATAAACAATCTTATTGATGATCCGGATTATGCTGGCGTAATTGAGGCGCTCAAGTTGGAATTGCAGCGTTTGCAGGTGAAATATGGGGATAGTGTTGATTGAGATATCGACAACTCTATTCGAATATGATTGCCAATCGGACTCAGGTTGTATAATTTGTTTTATTCATTCGACTATGGATTGGGGGGGAGTCAAAACTCGTAATGCGACATTCATGTCGCTTATTTCTGAGCCAAAATTTTTGACATGAATGTCGAAATACAGTAATTAAATCAGGTTTTAACTCGGCCCCCATCGTTGACTCTACGCCAGTTTCGATAACGCAGGATTGCAAATATGTTTTTATGAGTCCGATTGCAAGGATCGTTTAAAACGCTGCATTCACCAATGAACTACGAATAAATATAAAACCCACGCCCGGACTTCCTGCCCAGATGACCGGCGGCCACCATTTTTCGCAACAGAGGGCAGGGGCGATACTTATCGTCGCCAAGTTGTGAGTGCAGAACATGCATGATGTGCAGACACACATCGAGGCCAATAAAATCTGCCAGAACCAATGGTCCCATGGGATGGGCCATGCCCAGCTTCATCACTGTATCGATAGCATCCGGTTCGGCGACGCCTTCCATCACGCAATAAATGGCTTCATTGATCATTGGCATAAGCACGCGGTTTGAGACAAAACCTGGAAAGTCGTTCACCGCCACCGGTTCCTTACCTAGCTTGCGGCTCAATTCCATGATGTCATTAAAAATCACATTGGAAGTTGCCAGGCCACGAATGACTTCCACCAGTTTCATCACCGGAACTGGATTGAAAAAATGCATGCCGATAACTTTGTCCGGCCGATTGGTTACCGCAGCAATTTCTGTAATAGAAATGGATGAAGTGTTGCTGGCCAAAACCGTTTCTGGTGCACATAGCGCATCCAGTTTTTTGAAGAGCTCTTTTTTGATGTCACTATTTTCTGAAGCGGCCTCCACAACCAGTTGTGCTCCGGCTGCACTCTGCAAATCGGTACTGGTTTGAATACGTGCCAGTATGCTTTTTACATCCGTTTCTGAAATCAGATCTTTTTTTACCTGCCGCTGTAAATTTTTTTCAATTGTCGCCAGTGCCTTTTCCAGCGCTGGTGCCGAAATATCCACTAGTTGTACAGCATAACCATTTGCCGCAAATACATGGGCAATGCCATTGCCCATGGTGCCGCTGCCAATGACGGCTACTTGTGTTATGTTCATGATTTCTCCTGAATTAACCAACCATATTATGTTCGTAGTTCAGAGCGTTGCTCTGATTACACAAGCCTTTTATATTCTCTCTACAATCATCGCTGCTGCTTCGCCACCGCCAATACACAACGTCGCTAAACCAAAGCGTTTCTTTTGCTGCTCCAGCGCATAAAGCAGGGTTGTTAAAATACGTGCGCCGCTGGCCCCAATGGGGTGGCCGAGGGAGACTGCACCACCGTTAATATTGACTTTTTCTGCCGGAATTCCAAGCTGATCGATCGCTACCATCGTCACCACCGAAAATGCCTCGTTGATTTCGAACAAATCAATATCGTCGATTCTCATTCCAGCACGATCAAGCGCTTTTTTCATTGCATCGACTGGCGCGACGGTGAACCATTCCGGTTCCCGGGCAGCAGAGGCGTGGGCAATGATGCGCGCTTGCGCTTTCACGCCCTCGCGCTTGGCAACATCTTCCGCCAGTACGATCATCGCAGCAGCGCCGTCGTTGATTTTGGATGCATTGGCAGCGGTTACTGTGCCGTCTTTGTCAAAAGCCGGGCGCAGGCTTGGCATTTTTTCAAAGTTGGCGCGCCCGGGCTCATCATCCACAGTAACCATTACTGGATCGCCTTTGCGTTGTGGAATGGGAACGGGCGTAATTTCGGCGGAGAATAGTCCGTTTGCGATCGCGGCTTGCGCTTTTTTGTAGCTATTGATGGCAAATTCATCCTGTGATTCACGGCTGTAATTGTATTCACGGGCGCACAATTCGGCGGCATTGCCCATGTGAAAATTATTGTACACATCCCACAAACCATCGTTTATCATGCTGTCGATAACGGTGCCATGTCCTAAGCGATAACCGTTGCGTGCTTTGTCCAGCATGTAGGGCGTCTGGCTCATGTTTTCCATACCGCCAGCCACGACGATGTCCGAATCACCTGTTGCTATGGACTGGGAAGCCAGCATCACCGCCTTCAAACCACTGCCGCACACTTTGTTGATGGTCATGCAGGTTACGGATTTCGGTAGTCCCGCACCAATCACAGCCTGTCGCGCCGGTGCTTGTCCGAGTCCGGCGGAAAGTACACATCCCATAATGGCTTCATCGATTTTATCACCGGTGAGCCCGGCACGTGATACAGCTTCTTTTATCACTATGGAACCAAGTTCAGTCGCTTTGACGCCAGCAAGTGAGCCATTGAATGCGCCAATCGCTGTACGGTTTGCGCCGGCAATAACAGCTTTACGTAAATTTGTGTTCATGTAGAACTCCTGTTTTTATGTGTAATCGTTTTTATGTTCTTAAAAATGGAAAGATTTTAACCGCGAATTACGTGGAATACGCGAAAAAATTTCGTGTAGTTCGCGTGTTTCGTGGTCCTAAAAGACATGTAATTTAATGCAGACTTACTTTTTCCAATACCCAATTATTCCCATCCTTCGAAATATAACCAGCTGTTGGCTCGGCAGCGTGTTCGAACACGAGTAACCATTTTTCGTCAGCGGCTTGTTGCAGGAAACCGGGTTTTTGTTTCATTAACTCCAGAGGGAAAAGATCGTAACCCATAACGTATGCAGTTTTTAAATGAGATGGAGTGGGAATAAAATCGCCCAAAAAGACAATTATGCCTTCGCCAGTGTCGATTTTGATAATGCTATTATGTGCAGTATGACCACCTACGACAACCGATTCAATTCCCGGTAGAACCTCGCTGGTCCCATGGATGAAAGCGAGTTGTTTGTTTTCCAAAAGCGGCAGCCAGTTCTCTGGTAGATAGCTGGCGCGGCTGCGTGCATCGGGATTGTTCGCAACTTCAAATTCACCTTTTTGTGTGAAATATGTCGCGTTTGGAAAAGTCGGAACGAGCTTATCCCCATCGAATAGGGTATTCCAGCCGATGTGATCAAAATGCATGTGGCTCATGAGAACGTGGGTGATGTCATTTCGATCGATACCTTTTTCGTTTAATTTGTCAAGTAGTGTTTTTTCCCGATGGATCGCATAAATACTAGCGAATTTTTTATCAAATTTGTTACCAATGCCGGTATCGATGAGAATTTTTTCATCGTCATGCTCGATCAACAAACAATTCAATCCCAGAAGAATACGGTTGTGCTCGTCAGCAGGATTGAGTTTGTTCCATAAGGCTTTCGGCACGACACCGAACATGGCGCCACCATCGAGACGAAACTGCCCATCGGGAACGATGGAAATATTGAATGAACCTATTTGCATGGTTGTTCCTTGCTATGAAGTATGGAGTACAGCTTTAAGGCTGTTTTTTTCAAGCTGAAGCTTGGACTACATACGTTCTATCTCACTTGGTTTCTTTTAATACATGCTTTGAAATCACCAGCCGCAGCACTTCACTCGTTCCCTCCCCGATTTCCGTTAATTTCGTATCGCGGAAGATACGCTCGAGGGGATATTCGCGGATGTAGCCGTAACCACCCAGAATCTGAATCGCTTTCGTGGCGCCACGCATTGCGGCTTCGCTGGCGAAGAGTTTGGCCATCGCGGCTTGTTTGGTATAGGGCTTTCCTGCGTCACGCAGGCGAGCGGCCTGGTGCACGAGCACTCGCCCGGCTTCCAGTTCGGTCGCCATATCAGCCAGGTACCATTTGATTGCCTGAAAGTTTGCAATGGGTTGACCAAAAGCTTCGCGCTCCTTCGCATAGGCTGCAGCATTTTCCATAGCAGCACGTCCCAGTCCCACAGCCATAGCGCCGATGCCAATACGACCACCGTCGAGGGTTTTCATCGCCTGCGGGAAGCCCATGTTTTCTTCACCCAATAAATTTTCTTTTGGGATGCGTACGTTGTCGAGTGCAATCTGTCTCGTATCGCTGGCACGCAATCCCATTTTGTCTTCTTTTTTACCGGGAATAAATCCCGGCGTATCCTTTTCGACGATAAACATGCTGATGCCTTTGACGCCACGATCAGGCTCGGTTTTCGCCAACACGACGAATACGTCCGCGTAGCCACCGTTTGTCACCCATTGTTTTGCGCCGTTGAGTACGTATTCATCGCCGTCTTTTACTGCGCGGGTGAGCATCGCGCCGGAGTCGGATCCCGAGCCTGGTTCCGAGAGACAGAAGGCGCCAATTTTGTTGCCGCTCAGCAAATCGGGCAGGTATTTTTGTTTTTGTTCTTCGGTGCCAAAAAGGTAAATAGGGGTAGAGCATAGCGAAACATGCGCAGCGACGGAGAGCGCTGTTGAGCCGCAGCCAGCGGCAATTTCTTCCATCGCCAGGGCAAAGGAGAGGACGTCGAAATCGGAACCGCCGTATTGCTCGCTGAATGGAATGCCGAGAAATCCCAATTCGCCCATTTTTTTCATGTTCTGCATCGGGAATTCACAGCTTTCGTCGATTTCGGCGGCACGGGGAGTGATTTCATTTTCAGTAAATTCGCGCACCGTATCGCGCAACATCAATTGCTCTTCGGTGAAATCGATCATGTGTTACTCCAATTCGTTTAATTATAACCAACCATAGTTATTGAAAGCTGTATCGGGCTGTATGTTTATCGTCGAGTTAATTTATAGTCTCATGATAGTATCATGCTCTCCAATAAATTTAACACTTAATTCACTACTTGAAAGCGAATAGATTCTGTCTGAACCTGTGTGTTGAAGCGGAGAAAATACGTTCCTGTTGGAATTTTATGAATAATCTGTGGTATTCGATGCTTGCCAGCATTCATTCTTTTCTTCAAAATGGTGGAGACATTCCTGCCAAGGATATCGAAAATGGCAATTTCGATGGATTCGGATTTTTTTAATTGAAAATCAATATGCAATACTTGTGCTGCACGAACCGGATTTGGGAAGACAGATAAGCCAAAATTGTGGGGCACTCTTTCATCATCTCTCGATTCATCTTCCACCGAGGTGATAAAATCTACTTCAACAGGAATTATGAAATTTGGTAGTATTTCACCATTGATACCCTTTGCGTAAATCCAAAGTGTATCAGTAAAAATCTGGTTTTGTAGGCTATCTCTCAGGAAAATGTCTAAAAAAATGGAATCTTGCGGAAATATTAAAAATGGTCCTTTACTAAAATTTTCATTTTTGTATTTACCATAATAAGAAGGGAGGGAATAAAACGCAGATTCATTTTGCATTCTGACTGAGTCGATTATCGTGATACCCTGCTCGGGATTTTTTAGGATGATGCCCCGATTTTTTCTTTCTTTTGTAAAGGATAAATTCTTTTCACTGACTTTTAATCCGGGGGATTGCGTCCTAAAAAGTGTACCAAGTGTATCGTGGTCAATGACTGCACCACGCAATTCATTCATTACATAATCACCTTCGCCGCTCCCTGAAGAAATTACTCCAAGACCTGAAGCTGTGGTGAATCCATACCATATAAAATAGTCTAATCCCAAGGATCGGGTTTCTCGAGTTTGTCCAAATATTTCTTGTTCTGAAATGCTTTGTAATTCTAAAATCGCTCCCTCTCCCCACGAAGCACTCATGTCGATTGAATCACCCATATTTGCATTCAGACTGTCGATGAGATATTCTATTCCAGTTGAATCTTCCCATGGTTGATTTATTTGATCTACTATTTCATATACATTTAAACTCGTCGAATCCACACGTTGAAGAGAAGTAAATTTACTAATCCTACCTAATGTTCCCGGTTTACTTTGCAATTCCATTTCATAATATGTGGTTTCCAAGACTATGTATTGCTTACCATTTATATGCACGCTGTCATCAATCGCTGTTACCGTTTTCCAACGTGGACATGGAAATACGCCCGAATAATAATATGTGCCAGTGTAATCCCATACATTTCCAACACGCAACGGGTATTGTGTGAGAAGTGAATCGGTTTTTGTTTGTGGATGCGCCGTATTTGTAATGATGGTCGATGCGAGTAAAAGAATGATGATTTTATACAATGTTGTGTCTCCCCATGAAGTTTTCCTTTGTCGTTTGTCCATTTTTATTTCCCCTTAAATTTCGGTTTCCTTTTTGCAAAAAAGGCAGCCAGCGCCTCTTCCCGATCTTTTGTAGGAATCGTGTCTTTATATTGCTCGTGTTCCAATTCAAGTCCTTGGTTCATCGATAGTGCTAAACCAGTGTAAATTGCTTTTTTTGCAGCCCGCACCGCGACAGGACCGTTGGCAGCGATTTCCTGTGCCAGATTTTGTACAGTTTGTTCGAGTATTTTGTCATCTACTATTTCCTGCACAACACCCCATTTCAATGCTTCGCTAGCAGAGAAAATTCGTGCTGTGCCTATCCAATAAATTGCAGCCGATGGACCAATCAATCGTGCCAACCGCTGTGTTCCGCCCGCACCGGGAATGATGGCAAGTGCCGTCTCACGCAATCCCATTTTTGCTGATTCTGCCGCAATTCGAATATCGGCAGCCAAGGCCAGCTCGAGCCCGCCACCGATGGCTGAGCCATGCAGTGCTGCAATGATAGGAACCGGAATTTCTGCGATTTTGGTAAAGGTTTGTTGGATTTTTAAAACCGTGTCGGCGACACAGTCCGGGGGAATGGATTGGCGTTCTTTCAAATCGGCACCAGCACAGAAGTGCTTGCATAATGAGCGGATAATAACACAACGAATGTCGCTTGTTTCTGCTTTTTTGCTGATATCGTTTGATGCATCCTTCAGTTCATTTACCATCAATGCATTCAGTGCGTTGACTGGTGGTCGGTTGAGAATCAGCTCCGCAACGAAATTTTTAATTCTGATTTCGATCATTTGGGAAACAGCGTTCCTATTCAGTTTCCTTTGAAAAAAAGCATCGCTCGAGCAGGGTGCGGTAATATTACCGCTTGCGATTTATCACCTGAGGAAACCGTCCTGTGAATCGACTTCAACTTCCATGTAAAGTAATCCCAAGCCGTGGGTCTTGCCCTGGGCGTCAGTTTTCAGACTTTCTGAACCGCCGCCACCAAGCGAATCGTGCAGGATAAAATTGAGGGCACGGATATTGGGCATTTCGTAACGTTCTACGTCGCCAAAACAAATGTGTGAAAAATGTTTTTTGACACGCTCAGTTGTGAGTTCGTGCTTAAGGAGTGCAAAACCTTTGTCGGTGTAAGCGGCAATGCCAACGTTGCTGCCGTCGCCTTTATCGCCGGAGCGGGCATAGGCAATTTCACTCAATTTTATTTTCATGTATAATCCTTTGGTTCAGACTGCAGGTGGTTCGGCTATAGACCGTAAGGAATGAGGCCATAAGTGCAGGATAATACCTTGTAATAACAATCTGCTATGATTTATTTTCTATAGCCTACAGCCTACAGCCTACTTATACCGAATCGAATCTAAGCCTTGTGGTTGCGGCAATACCCACTGAATCGGCTGGATGGTGCCATCTTTGCGTACGGTTCGTTCCACATAACAAAATTTCAAAACACTGTGCTCGATGAAAATATCATCTTCAATTGTGCATCCAAAAATTCGTGAGGTGCCTTTCACCAGAACATTATTACCGATGCGGGTTGGATGTTCGTCAGATCCGGTGATATTAACACCAGACTCGATGCGGCAATTATTGCCAATAATTAAATTGCCTTTAATAATATCACCTTTGAATATTTCCGTGTTTGATCCGATTCGCATCACCTGATGATCGTAGGTGCTCAAATTCACGGCCTGGTCGATAACGACGTATTCTCCTAAAACGATGTTACCCTCGAGGGTTGCGCCACTGTGGAAAACCACGCCTTTATTCAGTTTGACATTGGGACCGACATAAACACCTTTACCGATTTCGATATCCAGCGGACCGGAGGTTTTATCCAACTCGAGTATCTGATCCACCACTTCATCCGCAACGAAAAAATCTTCCCGATCGGCGATGGTGATTATATCTTTTAATTTATCATAGACCGAATCACGTGCGATATTTTCCATTTGTTTTAGGACGCTTTTTACATTAAAGCCAAGCACGGAATTTTCATCTTCTGTTGCTGCTGCACCAACAGATAAACCATCCTGATTGAATATGTTGATAAGGTCAGTAATGTACAATTCACCCTGCACGTTGTCTTCTTTTAAGTGATCGATTTTTTCCAGCAGCGCATTGGTTTTAAAGGCAAAAAGGCCGGTATTAAATTCATTGATTTTAATCAATTCGTGCTTTGAAAATGCATATTCACGCCCGTGATAGGTTAAGGTGTATTTTTCCTCATCCTGCAGTGCAAGAATGTCCTTGTGTTCTTTGATTTCAATCACCATTCCAGCCTCCGGCGATTTTTCACCTTTGGCATCCTTTTCAGGAACCCGAATGATGCGACCATAGTAGTTTTCGCTTGGTAAACCACGAAAAATACTCGTCAATACCATCATATCGCACACCGAGTTTTCGAATGCTTTGCGGAAGTTGCTCACGACTTCTTCGCTGAGCAGGCCAACATCTCCGGGAAATACGTAGATATTGCCATCGTGGGTTTTGCTGCCTAATTCCTGCAGAGCGATTTTGACGGCGTGGCCGGTACCATTTTGTTCCGCCTGGTAGGCGAAGCAGCGGTTGGGACGGGTGCCGCACACATTCGCAACGTCTACTGCTTTTATGCCGACGACAAGAATCTGGTTGTCGGTTTCCAAACCATTTTGCGCAGCTCTGGCCACACGTAAAACTGTTGGAACTCCCCAAACCTTGTGCAGCATTTTTGAGGTTTCTGATTTTATACGTTTGCCGTGTCCGGCTGATAGGATAATAGCGATATTTTTTTCATTGCGGTTGAGGGGGCGCGACAACCTTTTTAAATGTGCACTGATTTCCTGAATGTTGTTTTCCATTAAATAACTCCTGAGGTTAAAAGCATTGGTCGCACGGACTCCTGTCTATGAGAAAAGAATCAATAGGTATGCGATTTTTCAAAACGATTCTACATGCACGGCGTGCTGAATGCGTTCCTTGCGGATTAAACTCGGCCAGTAACTGATAATTTCAGTGGCTTTTGGACGACCACCGGCAAATCCGGTGACACCCGGGGGGCCACTGGTTACAAGGGGAACGATCTCCATGCCGAAACGGTCGACCCGGGCTCTGTCTTCGTCCTTTACACCGATGCGCAGAACTATTTCATCGCTTTGTGCCGGTTCTCGCGCAATGCCAGCATGACAAACTGCTGCACCTAAATATTCAACTAATTTATTTTTTTCGGGGAAAGTGACACCATCGTATTCCAATCTTTTCCAGATGGTGTCTGCACATATTTTTGCTTTTTCCAGTGCCTCCGGCCCGGCAATTGTGAGTTGCCCCACGGCCTTGTAGCCACTGCTGTAACTAGCAGAAACTTTTAAAAATGGAGTTGCGGTTTTGCCTTGTATCCCATAAACACGTACCCGGTCAGCCCCGTCAGATTTAAGATTCACAGTAGTGAAATCGACAACCACATCGGGTGTTATATAATTTTGGGGATCACCCATTTCATACATCAATTGCGATGTGACCGATTCAATACTCACTTCACCACCAGTGTTCGGGTGCTTGGTTATGACAAACTCTCCATTGGATTCCATTTCAATCACTGGATAACCGATCATCGCAAAGTCTTTAATTTTTCTCCAGTTGGTATAGTTGGCACCGGTGCATTGAGCACCGCATTCAACAATATGGCCTGCAACTGTCCCGGCAGCCAGCTTATTGAAATCATCAAACTGCCAGCCAAATTCGTGTATCATCGGGCCGAGTACCAGTGCCGGATCGGTGACGCGACCGCAAATGACGATGTCCGCGCCCTGGTCCAGGGCTTCAACGATGCCGGCAGCGCCAAGGTAGACATTAGCAGAAGAGACTTTGTTACGTACTTCAGACCAATATGCCCCCGTATCCATGTTGGTGAAGTTTTCCCCGACTGCTTGCAATTCATCGATGCGATGCAGGATGTCGTCACCGGTGACCGTGGCTATTTTTACTCCGGAAAGGCCGAGGTTTTGCACGACTTCACCGGCTGCTTCGAGGCATGCTTGTGCGTTTACACCACCAGCGCTGGCGATGATACGCACACCTTTCTTTTGTGCTTCAGGAAGTATGCGTTGCAGCAATTTGATGAAATCCGTAGCATAGCCTGCCTGGGGATTGCGGGATTTAAGCTTCTGCATGATGCTCATGGTGACTTCAGCGAGATAATCCAATGTCAGATAATCGATAGGTCCTTCTCGCAGCAGCCGAACAGGGCCGAGAATGGAATCACCCCAAAATCCCTGTCCGTTCGCAATTCTGATAATTTTTTTATCCATATAATTTTCAAATAAAAAATTAGTGACAGGTAACAGGTTAAAGGTTACATATAAAATCTTGTAACATGGTACCTGCAAACCTGATACTTGATTTAACTTACATTCTCATGACACCGGTGACAAAAGGTGGTAGTACCGTATTATTCGCAGCTATTTCAAGGCCGTTGATTAGCGCGGCGCGAGTATCCCGTGGATCGAGAATATCGTCGACAACGAGACGGGCGGCAGAGTAGTACGGCGATGCCTCGTTAGCGTATTTTTCTACCAGCTTTTGCCGGAAGTTAGTGCGTTCGATCTCGGTTAAATTCTTTTTTGTGAGAAGAACTGTATCCGCAGCGATGCCGCCATCCATTACCGCAAGTCGTGCCGTTGGCCAGGAATAAATGAGCCGTGGATCGTAAGCTTTGCCGCACATGGCATAATTACCCGCCCCATAACTATTGCGTAAAACCACGGTAAATTTCGGGACAACCGAGTTTGCCTGCGCATTGACGAACTGAGCTCCGTCTTGAATGATACCGTTGTTTTCTGCCATTTTACCCACCATAAAACCCGTAACATCCTGCAAAAAAATCAACGGAATTCGGCGTTCATTGCATAACATAATAAAATGTGTGGCTTTGTTGGCAGAATCGCTGTAAATGACATTACTCATCTGAACTTGCGCAGGCTGTGGTTGACCGTGATTATCCGGTGGCATTTGTTTCCGGACAGATTTGCCCTGGTTTGCGACCAGGCCGACGGAGAATCCTCCGATACGGGCAAAGGCTGTTACCAGCGTGAGTCCAAATTTAGGTTTGTATTCCTGGAAACGGCTGCCATCCACGAGGCGTGCAATGATTTCCCGGGCTTCATAGGTACCGCTGAGATTTTCTGGTAATATTCCGAGCAATTCATCAGAGTCATAGGCAGGTTCTTCAGCGGTAATGCGATCGAAAGGCGACGCAGATGGTGTTCCGATTGCCGCAATCTGATCACGAATCCACTCAAGAGCATCGTCTTCGTTGGCAAATTCATAATCGGCCACACCGCTAATGGCGTTGTGCATTGTGGCACCGCCAAGTGTTTCCATATCAACGTCCTGACCGAGGGCACTGCGGACAAGAAAAGGACCCGCCAAAAACATGCTGGCATTTGCAGTCACCATGGCGAGATCGCTGGACATGCCTGGTAAATAGGCACCACCCGCAACACAGAATCCAAAGACACAGGAGATTTGTGGAATGCCCATAGCAGCCATTTTTGCATTGTTGCGGAAAATGCGTCCGAAATGTTCGCGGTCCGGGAAAATTTCCGCCTGACGCTCGAGATTCACACCTGCAGAATCAACCATGTAGATGATAGGGAGATGGTTTTCCATGGCAATTTCCTGGGCACGCAGGTTTTTCTTGCAGGTCATTTCAACCCAGGCTCCGGATTTTACCGTGGGATCGTTTGCAACGATGACAGCCTTTTTGCCGGAGACTGTGCCGATACCGACAATCGTCCCTGCCGCAGGATAACCGCCTGGAATATCATGATACATGTCATAGGCGGCAAATAGGCCTATTTCATGAAAATGGGTACCAGCATCCAGAATTTTCTCTATTTTTGCACGAGCCGGATATTTACCACGTTTTTCAAGCCGGTTTATTGCCGAAGGCGATGTTTCGAGAATCGTCTGCCGTCTTTCGTTCAAAGTATCAAGGAGCGAGAGCATATACTTTTTGCGCTGTAAGAATTCTGTACCATGCGCATCGAGCTGTGATTGATACTTTTTCATTCGGTTCCTAAAAGTCAGTAATTCAGCGTATATCCCGTATTCGGAGTTGTGTAGAAATTCGGCCTTGCCACTCATTTTCTTCAATGTAATAAGCTATTTCAACATCATCGGTATTGCCATGCAAACGGTGTATGAGATCACCGAGGTTAAAGCCAATAGCGTCAATCGCAACATTATCCTGGGACGCGCGAAAACGCAGATGATTGTTGCCGACAATCGTTGGTGTACCGACAATTTTTATTCCTTTACTGGAGAAAACCGGGCGTGAATTTTGCGGTCCGAAAGGCGCCATCATTTTTAATACCCGCAGGAATTTGTCGTCGATGTCCGAGAGTCTGATCTCCCCACTGATCGTCAGGGAGGGCACCAGCATTTCATCCGTCAAATATTCACTCGCATAGCCATTCAGACGATTACGCAGCGTTTCAATCTGATTCGAGTTTATACTCAATCCGGCGGCGTATTTATGACCCCCAAAGGCGAGCATGAGGTCAGTGCAGGACTCAAGCGCATCGTATATATTGAATCCGTGAATACTTCTCGCAGAGCCTTTCCCAATACCGTTGTCTGTTGATATCATCACAGTTGGACGGTAATAGCGTTCCACAAGCCTGCTGGCGACGATGCCAATAACACCCTGATGCCAATTTTCCGAACTCAAAACAAAGAAAGAGTCTTTTTCAGGGTTGAAATTGCTTTCGATCATTTCTACAGCTTCATTGAATGTCTGCTCATCAATGCTGCGTCGCTCGCGATTCGACTGTTCGAGTTCATCTGAAATTTGTTGTGCAATTTTTGCACTGGATGATGTAAGCATTTTTACTGCACGCATGGCATCTCCCATACGTCCAACCGCATTGATGCGAGGCGCCATGATAAAAATTATTTGCCCGGTCCCCAGTGTTTTTCCGAGAAGATTGGTATTACGTAAAAGTGATTTCAGACCTAAATTTTCCGTACGGTTGAGCTGTTCCAGGCCTGCACGGGTAAGGATGCGGTTTTCGTCCATTAATGGCACAATGTCGGCAGAGGATCCAATGGCAACAAAATCCAGATAGGGATAGATGAATTCCGGATCCATGCCACATTTTTGAATGACTCCCTGCATGAGTTTGAAGGCCACGCCGACACCGGCTAATTCTTTGAATGGATAAGGGCAATTCGGGCGCTTGGGATCGAGTATAGCTAATGCGTTCGGCAGTTCGTTCGCGGTCTGGTGGTGATCACTTATAATGACGTCAATTCCGGCTTCGCGGGCATATTGCACCTCATTTACAGCTGTAATGCCGCAATCCACGGTGATAATCAAGTCAATACCCTGGCTTTTTGCCTGATCGATGCCGCTACAGCTGAGACCGTAGCCGTCGTTTAGCCTGTTCGGAATGTAATATTCTACATCATGTCCCAATTTGCGAAAGATGAGCACAAGCATGGATGTTGAGGTGATGCCATCAACATCATAGTCCCCATAGATGAGTATTTTTTCTTTGTATTTTAGTGCCTTGAGAACGCGGTCGACAGCCGCTTCCATGCCGAGCATCAGGAAGGGATCATAAAGATCTTCCAGTCCGGCACGGAAGTAGTCCTTTGCATCTTCAAGCGTTTCAATTCCCCTTTGAAAAAAAATATTAGCCAGGATGGGAGGGACTGTTAATTCCTGGGAAAGTTTGTTTATGGTTTCAATTTCAGATGTTTCTATCCTCTGCCATTGTAAGTTCACAATTATCTAACTCCTCATTCTTACAAAGAACATCCAAAGCAAACCTGTAAGCCGAATTCTGTATTCCTGATCCCAGGGAACAGGATGACGGTCATTTATCTAGCCCTGCCATTGCTGACAGGGTCATGCAACCTACCCGTTCCGTTATGCCGAAGCAAGTTGGGCGAACAACCCTTCTTTTGAGGCTGTCAAAAAAAGTGCAAAACTCACGATGAAAATATGAGCACAAACATAATTGTTCTGTTGATGCACAATCAAATTATCGAGAAATATATGCAAGTTTTTGACAGCCTCAAAACGCGGAATCTATTTGGTCTTGCTCCGGACGGGGTTTACCGTGCCCCCGAATGTCACCACCGGGGCGGTGGGCTCTTACCCCACCTTTTCACCCTCGTCACGATAGATCGAGACAGTCTGTTTTCTGTGGCACTTTCCTCCGATCACTCGAAGTCGCTGTTAGCGACCGTCCTGTTCTGTGGAGTTCGGACTTTCCTCCCCACACGGCTGAAACCGCCTGAGGCGACCGTCCGGTCTGCTTTGGATGTAGCTTCTTTATTATTTTATTGTTAATTCTTCTTCGTCTTGCCAATAGAGAATTCGACCGCAATGTTCGCACAGTATCAAACGGTCCGATTCCCGAACTTCCATCACTCTTTGCGGCGGGATGTTCGTGTAACAACCACCACATGCACCTCTTTCAATCGTTACCAGGGGTAAGCCTGCCTTCGGTTTACGGATGCGTTCGTAGATACGTAAGTAATCCACTTTTATTTTATTTGCAATGGATTTTCTTTCTTCCGTTAAAGATTTTTCTTTATCCGCATTTGCTTCAATCGTTTTCGCAAGTTTAACGGATGTTTTTTGGAAATCGTCTTCCATTTTTGCCAGCGCTTCTTTGGCTAGTTTTACCTGCTCGGAAGCGTCCTTCTCCTTGTCGAGAAGCTCAATTTCCGAATTTTCCATTGCATCAATTTTTTCAATAGCCTGTTCTATTTCTAGTGTAACTGCATCGTACTCTTTATTGGTTTGCACAGCGTAAAGCTGTTCTTCCGATTTTTTCTTTTTCGTGTTTAATGTTGAAATCTCCAGTTCAACACGCCGCAATTCTTTTTGCAGTTCTGTCAGTGAACTTTCATTGTTTTGTAGCGTTTCCCGGGCTTTTTCGAGTTCGGATTTAACTTGCTGCACCTTTTGTGGCAGGTCGCCTTTTGCGCGTTCGAGTGTATCAAGTTTTCTATCAATAGTTTGCAGTTGGAGCAAATTTTGAATGGCTTCTTTCAAGGTATTATCCTCATGGTTGTAGAGAAGTTTGCACAATCCTGTAAAAAAAAATGCACCTCGATGGGTGCATTTTAAGATTGTCTATTAGGAAGTTTGCGTTGGTTTGCCGTGCCTGGACGGAAAGTAAATCTTTCGTGCGCTATTGTTAATAGCGCATGGGTACTTCTGAAAATCATCGCAAAAAATTCCATAAAAATTAAATAAAATAATTCAAAGAAAAGATCGGACATAATAACTATCGACATGATAAAAATCAAGATTATTCTCATAAAAAGATTTGTTTACATCGTTGAATTACCAGGCGGATTTCTTCTTGCAAATTAAGGACTTGCTAAGTATACTTTAGCGAATGAACCTTTTAGCCTGGCTTATTCATGCGCTATTCAAGTGATCGATGGGCAGAGCATGTCTCATGGCCAAATCTGGTGATTCGAATGAAACAGGTTAGAAAAACATAAGAGGTTGTGACCAATGAAAACCAATAAAAATATTGTTTCGATCCATCGGGATTGGTGGGCGCGATTTTCACTATTTACTATGGTGCTTTTCTTTTTCATTGCTACATACAACGTACATGCGCAACAGGAGCGTACTTATACGGTTAAAGGCAAAATTCTGTCATTAACAGATGGCCTGCCAATAAAGAGCATTAAAGTCGTTTTGAAAGGTACAGATTTTTCTGCTGAAACAGATTCAAACGGGACTTTTCGTATCGTTGGTGTGAACCGTGGGGTATACGATATTGTAGCGAAATACCCCGATTTTGATGCTACCGTGCTGAAAGATGTGGCGATTCCGCCAACAGAAAAAAAAGATTATGTTTTCAATCTGACTTCAAATGACCATTTTTTACCCTATGCTGATCAGGCAATAGACGAAAATCTTGGATTGTTGCAGGGAACAGTTCATGTAAAAATCGATACGTTCAAGAATTTTTTCTCGGATGGCCGTCTAATCCTGAGAGCCGCAAAGGCTGGAGAGTTGACGAGTAGTTATCTCTATCCGCGTCATTTTGAAATCTTACCGGTCACCGAACAGGATTTCCGGTTTCAGTTTTACTTGCCGAGAGGACAGAAATACCACTTGTATTTACTGTGGCAGAGGGAAAATAATGCTTATGTTTTTGAACAAATCGTCGACATTGCACGCGATGAATTTGATGCGGCTTCTGCAAAACAATTCGACTTAAAAAAGCGATCGGAATTTTCCCAGATAAAATTTTCTTTGCACACCGATAAATTGAACGCCCAATGAATAACAACCATAAATTACAGGAAATATTAGTTGGACTCGCCCTCAGTGGCGGCGCAATTCGTGGCGCCGCACATATCGGCATTCTGAAGACACTGTTGGAGAACAAGATTCGCATCGATGCCATTTCCGGCACGAGCGCAGGCGCTATGGTGGCGGCATTGCTGGCTTTTGATGTCTCAATAGAGAAAATGGCTGAACTCATCTCTAACATGAACTGGTACCGAATCTCCAATTTCGCTATTCCCAAACTTGGATTACTCAGTAATGCAGAATTGGGTGATCATTACATTCAGCTTCTTGGTGATGTAAATATCGAAGACGCAAACATCCCGCTTTCCATCGTTGCGACGGACATTTCCACAGGGGAAAAAGTTGTGTTGCAGCGGGGGAATCTTGCGATGGCAATCCGTGCCAGTGCAGCCGTCCCTGGAATGTACCGGCCTGTGGAATTTGACGGACGCTTGCTGGTGGACGGAATGCTGGTGGAAAATACACCGATATCACCTCTGGAAGAAATGGGAGTACCGTGCATTTTGGCTTCTCATTTAAGTGCTGATCGAAACTATATAAAACCGGATAGCCTCATCGATGTGATGATCAATGCTTTTGAAATTGCCATAGATTCCAACAACCAGCACCATCTGCAAAAAGCCGATTTTGTTATTGCACCCGATCTCAGCCAATTCAGCAGGACGAATCCTGATAATATCCCGGCTCTCATCGAAGCAGGAGCGCGCGATACACGACGTGTCATTGCAGACATCAAAAAACTGGTGGAGAGCACATACCGCCGTCATTCAAGTAATCCTCTGCTTTTTGTGCCACAGTGGATTGAGGACAAATTGGGGGAGAAGTAAATCCATTCTGTACCCTGTTACAATTTGCACTATGCCAAATCTATTCCCAACTCCTGCCGGTACTTCTCCAGGTTTTCCGACTTAAAATCACGATGCGTGCGACATGGTTTGCAGATAAAATGCCCATCCGGGCACACAATTGTATTTTTATAAATCCCACCACAGTGCAGGCACTCCTCCTTTCGTGGCAGGTGTTTTCGAACGAGTTGTTTTTCGCAAACCGGGCATTTGTAGGCGCGGTGGTGTGTAAAATGTGCATGGACGAAACGAAATGCCCATTGGGGTGTTGGCCACACCATTGTGGTGATGCGTGTGATATTTCCCCTCTTAATATTTTCCAATACTTCTTTTTTGTCACGTCCCGGAACCATGTTGTGGCACTGACCGATCGATTGTACATCCTTGGAATCGGAATTCGCCACCAGGGGGA
Organism: Deferribacteres bacterium; assembly: GCA_020633655.1. Classification (GTDB taxonomy): domain Bacteria; phylum Zhuqueibacterota; class Zhuqueibacteria; order Zhuqueibacterales; family Geothermadaptataceae; genus Bioreactorimicrobium. The sequence continues at coordinate 562,503 of JACKDF010000002.1, forward strand.
CGCCGCGATTGGCTAAAGCAATGTGTGCGAATGTGTTTGGGAATAAAATAGGCCCGGCGCGAAAATTAAATACCTCGATCGCGTCGAAGGATAAATGCCTGTATTTTCCCACGGGTAGAAGTGAATGATAAATGAGGAACGGGTGTGGAAGGATAGCCAGACCGCCTTGCTCATGAATGAGCCCGATAGTCTCTTCCGGGCTGCGAAAATCAGGAATATTTTCTTTGATATCGATTGCTAAAATATGCCCGCCCGCACTTTCGACCTCCTGCCCGACGAGAATGAGAAACTCCGGCAGGCGTTTTTGCACCCATAGCGCGAGGGATATATCAAAAAAATTTGTGATGGCGATCGCATCAATTTTCTGCTTTTGCAAAACATCACGGATTTCCTGTAAATTGTGAGCACGTTTTATATGCACATGTAAGTCAATTTTCATTTCAAACTGGATTTCAATTTTTAAGTTTATAAATTAGGCGTTCACTGTATATTCTACTCGTGCGTAATCGTTTGCAACGTAAAAAGGATCGGGATAAAATTGCAAGGACAAAGTAGAAACAATATTCTCAAAAAATGGAATCAGCGAAACTTCCTGCTTTTTTTCCTTTTGCTAGTTGTATTTTTCATTGCTGAGCTGAGCTTTAATTTTATTGAAATGGGACTTGGACGTTATCTCGTGTGGCAAAATGAAGGACGCGAACGTACCGGGCGCAGCTGGGTTGATGCGAAAAATATTACGGCTGCCGGATCCCGGCTGGAAGACTATTCTCAAAAATTAAGACAACAGGAACAAAAGCTTAACGAGATTCAAACCTTTCATCAATTGCTGCAATTTCTGCAGACATCCCATCAGGTATCGTTGCCAGCGAACCATTACCTGCATATTTATAACAGCCTCCCCTTAAAACTCAATTCCGTGCTCATCCCGCCGGATTCCCTGATTTTTTATCGCAGTGATGGGATGCTGGAAAATGTTTATGTAGAACTGAATAACAATGGTTTTCGCAATGTCTTTTTGGACCGGAATAATCAAATTTTGGCCGAAAACACCCTCGACAGGAATGCTTTGGACATGTTATCCAGAAACGGTACCAGCCAGATTCTTGATGTTTCCAACGAAGAACGTTTTCAGGCACGGACGTTTTCCCTCGTTCGCTTCCAGCAGTTGCTGGATGAAATATCTTTTGAAACCAAAAACAGCTTTTTAAGCGCGATGCCGGCGCTGGTTGAGCTTGCAAGCCCGACAACGAGAGTGGCGATATCAAACGAAATCACCAATAATTTCCATGAAGTGGCAATCGCCAATGATAATTTGCGTGCCGTTGTATACTATATTCCTGCGGACTGGATTAACGAACTAATTGAGGTATTTGAGGAACAGGATTTCGAGCAAACCCATGACGAAGAATCTCTTTTATAGCTTTATTGCATTATGCAGTCTGGTTCTGGTAATTGTCTACGCTGGTTTTTTCTACATCAGTTCGACTTTACCTTATATACCGAACGACTTGCGCCAGTTGGTCTTTTCGCAACCTACTGAAATTTTTGCTGATGACGGTTCCCTCGTTTATTCCCTGCGCGGGCAGGAATATGTACCACTGGAGCAAATCAGCCCGAATTTTTACAACGCGCTTGTCGCCACAGAGGATGCAAAATTCTATTCCCATCACGGCATTGATCCCCTCGGTTTGATGCGTGCTGTTATTTTTATGGGTAAGCGCGGCGGTGGTTCCACTTTGACGCAGCAACTGGGAAAAGTACTCTTTTTTACCTATCGCAGTGAGATCCTCCGGAAATTCAAGGATATGCTGCTGGCAATGCAACTGGAAAGCATGTTCAGCAAGGATCAAATTCTTGAAGCCTACTGCAATTTTGTCTATTTCGGCGGCTCGGCCTATGGAATCGAGGATGCGTCGCAACAATATTTTAGTAAGCCGGCGAGCGATTTGAGTATTGCCGAAGGCGCCATGCTTGCAGGTATCATTAACGCACCGAATCTGTTTAATCCCTTCACCAATCCCGAACGTGCCAAAACACGCCAGCGCCTCGTTCTCTCTCGTATGAAAAAAGTAGGCTTGTTGAGTGAAGATGAATTTGACCAGGCTCTGACTGATTCACTTACTTATGTTTCCCGCCGGCAACGCGGCAGCGATTATGTCGACTATGTATTGGCACAAGCAGGTGAATTATTTGGCGACGATGCAGTGCAATATGGCGGATTGAAGATTTATACAGCGCTTGATCCCGATCTGCAACGCGTTGCGGAGCGCGCATTAAGTGATGGCATTGCACGCCTGGAGGCATCTCTGGACACGACAGGAGCGGAACTCCAAGGAGCAATGGCGGTGGTCTCTGTTGCAACCGGTGAAGTAAAGGCGCTTATCGGCGGGCGCAAACGGATTCCCGGCGGCTTTAACCGTGCTGTAAGTGAAAACCGTCACGTGGGTTCGGGTATCAAACCGTTTATTTATTACACCGCGATGGAGAAGCTCGACCTTACACCGCGATCGGTGCGAATGGATACGGCGACTTCCTTTTACGCCGGCCCCGGGCAACCGCTGTGGCGTGTGCGTAACTTTGATCGAATATATCGTGGGCCTGTCACCTTGAAATGGGCGCTTATGCAATCGATCAATGTTGTTTCCGCTCAAATTACCAAGGAATTAACCCCCGAAGTGGTCGTCGATGCAGCGAAACGCTTCGGCATCACATCCCCTTTTGAACCGAATATTTCTCTTTCCATTGGTACCGGGAGTACTTCACCCTTGCAGATGGCTTCTGCGTACGCCATCTTTGCCCGCAACGGAATGTATTATCCGCCAGTCTGCATCAAAAGGGTCGAAGATGCCGGCGGTATCGTCATTCATAAAGCACTCATACGTTTTGGCGATCAGCGGCTCGACGAAAAGTTGAGTTACATGACGCTGGATATGATGAAAGGCTATTTCAGTGACCTGATCAACAACGGCCGAATAATTCGGGCGAATGGTTTTCGCGCCCCTGGGGCAGGCAAAACCGGCACGAGTACGGATTACACAGACGCATGGTTCAACGGTGTGACAAGCTCCCTTTCGGCGACGGTGTGGGTTGGTTACGACCGCAATTATCAGATGTATCGCAAGAATCGCCGCGGTGTGACCGGTACTTTTGGCGCTGTACCGATCTGGGCAAATTTTATGCGTGTAGCGCAAAGACGTTATCCTGCGCGGGAATTTAAAATGCCCGACGGCTTAAAACAGGAAATTGTCGACCGCATTACTGGCTGGCCAACGTTTGACGAAAACAGAGCTTTGCCGGTGGTTTTGCCGGAAAAGGATGCAAGCGGCATTCTCGATCTCGATTTGGATATCCGCGGTATTGAACAGGATAGTTTGGAAGTTGACAGCCTGAATAGTGATTTTGATGAGTTTTAGCCTGCTTCCGTCATACAATGCGCAAGGTAGATGATGGGCCGGGGGGATCCCCTGCCCACTGTTGTGGAATTTTGCTATTCTTTAAATCATTCGTTCGTTTGTTCGAAACGTCCAGGCTGTGTGAAAATGCAGCGTAAACCGGTCGCAGAGCCTGTCGAAGCGCCCGGTTGAGCGTGAGTCCGGCTTCGATACTTCGACTTTACTCAGTACAGGCAAGCTCAGCCTCCGTGAAGTTTAAACGTTTTCACACAGTTTGGTCATGCCGGTTTGCGTTTCTTGCAATACCGGCATCCCCCGGAATCACAACAGGCGCTTTAGAATTTTTCGTAAAATCGTGCCTGAATCATATTCTGCTTAAGAGCTGTCAGATTTTGCAGCTCACTACAAATATCCCCACAACAAGCTCTCAGCTTGCGCCAGATACCCCGTCCCGAATAAATTCAGATGATTCAAAACATTGTAGAGTTTGTAAATATTGCTGCGTTCGCGCCAGCCGTGGGGCAGGGGAAAGGCCTCGTCGTAGGCCTCATAAAATTGCGGTTGAAATCCCCCGAATAACATCGTCATGGCCAGATCCGCTTCGCGATGGCCGTAGTACACAGCCGGATCGATGAGCACCGCTTCTCCGGATTCGGCAATCATGAAATTGCCTGACCACAGATCGCCGTGCAAAACACAGGGTGGTTCTTCACTCCCCTGTAAAATTTGTTCAATTCGTGTTTCCAGTTTGGAAAATCCACGGCGCAATTTTGGGGAGAGAAAACCGTTTTTCTCTGCAAGACGAATTTGGAAGGTTAAGCGCTTGTTGAAATAGAATTTTGTCCAGTTAAAAATTTCATCCTCTTCGGCTAAATTTTTTTGTACCGTTGCACCGATGAAGTTGTCCTCGAAAAAGCCGTAACTCTCACCGATAAATCGATGCATTTGCGCAAATTGCCGCCCGAAGGTCTCAAAAAAATTTTTCCCACCAAGGCCGCTCGCGATATATTCCAGCACGAGAAAATCATGCTCCAGATACAAAACCTGTGGCACGCGAAGCGCCTGCGCTTTGGCGAGTTCCCGCAAACCATTGGCTTCTTTTTCAAACACCGAGTTGCCGGCAACACCCGATTTTACAAAAAGCTCCCGGCCGGATTTTAATGTGATTTTCTCTGCCTGTGCGATGCAACCACCCCCAACTGTACCGGAAGTGGCAACAGGTTCTCCCGCCCAGACTTCAATCCGTTCGTGTACATTCATGTTAAAGCTCTTTTTTGATTTTCTCCAGTAAACCTGCACAGGCGTCTTCGAGCAGATCGAGAACCAGCTCGAAACCCGCGCTGCCGCCGTAATAGGGATCGGGGACGGATTGCTCTGTGCACACTTTACAGAAATCGGTCATTTTGAACATTTTATGACCATAACTGCCGCTGCTGTCCATTGCACGCAAATCGCGCATGTTGTCGTCATCCATGCCGATGATGTAATCGAATTTTTCAAAATCCACGACTGGTTTCACAGGCCGGGAAATGCTGGTGAGTTCATAGCCGCGACGGCGGGCGTGTTTTTGCATGCGGCCGTCCGCAGCTTCTCCCGCGTGGTATGAGATGGTGCCCGCAGAATCGCAGGAGATTTGCTTTTCCATTCCGGCTTTGCGAATAAGTCCATTCATCACAGCCTCAGCACTTGGGGAACGGCAGATATTGCCCATGCAAACAAAGAGTATTTTTTTCATAGTGTGAGAATTTAATTTTGTTGTTTAAAAACATGAAAATTCGGTCACTGAGCTTGCCGAAGTGCCCGAATTTGAGCGTGGAACCGGTCGTTTCGACAAGCTCAACGTCCGGTTGCTTGCTCTTCAACAATCGCTTCAGCGTTAGATATCGGCGAATTTGTAAAGCGGACAAGATAGAAAATAGGCTGCAATTATAAAAGGGGAAATCCTCAAAGCGAAAATAACAGGTCTAATCGAGTTTTCCGTAGTAAATTTGCGTGCGGTAGTCCAGACGCACGAAGCCGTTTTTTTCATGCTTTGCAAATAAAATGTCCAGATCCTTTACCATTGCTGCGTATCCCGAATCGTTGCGACCGGGCATGTAGGAGGAACTGAGCACACGACCGAGCAGGGCATCACGGTCCCGGTCCTGATGGTTGGCAAATTCTGCATAATGGCATGGTGCCGGTGCGAAAAAAGCCTGCATTTCGTTTGCATTAAATTGTTTATGGTCCACAGTTTTGTAATCCACAGCATGTTTTTGCAGAAAGCGCTCATACGCCGATAAAAACAGCGTCGTGTCGGTCTCGCGGTCGTTCCACAAAACCACCAGGTGCCCGCCGGGTTTGAGAATGCGCTGGCATTCCTGTTTGAATTGCGGCAAATCGAACCAATGAAACGCCTGCGCAGCCGTAACAAAATCTACACTGTTGTTCGGCAGCGTCGTCGTTTCTGCGGGCGCTGCGACACTATAAAATTTTGGGAATGCCTGCAAGAGCTCCTCCGCAGCCAGGCGCATGCCCTCGTTCGGCTCGACGCCGTGAACCGTGCAGCCGCGTTCAAGTAAGAGTTTTGAAAAAATTCCTGTACCGGAGCCAATGTCTGCGATAACGAATTGTGACGTGAGTTGGCAGTGCGCGGCCAAATGCTCGAGGACAGCTTGCGGATATGATGGCCGGTATTTGACATAATCCGCAACACGGTCGGAGAAGCGGGTGGTGGGATTTATTTTCATAATTTTGTGTTCCGAAAGTGAGTTGATGGGAATAATTTTGGGGATCAATTAAGGGATGTTTTGCGAAAGGTGCAAATGAAAATTGCAAGGTGCGACGCACTTCATACCGGAGCTTTATGGCAGCAAAAAAACATGAAGGTATATTGGAAGAAAGTGCGTCGCACCTTTACTTGCTAAATTCGCAGCACAACGATGATTCAGTATCCCTATTCAACACTCAATAAACAAAGACCAAATTTGAAAATAGAACATCCCTCGCAACCACGGAAGCATTATCTGCGAGAGAAAGCGGACGCTGAGACTGTATCTGCGAAAGAAAGCGGACGCTGAGCCTGCCGAAGCGGGAGCGCCGTTCCACCTCCAGCGAACAAATTTCTTTTTATGAACTCGCCTGAACTCCTTATTTTTTAGCTTTTTAATCGAAGGATAATTCCCTATGTTTACACAAGAAAGAATACTGTGTTGTACGAAAAAAATATACGGGAGGGGACATGTCTCCGGATTCGACTTCAGTACTCTCAATCCTTACAAATCCTGTGCAAGTGGGCACAGCGCTGCTTGCGATCATTGGCGCATTGGCAACTATTGCCAAGCTCATTTCAACCGTCACACCATGGATTTCCGCCTGGCACACACGCCGATCCATTAAAAAACGCCTTGGTGCGGAACTTTACCTGCCGGAAGAAATTCGTCAGGCGACGCGCTATTACGTTCGACCGATGACACAAAATCTCGATCCGGCACACGCAATGGAGCCTGGACAGGAAGCGGCAACGCGTGAAGATTTATTCAAAGCAATGGACCGATTGCTGTATGAGCGAACCGATTCAAAATACATTGTTTTGTTGGCGGATTCCGGAATGGGCAAAAGTGCATTTTCTCTGAATTATTATGCTCGCTATCTTGGACGCCGCAAACGATTTTACCTTCATCTCATTCCACTTGGCAGGCAGGATGCGGATGAGAAAATTAAAGCAATTGCAGATAAACACGACAAAGTGCTTTTTCTCGACGCGCTCGATGAAGATGTGCTCGCCATCGTTGACCACAACCAACGCATTCGTGATTTGTGCGATATGACAAAAGAATTCCAAAAAGTCCTGATTACCTGCCGCACGCAATTTTTTCCCAAAGCCGCCGAAGAACCCGGGCGTACGGGTGTGATTAAAATTAGCGATGGTGCGGCGGGCAAGAAGAGTGAATATTTATTCCACAAGCTGTATCTTTCGCCATTTGAGGACAAACAGGTCAACGAATTTCTTCGAAAACGCTATTCGTTCTTCCAACGCGGTAAGCGCAAAAAAGCACAAACCCTAGTCGATAAAATTCCTCGTCTTTCCGCGCGACCGATGCTGCTTGGTTATATTGACGATTTGCTCGACAACGATAAAAAATATGATTACGCCTACCAAATTTATGAACAAATGGTGGATGCTTGGCTGGAAAGGGAGGAAGGTAAGGTTGAAAATTTGCACAAAGAACCACTGCGTGAATTTTGTGAGCTTTTGGCTATTGAGCTTTACAGCAACAAGGAGCGCTACAAAGACCAGCGCATGCCAATTGAGGAGATCAATCAATTAGCTGCTGATTTTTATTTTACCGTTGAAACCTGGAAACTCTCCGGGCGTTCACTGCTCAATCGCGATGCCGAAGACCGTTTTAAATTTGCTCATCGATCGATTATGGAATACCTGTTTGTAAAGAAATTTTTAGAGTTGCCTGCTGCAAACCGACCAGAAATTGCGTGGACCGATCAAATGGGGCTTTTTGTTTATGAAATGATTGAAAAACAAGTAAAAAGTGACAAAGATATTTCATTCATTTTGGATGGAGTTGATAAAACGTCGTTGACCAAATTCTGCAACAAAGCAAATTGTTATTTGCGTAGTAGTGCAAAGCGACTTTCTACTGAACAGACGAAATTAATGCTTGTCGAACATGGATTTTATGATAGTTCAAGGAATAAAGATGGGAAGGGTATTACCCATTATTACATTGCCTTAAAAAGGGAAGAATGCGATATTGTTTTCGATATCGTTACTGGCCTTTACTGGCAAAGGTCAGGAACTCCTAAATTTATCACTTATAAGCAAGCCGATGATTACATTGCGCAACTCAATCGTGATAAATTTGCTGGTTTCACTGATTGGCGTTTACCGACATTGGAAGAAGCGATGAGCCTGATGGAACCGATGAAAAAGCATGGGGATTTGTATATTGATTCCATGTTTGACAAAACGCAACGATGGATCTGGACTATGGATAAATGCTCTGCGTCGCGGGCATGGAGTGTCTTTTTCTACTACGGTTGTTGCTATGATGATCTCATCGATGGCAGCTATTGTGTGCGTGCAGTTCGCTGAGGACAATCGATTCCTTGGCCCTTTGAATTCTTTGATTCTTTAAAAGTAATGGATTTCCACAGAATAATATTTTTGCCACAAATCCAAAACAAATACCCGCGTAGCGGGTCGAAAATTTTTTTGGCGGAAGGTGCGACGCACTTCATTGATGCCTGTCATGCTGGGTTCGATGCTTTTTTATCGAATCCCGGCATCTCCCGGCTCCTGGCGGGTGTTTTGGGATTCCGGTACGCCAAAAAGCAGGCGACCGGAATGACGTGCAGAGAAATGTGAAGAGCCAAGGTGCGACGCACTTCATTGATGCCTGTCATGCTGGGTTCGATGCTTTTTTATCGAATCCCGGCATCTCCCGGCTCCTGGCGGGTGTTTTGGGATTCCGGTACGCCAAAAAGCAGGCGACCGGAATGACGTGCAGAGAAATGTGAAGAGCCAAGGTGCGACGCACTTCATTGATGCCTGTCATGCTGGGTTCGATGCTTTTTTATCGAATCCCGGCATCTCCCGGCTCCTGGCGGGTGTTTTGGGATTCCGGTACGCCAAAAAGCAGGCGACCGGAATGACGTGCAGAGAAATGTGAAGAGCCAAGGTGCGACGCACTTCATTGATGCCTGTCATGCTGGGTTCGATGCTTTTTTATCGAATCCCGGCATCTCCCGGCTCCTGGCGGGTGTTTTGGGATTCCGGTACGCCAAAAAGCAGGCGACCGGAATGACGTGCAGAGAAATGTGAAGAGCCAAGGTGTGACGCACTTCATTGAGGTATGTCATGCTGGGTTCGATGCTTTTTTATCGAATCCCGGCATCTCCCGGCTCCTGGCGGGTGTTTTGGGATTCCGGTACGCCAAAAAGCAGGCGACCGGAATGACGTGCAGAGAAATGTGAAGAGCCAAGTTGTGACGCACTTTCTTTTGCGGTGCCTGCAAGATAATAATGCTGCCGGGAAACCTCGAAGTGAAGTGCGTCGCACCTTTTCACTTAACGCAAAACGGTTAATTTCGCCGTGTATTTTCTCCCGTTGACAACGACCTGAACAAAATAAACGCCATTGGAAACGGCCGTTCCCGCGTCGTTGGTTAAATCCCATACGAGTTCAAATGTCTTGTTTGTAGCGGCAGGTATGTCAGTGAACGCTTTAATTTCCCGTCCCCGAATATCGTGGATTTTGCAAAGGAAATGTGCCTTTTTAAGGGGGGACAGGGACTGTATTTTTATCCGCGCAACAGAGGATGACGGATTGGGAAAGACCTGAATTCTCAGGCTGTCCACCTCCATGTCGGCGATTTCCTGCACCGGCAGCAAGCTGGATTCATCCATGCAATCATAGCAGACTTCCCCTCCCCGGGAGGGTTCCAGGCAGAGAAATGCGGTGAATTTCGAAATCACCCGCTCATTCACGCTGTACTCGATTATTTCATTAATAATGTCGTTTGTTTCCGGGAGCTGTTCGAGAGATTGGATATAATTTCCTGCCCACATCGTGCGGACAAATTCATCGCTTGCATAAAAATCGGATTCCGGAACCGAAATGGATTGCCGCAATACTTCGGAATTGATGGTGCCGGAAATTTCAATATTCATCGGAAAGGAGCCGGAATACTGTCCCACCTGAATAATAGGATCATTCAGGAAGATAATATCATTCACCGTACCCACATTTTGCCGGCTGAAGGTAAAACCATTGCCCATGCTCGTATGCAAATCAAAGGAATGCATGCTCGTGCTCAAGAGTTGGAAAGCCTCGGGGAGAATAGATGTGAGTGGTTCACGTTGCCACGCATTTGTTGTGAAATTCTTTACGTAGTTTCCCCCGGTAATCCGTGCTAAATTAATATTGAAATACTCGTTTCCGTAATAATAGCGGGACCCGATGCGAGTGTAACTCAGGTTGGTTGTCTGGTATTCAATGACATGGATTGGAATGCGGGGATTCATCAAAAAAACAACATCTTCGATCAATTGATTGGCTTCCGCCGAGGTGCCGAATTGATCGCTGTTGGTGAAAAGCAGAATTTCACCCCAATTGCCATTTTCCTGGATGAATTTTACGCCATTGGCCAACAGGGATGGCAGGTTGCTGTATTGCGTCGCGCTATGCTCGTTGAACCAGCCAAAGGCAATTTCGATGGCAAGGGAATCGCCGGAAATCCAGTGCTCGCTAATACGATTATCAGAGAGATTGGACAACAGGACGTT